>CAZOXY010000013.1:0-12984 GCA_964583955.1 uncultured Chloracidobacterium sp. | reverse complement strand
CCTTTCCGGAAAGCACTTCTGACAGCCCGACACTAGCTTCCATGCCCAAATAATCACCTACGTGCGGCATTCTAAGGTCGCCGTCTATTACTAGGGCCTTGATGCCGTCCGTTTGGGCAAGCATACAGGCAAGGTTTACTGCCGTTATTGTCTTGCCTTCTCCGGGGCCGTGACTCACGACCACTATGGACCGCAGCGAGCGCTGTTCGGCCTGATGCATTATCTGCGTCCGAAGCGATCTGTATTCCTCACAGTAAGGAGAATTCGGGTCACTGATCGCAACCAGGCGCTGGTTTACGGCGTCTCTTGAAAGGCTGAAGGTCTGAAATGTCGGCTCCGGCCGGGATTGAGGCCTAACCGGTTCCAGAGTTCTTATGTGGGCATTACCGTTGTTTGGTACCGAATGAAGTTCCTCAACCACACGAGGCAGGCCTGACGGAGCCTCGTGTTCTGAAACGGGTTCCGCAGCGGGGCGTCCTATTTTGAACGACGGCTCTGCCGCGAAGTGCGGCGGAACGGAAGGCTGCTCCGAACCGCTGCTCTCTTCCACAACGGCGGATGTGCTTCCCTCAGGACGTTCTTTATGGGCCTTTTGTAATGTTTTTAAGAATCTCATCTAAAATTATAAATCCAGTGAACTATTTGTTCGAATACTTGACCGATATCGTTCCCGGCATTTGCGTCGGTGCATTTGATGCGAAAAAAGAGTCAAACAGTAAAAATTTCCAGTTTATACGATACGGCCGCCAAATATGGCGGTTCCTAGTTATTGTCGGACGCCACGAAACTCGTTTTTCCGCTTTTGTCGGAAAGGAGTTCCTCAACTCCTGAAGTCGTCAATATCCGTGAGCTGATCCGATCTGCCGCCCGGTCGCTTGCGATCAATGCGTCCTTATCCGGCAGAAGGTCCAGGTTCGCGGCGACCTCCTCGACCATTTCACGAGTGACCTTTTTTTCATTTGCGGCAAACGCCGCGATCAGGGCGTTGTCACATAAATTGTTGATAAGCCGCGGAATCCCCTCGGAACACTGGTAAACAAAATCTATTGCGTCCTGTGTGAAAATGTTCTTTTGCGATGATCCCGCAAGCATCAGGCGCTCGGTGATATATCTGGTAACTTCATCAATGGTTGGCAGAACAGGCATCTCACACCGAAGGGCAACCCTCTGCTTCAACTGCCTAAGATTTTTTTGGCGAAGTCTTTCGCGAAGCTCCGGCTGACCGGTCAGTATTATCTGCAAATGCTTTGCGCTGTCCGATTCAAAATTGAGCAAAAGCCGGATCTCTTCCATTACCTCGTCAGAGATCTCATGGGCCTCATCAACTATCAAAAGTGTCCTGAGTCCGCGCCGGTGCCGATCTTCGAGCATTTTGCCCATTTCAAGCAGCATATCCGTCTTGTTCTCGTAATCGGTGATATTGAGCATTTCCGTTACGTGATGATAGAACTCGTCTATCGACAGGTGGGGGTTGAAGATATATGCCGCACGCACACTGGAATCCAGACGGCGGATAAGCCAGCGCAGGGCGGTCGTTTTTCCCGTGCCGACCTCGCCCGTCAAGACGATAAGGCCTTTTGCCATCTCGATCCCGTAATAGAGTCCCGCCAAAAGTTCGTTATAACTTGGCGTAAAGACAATGAATTTCGGGTCAGGCGTTAGACTGAACGGATATTCCTTAAGTGAAAAATGGTCTTTGTACATTCTGGCTCCGGATCGTTAACGACCCCGGTGATCTTAACTTAATCGCTCCAGTATTTTGGTCACGTTTAGTAACACAACCAATACCGGGACAGAAATTACGGTCAATATGATGCCGGCGGCCACCTTAAGATACGTAAAGCGCCTGGCCTTTGCCATTTCGGCTTCGGTCAGCAATGGCGGAACTGCGGCAAGCACCGGAAGTCCGGTGTAATGCTCTGTGTCCACGATGTTCTGTATCTTGAACAGCCTCGGCACCTCAAAAAAGGATGCAAACAGCAATCCGAAGAACAATCCGGCCCCGGCACCCAGGCCAAGGAACATTGGCCGCTTGGATGCATTCTCCGGCGTTTCGGGCAGGCTTGCCGGGTCAACTACCTGTATCGTCTCGCCCTGTTCATTGCTTTCGCGCTGAACCTGTTGCTGGGCGCTGTTGAATTTCTTCAACAGTTCGTCATAGTTCGATTTTGCCGAAGCGTACTCGTTATTGACGCCCTCGAGTTCTACCTTGACGTTCGGGATCGTGTTGATCTTGCTTTCAAGCATCCCGATCTGTATCGAGTTCCGGTCAAGCTCGACATCCTTGTTCTGAAGTTGGGTCGCGATCAGATTCAACTGGCTCTCGGCCTTGTCTCTTTCTATTTCGAGACTTCGTTTTTGCATCTCTGACTTTCTGGCCGCTGCGTCCCGTATCGCCTTTGCTCGCTGGTCGGTGCTTCCGGCCAGTTTGTTGAGTTCGTCATTGATCTTTTCGATCTCGGTCCGGGTCTGGACAACTTCCGGTTCCTTTTCGCGAAACTTTTTAAGGAGGTTTTCCAGCTTAGCGGTCAATTCCGCGCGTTTTTGTATAAGCTGAGCGTATGCGGGTGTGTCTTCGATACGGAAGGGCTGTTCCTGAGTATCCTTGTCACCGTATGTGTCGATAAGACGCATCTGAGCGTTCAAGGCCCTAATGCTCTCCTGCACGCGGCCACGCTCGGTCATCAGGGATTCCTTATCCTTTGATATTGTCTGTTCACGCTGACGAAGCCCCGTAAGTTGTGCGATCAGGCCCTGTGACGATTCGGGCAGAGCGTCAACGTTTCGCATCATTATGCCAAGGCGCTCTTTCTCGATAGCGTCCAATTGGGCCTTTGATTGTGCAAGCTGTGTGTCGATGAACTCACGAGTTGTCTCGGCACTTGCTTTCGATTCCTTGTTTTGATCGGAAATGAAACGTTCCGCCAAATGAGCGGTAACGGACTGGGCGATATGGGCGTCGCTGTATCGAAAGCTTACACGAAAACCAACGACCTCACTGTCTCCCTTTTCCGGTTCGACGGTGATCTTGTCACGCATTCCGTCAACGATCATTTCCATTGGGAGGCCGGCAGACCTTTTATCGCTATAAAGGTCAAATTTGCTGATGATCGCCTCAAGCGACGAGCGGCTCAGAACATTTGAGCCGATAGACTGAAGCCGGTGCGACATGGTCTCGTCCGTCAGGGAAGGGGCAACCTTTTCCGAGATCGTCGGCGGAGTAAGGGTCAAGAACGTTGTTGACCGATACACTCGCGGCAGTCCGGGCAAAACCAGCAATACGGCGACGAGACCGGCAAGCGCGGGCAATGCTATCAACAAGCCTCTGCGTTTTGCGATCTTTACAATGTCGCCAAGAGATCTTTTTCTAAATTCAACAGCCATATCAATCCAAACGGCGGCCAGCCTGTCAGTTTGTTCCCATAAAGATGGTCACGCTTACCAAATGATCAAACCAGGGTAAAATCCAAAATTATATCACGCCTGCCTTGGTTTCCCGTCAACACAAAAATAACACGCCCGCAGTGATCTTGTGCCACTTTCTCAGCGTGTTTTTCCGCTATCCGTATAACTTGCGCCGATGACATTAGATCACTGCTTCATAATCCTCAAGGCACTTCTCTAACCGCGGTCGGCCGGTTCCATAAAATGACGCCTCGCGCCGTAAGCAAAACCTGTCAACCCGATGCCGAACATAAGCATCGTGAACGGCTCAGGGTCGTACCGCGTCTCGACGCATTTGGCCGGCAGTTGGTTTTGGAGATCTTGTTTGCTTGTAACGGCGGAATTTTCAGAGCAGACTCTATCAGAAGCTGCTATTGACCGTTCGTTGGCGGCTCCCTGAAAGATGCCTATTGCAACGGCGGCAAAGGTGATGATCAAACTGGCGCTGATCAAGAAACGGTTGTGGGCCTTATATGACATACTGACTTCTCACTTGCCGGGCCGTCGAGAGCTAGATCGATCGGAGCCGGCACGGTCAAAACTTAAAGAGATCGATGCGCTTGGGGGAACGACCTCCGCAAGTTCAATTAAACATCTAGAAACAAGAACCTCTAAAAAGACGAGAATTCCTAAATTTTTTTGCATCGTTGATGATGTTCACGATACAAAATTTCAAAACCACGAAATACGCAGCCAATTACAGAGGCCTCCTTTCCGGTCAAAACCCGAACTGCCTCTAAGTAAATAAAATCTAGCCCTTCAAAATCCGTAATTATATCCTTTTTGGGAACAAAAAGCAATGTTATTTGTCGATCCACACCGGATTTCAGTAAGATTTAAGAATGGCGTATCATATTGAAATACAATAAGTTATGGTTAACGTCGTGTCCTTTTGTCTTTGGCTTTTGTCCAAAAAGGCATTTTTCACAGCAAAACGCAGTTCAGGGATGTATCGGCCTTGATCTTTGATGCCATTTAATGACCGGGGCCTAATACCAAACTGCCTCTGACACGGGTAGAGACTCGTTTTTTCCCGAACTGTCAGGTAGATGAGCCAAGGATGGATCAGGTTGCAGATATTCTTCAAATTTTGTGGTCAGCGGGTCCTTTGTTTGGGGTCCAGGTATTCACGCAGCCCGTCACCGAGGAAGTTGAACGCCAGAACGGTCAGGGCTATTGCGGCACCGGGAAAGAAGAGGACATGCGGATATATGGAGAAAAATTGCCGAGCTTCGTCGATCATCGTTCCCCAGCTTGGGGCAGGCGGCGGTATTCCCAATCCGAGAAAGGAAAGCGACGCCTCGGAAAGAACAGCGCCTGCCATTCCGAGCGACGATTGAACTATAAGAGGCTGGATAGCATTCGGCAAAATATGGGTGAATAAGATCCTCATATTGCCGGCGCCGAGCGCGCGGGCCGCATGGACAAAATCATATTCCCTGACTTTCAGAACCTGTCCGCGCATCACTCTTGCGTATCCGACCCAGCCGATGATGCACAACGCAAGGATCAGTTTCTCAAGTCCCGCGCCGAGGAAAGCCACAAACGCAATGGCGAGAAGCAGGCCGGGAAAGGCTAGAAAGACATTGAAAACATAACCTGAAAGTATCCTGTCAACCCAGCCGCCGTAAAATCCGGCTATCGAACCGATAAAAATGCCGATCACGGCAGATACGCCAACGACGATGATGCCGACCTGCAAAGAGATCCTCGCTCCGAAAAGAACCCTTGAATAAACATCCCTGCCAAGGGCATCAGTGCCGAACCAGTGTTCCGCCGACGGTTCGGCAAAACGAAGCTCAAGGTTTTGGACGGTAACATCGTGCGTCGCCAAAAATGGGGCGAAGACCGCCACAAATATGACGATCGCAACAATGAAGATACCGAAGTAGGTTAACCTGCTCATTTAATGCCGGCCTGCACAAAAGCCTTTTTCACAAAAAATCTCCGATGTTCGATAGATATGGTTCAGGACAGCCGTATCCTTGGGTCAAGCCATCTGTAAACAAGGTCTGTCAGCGAATTCGCAATGATATATGTAAGGCTGATGACCAAAACACAGCCCTGAACAAGGCGATAGTCACGTTTTGCAATGCCCTCATCAAGCAGTAGCAGGCCGAGTCCCTGCCAGCTGAATATCTTTTCGGTGATGATCGACCCGGCCAGCAGCACGCCAAGCTGCAATCCGAGGATCGTTACCACGGGTATAAGGCCGTTTTTCAGGACGTGTTTAAAGACGACCGTTCGTTCCCTGAGGCCTTTGGCTCGGGCTGTCCTTACATAATCCTCGCCGAGTTCCTCGATGACGCTGGAACGGACCATTCTCGTCAGAATTGCCGAAAGCGCCGCGCCAAGCGTAACCGCAGGCAACACGATGTCTTCAGGATAAAGGCTGCCGGTGGCGGAAAACCAACCCAGTTTCACCGCAAAGATATAGACCAGGAACGGGCCGACAACAAACGTCGGGAGCGAAATGCCCAGCAGAGCGATCAGCGACGCGAAATTGTCAATAATGCCGCCCTTGTTGGTTCCCGCGACCACGCCAAGCGGTATCGCTATCACAATGGCGACAAGCATTGAGGCAAGGGCAAGTTTTATCGTTGCCGGATATCGCTCCATGACCATATCCAGTATCGGGCGGTCGGTACGGAACGACCTGCCCAGATCACCGCGAAGAAGGCCGGAAAAATAATCGACATAGCGGTTCTCCATTCCGTTCCACGTGACGGTTCCGTCCTTTGATACGGAAATGAAAAAACCGGGGCGGTCAAGGCCATGCTTTTTGTTGAAATCCTCTATCTGTTCCTGCGTCGCGGTCTCGCCCAAAATGGCGGTCGCGGGCGAGCCGGGAACAAATTCGATAAGCAGGGTGACAAGCGACACGACCGTCCACATCACCAGTATGATGAGGCCGATCTGACGTGCGAGGTTCAGCAGCTTGTATTTCATTTGACCCGAACTATTTTGATATGTTTTGCCGTTGACGGCAAATTTGATGAGGAGAACTATGCCTCGGAACGCGTCGCGACATGGATGGCGGCGATGCCGCCGGTAAGATTCGTATAACTTACCTCGCTAAAACCCGTGTCCGTCATCATTTTTACAAGCGCCTTCTGGTCGGGGAATTTCTGCACCGAAGCGGGAAGATATTCGTATGCTCCACGCTCACCGCTGACCAACCCGCCAAGACGCGGCAGGACATTGGCAAAATAAAAATTGAAGACGCCTCTGAAACCCGGCACGACGGGCGATGAGAATTCCAACACGGCCAGCTTTCCGTCCGTTTTCAGAACCCTTCGCAGTTCAGCGAGGCCTTCCTTGAAATTTGACAGATTTCTCAGCCCAAAGGCTATTGTCACTGCGTCAAATGTCCGGTCAGGAAAGGGAAGCGACATCGCATCGCCTTCGGTAAAAGGAATGTCAGGAGCCTTTTTTTGTGCGATCTCCAGCATCGGCCTGCAAAAATCAGTTCCCAGAACGTTTGCGCGGGCATTGCCGCTGAGTTCGATGGAAAGGTCTCCGGTTCCGCAGGCGACGTCGAGGATCAACGCGTCGGGATCATCCAGTTTGTCTTTTAGAAGATGTCTGACCTTTTTTCGCCAGCGTTTGTCGATATTGGCCGAAAGCAGATGATTGAGCAGGTCATAGCGCCCCGCGATGCCCGAAAACATCTTTCGGACGGCGCGCGAATGTTCGATCTCACCGACGGTTTGCTGATGTTCCACTATTGTTCTGTTTGTTCGGTTGTTTCCTGCGGCTCTTCCTTGACGGGATCTTCCCTGATGACCACGACCGTCACCATCGGCAATGCTTTTGTACGGTCAGCGACGCGCTGCACATCCGCCAGCGTTACCGAAGCAAATGCGTCCTGCTCGGCTTTGACCGAACCGAGTCCGTATGTATCGACATCCAGCCACAGGGCGACAGGATCGATGCCGTTCCTTATCAATCTGATCTGAGCTATCGCGGCGGAAAATTCCTGCTGCGTGATCTTTTCGTCAAATATCCGGGCTATGTTGCCGCCGGACCGCTTTTCCTCGGCGGCATCTGATGCTGTCCCGGTGTTTATTGGGGTCTCGATCTGAGAAAGGCCAAAAAGAAGGATGCCCGGCAGAATATATGCGTCGCTTCTTGCAAATGCGTGTTCGCGATGAGCGGCTGGAGCCTTTGCCTTGACGCGGCTGTCCAGTATCGACGTCAGAACCGTAAATGCAGCATAGTCCTTGTCCTTTCTGGCAACGCCGCGAACGGCAAAGCGGGCCTCGCCGGGGCCTGAACCGGGAGCCTCGACCAATTTTAGCGAAGTGTCCGGCGCATCGGGCTGTCGAAATGTCGGAGCTATCAGCTTGTCGGATTTTTTCCACGCGCCAAAATATCGGCGTGCTGCCCTGTAGGCAAGCGCCGGGTCAACTTTTCCGCTGATGGTGAGCGTTGCGTTGTCCGCCCCAAAAAAGCGGTCATAGGCAAAGCGAATGTCGGCAAAATCGATCTGGCCGAGCGATTCCCGCGTGCCGATCTCAGGCCGTCCATAAGGAAAGGTTCCAAAAAGACGTTCTGCCGCCGCGCGATCTGCTATGTATTCAGGACTTTCCTCCGCTTCGTCCAGAAGCGTTGAGATGTGCTGTTTGACCGCATCCGTGGTTTCCTTGTCGATGGTCGGAGTTGAAACGGCGGACGCAATGGTCTCGATCATTGTCAGGAACGCATCGGAGCGCGACGAGGCATTGATCTGAATGTGGTCGTAGTTGCTGATGACCTCAAGCTGGCCGCCTAGATCTTCGGAAAAGAATGCCCGTGTCTGTTCGTTCGGAAAGATGGTCTCGGCAAGTATCTTCATCGTTCCTTCCTTGCCCTGTTGGTCAAAGGCGGAGCCGGAATGGATGCGAAGCCGAAGCATCACGCGGTCGTTTGCGGGTTCGTTCCATATCAGAACCTTCAGGCCGTTAAGGAGCCGTTCCTGTCGCGGCGGCCGTTGAGCGGTCTGTGCATTTGAGCTTAATGCCAAAAGGAACAGGACGAACAGGGCCGCAAATGTCTTCTGGAGATTTTTCATTACTGATGTCATCACAAGTTCGGTGAAATGAGAATGTTATCTTTTTTAGTTGCAAAATTCCATTCAAGTGTTGTCAGGGTATGTTTTTTGGATGCAAAGAAAGGCATTATTTTTTGATATGCGGTCAGGCATCGCAGAAAGCGGCAATGGCATCTACATTCATTGAGCGGCTGATTTTCTTGAGTTCGCACCCGTGTTTTTTGTAAATGATTTACAATCCGCGTGAAAAACGCGTTATAATAAGGGTTGGTCATTTATCAGAGGTTTGAGCCTGCCCCTTTTGATCAGGGGCAATGAATGGAAGAGACGGAAATGGCAAAGATAATGAAGTATTGCAGTTCTTGCGAAGAGGGTTTTGCGGAACGGTTCACGTTTTGCCCTGATTGCGGTTCGCAGTTGGAAGCCTATGCGATGAAGCCGGTTGAGCATGAAACGGTGTCGGAGCCGGTCGCGGAAGAGATACCCGTTCCTGAGGCTCCCGGATTCATAGCCGCGTCTGACAACCTTTTGGAGCTTGAGGATTCACCGGAGCAGGAACCGGCGTTATTCGAAACATCCGAGGATGTTGTCGATCTGAGCGCGGATTTCCAGGTCGGGATCGCTGAAGGGCCAGTTGTTGAAGAGCCGGTTGAGGAATTGGCGTTTGAGGCTTCCAGCGAAAATGACACTGCCGAGGCGGTCGAGGAAGAAGCGGCAGAGCCTGTATTCATTCCGGTTCCGGCGTCGATACCGGCGTCAGGCGTTTTTTATCAGACCGAGGCGATGAATGCGGATGAACCGCGTGACCATTTTGCCAACAGGCCTGTTGCAAAAGCTGATGACGATGACGGCGGCTATTATGTCACGGTTATTCAGGAGACGAACGGCAAGCAGAGAAAAGCTCTTTTGCTTGGGGCAACGGCTCTAGTATTGACCACGGCACTTGTGTCCTGGGGAGTTTCGCTATTCCAAAAAGATCTTTTCATTGCCTCGATAGGCGAGGATTATCCGCTTTCTTCTTTGATCGATGCGGTGCCAATGACTGTTGAGGATGTCAAACCGGAGAAAAAGGATAATGACGAAGGCGGCGGCGGAGGCGGCGGTGGTAAGGAAAAGCCGGAGCCTGTGTCACTAGGAGACCTTGCAAACCAGACCAGAAATCCGGTCAGGCCGCCAAGTGCTACGACATACCGCTCTGACAATACCGAACTGAAACTTCCGGTGGCATCGACCGAAGGGCAGAAAAAGACCGAGCAGGTGTACGATAAATACGGTGATCCGAACGCGAGATTTGGAATTTCTTCGGACGGTCCTGGGACCGGCGGCGGCTTAGGTACGGGCAGAGGCACCGGACAGGGAAGCGGACGCGGAACGGGAGCGGGGAGCGGCACCGGTTCCGGCTATGGTGACGGCGTCGGTGACGGCGAAGGAAGCGGCCGCGGTTCTGGTACAGGCGGTCCGCCGCCCGTAGTGGCCAGAGGCCCTTCGACAGACCTGAAGATACTGCATAACCCAAAACCCGGCTATACGGACGAGGCCAGAAAGAACTCGGTTCAGGGAACAGTTGTTCTTAGGGTCACATTTTTGGCGAACGGACAGATCGGTGCCGTAACGGTCGTTCGCGGCCTGCCGAATGGCCTTACGGAAAAGGCAATCGCGGCGGCAAAGGCCATCAAGTTCGAGCCGAGAAAGGATGGCGGCGTACCCAAATCCGTGAGCAAGTCCATCCAATACGGATTTACCATTTATTGATCTTTCACGTAATTTCATTGATCTGAGATCAATGAAGCGGGTCAGAGATCGTTCAGATCTCCGGCCCGCTTTTCTCTTTTTATCTTCTAGAATGTATAATTACCGGACACCAAAAATTAGTTCTGAACTCACGCCGGAGCATCGGCCAAAATGTGACGGATGACGACGGAACTCAATACACTCAAAATAGGAAGACAAAAGATGAAACGATATTTTACGCAGGTCCTCACACTTCTTTTGCTGCACGGGTTACTGCTGTCGGGCGTTGCAAACGCTCAGCAGACCGACATCAGCGCCCGCATCCATGAAGAGGGAACCAAAAATTCAAAAGTTCTCAGCACTGTTCAGGTTTTGACGGATGTTTACGGTCCGCGTCTTACGGGTTCGCCGCAGCTAAAGGCTTCGGGCGAATGGGCCGCAAAGCAGATGGTCGAATGGGGCCTTGAAAATCCGACGCAGGATCCCTGGAATTTCGGATTTCCGGGCTGGTCAAATGACCGTGCCGCGGGCCACATACTCTCACCCGTAAAGGACAACCTCGTGTTCGAGGTTCTGGCATGGTCGCCGAGTACGAACGGCGCCGTTCGCGGCAAGGCAGTGAGCATGATATTGCCTGACCGCCCGACACAGGCCGAATTGGACACCTATCTGTCAGGCATTCGTTCGCGGATAAGCGGCAATATCGTTTTTTACGGAAAGCCCGCCGAACCCGGTGTCGATCTGGATCCGCCCGCAAAGCGTGCCTCGTCCGATACGATAAAACAGCGTGTCAATCCGTATCCCGATCCTGACGCCCGTCCGCAGGGCTTTCCCGGACGCCCCGGCGGAATGCCTCAGGTCCAGCCGAAGGAAGGCGCTCTTCCTCCAGGCCAGGTCGCCGATCAGGTCAACAAATTCCTGATGGACAACGGAGCGGTGGTTCGCGTGAATGATGCCGGATTTGCTCACAGCAGGATCAGGGCTTTTTCATACGGGCGCGGCGATTATGACGTCAGCAAGACGGTTCCGACCGTTGTGATGCGTAATGAGGATTTTGGACGCATCGTCCGTCTGACACAGGGCGGACACGATGTCGAACTCGAATTCGACATTCGCAACAACACTCACCCCGAAGGCTCGACGCAATACAACACGACCGCTGAGATCGTCGGAACGGACAAAAAGGACGAGGTCATCATCATTGGCGGACACCTTGATTCATGGCATTCCGCCACAGGAGCGACCGACAACGCGACCGGCGTGGCCGTTATGATGGAGGCGGCACGCATCATCAAGGCGCTCGGCCTGAAACCGCGCCGCACGATCCGAGTGGCATTGTGGACAGGCGAAGAGCAGGGGCTTCTCGGCTCACAGGCCTATGTCGCCAAGCATTTCGGTTCGGCCGAAGATCCGAAGCCGGCATGGCATAAATTCGGCGCCTATTTCAACCATGACACAGGAACAGGCCGTATCAGGGCAATGACCGTATTCGGCCCGCCGGAAACCGCAAGTGTCCTTCGCGGCATAACCGGACAGTTCTCTTTTTGGGGAATGGAAGGCGTTTCGGCAACGAACAGCCGCAACATCGGCGGTTCTGACCACACATCGTTCAATAATGCGGGACTTCCCGGTGTCGGAACGACGCTTGACCCGATCGAATACGGTTCGCATACGTGGCACACCAACTTCGACACGTTCGAGCGCGTGATAGAGGCCGACCTTCAGCAGGGAGCCATTGTCATAGCGACGACCGTTTACGAACTGGCAATGCGTGACGAACTGCTGCCGAGGTTTGCTTCGGACAAGATGCCTAAACCGCCCGCACCGCGCAATTAGGGTATGGTTAGAATGATAATTTGGCGTGACACATTTTTCTCACGGGTGTCGCGCCATTTTTGTTATAAGAATTGCATCCGGCCGGGACATTGATCGGCCAGACAGCACTGATCGCATTTCGGTTTTCTGGCATTGCATATCCGGCGTCCGTGAAATATCAGCCAATGCGAGAACATCACCCAATCCTTTTTCGGGACAAGTCCGGTCAGGTCTTTTTCGATCTTTTCGGGCGTTGTCTGCATTGTAAGCCCAAGCCGCTGAGACAGCCGTGAAACATGGGTATCAACAACAATGCCCGATGCGATGCCAAATGCATTTCCCATTACAACATTTGCCGTTTTTCTTGCCACGCCGCCAAGGGTGAGCAGGTCTTCCATCGTTTGCGGAACCTGACCGCCGTAAACATCAATGATGCGCCGGCTGGCGGCTTTTATATTCTTTGCCTTGTTCCGAAAAAAGCCGGTCGAATGGATGTCATTTTCCAACTCACGCAGATCGGCGTTCGCCAGATCCTGCGGCGAACGGTATTTGCGAAAAAGATCGGCGGTGACGATATTTACCCTCTCGTCCGTGCATTGCGCCGATAAAATGGTTGCGATCATCAGCTCAAACGGGTTTGAATGAACAAGGGCGCAATGAGCATCAGGGTATGCTTTTTTAAGCCTTTTTATGATCTCTGCCGTCCGTTTTTTCAGGTCTGATATCATTTTGTTTAGGCTAAAGAACCTTTGGCGGGAATGCAAATATTCATTACATTAGGTAGAATTTAGCGACAGAGGACACGGGAGAGAATTTAGCCACAGAGAACACAGAGTTTTTATTGCAGATTCAGCGACAATGGCTATATCGACTTTTTCTCTGTGTCCTCTGTGGCTAACTTAATTTATTTAGGGTCATGACTAGATGAACGTACAATAATGTATGATAAATCTAGCAATGAC
>CAZOXY010000012.1:49797-68080 GCA_964583955.1 uncultured Chloracidobacterium sp. | reverse complement strand
TCCCATTGTATTGCTCCTTCTCATTTTTGGCGCGGCGTTTTTTACAATTACTTTTGGCTTTGTGAATATCCGTAAGTTCGGGCTTGCCATCAATGTCGTTCGCGGTAAATATGACGATATTGAAATGGCGGCCGATCCGGATCATAAAGAACCTCATGCGGATCCAAATGCCGAGGTAAACATAGTTGACGGCGATGTGGTTGGCACGATCAAGGACGAAGGCCACCACGGCGAGGTAAGCCATTTTCAGGCGTTGGCAACCGCTGTTTCAGGAACGGTCGGGTTGGGGAACATAGCAGGCGTGGCGGTCGCTATCGGCATCGGCGGGCCGGGAGCGACGTTCTGGATGATCGTCTGCGGCCTACTGGCGATGTCAACCAAATTCGTTGAATGTACGCTCGGCGTCAAATACCGCGAGATAGGGCCGGACGGAACCGTTTACGGCGGCCCGATGTATTATCTTTCAAAAGGATTGGGCGAGATGGGCTGGAAAGGAGCGGGCAAGGTGCTGGCCGTTCTTTTTGCCATTTTCTGCGTTGGCGGATCGTTCGGCGGCGGCAATATGTTCCAGGCAAATCAGGCTACCTCACAGATCACGACAATGCTCGGGCTGGAAGGCGGTGCTGTGCGTACCATTATAGGTATCATCCTTGCCATTCTGGTCGCCATCGTCATCATTGGCGGAATCAAGCGCATTGCCAGTGTAACGGAAAAGCTTGTACCGTTTATGGCCGTCATTTATATCCTCGCATCGTTGATAATCGTTGCACTGCATATTACGGAAGTGCCGGCGGCGATAGGCCAGATCATCTCAGGAGCGTTCACGACCGATGCGGCGGTCGGCGGCATCGTCGGCGTTATAATTCAGGGTTTCCGCCGTGCGTTGTTCTCAAATGAAGCGGGCGCGGGTTCGGCCGCTATCGCCCACTCGGCCGTGCGTACAAAATTTCCTGCCAGTGAAGGCATCGTCTCTCTGCTGGAACCGTTCATTGACACGGTGGTCATCTGTACCATGACGGCGATCGTTATCGTGCTGTTCAATATGGACGGATTTTTCCAATACGGCGGCATCGGCGGCAACGTGATGATCGGCGACCAGGCCGTTAACGGTGTTGACCTGACGGCCAGGGCATACAATGATGCATTGCCCGGCTTTAACTTCGTCCTGACCATTTCGGTCGTTCTGTTCGCTTTCTCGACGCTGATCTCGTGGTCATACTACGGAATGCAATCGTGGGCATACTTGTTCGGCAGGTCCAAACCTGTGGACCTTACCTTCAAGGTACTTTTCTGTATCGCGACCATCATCGGTGCAGCGGCATCGCTCGGAGCCGTTATCGACTTTTCGGACGCGATGATCTTTGCGATGGTCTTTCCGAATATGATAGGCCTGTTCTTCCTGTTCCCGAAGGTAAGGGAGGAATTGGTCAGGTATCTGAAAGCGATTGGGAAATCCTGATCGGAGAATGACCAGATAACTGTGAAAAGGACGGGGCAAATTCCGAACGGATATGTCCCGTTCTTTTATTAACCGACGAACTGTATGGCATCGGATGCGAACAATGGGCTTTCAAAGGGATGGCGTTGGCTTCTGGTCCTGGCCACAGGCATCGGCATTGCGCTGATACCGCCGCCGGCGGATGTTCCGCGCGAAGCGTGGATACTGCTGGCGATATTTATAGCCACTATTGTCGGTTCCATCGTTCAACCGCTTACGGGAAGCGCGATGGTGCTGTCTGGTGTTGTCGCCGTCGCTCTTTTTCAGGCGGTGCCGATAGAAAGGGCGTTGAGCGGTTACGCGGATAAATTCGTCTGGCTTGTTCTGGCGGCATTTTTTATTTCGCGGGCCATGATAAAGACCGGCCTCGGCAACCGCATAGCCCTCATCTTTGTCAGGCTGATCGGACGCAAGACCATCGGGCTTGGCTACTCGCTTGTTTTCACAGACTTCATCCTTGCGTCGTTCATCCCTTCAACAGGAGCGCGTGCGGGCGGCATCATTCTGCCCATCGCCCGAAGCGTGACGGAAACTTACGATTCCCGCCCTGATGACGGCACGGCTGGGCGCATCGGCACATTTTTGATGACGATGCTCTATCAATGCGAGGTGATATTGTGCGCGACGTTCCTGACCGGCCAAGCGTCGAATCTTATCATTCGCCGACTGGCGCTCGACCAGGCAGGCATCGATCTTAATTATTCCGTCTGGTTCGTTTCGGCCATTGTGCCGTCGCTTGTTTGTCTGGTTCTGATACCGCTGATGATCTACCGCCTCTTTCCGCCGGAGGTAAAAGAAACGCCGAACGCGGTTTCTTTTGCGCGAAGCGAACTGGAAAAGCTCGGGCCTTTGACACGGCTGGAGAAAATTCTTCTTGCGGTCTTTGTTGCCGTCGTTGCCATGTGGATAAGCGCCTTTTGGCACGGGATCGATTCGACGGTCATTGCGATGGTCGGTATATCGGTGCTGCTGATAACCGGCGTGCTCGAATGGCGCGACCTGATCAACGAAACAAATGCCTGGGACGTTTTTATCTGGTACGGCGGCCTTGTAATGATGGCGTCGGAGCTGAGCAAGACCAATATCACGACGATCTTTGCCACTGGGGTCGCATCGGTCATCGGCGGCTGGAGCTGGCCGATCGGGCTGGCCATTCTCGCGCTCGTGTTCTTTTATGCTCATTACGCTTTTGCTTCGATAACGGCGCACGTAATGGCGATGTTCGTTCCGTTCCTGGCGGTGACGCTCGCTCTGGGCGCTCCCGCCGGGCTGACGGTACTGCTGCTTACCTATTTTGCAAATCTTTCCGCGGGCCTCACGCATTACGGCACGACGCCCGCACCGGTCTATTTCGGGCTTGGATATGTAACACAGCGGCGATGGTGGACCGTCGGCCTGATAGCGTCGGTGATAAATATTCTGGTGTGGTCGATAGTGGGAACGCTCTGGTGGAAGCTTATCGGCTGGTGGTAAAAGAAGAGCCTGTACAACTGTCTGAAAATGGATTTTAAATTGCCCCTATCTTTACAGTCTGAGGCAAAACACGGCATTTTGTCCCGAAGGGACAATCGAAAATAGCCCGCCGATTTATCGGCGGGCTATTTTCACAAATCCCTACGGGATTTATTTCCATAATTTTGAGTTTTGACACAGCCACTGAAGTTAGTGGCCATTTAACATGCACTAAAAAAGGCCGCCCTTTTTTGAGGCGGCCTTCCCATTTATCAGGTTCGAGATCAGAGATTCGGGAAATTTATCGGCGCTCCGCCGGGAGCCAGCGGGGCATCGGCGGCGTCTATGCGGGCAAGCACTTCATCATAGATCTTTATCTGGCCCGCATTCTCCATTCGCTGCCGTGCGGAGGTGATAAATTCAAAGAATACGTCGCTTCGCTTTCGGTTCAGCATCTGTTCGGTCAGCGTGTCACGCTGTGATGCAAAATCCTCCATTGACGCCTCATCGCGTTTTGTGACGCCGACGACGTAGTAATTCTCGCCTATTTTAACAGGTTCTTTTGTCACCTCGCCTGCTTTCAGGGCATAGATGGCGTCCTCAAGCTGAGGGCCGGTCGTTGCGGCAGTTCCCTCGCCCAGCGGCGAACCGATCACAAAAGCTTTTGATTCTGCCGCTTTGAGTCCCTTTGCCTGTGCGGCGGCCGCGATGGCGGTTGCCGATGCGGAACCGTTCGCCACCTGTCGTGCGAGTTCCTCTATCTGGCTGCGGGCCTTTTCCAGCTTGACCAGTTCGACAAGCTGCGACCTCACTTCGCCAAATTCCGCATCACGCGGCTCTTTTTTATCAACCAGCAGCGGAACTGCGAAGCCTTCAGGAACCGGTATCGGGTCGCCGACATCGTTCGCGTTTTCCAAACCGGCTATGCCTTCCTCAAACTGGGGCGAGTTGCCGATATGCTCAACGTTGTCACCCGGCCTGACAAAAGCCGTTTCACGCACCATGTCAGCCGCGTTCATATTGGCCTCGGCGGCAAACTGCTGAGCAGTTGCCTGAACATCCTTGCTTCCCTTTAATGCCTCAGCGACGCGTTTCGACAGTTCCGCATTGGCGGTATAGGCACGGCGGTTTCTGAGGCTTACCTCAAGCTCTTTGCGGGCGTCCTCAAAAGGCTTCGGAACGGCCTCTCCGCGCCAGAGGATGAAATAACGTCCCTGATAATTGATCGGGTCTGAGACATCGCCCGGCTTCATCGCCAGCAGACGCTGGTAAGGATCGTCAGCCTTGTTCGGATTTTCGCGAACAGCGCCGGGCAATTTTCCGCCCGTCGAAGCGCTTGCCGCGTTCTCCGACTGGCCTTTGGCAAGTTCTGAAAAAGCGTCCTCCGTGACCGGGCCGCCGCTTTCGCGAAGCCGCTGCACCAATTGGGTCGCCTTTTCATAGACCTGGCCTTCAAATTCCGGCTTGGCAATGCGAAGCACTATCTCGCGCCCAAGCACACCGGCGATCTTTTTATCGTCGGGCAGCTTGTCATATTCGGCACGCAGGTCGGCGTCAGAGACCGGGGCTTTTTCACCGACCTTGGCCGTGTTCAAAAAGATGTAGCGGACCTTTTTCTGCGGAACGCTGATGTAATAGCTCTGCTTGTTCCGTTCAAAATAATCCTTCAGTTCATCATCGGTCGGCGTTATGGCCTGTGCCAGATCGTTAGGCGAAAGCAGCACATAGGAAAGATCGAATTTTGTGTTCTTGCGTTGAAAGTCCTGAAGCACCTCTTCTTCTGAAACGGTGACACCCGATGTGACAAAAGCCTGCAATTTGCCGGAGCTTAGGTCATCCCTGACGCTTTCCTCAAAAGAGGAGATGCTGCCGTATTGCTGGACGACCATCTGCTCATACTGTTTCTGGTCAAAGGGTTTGCCGTCCGGAGATTTGAATTGACGACGTATCTCGGCCGCGACCTCGGCGTCAGAAGCGGTCAGCCCGAGCCGGGCGGCCTCAACGCGGATCACACGGCTGCCCAAAAGGTTGTTGAGCACGGTCCGCGCCGGATACGGCCTGCCCTGCATCATTCTGCTGTATGTTTCTTTTTGCCGGGCGACCTCGCCCACGGTCACATACTCGCTGCCGACGCGAGCAGCCGTTTCGGTGCTCATCATCAGATCGGCGGTTATGTCGCTTCGCGTGGGAGCGTAAAAGAATACAAGGCTTGCCACCATTACCACGGCAAACGCGAGAAGAATGAAACTACGTGTCTTTTCCAGACGTGAGATGAACTTTAACATCGGTTACTTCCTGCCAGGATGAAATTTCCTTTTTAAGGGACAAACCACAATATTAGCAAAAACACGTGGTTTTAGACAATTTCAAGCAAAGGATTGTGCGGCAAAGACGCAGGTGGGCCATCTTGGCGAAAAGCCGCCTGGTTGTGGTCACTGGCGGGCCGGAGCATTGATATTTCCGCTGTTTTTGTAAATACTGTTCTTTCAACATTTGTGATTAGCGGAGATACAGGGCTTTCAGGCAAGGACCATGAGTTTCAGACACATCGGAAATGTCGGGATCGTCGTAAAGCCGGCGCATTCAGAGGCGTGGCAAACGGCGGGCGAGCTTGCCGAATGGTTGGCGGCTCGCGGCCGCGGTGTGTCCACATATCGCTTTAACGGCGAGACTCCAACAAGTTCTGTCATAAAAGGCCAACTGTCCGAAGAGGCGAAAGAGCTTGTTGAAAGGTCGGAACTTATCGTTGTCCTCGGCGGTGACGGCACGATGATCTCGACGGCGCGGATGATCGGGGATGCCGATGTCCTGGTTCTCGGCGTCAATTACGGCAGCCTCGGTTATCTGACCGATTTTCGCATTGAGGAAATGTATTCTGCCCTTGATGCGATCTTTGAGGGAAATTACGAGATAGACCGCCGCGTCATGCTCGGGGCTGAACATTGGCGCGGCGATGAAATGCAGGCAAAGGGCCGCGTGCTGAATGATGTTGTGATAAACAAGGCCGCCATCGCCCGCGTGATAGAGATAGAGGTCAATTTGAACAGGCTTTTTGTAAATTCGTTTCGCTCGGACGGGCTGATCGTCTCTACGCCGACAGGCTCAACGGCCTATAACCTCTCTGCCGGCGGGCCGATAATATTTCCCTCAATGAACGCGGTGGTTCTGACGCCCATCTGTCCGTTTACCCTGACCAACAGGCCGATAGTCGTGCCGGATGACGCCGAGATAGAACTTAGCTTAAAGGACGAGAACGAAGGCGTCGTGCTGACCCTGGACGGGCAAACGGCATACAGCCTCCGTTCGGGCGACAGGGTAAAGATCCGTAAAAGCAGAACCACATTTAACCTGCTGCAACCGCCAAACCGGAATTATTTTGATGTTTTACGCAACAAGCTGAAATGGGGGCGATGAAACAAATATTGTATCGTCAGATATTGCTTATGTGTTAGGCGAAAAGCGTCGGCTGGTCCTCTTCGTCATCTTCATTGCCAAAGCCTTCTGGAAACCAGAGATATTTGCCCAGGTCGCACCGCTCTTTTGCATCAAAAACAATGCCTTCCTGTTCCAGCATTTTTTGCTGAAGATCTACGGGAAGGGTCATTTTTCCGGTCGAGCATTTTCCCTGTGAATTTATTACCCGCTGCCACGGAACGTTCTCGGTATCCGCGCCGTGCATCACATAACCGACCGTCCGCGGCGTGTAGCCTTGCCCAAGTATCTGCGCGATCTGGCCGTATGTCATCACACGGCCGCGAGGTATCTGCCGGACAATGGCGTAAACGCGTTCACGATAGTTTTTTTCGTTTGCAAAATTCACCGTTTTATCAAAATTGTTCTTGCGGGAGCGCCGTCGCCTTTTCCACCGATGTATTTCAACGGCAGACAGGCCATTTCATAATCGCCCGGTTCGATGCCGCGAAGGTCGAGGCCCTCAAGGATAACGATTTCACTTTCGAGCAGGATGCGATGCGTTCGGAAATCTTCGGACTCAAATCTTTCGACGGACAGATAATCTATGCCAACCAATTTTATAGAATTGTCCGCCAGTATTTGGGCGGCTTCGGGACTGAGTGAAGTGTAATCGGTTCTAAAATCGCTGTTCGCATCATTCCAAAAAGCGGAATTCTTTGTTTTGAAAAGAATGCGTTCGGCTCCGCTGATGCCGTCAAGTTCCGCAGGCCCGATCTCCGCCACATGGTCAGCCACCTCAATAACGCGGCACGCGCCGACGAGTTTGCCCAGGTCCAGATCGGCGGAGGTTCGTCCGCCGCTGATAAAATGGCTCGGCGCGTCAACGTGAGTTCCGGTATGAACACCGCAGCAGATGGAGGACACATTTGCCGGGTCGCCGTTTTCAAGCGAAAATACGGTGTCCACGCGGGCCTTCGGGTCGCCGTCATAAACGGGAACAGAATCGCTTATCGGGACCGTGATGTCGAATATACGCATCTCTTTCAGCACAAAGGATATTGCAGTATCAGCCAGTTCCGCAAGGCTTGGCAAGTATCCGCCCGGTCTGATAGAACTTACATATATGGCAGAGATCAAACATATCGAACACGGCGGACGCGGGGCGTTCATTGTCAAAAGCGAGGGAAAAAGGCTGGCCGAAATGACCTATGTAAAAGCCGGCGACACCGGTTTTATTATAGACCACACTGAGGTTGATGATTCGCTTAAAGGGCAAGGCATCGGAAAGGAACTGCTGGCGGCGGCCGTCGAATATGCCCGGGCAAATAGCCTGCGGATCTATGCAACATGCCCTTTCGCCCTTCGCGAACTGAACAACACACCTGAATACCACGATGTTTTCACGCCCTGATGCATTGTTTGCAAGGTATTATGATCGGGGTCTTCCAATCTGCCGTTAAACTGTGTTAGTATTGTTTTGTCGGTTATTTTTATCGACGCTCCTACCTTGTTTATCTCCCGAAATCAGATACGAATAGAAAAATATCCAGTCCGAGAATGTCTTTGTAATCGGGCCGATCCACAACTAAAATTATGTCCTTTGATCTAAAACTGATCCGTGCGGCAACCGCGCTTGCCGTGTTGCTTCTATCCTCATTCGCTGCTGACGCCCAAAACTGCATTTCGCTGGGCGGCGTCAACCCGACAAGCCACGTACAGGACTTTGACGCTTTGGGGCCGAGTCCGGCACCGCAGTTCACCGACGCGGCAAACGTGCAGGTTCTTCAGGCCACGGGGCCTAGAATATATCTTGGCAAGTTCGACAACGCCGTTTCTGACGCCGGCGGCTTCGTCAATATTCCCGGCTGGGCATTGGTGGAGGAAGGCACGAATTCCTCGTCCGTAACCGGCCGCTACGGAGCGGATTCCGGCTCGACTGCTGGTGGAAATACATATAGTTATGGCACGACTACCGACCGCGCTCTGGGTTCGCTCAACAATGGAACGGGCGTCGCCGTAAACTATCTGGGCGGATGCTTTACAAACACCAGTGCCGGAACTCTTACGGAGGTCCGTGTCGGCTTTACCGGTGAGCAGTGGCGACGCGGAGCTTCCGGGTCGCACACAGATCAACTTACGTTTCAATACGCCGTCGGCGCCCAGAACGTATATTCGGACGCCGGTGCGTCCACGCCATACACAAATTTCAGTGCATTGAATTTTGTGACCCCAAATACTGTCGGCGGTGGCGGATCTCGTAACGGCAACGCGCCGGAAAATCGCACAGTTGTAGGTTTGCAGACACTGCCGGTCTCGCTCGCTTCGGGTGAATCTTTGTATATCCGATGGGTGGACACCGACCTTCCAGGGCTGGCGGACGACGGTTTGGCGATAGACGATGTGATCGTTCATTTCTTTATCCCGTCGGCGGCCCCGGTACAGATAACGGGAACCGTTTTGGACGCCTATGGCCGAGGCATCAATCGGGCGACCGTGGTACTAACAAGTCCGTTGGGAATTACGCGCACAGCGACCACGAACGGATTTGGTTATTATCAGTTTGCAGACGTGCCTGCCGGACAGACCTTTGTTATGGAGGTTTCCAGCAAGGGACACAGGTTTGACAACCCCACGCGCGTCATAGACACCAGTGACGATCTGACCAGTATAGATTTTCGGGCCTCACAAGGGTTGCCCGGAACGGTTCGTGACAGGTAATCTGTCATAATATGGCAACAGATATTCCACGCATAGCGGCGTCAAGTTATTTGAACACGGCGCCGCTTGTGTGGAGTTTTCTTTATGGGGCAAATCGCGGCCGGGCCGAGGTGCTATTGGATTTTGCGCCCGCGCGCTCGGCCGAGATGCTGTCGGACGGCCGCGTTCAGGCGGCGCTTGTACCCGTGATCGCCTCGCAGTTCATAGACGGCGTCAGGATAGTTCCCGACGTATGCGTCGGGGCCGAAGATCAGGTGAGAAGCGTTTGCCTTGTGACAAAAGGCGAGGAGCTTGAGGACGTTCGTTCCGTTGCGTTGGACACATCCTCAAGAACTTCGGTCGTTCTGACAAAGATCATCTTTCGCGAATTTATAGGGTTTGAGCCTGAGTGGAATTTTGCCGCTCCGAATATAGGCGAGATGCTGAATACATCGGACGCCGCTTTGATGATCGGCGATCCGGCGTTGCTTATTAGCGGCGATGAACGATCCGAATTCCGCATTTTTGACCTTGCCGGGCTTTGGCGAAGATACACAGGGCTGGGATTTATTTTCGCTATGTGGATGACGGGCGAGAGGAGATGCGAGATCGATTTTGCGGCCGCGCGTGATGAAGGCGTTGCCCATATCGGGCAGATCATCTCAAATTACGAAGGCCATATCCCGCTGGGACGCGATGCGTTGAGTGAATATCTGACACGAAACATCCGTTTTTCGGTGAGCGATGAGATGCAGGCGGGACTGGAATTATACATCGACCTGGCCGCAAGGAACGGCCTGATAGAGACCCGAAAATCTCTGCTATATACAGGAAAAAAGTAAGGAAGGTCAGGAAAAACGAAATTAGGCGACGCCGCTAACGAGGTGAGTGTCAGAAAATGTTTGAATGGAATAAAAGCAACCAGCCGACCACTATGACAAATATCAGCAGTCCGATGTCGGTGGTCCCAAGTTGTTGATCTCTTTCGTTCATTGCAAAAAAACACCCGCTATTTAAATACATTATCAATCGCGAAAAATTTCACAGGTTCGTATCATCCGCGTCGAAAATATTTTCAGGTGGCGAAGCCCTTTCGATTCCTTTTACATATAAAGGAACGTAAGCCCGTGGTGTTTTTTGCGTTTCGACAGATCAAAAAATGGGGCGTTTTAGCTCTTCTTTCAGATCTTCATAGATGATCTTGCCGTCGTTCTTTTTGAGGTGTTCGATAAAAACAAGGCCTGTGTGGATGCGTTTGTCGATGTCCTTGACCTTGCCGACGGCGTAAAGGATGGAGCGCTGTTTACCGGCAGTGAGCGAATGAAAGACCTTGTCGCCTTCCGGGTCCTGATCGAGTATTTCCCGAAAATCCTCCGGCATCGGCAGGCCGTATTTGCTATTGTCAGGTTTTAGCTCGACCGCGATGCTGTCGCCTGCCTCGATGCCGAGGCGCGTCCGCCTGGCCTTGTTAATGATGATGTAAAAATCACCATCGTATGGCAGCAGCGCGCATTGAAGGGTTTCCACGCCGTTGATAGTGCAGACGACACGGCGGGAACCATCCTTTTTCTCAAATTTTTCAGCGATCTTAGCTTCGACAGGAATATAATGCCAGCCGGATTCGGCGGAGAAAATGCTGAGCACTGTTTTGAATTTTATCGAGCTGGATTTCGGCATAAGAAAAATAGAACGCGGATAAAGCGGATAGACACGGATTATCTTATTGTTTATAGATTGTTATCTGTTGCATTCATTTAAAAAGATCAGTGTAAATCAGTCCGATCCGTTTTATCCGCGTTCCATTCCTGTTTTATCTCCCAAATTTGATAAGATTATAAACGAATGGGCAAAGATATTCAGCCAATTTTGGACAAGGCTTTGGACGGCGGGCGTTTGACGGCGGAGGACTGCACGGCGTTGCTGGAATCGAACGATTTTGTGCGGATCGGTTTGACGGCGCACGAGATAAGGATGCGCAAGAACCCGTCCGATGTCGTCACGTACATCATCGACCGCAACATCAATTACACGAACGTCTGCAACGTTGTCTGCACGTTTTGCGCGTTCTATCGGCGGCCCGGCAAGCCGGACACATACATCCATTCGATAGAGGAAATAGAGAAGCGCATCGACGATACCATCGCCCTCGGCGGCACAGGCGTTTTGATGCAGGGCGGATTGCACCCCGATATGAACATCGAATGGTACGAAGACCTTTTGCGGACACTTCACGCCAAATATCCGACGTTCCAGCTACATTGTTTTTCACCGCCGGAGATACACAATATTCACCTGATAAGCGGGTTGGATTACGAAACGATCCTGCGACGTTTGAAGGCTGCTGGCCTTAATTCGATGCCCGGAGGCGGCGGGGAAATTCTCGATGACGAGGTGAGAAAACGCGTCTCGACCAAATGCACAACGCAAGAATGGCTGGACGTGATGCGTGCCGTTCACAAGGTCGGTTTGATCTCTACCGCGACGATGATGTTCGGCATCGGCGACCGCATCGAACACCGCGTTCGCCATCTGCAAAGAATAAGAGACGTGCAGGACGAGGCCCTCGCAAACAAGGCCGTTGATCCGAATTGCGGCAAATTCACCGCGTTCATTCCCTGGACATTTCAGCGGGAGAACACCGCCTTAGGGCGCAAGATCACCGAAGAACCGACCGGCATCGACTACCTGAAAATGCTCTCCGTCTCGCGGCTTTTTCTCGACAACATCCAGCACATCCAATCATCCTGGCTGACGCAGGGCATACGCCTCGGCCAGGCGGCGTTACGGTTTGGCGCGGACGACATGGGTTCCATAATGATCGAAGAGAACGTTGTCTCCGCCGCCGGTGCCAACAACGAAGCCAACGAACGCGACCTCCGCTATCAGATCCGTGAAGCCGGCTTCACGCCGCAGCAACGCGATATCCTCTACAAATATGTCAACCGCGATGTTAACGGACTCGATTCGAGTGATTCGATGAAGCTGAAACAGTTAAGTGTTACATTCGCAGACTAGCCAAAATATGAAATTAATTGCCTCACTTATTATTGTTCTTGCCGCACTCACGGCTAATGCGCAGACACCGAAAGAGACTGTGCGACAGTTCTATAAGTATGATTGGACACATTCGCAGATTTTTAATCGAAAAAGTATAGACGCCCGAAAGAAATGGTTTTCACCTGATCTTTACAAACTTTTTCTCGACGAATTGCAAAAGGAAGAAGAATTTCTTAGGTCTAACCCCACAGACAAACCATATTTTGGAGATGGTGTTCCATTTAGTCCTATTGAAGAATGGTTCAGTGTTGAAGGAAAGAGCTGTAAACTTACTTATAAAATTGGCAATGCAATTGTAAAACGATCAAGGGCTACTGTTCCCGTAACTTTCTTTTACAGACCTGTACAATGCAACGAAACTATAGTCTATAAGGTTTTATTGATAAAGCATTCCGGCAAATGGCTCATAGACGACATTCTTTACAATGACGGTGATAGCCTCGCAAATGATATGAAAAATCACAAATATTGAAATTATATCCTGTGCTAAGATACGCCTATGACCCAAGTTCAATACATTTCAGACGTCAGCGGCGAATGATATTTGTTTATGCGAAGGTATAAAATTGACCCGAAGAAAGAACGGATCAATTTAAGAAAACACAACGGAATTTCACTGCATGAGGCAATTCGGTGTTTGAAAACAATATAAAGAGCTTTAACGCTTTTCGATCCGGATCATTCGGATGATGAATTGAGATATACAACGATTGGTTTTAATGCAGAGAAAGATCGTATTATCAGAATAACGCATACGGAAGAAGATGACGGAACTTTTAACATCATAATCGTAATGCCTGTCAAAGGCGGTTCGCGGAAAGTACTACGGCGAGAAATTTGTCGAAGTGCCTTAAAGGCCGAATCCTGCCAGCGTCAAACTTTCTGACAACGATGTGAAGATCACACTTAAAGCTTTGTCGCTAAACTACGAAACCGCCGATAAAGGCAAGCAGGCCATCAAGCGCGTTTATAACAAACTCTCTGCGACACTTTAGCGCCGAAGACTTCGCAACTTGTAAAAGGAATGTTCTTAGATCCTCTTGCCACCGGGGACTTGGCAAAGTCCAAGACCGATGCCGATATAAAACAGGGGAATTATGAGCAAAGTAATACAACGCGGAAGATATAACTGAGAGCCACTCGCGGCTCATTACCGTTATAACAATTAAGCGTCGCATTTGCGGATTAGGGACTGTTAAATTGTGCTAGAATTACCTTATGACCGAGGTTCAATACATTTCAGATGCCAGCGGCAAGCAGGTTGGGGTAATAGTTCCCATTGATCTATGGGAAGAGATCGAATCCGAGAAAGAGACAGCCTATTTGCTGAAAAGCGAAAAGATGAGAGAGCGTATCTTGGAAGCCAAAGAGCGCCGCGAGGGGATCGCTTTCGAGGATGTCAGAGAGAAGCTTGGAATTTGATATTGCCGCCTTTGAGGATTTGGCGTGGTGGATCAAAACCGACCGCCGGAAAGCGCTTCGGATCATTGAGCTTGTCATTGTCATAGAACGAGAGCCATTTGCCGGCGTAGGAAAACCAGAGCCATTAAAACACGAATATTCGGGCTGCTGGTCCCGTCGCATCGATCAGGAGCACCGCATCGTTTACGAGGTCTTGCCGGACAAGATAAGAATCCTCGCTTGCCGCTATCATTACTGAGCCAACGACCAACGAACGCGACATTCACCACCAGATCCGCGAAGCCGGCTTTACCTCGCAGCCACGCGATATTTTGTATGATTACATCAACCGCAAAGGCATTGATCTTGATTCGAGCGATTCGATGAAGCTAAAACATTTAAGTGTTGCGTTTGCAGATCAGTGATGTGCTAAAGGACTATTATGATCATTCGCACTTCTACAATCATAAAGGCTCCGAAGGAGCAGCTTTGGCCGTTGCTTACAAATTCGGAAATGAGCGCGCCGGGCTGTTTTTGTTTGGGCGTGCCTCGTCCGGTCGAGTGTCGGTTGCCTGATGAAGTTGGCGGGGTTGGTTCTGAGAGGCAGTGCATTTCGGATCGCGGGGTTGTAAATCAAAAGATCACCAACTGGCAGCCGCCGGAAGAGCTTCAGTTCAGCATGGCAAACACCGATCATTCATGGTCGCGGTGCGTTGAATCCATTGACGAGCGTTTTCAACTCGAACACACAGACAAAGGCACGAAGATCGTGCGAACAACCACGCTGAAAGCCAGCGGCAGATTGCGGTGTATAAAAGAAGCCGCATTCTATATCGGCCTCAAACGAGTTCATTTTTTCGTCTTCAAGAATTGGCGCGTCCTAGCCGAGCAATGAGTAGCCGCCTAGGTTATCGTTTCGCCACCGATTTGTCCGAAGACACCAATTCAAGTTTCGTCGTTTTTGCATCGAGCAGCGGGCCGAGTTCATAGACGTTTCGGTAGCCGTAGGTGTAGAGCGAGATGTAGGTGGAAAGGTTTAGCGAGGCCGGTGCGACCTTGGTCGGAAAGGCGGCAGGCTCGTTCTCAAAATTGTTGTTGCAGTAGATAAGTATTTTCGTGTTCTTGTTAGGGAACAGTGTTGCCAGGCTATCGACCGTAATATCAGGAAAGCTGAGGTTGACCGCACCGTTTATGTGCAGGTCGTCAAATTTTTCCTTGCTCCGCGCATCCAAGATGACAACGCCCGGCTCTTTGCTCATGGCGATGAATTGGTCTTCGGTCAGCCGGCGTTTTTCACGGTGTTTTGACGCGGCACGGGCATTTTTCAAAAACCCGTCCATATCTATTGCCGGGTTGCGGAGGTCATCCGACCTTTGAGCGTAGCCAGTCGCAGCCGAAAGTAATACGATAAACAATGCCGCCAATACCGATATTTTTCTCATATTCTCGCCTCTCATTTATATAGACACTCAATGGATGCATATATTTGCATAAGGGATGCAAAATAGAATTGCTTTCGGGACGGTGTTTACAGCATCGCTGAGCGGTCGGCAAAGGTTCAATGTCGCCATGAATGCGCAGAGAGTTACAGGCTCATGCTTTTGCGGAGCGTTTTTACGTCGCTGGGTTTTGTGAAGATGTCATCATGGACGCGTTTGTTGAATTCCAGGGATTCGACATTGATGCGGGATGAATGAACGCCGTTTGTAAAGCGGTCGATTATGAACGGCGTCAGGACATTTCCGATACGCACGAACTGGGCATAGCGGTCTTCTTCAACGACTTCTTCGCCGTTGGCGTTGGTGCGTCTGGTTATTGCCTTTGCGGGGATGCCGTCGTCCGCTCCAAATTCGAACTCGACCTCAAAGCCGTCATCGTAGATCAGCTTTATCACATCATTGCGTTTACCAAGCGTTGCCGGACGCTTGCCAACATATTCCAGCTTTGCCTCGCCTTTCCAGTGACTGCGAAGCAGGTTGTCCAGGCTGACGCGCATTCCTTTTTTGAAATTTGAAAGCTGTATCTCGGTCTGGTCGCGGACGACCTCCATATCGCCGTCATAGACCCAGCCCGTTTCGCCGACATTTACCTGAACATTACGCAGCTTACCGGTTTTGAACTCTGTTCGTTCCTTGTCAGGGAACACGATGACATCATAAAAGCTTTGAAAAGATATGACCGCACCTTGCCGCAGAATGCTGAATTTTCCCCGGCTGATCTGTGTGGAAACGTTCAAGTAGGCATTGCCGCCAAGATAGGAAACGGCTTTTGCGATAACAGCCTCCGCCTCGGCCGGGTCAGGCGCCGGCCGTTCGTCAGCATCCTGAGCAAAAACGGTCAAGTTTACCGCCAGCATTACCGCAAACAGAAGGAAAGACCGCAATGTTTTCTTACAGCTATTTGAACTCATAAGCCACGACCTTTGTGACGCTCATTTTTTTGCCGCTTTTGTGAACGGCGGGACGAAATGTTATCTTTTCGGCCGCTTCGGTCACTTTTGCCTTTTGTTCGGCGGTCAGATCGGCAGTTATGAACCTGAAAACGGAGATGCGGCCGTCCGCGCCGAAAAAAACCTCGACAGCTATGTGGCCGCCTTTGACATCGGAAGTGTCGATCTCCGGCCTGGGCCGCGAAAGGATGGCGACCTTGGTGGTGATGTCGCGGTCCTCGTCCTCATAATAGAGCGTATAGCGGTATTCGATGGTAACGGTGACATTGACCGGTTTTCCGTTGATGGTCCTAGGGGTAAATTTTATTCCTTTTGCGGCGTTGACCGCCTGCTGCGTCAGGCCATGCGGTAAATATGTCTGCGGCGATACATTGCCGACCTTTCCGGTCGCAAGCAGAGTCACGCTGAGCTTTACCGTGCCTTCGACGCCGTTCTGACGGGCCGCGGATGTATAAGGCGCACGCGGCTGTTCATGGATCACATGTTCCCGCACCGGCGAGGTCGGGTTTGCGGGGCGTGGCTCCTGTTGGGCGGCCGCGACAGTGGCCAGAAGCAAAATTGACAGAAATATAGCCGTTATTTTCATAAGATCTCACCGACCGTTCAAATTTAGATGCAAAAAAAGCCTTGATGGCAGTTTACCATCAAGGCAAATTTCTAAAAAATCGCAGATGCTTCCTAATTCAAGCTGAATACTTCCTTTGGCATGACCACGATCTCGCCGTTCTCGGCATCTACGGTAAAGCTCATTGCTGATTTCCATTGGTTTGTGATCGGCAGCTTTACCTTTTGGTCGATGTGGCGTTTCAGAAAACGGGCGCCGTATGCCGGGCTGAAGCCTTTTTCCGTGAGCAGATCGACGGCCGCCTCCGTAACCTCAACCAGCTTGCCCTGACGCTCCATCTGCCGCCGCATTTTGTTCAGATAAAGGCCGGCGATCTCGCGAACCTCGTCCATTGTGAGCGGCGAAAAGATGATGATCTCGTCTATGCGGTTGCGAAATTCGGGCGTGAAGCGCGTTTCCGCCGCCTTCATTACATCGCCTTTTATCGCCGTCATATCGCCGAGCGATTTCATGCCGAAACCGAGCGGCTTTTCGTATTTCTTAAAGTTCTCCGAGCCGAGGTTTGAGGTCATGATGACGATCGCGTCCGACAGATAGACCTTTTTGCCGCGTCCGTCGGTTATCCAGCCTTCGTCAAAAGCCTGAAGGAAGATGTTCATCAGATACGGCGATGCCTTTTCGACCTCGTCCAGCAGCAGAACGGTGTAAGGATTGTCCCGAAGCTGTTCGGTCAAAATGCCTCCGCGTTCCGATCCGACAATGCCGCGCGGCATTCCGATCAGCTTTTCGATGCCGACCGTGCCGTCGCCATATTCGCTCATGTCGATGCGGATCATCTTGCCCTCGTCACCGAACATGAATTCGGCGACTGCCTTGGCAAGCTCAGTTTTACCGACGCCCGTTGGTCCAAGAAAGAGCAGAACGCCGTCCGGCGCGTAATGATTGTCCTTAAGCGGGCCTTTGTTCAGCCGCAGCCTTTCGGCAACGGCGCGCACCGCGTCCTTTTGCCCGATAACGCGTCCGGCCAGGTCAAGCTCCATCTGCGAAAACCGGTCGGACGTATCACGGTATATCATGTCCTTGGGAATTCTGGATTCCTGCGAAATGACATCAATGATGTGTTCGGGCCGAACGACAAGACGTTCCGGTTCGTTTATCTCGACCTTTACCGACGCCGTATCGAGCCAGCCGATGGCCTTGTCAGGCAGGTGAAGATTGCGGATGTATTTTGGCGACATCTCAAGGGCGGTGTTTATCGCCTCTTCGGAGATCGTGACCGAATAGTTCTTTTCCAGCCTCGGCCTGAGGCCCAACAGTATCTGCCGCGTCTCGTCAATGGTCGGTTCCTCGACCTTTACCAGACGGAAACGCCGCGAAAGTGCTTCATCCTCGCCGATGTATTCCTTGTATTCGGTGACGGTCGTGGCTCCAATGATGCGCAGTTCGCCGCGGGCCAACGCGGATTTGAACATATTTGCCGCGTCGGATGTTGTCCCCATAGCGGCTCCGGCGCCGATTATCGTATGAGCCTCATCAATGAAAAGAATGATGTTGTCCTTTTCCTTGACCTCATCGATTATGCCCTTGATGCGTTCCTCGAACATGCCGCGAAGCATCGTTCCGGCAACAAGTCCGCCCATCTGAAGCTGAACGATATGTGAGTCGCGAAGCCTGGAGGGAACCTTTTCCGGTTCCAGTTCTATAAGACGCGCCAATCCCTCGACCACGGCGGTCTTGCCGACGCCGGGTT
>CAZOXY010000012.1:45380-49787 GCA_964583955.1 uncultured Chloracidobacterium sp. | reverse complement strand
CCATCATTTGCAGGATCTCTTTTTCACGTCCGATGGTCGGCGGAAACTTGTCCTGACGCGCGAGCTTGTTCATCGAAACGCCGAAGTGACGCAAAAAGCTCGGCAATTCGTATTTTTGCCTTACGCGTTCCTCTTCTTTTTCGCGTTTGCGGATGCGGGTACGGGCGATCTGTGCGACCTCTTCCGACGGCACGCCCAGGTTTTGCAGAACGTCATTAAGAATGCTCCGCTCGTCATTAGAAAGCACGTAAAAAATATCGCTGCCGTCAATGACGCGGCGGCCCTGCGACCTGGCTCGGTCCATTGCCCGTTTGAAAAGTTCTGTGGTTTCAGGAGCGATGCGAAAACCTTTTCCGTTATGCTGACGGCCGGCTTCCATCCGTTTTTCGATAAGAAGTTTTACCGAGCGCGGATCAACCGACAGGTCACGCATCGTGGAGGCGAAAAGGTCGTCCTCCTCGACCGTAACCGCGTGAAGGATGTGCTCCACCGCCACATAGTTTTGATCGCGGCGTTTTGAGGCTTCGAGTGCGGCCTCTAAAACGCGTTGCCCGCTATCGCTGAATTTGTCTTTGTAAGCATCTATATCCGCCATGATTATTACTACCGATGATCAACTGTGGATTGGCAGGTGTATGTTCCGAACCAATATTTATGATACCACTTTGCGTCCGCGACCCGGAAAGAATTTTCACTGTCTTTTCCGCCGCTGTGTTGCCGCTATGTTATTGGGCCTTGCCCACCTGCACCTTGGCCGGACGAAGCAGCCTTTCACCAAACCGATAACCTCTTTGATATTCAGAAGTTACCTTTCCGTCCAGTTCCGCGTCCACGGGAGCCATGTCTATCGCCTCGTGGGCCTCGGGGTCAAAATCAGTCCCGACTGCCTCAACCGGAACCACGCCGACCTGAGCCAAAGCGTGTTCAAAAGAACGGGCAACACCCGAAACGCCGCTCCGCAGATCTTCCACGGACGCCTGCTGTTCGCCGGCCGATATTGCCAGATTGAGGTTGTCCAGAACAGGCAGGAGAGCCTGCAAAAAGTTGAACTTGCTCTGGTTCGCCTTGTCCTCAAGCGAGCGGATAAGCCGCGTCCGCATTTCAGCCGTCTCTTTTTCAAGAGATGCCTTGGCTTCCTCGAACTTTGCCTGAACGCCGACAAGCTTTGCCTCGGCGGCCTCGCGGCGTTCGGTCTCGGCTTTCAACTGCGTTTCCAGCTCCGTTTCACGCTGAGACTTTACCGGCCCTTTTTGCACAGGCTCTTCCGGTGCGGCCGTATTTTCCGCCGTCGATTCGCCGTGTTCGTTAAAACGCCGCTTATCATTAACGGGTATCTTGAATTCTTCAGTGTCAGTCTGTTTTTCCGTTTTCGGATCCATCTCGTTCATTTTCGCTCTTTTGAACATACTTAAATTGATTGTATGCCTTGCACAACAATAATAAAAGGCGTCTGTCCGCCATCCGGTGAAAGAGAGGCGTCTCCGGCCCATTATCCAAAACCGAAGACGCCGACAACCTTCACATTTTAAGATCAGCCATTGACGGCTTTTTGCCCTTCGGCGGCCGAAAATCTCATCTCGTCATTTTCCGCCGAGACCGTCACCTTTTGCCCGGAGGCGATGTCTCCGTTAAGGAGCTTTACCGCCAGCGGGTTCTGGATCATTGTCTGAATGGCACGCTTCAACGGCCTGGCGCCGTAGATCGGGTCATAGCCCTCTTTGACCAGCAGGTCTTTTGCACTTTCGGTGACATCAATGTCGATGTCGCGTTCGGCAAGCATCCTGCGCAGCTTCTCAAGCTGTACGTCAATGATCTGCGCTATCTGTTCGCGGCCAAGCTGTTTGAATACGACGATGTCGTCTATTCGATTCAAAAATTCCGGCTTGAAATGATCTCTAAGCACCTGCAGAACGTCTGCTTTCGGGTCGCGGTCGGCAAGCGGATTTTCCGTTGCCGCCTGTATCGCGCGCGAACCGAGGTTTGAGGTCATTATCAAAACAGTGTTCTTGAAATCGACCACGCGGCCCTTGCTGTCCGTCAGCCGTCCGTCATCAAGTATCTGCAAGAGAACATTGAAGACATCAGGATGCGCTTTTTCGATCTCATCGAACAAGACGACCGAATACGGACGCCGCCTTACGGCCTCGGTCAACTGGCCGCCTTCCTCATAACCGACGTACCCAGGAGGAGCGCCGATCATGCGTGCGACGGCGTGTTTCTCCATGTATTCGGACATATCCAGCCGCACCATTGCGCGTTCGTCGTCAAAGAGAAACTCAGCAAGGGCGCGTGCCGTTTCCGTTTTGCCGACGCCGGTCGGGCCGAGGAAAATGAACGAGCCGACAGGACGGTTCGGGTCCTGAAGCCCGGCACGCGCGCGGCGGACGGCGTTTGCCACCGCCTGCAGTCCTTCGTCCTGGCCGATGACGCGTTTGCGAAGGTTGTCTTCCATCGCAACCAGCTTTTGCATCTCGCCCTGAAGCATCTTGGAAACCGGAACACCGGTCCATTTCGCGACAACCTCGGCAACGTCCTCTTCATCAACTTCTTCCTTAAGGAAAACGCCGTCCGTTTGCAGTTGGTCAAGCCGCTCCTTTTCCGTGTTCAGCAGTTTTTCCAGTTCGGGGATCTTGCCGTACTGCAATTCGGCGGCTTTGGTCAGATCGCCCGCCTGACGGGCTTGTTCGAGTTCGAGCTTTGCCTGTTCAAGCTGCTCTTTTGACGAACGCATTTTCTCGATCTCTTCTTTTTCCGACTGCCATTTGGCCTTCATTGCCGAGGAGCGCTCTTTTAAGTCGGCGATGCGCCGTTCGATGTCGTCCAGCCTTTCCTTTGATTTTTCGTCCGTCTCGCGCCCGAGAGCCTGCCGCTCGATCTCAAGCTGCAATATTTCGCGCTCAAGCACATCTATTTCCTGCGGCAGAGAATCTATCTCGATGCGAATTTTTGACGCGGCTTCGTCTATCAGGTCGATGGCCTTGTCCGGCAAAAAGCGGTCAGTTATATATCTGTTCGACAATGTTGCCGCCGCGACTATCGCCGAATCCTTTATCCGAACGCCGTGGTGAACCTCATAGCGTTCCTTCAAACCGCGAAGGATCGCTATCGTGTCCTCGACGGTCGGTTCGCCGATATAGACCTGCTGGAAACGACGTTCCAATGCTTTATCTTTTTCTATATACTTCTGATATTCATTGAGCGTGGTCGCTCCGACCGCGCGCAGAACGCCGCGTGCCAATGCAGGCTTCAGCATGTTCGACGCGTCTATCGCGCCTTCGCTGGCTCCGGCGCCGACAAGTGTGTGAAGCTCATCTATAAACAGGATTATCTGCCCCTCGGCTTTTTCTATCTCTTTCAGGACGGCTTTCAGGCGGTCTTCAAATTCGCCGCGATATTTTGCTCCGGCCAGCATCGCGCCCAGATCGAGCGAGACCAGTTTTTTATTCTTCAGCGTTTCCGGCACGTCGCCTGAAACAATACGTTGCGCAAGGCCTTCGACGATGGCCGTTTTACCGACACCCGGTTCGCCTATCAGAACAGGATTGTTCTTTGTCCGCCGCGACAATATCTGTATCGTCCGGCGGATCTCGTCATCGCGGCCAATGACCGGATCGAGCTTGCCTTTGCGGGCGCGTTCGGTCAGGTCCTGTGCATATTTTTCGAGTGCCTGAAAATTCTCCTCGGCGTTCTGGTCTGTGATCCGTGAACCGCCGCGCATATCGGTGATGACCTTTTCCAGGTCCTCGCGCGTTACGCCGTTCGACCGCAGGATGCGGCCCGCGTCGCCGGTCTTTTCAGAAGCAATGGCAAGCAGCAGATGCTCGGTCGAAACATATTCGTCCTGCATCTTTTCCGCTTCTTTCTGAACATCCTGAAATATCGTGTTCGTCCGCGAACTGAAATACTGCTGTCCGCCGGAAACCTTTGGGAACTTTTCCATCGCCGCTGAAAGCTCATTGAGGATCGCGGCGGTATTGACACCTATCTTGCCTAGTATCGGCCTGACAACACCCTCTTTCTGCTCCATCAGCGCGGAAAGAAGATGTTCGGGTTCGACCTGCTGGTTCTGATTCGTCTCGGCTATGCCGATGGCGGCCTGGACGGCTTCCTGTCCCCGAATTGTGAATCTGTCAAATTTCATATGATTTCCTTTTGCGGCTTACCCACCGCGACAAGGCCGAAAACGAAAAGGGGCGAACCCCTTCTCGTCTGATCGGCCCTATTTTTGGCAAAGAGGTCACGCGGATGCCGATTCGGTGTTCGGTTTGACATCCAATGCCGCAGGCGAGGAATTGACCTCGATCTTGCGGGCCTTTGTCTCTTCGCGCTTAGGCAATGCCACCCTCAGCACGCCGTTGTCAAAATCGGCGCTGGCGCCGTCAGATGTGACCGTTTGCGGCAGCGTGA
>CAZOXY010000012.1:0-45370 GCA_964583955.1 uncultured Chloracidobacterium sp. | reverse complement strand
ACTGACGCGTAAAGGCGCCGTAAGACCTTTCGACGCGGTGGTAATTGTCGCCCTCGGTCTTTTTCTCAAACTTGCGTTCGCCCTTGAGCGTGAGAACGTTGTTCTCTACCGAAACCTCAAAATCCTCCCGGTTAAGCCCCGGAAGCTCGGCCTCGACCACAAGTTTGTTGTCGTCCTCAAAGATGTCAACCCTGGGACTCCACGCTCCGCGTGTGAGATCGGCCGGATCGGGCGATCCCGGTGTTCCAAAGCCGAAAAGCCGGTTCATTTCGTCATTTATCGTACGAAGTTCTCTAAACGGGTCAAATTTTATCATGTTCATTCCTCATTTCCTCCAAAAAGTTACTGGTTGATTGGGTTCAATGACTAAACAATTAGTCTATTGTGATAATAAAATATGAGTGAGATACTGTCAAGTTCAAATTTATGCAGACAAAAATAATGACCCAGCCATTATTTTTAATGTTTTGAGGTGACACTTTCCTCTTTTTTCGGTTATATTTAGGTTCGCAAACAAGCCTTCATTTTTTCGGTGACGGACACTGTCTTGTCTGACCGGCCCAATGGCCGCCCCGAACGTTATGCAGATCTTTCGTGAGATATTATGGCCGCTCGCGGCGGTCGTTGCGGCATTTTTGGTCGGCGGCATCATTGTGCTGCTTTTGGGTGACGATCCGATCAATGCCTATCGGCTGCTGCTTTCAAACTCATTCGGTTCGGTGCGTGACATCGGCTGGACGTTGCATTATGCGACGCCGCTGATATTTACCGGGCTGGCGGTGGCGGTCGCTCTCCGCTGCGGCCTGCTCAACATCGGCGCCGAAGGCCAGCTTTACGTAGCGGCTTTTGCCACGGCGTGGGTCGGGATGACCTTTGGCGGAACGGTGGTCAATAACGTCAACTGGTCTTGGTTCAGCCTGCCCGCAGTCATTCTGGTGCCGCTGTGCATCCTGACCGCAATGGCGGTCGGCGGAATATGGGGAGCCATTCCGGGTTTGCTGAAAGCGCGGTTCGGTTCACATGAGGTCATCAATACGATAATGATGAACTTCATCGCCATCGCTCTGGTCAGTTACCTGACGCAGTATCATTACAAGAATCCCGGCCCGATACTGGAAACGCCGTTTATTGGCGAGGCCGCACGCATTCCCCGTCTGAACGAATTCCTTCCGTTTATCTCACATGACGTGCCGCTGAACATAGCGTTCATTTTGGCGCTGATAATGTGCGTACTTGTTTACATCTTTTTGTGGAAGACGAAATGGGGTTATGAGCTTCGTGCGGTCGGTGAAAGCGCCTCGGCGGCGGAATACGGCGGCATTTCTCCAAAAAAACAGATCGTCATTGCGATGACGCTTTCAGGCGCTCTTGCGGGAATGGTCGCCGTTGGTGAGGTTTTGGGAACCCGATACAATTACTTTCATGACTGTTCGGCGCAGTGGGGATTTCTTGGGATAGCGGTCGCATTGCTTGGCCGCAATCATCCTTTCGGTGTTTTGATAGCTGCAATATTCTTTGGCGTTTTGCTTCGCGGTGAGATATTTGTGGACGGATTCACAAGGTATGTTTCCAAGGATCTCGGATTTGTATTGCAGGCGATAATCATTCTTTTTGTGGCGTGTTTCCAACGCTATGCCCGGAGGTGAACGAACAGGGATATGCTTGAAATAATCAGTTGGGCATTTTTATTTTCGGCCATCACGGCGGCGACGCCGCTTCTGTTTGCGGCGATGGGCGGACTGTTCTCGGAAAGGTCGGGCGTTATCAACATCGCCCTCGAAGGATTGATGCTTGCCGGAGCATTTACGGCGGCGGCGGTCACATTTCAGACGGGAAATCCGTTCTTCGGGCTGCTCTGCGGAATCGGCGCCGGTGCCTTTACCGCACTGATCTTTGCGGTTGCCGTGATCAAATTTGAGGCGGACCAGGTCGTCGCCGGTATGGCGATAAACTTTTTGATGCTGGGCCTGCCGGCGCTGATAAGCGGCGTCATATACGATTCGACTGGATCGACACCGCAGATAGATCAGGCGCATAAACTGCCGCAGGTCGTGAACGGCCTTTCTATTGTTTCGGTTCTTGCACTTATACTGGTCCCGCTGGCGTGGTATGTGCTTTACAAAACGCCGTTTGGGCTGAGGCTGCGGGCGGTCGGGGAAAATCCCGAGGCGGCGGATTCGGCCGGTGTCAGCGTGAAAAAACTTCGATACTCCGCCGTCGTTATATCCGGCGTTCTTGCAGCGATAGGCGGCGCTTTTCTTTCCACAGGGCAATCATCGCTGTTTACGCGCGGGATGTCGGCGGGACGCGGGTACATTGCTCTGGCGGCGCTGATATTGGCAAAATGGCGGCCGATACCTGTACTTTTTGCCTGCCTGTTCTTTGGTTTTACCGAGGCGCTTACCATTCAGATACAGGGCGCGTCATGGGCAAAGATCGGCGATGAACCGATACCGATACAGTTCATTGAGATGATCCCGTATGTGCTGACGATAATCGTGCTGGCGGGCTTTATCGGGCTTTCACGCGCGCCAAAGGCCCTTGGCAAACCTTATAGTAAGGAGAGTTGACCGCCTGGACGCAAAGACGCTGGGTCTTGGCCTGAGCATCGGTTATTAAGATCTCTAGAGGAATCGGTCAGCTTACATTTTCTTTCTCGGCAACTCTGTGCCTTTGTGTCTCTGCGGTTCATATTTTCTTGAAATGACATACGAAAATGCCGTCGAAGCGGCGGAATATATAAGATCAAAATATACGGGTGAGCCGAAGATCGCCATTGTGCTCGGCAGCGGGCTTGGCGCTTTTGCCGATGAACTGGCGGATGCCGTTGCGATACCTTACGAAGAGGTACCGCATTTTGCGCGATCAACGGTCGAAGGCCACGCGGGACGCCTTGTTGTGGGAAAGGCCGGGGACACTGATGTTATCGTTCAGCAGGGACGGTTTCATTTTTACGAAGGCTGGTCGATGGAGCAGGTTATGTTCCCGATGCGCGTTTTCGGACGGCTCGGCATTACGACGGTGATATTGACCAACGCGGCAGGCAGCGTAAGGCCGGGAATGAAACCCGGCGACCTGATGCTGATCTCGGATCATTTGAACATGATGGGCGTGAATCCGCTTCGCGGGCCGAATGATGAACGGTTCGGAGTTCGCTTTCCCGACATGACGAATGTTTATGATCCACAGCTTCAGAAAATAATTGACGGGGCCGCGAACGAGATAGCGGCCGAACTGCACGAGGCGGGAACGGATAAAGAGCCGAGAGATTTTCTTCATCGCGGCATCTACTGCGCGCTTTCCGGCCCGACGTATGAAACCCCGGCGGAGGTCAGGCTTTACCGCCAGCTCGGCGCCGACGCCGTGGGAATGTCCACCGTGCCGGAGGCGATAGCTGCCCGACATCAGGGCATTCGCGTTGCGGGCATATCGTGCATCACCAATTTTGCGGCAGGCATGACCGATGATGGCATAAACCATGCGGAGGTAATGGAAACCGGAGCGCGTGTTGCCGAAGTTTTCAAGGAACTTTTGCGGCGCGTCATCGCACGAATAAATTGAACCGCAGAGTCGCTGAGACGCAAAGATCTCTTAATATCTTCGCTCAGCGTCTCTGTGTCTCAGCGGTTGGGATCTTTATGATAATCGGAATTTGCGGAGGAACGGGATCGGGGAAAACGACCATTGCGCGCTCCATTGTTGACGCGGTCGGCAGGGGCAATGTCGTTTTGGTCGAACAGGATTCTTATTACAGAAATTTGGCCGACATGCCGCTGGACGAACGGCATCAGGCAAATTTTGACCATCCTGATTCTATCGACAGCGATATGCTGGTCAATCATCTGATCAGGCTGAAACAGGGCCTGACGGCGGAGATGCCGCTCTATGATTTTAAGACACACACACGAAGCGACCGCATAGAGATAATTGAGCCGAAACCGGTCGTGATAGTTGAGGGCATTTTGATATTCGCCGAACCGCGAGTGCTGGACCTTTTGGACGTGCGGGTTTATGTTGATACGCCTGATGACATTCGGTTTATTCGCCGCCTGAAACGCGATATTGCCGAACGCGGCCGGACGGTCGAATCCGTTATTGAGCAATATTACCGAACGGTCCGCCCGATGCATTTTGAATTTGTCGAGCCATCCAAACGTCACGCGGACATCATCGTACCGGAAGGCGCAAACACCGGCATAACCGTTGATTTTTTGTGCAGCATGGTTCGCGAAAAACTGGCCGAACAGCAGGCGGAAACACGACCGGCGGGAAGTGTGTAACTATCGTGGACGAACGCCCTCGTTAATCCCGGATCACTTATCTGGAAAATGGTGCGGATATGTTTCTTTTTCTTTGCTGTCTTCGCGGCTTTGCGTGGAAAAAAGTCTCACGCCAAGACGCAAAGGAAGAAATATGGAGAAAAAAATCACTGCCGTTCAAAAAGGGTTTATTTATTAGATGGTAATTAAAGAACAAGACCTGATCGAAGCCGCCGCCGCTGTTCGCGAAAAAGCGTTCGCTCCTTTCTCCGGTTTTCGGGTTGGTGCGGCCGTTCTCGGTGATGACGGCATTGTCTATACAGGCTGTAATGTCGAATCGGCAACCTATGGCCTGACGGTGTGCGCCGAGCGCAACGCAATTTTCAAAGGCGTTTCCGAGGGCGTAAAACGCTTTACCGCCATCGCCGTTGTTGCCGACACCGAAGAACTGACACCGCCCTGCGGAGCTTGCCGCCAGATAATATGGGAATTCTGCGGCGATGTTCCCGTAACAATGTCGAACCTCAGCGGCAAGACCGAAACCGTCCAAATGAGCGAACTATTGCCAAGAGCTTTTGACGCGGAGTTTTTGAAGTGATTGTCAATAAAATCAATAACTTACCGTTGCAAATCATCCACTGAGTGGCTGATATTCAGCCATTTAATGGTTGATGTGCATATAATATGAACATTCAATTCACTTTTAATATCGTCTAAAACTAAAAAATGGCCGTACCTGATTTTCAAACAATAATGCTTCCCTTTCTTGAATTCCTTCGAGATGGAAATCTACATTCATATAGTGATATAGCCGATGCTATAGCCAAGTATTATCAACTGTCGGATGATGATTTGAGTGAGATGATTCCCAGCAAGCGGCAGACGAAACTCATGAATCGGATTTACTGGGCATCTACCTATTTCCGTAAATCTCTTGTAATTGAACAACCTAGTCGAGGAGTTCTCCGAATAACTGACCGAGGACGTGAATTGTTGAATAAAAATCTGTCTCGAATTGATATGAAGACCTTGGAGATCTTCCCGGAATATATTGAATTTCGTGACAAGAAAAATGAGGTTTCAACTGGAGATATAAAACCCGCTACTGAATCTACAGAGACTAAAACCCCGGATGAAGTTCTTTACGATTCTTATAGGACAATCAGGGAAAATCTTGCGGCTGACTTGCTAGAAAAAATAAAATCCCTTTCCCCAGAATTCTTTGAAACGCTTGTAGTTAACTTGTTGGTTGCGATGGGATATGGCGGTTCAATTAACGATGCCGGTCAGGCTATTGGACGAAGCGGTGATGGCGGGATTGATGGTATCATAAAAGAAGACCGATTAGGACTTGATGTAATTTATTTGCAGGCAAAGCGATGGGAAAATACAGTGAGCAGGCCTGAAATACAAAAATTTGCTGGTGCATTACAGGGAAAGCGGGCAAAGAAAGGAGTTTTCATTACAACATCCGATTACTCCAAGGAAGCTCGTGATTTTGTTTCGCATATCGAGAGTAAAATTATTCTGATAGATGGTGATGAGCTTGCGGATCTGATGATCGATCACGGGGTTGGTGTTACAACAGTTGAGATGTATGAGGTCAAGCGAATTGATTCGGACTATTTTATAGAAGAATGAGCAGAATAAATGAAATAACGAATGTTAAGTTGGATCGCACCAAATTTGCGGTATTTGACAGTTTTGAAGATTCTAAGCAGTCTGAGCGTGAATACTGGAGGTCATGTACTCCCGAAGAACGTCTGACCGCATTGGAAATGCTTAGGAAAGCCACGTTTGGATATGATGAAAATGAGCGCGGACTTCGTGGATTTTTTGAGGTTGTTGACCGTCAGAAAAGTTGACTATCTTATAATCGGCGGATTCGCAGTTGGTCATTACGGGTATGTAAGGAACACGGGCGATTTCGATATTTGGGTCAGACAAACTGATCAAAATGTTGAGCGTGTGGCAGATGCTCTTGAAGAGTTTGGCTATGCTCCGAGAGAGAAATCTCTACCCTTTCTCAAAGAATCGGGGAAAATTCTTCGGATGGGAATGCCACCATTTCGGCTTGAAGTATCAACCGCGATCGACGGAGTCGATTTTGATACTTGTTTTCCAAGAAAAAGTATCGTGGATCTAGATGGAATGCCGATAAGTTTTATAGGGTATAAAGATCTCATAGCTAATAAAAAGGCCAGTGGACGGCTAAAAGACCTTGCAGATGTAGAAGAACTTGAAAAGATCAATAATTAGAGTTCAAGCAAGACCAGCCAAATTGTGCTATGTATAAAACGAAATCATTATTACTTATCATTTCTCTCCTTTCACTGACTTTTTCACTTAATGTTCCCGCAAACGGCCAATCTGTAACAAAAGTTGATCTGGTGATCGTTGGCGGGACTGTCGTGACGATGGATGCGGAGCGGCGGGTGATAGAGGACGGTGCGGTTGCGGTCAGCGGCGGCAAGGTGGTTGCGGTCGGCACGCGGGCGGAGGTGGCAAAAGGCTATCGGGCAAAACAGACCGTTAACGCGGCGGGGAAGGCGGTGATCCCGGGTTTGATAAATGCTCACACGCATATTCCGATGGTGCTGTTTCGCGGCATTGCTGACGACCTTGACCTGAACGACTGGCTGACGCGATTTATATTTCCGGCTGAGGCGAAAAATGTCGATGAGGCATTCGTCCGCGTTGGAACGCGGCTTGGGCTTGCCGAAATGATACGCGGCGGAACGACGACCTACGCCGATATGTATTATTTTGAGGACGCCATCGCCGATGAAACAAAAAAAGCGGGCGTTCGCGGAATACTCGGGCAGACGCTGATAGATTTTCCCGTGCCGGACGCAAAAAATCCGGCGGAAGGGATGAAACTGGCCGAGGCTTTCGTCAATAAATGGAAAAATGATGACCTGATCGTTCCTGCCATAGCGCCGCACGCTCCTTATACCATCTCGACCGAAAACCTAAAGGCGATGAAGGCCCTTGCCGACAAGGTCAACGCTCCGCTGATAATTCACGTTGCCGAAACCCGCAAAGAGGTCGATGACATAACCGAACAAAAAGGCCACACGCCGATGGCTTATCTGGACAGCATCGGCTTTCTGGGCGGACGCGTTCTGGCCGCCCATACGGTGTTTTTGACCGATGAAGAACTGGACATAATGAAAGCGAAAAATGTCGGTTCGGCCCACTGCCCGCATTCCAATATGAAGCTCGCGTCCGGTGTTGCTCGCATTCCGGAAATGCTTCGGCGTGACATGGCCGTTGGCCTCGGCACGGACGGTGCCGCGTCGAACAACGACCTTAATTTGTGGGAAGAGATCGACACGGCAGCAAAGCTGCACAAGGTCTTCAGCGGCGACCCAAAGGTCGTGACCGCCGAACAGGCATTTGAGATGGCAACAGCGCGCGGAGCGCGTGCCATTCACATGTCAGACAAGATCGGATCGATAGAAACAGGCAAGCTTGCCGACATCGTCATCGTCGATCTGAACGGCCTGCATCAAACCCCGATGTACAACATTTATTCCCACCTTGTTTACACAACAAAGGCGTCTGATGTCGAAACGGTCATCATAAACGGACGCGTTGTTATGCAAAACCGCCGTTTGCTCACGCTAAATGAAAGTGCTATAAAAAAAGATGCAGCAGCATATCGCAATAAAATCATCAAAAGTTTAAGTGATTAATAGCGCGGGTGAATGTAAAACCCGCTTTTGCGATTTTTACAGGTCATTTATAGTGAGCATTAATAACTAATATAAAATAGTTCGCTTTGGCCTTTACGGAAAATTAAAGTCAACGAGGAGGACTGAAATGCCGTTAAATGTCAAAAGATTATGTGGTTCGGTAGTTCTGGCGTTATCCGCTTTTATAATTTCTTCATCGGCGCAGGACCAGCCTGCGGCCGCAAAAGAACCTGCCAACGAAACAACTGAAAAAGAAAAAAGAGAGCCGACCGCGGCGGAAATAATGCATCAGCGCCTTGCCAAGGCAAAGGCGTTCATAGCCGTTCGCAACTATGCCTCGGCCGTACACGAACTGGAGATGATCCGCCGTGAAACCGCCGAACCTTCGGTCCATGCCGTTGCCAACGTCCTTTTAATGTACAGCTATTTTGAGCAGGGAAATTACAAAAGGGCACAGCAGTTCCTAACTGATCTGTTTGGTTCGTACAGGTCAAAAAACGCTCATTCCGAAACATATTATTCGGCGGTCGCCGGACAAGTGATTAAAGGGTCGCGTGACAAGGTCGAGCGTTACAGAAAACTCGGGATCGCGTTGAGCGACCGCAGCTTGCCGCTGGAGGCGATAAACGACATAGAACAGATGCGTGTCACCCTGGAACTGATAGTTGAACAGGCGAGAGAAATAAGCGCAGAAAAGGAACGCATTCCGGTGCTTATGCCGCTTCTTGAAGAAGCGACCGCCGTCAGAGGCCTGTTGGCGCGCGATGATTATGACGCCAGACGCTGGCGTGACGAGATAGCCGACACCCGCGAACAGATCGCCAATTCGCAAAGCGTTGTTCTGAACGCGATACTGGAAACGCCGATCACAGAAGCACCTGCCCAAACGCCTGCTGTTCTTACAAAAGAAGCGGTCCTTGCGGAAGAAAAGGCTCCGCAAACAGAAATCGCTGCTGAGGCAGAGCCTGTTCAGAGCGATGCGGACCGTCCGGTCAAAATAATAGGCGCATCTCAAACAGCCACGGACGAAAAAGATCAGAAAAATATCCCCGATGAAACATCGAACCTGAAAGAGCCGATAGAGGCCGGAGCGCTGAATGGATATGCTGTGAATAATCCGCCGCCCGCCTATCCGACGGCGGCGCGTCAGCTAAGGGCGACCGGAGTTGTCAGGGTTGATGTTGTCGTTGACGAAGAGGGAAACGTTGCAGAGATCGTAAAGACACAAGGCCACACCTTGCTGCAAAACGCGGCACGCGACGCGGTGAAAAAATGGAAATTCAAACCGTTCGTGCGTGACGGCCGCCCGGTTAGCGCGACCGGCTATATCAATTTCAATTTCTCGCTCTAGGACAAATTATTCCGCCACTCTGACGCCGAGTTCATCCAACTGGGCAGCATCAACCTCACCCGGTGAATCCATCATCAGATCCTGAGCCGAAGCGGTTTTCGGGAACGCCATAACGTCGCGGATATTTTCGGTTCCGCATAGTATCATGCAAGTGCGTTCAACGCCGGCAGCAAAACCGCCATGCGGCGGCGTGCCGTATTCGAGAGCATCAAGAAAGAAACCAAAACGCTCGCGCGCCTTTTCGGGCGACAGGCCGAGAGCCTTAAAGTTCAGCGCCTGAATATCCTTTTGATGGATGCGTATCGAACCGCCGGCACATTCGTAGCCGTTGATGACGGCATCGTATGCTTTTGCGCGAACCTTGCCCAACAGATGTTTTTGCGACGGGTCGTTGACGGCGGTTTTGAACATTTCCAGGTCTTCGTCCATCGGCGATGTGAACGGATGATGCGCCGCAACGTATTCATCGGTTTCTTCGTCGTGTTCAAACATCGGAAATTCCGTCACGATCAGACATTCGTATTTGGTGCGGTCGATGAGATTCTCACGGCGGGCGACCTCTTGCCGCAATGCTCCGAGCGAAGCGGCAACAACGGACCTGCGTCCGGCGACGATCAGAACGGCATCGCCTATTTCAGCGCCTGCAACGGCGGCAAGTTCCGTGATCTTCGTTTCACCCAGAACTTTTAATAACGACGAAGTAAGAACCCGGTCACTATCGCTCCCGGTTCCGACCTTTATCCATGCTAGTGCCAATGCTCCATAACGTTTTACAAATTCCTGAAGCTCGTCCGTTTGTTTTCGCGAATACTCGGCCTTGCCTTTTACCGTAATGCATTTTATCTCGCCGCCTTTGGCGAGCGTGTCGGCGAACGGGGCAAAATCGGTGTTTTTCAGGCCTTCGCTCAGGTCGATCAGTTCCATTCCGAAACGCAGATCGGGTTTGTCGCTGCCGTATCGACGCATCGCCTCGGCGTATGTCATTCGCGGCCATTCAGCGGGCAGATCGACGTCGATCAATTTGAGGACATGATTGAACATCCCTTCCATTTCGCGATAGACGGCCTCGCGGTTGACGAAGGACATTTCCATATCAAGCTGCGTAAATTCGGGCTGGCGGTCGGCGCGGAGATCTTCGTCGCGAAAGCACCGGGCGATCTGGTAATACTTGTCAAAACCGGCGATCATTGTGATCTGCTTCAGTATCTGCGGCGATTGCGGCAGGGCGAAAAATTTGCCGGTGTGGATGCGTGACGGCACGATAAAATCCCGCGCGCCTTCGGGTGTGGATTTGAGCAGGATCGGTGTTTCTATCTCGATAAAACCACGCGTGTCAAAATATTCGCGAATGGCCTTTACAGCCTTTGCACGCATACGGATATTGTGCTGAAGCCGCGGACGGCGCAGGTCAAGATAACGGTATTTCAGCCTCGTGTCCTCGGCGGCAAGGTTTTCCGAACCCGCGACCTCAAGCTGAAACGGCGGCACGGCGGCATCGTTCAGAACAAGCAGTTCGCTGACCTTTACCTCGATGTCGCCCGTGGCGAGCTTTGCGTTTCGGGCGTTCTCATCGCGTGCGACGATCACGCCTTTTATCGCGATGACGAATTCGCCGCGAATGTTTTTCGCCTTTGTGTGGGCCTCCGGCGAAGTTTCTTCACTGACGACGACCTGCGTCACACCTTCACGGTCACGAAGGTCAATGAACGTAAAAACGCCAAAGTCGCGCTTCTTTGCGACCCAGCCCATAAGCACGACCTGCTCGCCGACGTTCGGTCCGCGAAGTTCACCGCACGTGTGAGTGCGTTCCAAATTTCCTAAAGTGTCTAACATAAGATCAAAGTTTGGAGTCCCTGCTTCCGGCGGGCGAGGCCGCCTAAAGGCGAAACTCCGAACCAAAATAAAAACGCCTTTCGGTTTATGACAAACGAAAGGCGGAGCGTTGATCAATTAACACTCTCGCCGATCAATTATTGTCATCGTTAAACCGAACTGCGTTCATAAAAATGAGATGATACAGGAACAAAGCGGGAATATGCAAATTCAGCGGCCCCCCTCGCCGAGTAGTTTGCTGAACTCGCCGCGTTCGATAGATTCGGAGCTCAGTTAGTCGATGTGTTTTCCAAGCGACTCTATAGGTGTAGCCACCCAAATAACTAGACTTTAATAATAGGTAACCACTCGATGCGTTACTGAGACCGGCTCATAAAACAACTCGGCCCATCTCGTTACCCACTGGGTAATAGTTTGTTTGATCCAGTTCCCTGTCGAATCATATTCGTACTGAAATTCGCGCTTATAGTTAAGTGAACCGTCTGCTTCATAACATGCTTCTTCGTAAATATTTCCATTTTTGTCAAATTTACGGATAGTACGCTGATTTATGGAGCTATCCTCATCATAGTGAAACTCATCAAGCGTGTGTCCCGTTTGATCGAATGTGGTCGTCCATTTTGCCCACAATGAGCCATCGGGTCTGTACGAAATATTTTCTACTTCCTTACCTTCTTTGTTATAGGTTCGGACATGCCTATATCTAACTTCCCCATCCTTTTTTAACGACTTGTCATACACATAGGATATTTCCTCTACTTTATTACCCGATCTACGATACTCTGACGTATATCTACTGATAACTTCTTTACCGTAATAGTGTCTGTATTCAAGAACATTGCCGTCTTTGTCGAAAATCCGTTGAAGACTGATTTCATTGTCCGAATTGTATGTCGTTTCAGTTAACAAACCGCTCTCATCCTGCGAAAACAACGTTGTCATCTGCAAAGGGCCTGCATAGCTGTATTCCTCTCTAAGAGATATATTCCCTTCATCATCATATTTGATCACATACCTATATGGGTCCTGCAAAAGAGCTCTATCAGAAGAAGTTTCTTCTATAAGCCTGCCTTTTCGGTCATAGATCTCAAAGTCCGTTTCCTCCCGATTTTCTTCCACTACTTTTCCATCCACAACCGTTAACGGAATCCATGTTGAGTGAACGCTGCGTACCGGACCGATCAGGTTTCTTTTTTCTCTATCATATTTCATAAAGTAACCGACGATTGTTTTATCGAATTATACGTTATTATTTTGGTTGCTAACTGCAATACGTGTATTTGCGGAGACTAATCCCAAGACGACGGATAGTTGAGAATCTTCAATCTTTAGCGGGTTAAAAATAAAACCTTGCGAAGTAATACAAAATCGGTGCGTTGAAGAGCAGGCTGCCGAGGCGGTTGCATAAACATGAGATGATGCAGGAATTTACCCGGTTTTGGCAAACTTCCGTCAGTATTCTATTTTTAACAACAAGACCCAATTCAGATATCATTCACACATTTTTTCTGCGGGGCCTGTTTTTGACGACTGCCGTGAATACCTCTTCGCCAAACTGGTTTATGCTTTTCCCTGCCTTGGCGGCCGCCTCGGCAATTTGAGCGTGCAGATCTCCGTCAAACCGAAACAGAATCTTTCCTGAATATGGTTTTATCTTCCTGCCCTCTTTTTTGCTTAGTTCCAAATGGAATTCAATTGATTCCTTGAATGCCGATTTAAGTTCCCTGAGCGATGTTCCATGAAACGACATAATGTGTTTCGGGCCGAGTCCCAGAACGCGACCGACAAAAACATCATCTTCCGGCGAATATTCGATCTTTGCCTTAAATCCGCTGTACTCCAATACGTTCTTCATCTTCCTTTTGCTTTACAGAATTTTAGTGTCTTTTAGTGTGTCTAGCGGGTTAAATTCTATCAAAAATAAAACCTTGCAAAGTAATACAGTATCGGCGCGTTGAAGAGCAGGCTGTCGAGGCGGTCGAGCAGGCCGCCGTGGCCGGGCAGGATGGTTGCGGCGTCTTTTGCGCCGGAGCCGCGTTTTATTGCGCTTTCGGCAAGGTCGCCCAGGACGCCGACCGCCGCCATTACGAGAGCAAGCGGAACCGAGAATTTATACGGCAGTTCGGGAAAGAACGTATATGTGCAAAGCGCAGCAAAACCGCCTGCCGCAACAAGGCCGCCTATCAGGCCTTCGACCGTTTTGCCGGGCGAGATATTTGGCGCGAGTTTATGTTTCCCAAAGGAGCGTCCGGCAAAATAGGCTCCGGAATCAGACCCGAAAATGACGATGAGAAAGAAAAGGAGCAGATCGGTGGAAAGGCCCGGAACATGTTCAAACCCGACCCGCGTCGCGATAAGAAATCCGCCCAGAAAGGCGATATACATCACGCCAAGCAGCGTTACGCCGATGCCTGTCAGCATCTTGGAAAAATCCTTCTGAAAGCGGAAGGTTTGCGAAATGAGCAGAACGATCACAAAACCGCAAACCGTGAGCAAAAGCATATCAGGCGCCTTTGCCGGAGCGTCAAAGATGAACGCCACGATCAGAGCAGCCGCGCCCAGGTAAGCTATCGAGGCATCGCCCTTTAGCTCGAGCTTTTTGGTCAGTGAGAAAAACTCGAACAGGCCCGCCGCCAGAGCCAGCACACCGATCAGGACAAAAATCCAGACCGTGTCCGGAAAATACCACGGCAAAATGACCGAGGCGATAAGGATCGGCAGGGCAACGGCGGCTGTGAGCAGTCTGGTCTTCATAAATTATTTACCGCAGAGACGCAGAGGCACAGAGAAAAATATCCTTCCGGATAATACGGCTTCATTATATCCGTGTGTTAATGTCTCCGGTTCTGACCTTCGCTCTGCGTCTCGTGGCGTCGAATTAAGAACCCACCCGCTCACGCAGGTGGTTCTGACTTAACTCCGCCGTATCGGCGGTCGCGTTTTTGATAGTCGATGATCGCCTCGAATATTTCGAGGCGGCGAAAATCAGGGAACAGCGTCGGCGTCACATATATCTCGGCGTAGGCTATCTGCCAGAGCAAAAAATTTGAGATGCGCATCTCGCCGCTTGTGCGGATGAGCAGATCGACCTCGGGCAGGCCGTATGTATATAGGTTGCGTTCTATGTCTTTTTCAGATAGATCGTCGATCACATCATTACGACGCTCGATGTCCTGAAATGCGAGCCGTGCGGCCCGAACTATCTCATCACGGCTGCCATAGTTGAGGGCGACGTTCATTATCAGGCCGTTGTTCTCTCTGGTCATCTGCCGCGCATATTCCAGTTCTTTTTGAATGTCCGGCGCCAGTCCGTCTATGTTGCCGATGGTCTGAAAACGTATGTTGTTCTTTGCAACGGCCTTTATCTCGCGCCGCAGGACCTGTTTCAGCATTGTCATCAGGCCCGAAACCTCTTCCTTGGGCCGTTTCCAATTCTCGGTCGAAAAAGCGTAAAGCGTAACGGCATCGACCTCCAGCCGGGCGCATGTGTCTATGATCGCCTTGACCGATTCCGAACCTTCGCGATGGCCGAAAATGCGGGCCTTGCCCCTGGCTTTGGCCCAGCGTCCGTTGCCGTCCATTATCACGGCAATGTGGCGCGGTATGCGTTCAGGGTCGATCTCCGCCAGCAGCTTTGCGTCGCGCGATCCGGGCTTGATGATTTGGGCAAAGTTGTCGCTGATCATTAGATATTAAGGAACAAAAAGGCCGTTGCCGCGACGGCCGTTCTTTTGCGTCCCTGTAAAATTATTGTTTTCGCATCTAGCTCGCGGCTCCCAGCTTCAGGTTTCTCAGCTCCGCGGATACTACGGCGCTGTGGTTCAAACGGCCATAGATGTGCGGAAAGACCTCATCGCCGGTCGAGGCTTCCTCAACAAGTTTTGCAAAAAGTTTGTCGGTCTCTATCTTCAATATGACGACCTTTGAAGCGTTGGCGAAATATCTTTGCAGCGTCCCCTCAAGCTGCTTTTCATAACTGCAATGTATGAACCCTTCTGTCTGCAGGCTATCTGCCTGATAGGACGGACGGCCCTTGTAATATTCCCAAGTTTCCGGGAGAGTAATGTGATAGATCAGCATACAAAAAATCCTTGTACTACGCTGCCCTTTCAGGCGCGTTTTTCCCCTGTTCGTTTCAATAATCAACACGGTGCAGGGTCAAACCCTGCGGCGGAGCGGTTCTGCCCGCAAGCGAGCGGTCACCTGTGAGGATCGCCGTCTGAATTGTATCAGAATCCTTTTCACCTTGCCCGACCTCTATCAGCGTCCCGACTATGGAACGAACCATATAACGCAAAAATCCGGTCGCCGAGATGCGAACCTCTATCACGGCGGCATTGGCGACGGGGTTCCATTTGGATTCAATGATGCAGTCGGTCACGGTGCGGACGCGGCTTTCGCCGTCAGCCCGAGCCGATGCGAACGCCGTCCAGTCATGCTCGCCCAAAAAAAGACGAGAGGCTTCGAGCATCTTTGCCACATCCAGCGGACGTGATTCGTGCAGGGCAAAGCGGCGCAGGAAAGGCGACATGACCGGAGCGTTCGCAATGCGGTAAATGTAGGTCTTGTTCCTGGCCGAAAAACGGGCGTGAAAATCATCGTCGGCGCGTTCGGCGTTCATGATGCGGATGTCCCGCCAGAGATTTCCGTTTATCGCCGCACGGAGCCTTTCCGGTTCAAATGAACGATTCAGAAAAACGTTCGCGACCTGGCCTTCGGCGTGAACTCCGGCATCGGTTCGGCCAGAGCCGGTGACCTTAACCTCGCCGTCCTCCAACATGCCGATCACGCGCTCCAATTCGCCCTGAATGGTGCGGGCATTGTCCTGCACCTGCCAGCCGTGAAAATCGGTCCCGTCGTATTGTATGAGCAGCTTGAAGTTCATTTATAAACCTTACAGCAGGTTCGCCCCTGCGGAAACCGCCATGCGCGCATCCAGAGCTTTTGCAAAACGCTCGGCGGAACCTTTGCTCATCCTGAAATAAAGCGCCGGTTCTATCAGTTCCAGTTCCATCAGGGCAAAGCCGTCATTGTGCCGGACGAGGTCGATCCGCGAATAGAGCGGCAACGGCTCGATGGCATCGTTTATTTTTTGAGCTGCTGCCAGCATTGCCGGTTCGGGTTCAGCTTCGGATATTATTCCGCCGTGATCTTCCTGCACTCTGAAATCATCGGTTTTCGGCCTTTTCAATATTGTGTGGCTGTAGTTGCCGTTAAAATAAAAGAGCGAAAATTCGCCTTCCTCGACGACCGATCTCATAAAAGGCTGGACCATGAAATTTCTGCCGGTGAAAACATTTGAGACCGCTTCGTCAAAAGATCTGATCCGAAACGTGTCGCGGGCGGTTGCCGAAACGGTCGGTTTTACTATGAGTTCATCGGCGGCAAGCTCTGTTTTCCAATTCCCAAGGTCAGCGGCAGAGAAAGCGCCGTTTGCCCAGACGGTCGGAACGATTTTGATGCCCTTTTCCTCAAGGTCGCGGAGATAGGTCTTTTCCAGATTCCATTTGACGGTCGAAAGAGCATTTTCCAGCCGTGCGGAAGAAGCGTCGATCTTTTCCAACGCAGTGAGAAATTCATCCGGCGCATAGTGATAATCCCACGTCGTCCTGATGACGACAACATCAAAGGTGTTCCAATCCGCGTTTTTATCGCGCCACGAAACGGTCGAGACCTCCCAACCGAGAGCGCGGAGCGGTTCGATGGCAAGATCGTCGTCCGCGACGTAGCCTGTCAGGTCGTCCATGGAAAGAAAACAGCAGCGGCGTGGTGTGGTCATTTTGTGCTAGGTGTCCTGCTGCCGGGTTTGTCGGTCAGTTCGCCGCGTTCACACATCGGGCAATGCGGCGGCGGATAGATCGGAACATCGAGCGTGACGAGGGACGTGTGGGGAACGCCTACATCAGCCGTGCCATTCGAGCGGTCAATTATGGTCGTAGCGCCGATCACATCAGCCCCGAGAGCGTTGAGCGTTTCGATGCATTCGCGCGTCGTTCCGCCTGTCGTCATCACATCCTCAGCAACAAGAATGCGTTCGCCCGGTTTGACGGCAAAGCCGCGTCGAAGTGTCATTATGCCGTTCTGACGCTCTGTCCAGATGAACCGGACATTCAGCGCCGCCGCGACCGCATAGCCGAAAACAAGTCCGCCAATGGCGGGCGACGCAACCGTTTCAATACCCGCCTCAAGATATTTGTCGGCGGTCATTTGGGCAAAACGCGCCGCATCCGCCGGATATTGCAGGGCAAGGGCGCATTGCAGATATTTGGGGCTGTGAAGCCCGCTGGAGAGGACAAAATGGCCTTCGAGCAGGGCGTCGCGGTCACGGAAAAGTTGTAATATTTGATCTTCGGTCATATGCGGTTCTCAATAAAGCCGTTAATGAAGCCCAGCCGGTCTCCAGAAAGAGAATTATGCCAAAATTGCCCGCAACTTCCCAACGCGGACAGGCAGAACCTTGCCGGCCGCCTTGCGGATAGACATTTTGGCGATAAAATATTTATAGTATGCCGCCATTTCCGAATCTCATATCTGATTCCGTTCTGATAAAAGATGCCATACGGCTTCTATCACTGTCGGGCGGGCGCGCGCCGGCGGTAAGGGTAATTGACCGCGTGATGAAAATAAGAAAGCCCGATCCGACGCTTGCGAAAAAGCTCGCCGCCGACATGGTCGAACGCGACACGCGGCTTGCGCTTCAGCAGGACGATGTCGTTTATATCGAACGGGACAGGGACAGCGTCAGTTTTTCCGACGCTGAGTTTGTCGTCATTGATCTGGAAACCACAGGAGCAAAGGCGCCGCCGTGCCGCGTGACGGAAATAGGAGCTTACACGATAAAAAAGGGCGTAATTGCGGATGAGTTTAGGACGCTGGTCAATCCTGAGGCGCCGATACCGCCTTTCATCACATCATTGACAGGTATCAGCGATGAGATGGTCCGCGACGCACCGCTTTTTGGCGATATTGCCGATGATCTGCTCGGGTTTATCGGCGACGCTGTGGTGGTTGCGCACAATGCGCAGTTTGACATGGGCTTTTTGGATCACGAGATAGGACGTATTTACGAAGATTACCGGCTTGGCAACCCGACGCTCTGCACGGTCAAACTGTCGCGACGGCTATTGCCGCAGGTCGAAAATCACAAGCTGAATACCGTTGCACGGCATTATTCGATAGACCTGGTCAATCATCACCGGGCGAGCGACGATGCGCGGGCGACGGCGGAGATATTTTTACATTTGATAGAAGAGATGTCGGGTATCGGCATTCACAACCTCGGCGAGGCCAACCAGCTAAGCCGAAAGAAGATAAATATAAAAGCGAAGTATCATACACAATGAATCTGCAGCTAGAGAATTTACAGGGTTTGGATATAAGATCGACGCCGCGCGGCGAAATGGATCTCTATCCGCTGGACACGTTTGCCTACGAGTTTCCGGGCAGCCGGATATGGATAGATTTTGAGATACCGGAATTTACGGCGATCTGCCCGTTTTCGGATTTCCCCGATTTTGCCGTCATCAGGCTGAAATACGTCCCGAACGAACGCTGTATCGAGCTGAAAAGCCTGAAGCTTTATATAAACTCGTTCCGCGATATCAAGGTCTTTCACGAACACGTGATAAACATTATTCTCGATGATTTTGTAAAGGCGTGCGATCCGCTTGAGGTCGAACTTGAAGGCGATTTCCACGTTCGCGGCAACATCAAAACGGTCGTCCGCGCAAGCTACAAAAAAGACCGGTAGATCAATGCCCGACCGAGGTCATTACGGACGGTTGGGTGGAAATGTGTTTGCGGCAGGCGCGTTCGACGAGTTTGTCTATTTCCATTGACAGCGCTTCTTCGTCGGTCGATTCGGCATTTGTCACCTCAGAGAGGATGAGGAATTTCGATTTGTCCAAAAGCGTCTGTTCCCTGAAAGACAGGCGCTTTTCACGGCTGAGGAACGTGAGCTTTTTCAGGACATCCGCCGCCGCAAACACATCGCCCGATCTGAGCTTTTCCGTAAATTCGCGCGACCGCGATTTCCAGTCCGCCGAGATAATATCAAAATCCGCCGACAATTTTCTTATAAGCTTTTTGCACTGAATGGAAGAGATGATCGGGCGGATGCCGACGCTCTCTGCGTTTTCTGTAGGTACCAGAATGGTGGAATTGTCGCTGAGAACGCGTAACAAATAGCACTTCGTCGCTGAGCCGCCGATATGTTTCTTATCTATCTGCTCGACCCTGCAAACGCCCTGGCTGGGATATGCTACCTTTTGCCCAATACTCAATTCCATAAAAGTTCCGCTCCGTAAAGGTTTGGAGAATGCCAATGAACAGACGCGCGGGCCACAAACTTTCTGTTCCGGGTTTGATTCGATCCTATGAAATGTATTTTAGCACGAATGGAGCCTAAAGGGATAGAAAAATGAGAGGGCGGAAAAAGCGGCGGTCATTGCGCAGGCAGTTCAACGGTGAATGTCGTGCCGCTGCCCAAAACGGAGGAAACGGTTATTCTGCCGCCGTGAAGCCGGGCAAGGTGCTTTACTATTGCCAGGCCGAGGCCGGTTCCGCCTATTTCGCGGGTGCGGCCGCGGTCAATGCGGTAAAAACGTTCAAAGATGCGCGGTATCTGTGACGACATGATGCCTTCGCCCGTATCGGTGATGCTTATTGATCCGACCGGGCCGTTTTCCTGAAAGCCCACAGTTACCGTGCCTGCCGGACGGTTGAATTTTATCGCGTTGTCTATCAGGTTGGTCAGCATCTGCTCCAACCGCATCGGGTCAGCGTTAGGGGCCGCGTCCTCCGGAACATCATTTATCAGCCCGATGTCCCGCTCGGACGCCTTTGACGAAAGGGCCTCAAATATCTCGTCCACCATGTGTCCAAGGCGAACTCGTTTGGGTTCTATGGAAACATTGCCGGATTCGATGGACGACAGTTCGAGAATGTCTGAGATCAGGTCGTGCATCCTTTCCGCGTTTCGGCGGATCGTGCCAAGGAACCGGCGGTTATTCTCGCGGTCATCAATGGCCCCGTCCTCAAGGGTTTCAACATAGGCGAGTATCGAGGTCAGCGGAGTGCGGAGTTCATGAGAAAGGTTGGAAAGAAGCGCCTGACGCATCTTTTCCAGATTTTCCAGTTTGGTTACGTCGTAAAAGACGCCGACGGCATAAAGCGAGCCTTCCATTTCGAGCGGTTCGATGTGTACGTCAAATGTTCTGGGTGCAGCGGCTATGATGTCAAGACGGACATCCGATGCCATATTGCGTCCCAGCGTTCGGCTGAAAGCCTCATGCAAAGCAGCATCGCGTATCACTTCGCTAAGACGGCTGCCCACCAGCGGCAGATTTTCACGCGAAAGGGCCGAAAGAGCGTGCTTGTTCGCCGCCGCGACACGCATAGACGCGTCAACCAGAACGACGGCCTCGCGCGTCGCGTTGATGATGCTTTGAAATATAGAGCCGGATATCATTTCCGGGCGGTAGCCCGCCGGAAAAGCTCCGATCTGCGAAGGCGATCTCATTTGCAACCGATAAAGCGATAGCCGACACCGACCACCGTTTCTATGCATCCGCCGCATGCGTCCATCTTTTGTCGCAGCCTGCGGATGTGTACGTCCAGCGTCCTTGTGTCGCCGAAATAGCTGTAGCCCCAAACATTGTCCAGAAGCTGCTGTCGGGTGGCGACGCGGCCGCTGTTCTTGATCAGATGTTCCAAAAGGGCAAATTCCTTGCGTGTGAGCTTTACATCCTCACCGTCGGATGTGACGCGCATATCCTCAAAATCCACCGTAAGGCGGCCGTCCTCATATTTTGGCGGAACTTCCTTTTCCGCCCGGCGAAGCACCGCCCTGACGCGGGCAACGACCTCTTTAACCGAGAACGGCTTGACGATGTAATCGTCAGCGCCTATATCAAGCCCCGCGATCTTGTCGGTCTCGGCGGCCTTTGCGGTCAGCATGATGATCGGGACGTACTCGGTCGAGGATTCCTTTCGCAGCCGGCGGCAAAGCTCCATACCGCTCATTCCCGGCAGCATGAGGTCAAGGATTATCAGCGATGGCGGCCCGCCGTTCTCAAGCGCTATACGGAGGCCTTTTTCTGCCGATTCGGCAACGGTGGCACGAAATCCTTCGCGCCTAAAATTATAGTGAAGACTTTCGGCAATGTCCGCATCGTCCTCAATTATCAAAATGCTTTGCTGCATAGTGTCACACCCGAAGATCCTGGTTATTTACGGTCCGATGGTCTAAAGAATAGACAGCGGGCTTTTCACTACTGTTAATTCTATGTTACTGCAATGTTAAATGACAGGTTTTTTCGGGTAATAGAGCCAAAATTGCCGTTTCATTGTCCAAAAGCCGACATACCCATTTCATCCTTTGGCCGGAAAATGGCCGCTAGTTCGCCTGATCCGGGCGCGGTGTTTTTCCATTCCGCCACATCAATGTCGATGACCGCAAGCGCGGCGGTCGGCATCGGTTCGACAGCTCCCGTTAATGCCCGCACAACGCCTTCCATTCCCGGATTGTGTCCGACCATCATTGCCGTATTTGCCGTATCAGGCAGATCAGAGATGACATTAAGAAGCGTTCCCGTTGGTGCTTCATATATCCGGTCGTCATACACAACGCTGGAATTGATGCCCGCGCCTTCCACGACCAGATCGGCCGTCTGGACGGCGCGTTTTGCCGGAGAGCAGATGATGATTTCGGGAGCGAGGCCTTCGCGGACAAGAAGTTCTCCCATGAACGGAGCGGTGTTTAGCCCGCGTGTATTCAACGGGCGGTCATGATCCGCCACACCTGTCAGATATTGTTCCGATTTTGCGTGCCTTAATAGGATCAGCCTTTTCATATTCTCCTTGCGGTGATCTCTGTCGATATGCCTTTATCAACATCCTATCACCGAAAACCGCCTTTCTGTTAAACTAAGTTTCCACACCACAGTATCCGGGACATATTCTGGAGTTGGAAAATGGATGCGTTAAATGCGGCATTGCTGGTTAACTGGCTCGGCTTTTCGGTCGGGGCATTACTGTATCTGATGCTTGCCGTTATGGTGCTTCGTCATCCGCCTGACCGTGAGGGCCGCAGCGTCACGCTGCTTCTTTTGGCGACTGCGGTTCTGGGACTCATCTGGAATCTGGGCGAACTGTTCGTTTATATCTTTCGCGATTTTGCTCTCGGCACCGATTTTCCTATCCTCACAGCAGCCGCTTATTCCGCCCTCGGTTTTCTGCCGTCGGTGGTCGTTCATTCAGCTGAAAGCGATATGGGCGGCCGACGGCTCTTGACGCCGGCGGCATACACGCTCAGCGGTGTCGCCGCGATACTGCATTTTTATTCGGCAATGACGGGTTCAGCCGTTCCTTCCGGTTCGGCCCTTATTATTCTGATGTTCGGGGCGGTTTCGCTGATAGCCGGACTTCTTGTCTTCAATTTTCGGCAGTCGCTCGAACAAAAAATGGTCTGGGGAGCGGCGATGCTGGTCTTTGTTCTTTCGGGGATGCATTTTATCGCCACGCCTGAGGGAAATTCGTGGCTTATCGAGTTGATCGCCCACCAGTCATCGGTCCCGCTTGCCCTGGTCATTCTGTATCAGAATTACAGGTTCGCTTTCGCCGACCTTTTCCTTAAGCGTGCGATATCGGTGATGCTTCTGGCCGGTGTCGCCTTCAGCCTGTATGTCTGGGTCGCAGCCCCGCTCCTTCGTTATCACGAAACGCATGACCGCAACGATGTTTTTGCCATCAGCCTCATATTGCTTTTGTGGATGGCGACGGCGTTCGCCTATCCGTGGCTGCACAAGCTGGCGGTTTGGACGGTGGACAGGGTGATACTGAACCGCGCCAATTATGACGATGTGATAAGACAGCTTGCCTCGCGGACAGCCAACGCCGGCACGGTCGGCGACATACTCTCGACGGTGAGCGAACTGCTGGGCGATGTTCTGACGGCGAACAATGCGGAATGGTCAGAGGAACGTTCGGCGGATCAGGGCATTGCGGACGGCGGCGTGGTTTCCGGCTCCGATAGGGCGGAAATGAGGATCATCACCGCCGAGCGCCCATATTACCGCATCGAGTTTTCATCGCTGCGGGGCGGCAGGCGGCTGCTTTCTGATGAGATGGCAATGCTCGAAACAGCCTCGCATCTCACGGCCCGAAGGATAGACGCCCTTCGCGTAACGCATGAGCGGTGCGAACAGGAAACGCGCGAGCAGGAATTCTCAAAACTGGCGGCCGAGGCGCAGCTTACCGCCCTGCGGGCGCAGATAAATCCGCATTTTCTTTTTAACGCGCTGACGACAATCGGGTATCTGATACAGACCACACCGGAAAAGGCGTTTCAGACGCTGATACAGTTGACCAAGCTGCTTCGCGGCGTGCTTAGCTCGACCGGCGAGTTTTGCGCGCTCGGCGACGAGATGAAGCTGATCGAGAATTATCTTGAGATCGAAAGCGCCCGCTTTGAGGAACGCCTGAAGGTGGAGATAGATGTTCCGGACGAACTGAGAACTGCCAGAATACCGGCTTTGATCCTTCAGCCGCTGGTGGAGAATGCGATAAAGCACGGTATTTCGGAAAGCAAGAAAGGCGGCAGGGTCCGCATCTCGGCGGCAGCGTTTCAGAATAACGGCGAAGGGTTCCTGAAGCTTTCCGTTGCCGATACGGGTGACGGACGCGGTATTGAGCTAGACGAATATCGGGACGGCGTCGGGCTGCGAAGCATCGCTGACCGCCTTCGCGCGCATTATGGCGACAGCGCCCGTCTGGAACTGGTCAGGACCATTGATGAAGAGACGCTGGCGACGGTCATTCTGCCGGTGTCCGATATAAGCCGTCGGGAGCGAAAGGAAACTCAGGCGAGCGTGGCCGCGATATGAACAAGTTAAGGATATTGATAGCAGATGACGAGCGTCCGGCAAGGGCGTTCCTGACATCGGCGCTTTCCTCAATGGAAGGTGTTGAGGTCGTGGCCGAGGCAGAGAACGGTTCTGACGCGGTGGAAAAGATAATCGAATTAAAGCCTGATCTTGCCTTGCTTGACCTGCAAATGCCGGAGCTTTCCGGCATTGACGTCATACGTGCGCTGAAAAAGAACCAGACACCGCTCGTTGCATTTGTGACGGCGTTCGATCAGTATGCCGTTCAGGCATTTGAGCTGAACGCGATAGATTATCTTCTCAAGCCTGTTGAGAACTCACGCCTGCGCGAAACGATCCAGCGGGCGGCCGAGCGGCTGGAACAAAGCGATTGGCGTGAGGTCGAGGCGGAACGCCTTCGCAACGCGGCGGCCGTCTATGACGAATCGCGTTCGTCAGGTTTTATCGAAAGGATCCCGGTCAAGCGAAAGGATGAGATATATCTCGTCCCCGTTGCCGAGGTCGCCTCGATAGTTGCCGACGGAGAACTGCTGCATATAACCACCGCCGACAATCAGCGGTTTTTGATCAATTATCGGCTAAAGGATCTTGAAGCCAGGCTCGATCCGCGTATGTTCGTCAGGCTTTCACGCGGTGCCATTGCAAATCTGGGAATGATCGACCGCATAGCGCCGCTGCCCGGCGGAACCTATCTTATCCATTTGTCCAACGGCCAGGAATTGTCCTCAAGCAGGCTCCAGTCAAAGATACTGCGAACCGAACTGCTGAAGCTTTAGCGGATATTACCGCATATACGTTTCTCCGTTCATTTGACGGATTTTCCATCCGTTCGCCAATAGTGACCGCTCGTTAAAAACTCTCCGAACGCCTCTCCGGTTGTCTCATAATCTAAACTTTCCCGGGCTTTTACCACCGATCCGGGAAGTTTTTATATATGAGACCTCTGATCTTACTTTCAGCTTTATTTTTATTTTCGATCACGGCATCGGCACAGAACGGTTCCATTTCCGGAAAGGTGACTTACGGAGGCTCGACGCCGCTTCATGACGCAACGGTGCAGATAATGCAGACCGGCAGAACCGTCAGGACGGACGCCGAGGGCAACTACACCATTGCTGATGTCGCTCCGGGCCGATACACGGTTCTGGCCCACGTCGAGGGATTCTCTGACGTCACGAGAGTTGTCGTGGTCACTGCGGGCGGCGAGGCAAGGGCAGATCTTAACCTTCGCGTTGCCGCTCTTCAGGAGCAAGTGACGGTCACAGCGACCGGAACCGAGCAATCGGTCTTCGATTCGTTCCAGACGGTCAATTCCGTAGGCTCCACGCGGATAATGCAAAAGGCCGCAACATCCATTGGCGAGGTCCTTGAATCAGAGACCGGCGTTGCCAAAAGAAGTTTTGGGCCGGGGCCGTCGCGGCCCGTCATACGCGGGTTTGACGGCGACCGCGTCCTGGTCGTTCAGGACGGCATCAGGACCGGTTCGCTCGCGTCGCAATCGGGCGATCATGCCGAGCCTGTCGATCCGGTCGGCGCGGAACGCATAGAGGTTTTGAAAGGCCCGGCGACGCTGCTCTACGGCAGCAACGCCATCGGCGGTGTCGTCAACGTGATAGACCATCACGACAATGATTTCGTTTCGGGATTTCGCGGTTTCCTCACCGGCATTACCGGCTCTGCCGACAAGCAGGCCGGTTTTGCCGGCGGCGGCGAATACGGTTACAAGAATTTTATGTTTCGGGGCAAGGCCGGCGCCCAGCGTACCGGCAATTTCAGCACACCGGAAGGCGTTGTGCCAAATTCGCGTTCACGGTCGAACAACGGATCGTTCGGACTGGGATATTACGGCGAGAAAGCGTGGATAGACGGTTCGTTCGCGGCTGACATACGCAAGTTCGGCGTGCCTTACGCGGGCGAGTTTCACGGACATGACGATGAGGAACACGAACATCTGTTGGCAGGAGAAGAACACGAACATGACGAACTGGATGTCAGCCTGCGCTCACGGGCGTACAACACAAAATTTTCGGGCGGTTTTCGCGACCTCACCAATCAGTTCCTGAGAGGCATGCAGTACAGCTTTTTCTATTCGGATTATAAACACGACGAGATCGAGACCGAGATCGATCATAACGAATCAGAGATAGCCACCGTTTACAAGAACAAGACCTTTTCCTATCGGACGCTTTTTGAACAACAGCGGACGGGAAGGCTTACGGGGCGGTTCGGGTTTGAGGGTTTTAACCGCAATTACCGCGTGGATGGCGAGGAACAGTTGGTCAACGGCAAGATCGCGCATAACTCTTTTTCGGCATACGCCCTTGAAGAGGTCGATCTTGACCGGGTCAAGTTCCAGTTTGGCGGACGCATCGAGAACAATCGCTATAATCCTGAAGATCCGCTGTTGACCGATCGCGGCTTTACGGCCTTTTCCGGCGGAGCGGGCATAAACGTCGGATTGTGGGAAGGCGGCGCGCTGGTTGCGAACTACACGCATTCGACACGCTCTCCCGCTCTTGAAGAACTGTATAATCACGGCCCGCACATCGGCAATATGACCTACGAGGTCGGCAATGACGCGCTGAAAACGGAACGCTCGAACGGCATTGACGTATCGCTTCGTCATATATCCGATAGGTTCAGATTAACGGGCGATGTGTTCCACTACAGCATCAGCAATTTTGTCTATCTTGCGGCGGCGGATGAGGATGACGACGGCGAACCGGATACCGAACACGGCCTTTTCGTCGGCAATTACACGCAGGACAACGCTGCATTTACCGGAGCGGAACTGTCGGCAGAGGCGAGCTTTAACCGCTTTGTCGGAGCGTTTCTGAATTTTGATACCGTGCGGGCAAGATTAACTGATAGGGACGAGAACCTGCCGCGCATACCGCCTGCCAGAGTGCGGCTCGGGCTTGATCTCAGATACAAAGACCTTACGGTTCGGCCGGAGTTGTTGTTTGCCGCGCGGCAAAAGAAGGTGTCGCCGCTTGAAACGCAGACCGCCGGTTACGGCCTGCTGAATATCGCGGGTTCATATGCCATCGGGCGTCAGCACCATGCGCATGTTTTCTCGGTGAACGCATACAATCTGACCAACAAGCTGTATCGCAACCACCTCAGCTTTGTGAAAGACCTTGTGCCGGAGATCGGCCGGGGCATTCGCTTTGGCTACACAGTCAGATTCTTTTAAAAGCGTCTCCATTCGCTTACTTCCTCCGAAGGCTTCGTTTATAATTGGGAAAAAACGAGGTTTTCGGAGGGTTTTTTATGTCTTCAACAGAAACACTGACTTTTGGCACGGCAAACGGTGACACGACCGCATACGTCGTCAAACCTGACGCGGGCAACGGAAAGGCTGTGCTCATCATTCAGGAATGGTGGGGCGTCAATGATCATATCAAGGATATAGCGGAGCGATATGCGTCAGAAGGGTTTATTGCCATCGTCCCCGATCTTTACAGAGGCAAGGTGACAAAGGATGCCGATGAAGCCTCAAAACTGATGCACGCATTGGAAATTGAGGATGGCATCGACACCATCAGGAACGCTATCGCAAAGTCCGGTGAAGCATACGGCCTGTCCCATGTCGGCATCACCGGCTATTGCATGGGCGGGACGTTTGCCTTGCGCGCGGCGTGTGAGGTCGAAGGCATTTCCGCCGCTGCCGCGTTTTACGGCGACATACCTGAGGAAGATGTGCTGAGAAAGCTGCGTGTGCCGACGGTCTTTATTTCAGCAACGCGTGACTACTGGATAAGTACGGAAAAAGTCGGGGAACTGGAAGCAGCAGCCGAAAAATATGAATTACCGGTAGAATCGATCAAATATGAGGCTGACCACGCTTTTTTTAACGACACCCGCCCTGAGGTCTATGATGCTGATGCCGCGGCGGATGCGTGGGCATTGGTGATCGGGTTCTTTAACGACAGATCGTAGATCGCGGCAGATCGAAAAGTTTGGCGGACAGTGTCTTTAAGCCTGTCCGCTTTTTTTATTAGATCATTTCCAACAATTCTCTCTTTGTCGGTAGGGCCGTTCTGGCTCCGACGGCGCGACATTTCAATGCGGCGACCGCATTTGCCATTTTTGCAGCTTCCTCGATGTCGCTTCCGGTCAGCAGGCCATAGAGCAGGCCGACGCGGTACGAATCGCCGGCGCCGGTCGTGTCCTTACAGCCGCCCGGTACAGCATAGCCGGGTGTTTCAATAAATTTTCCGTCACACAGCAGCAGCGAACCGGCACGGCCCAATGTGATGCCGACAAGTTTGCTCCCGAAACGGTCCTGTAAATTGAGCAGAGCTTTTCGTTCATCAACAGGCCCGAATATCTTTGCGGGGAAATCAGAAGAGGCGATGAAGATATCAACATAGGAGAACAATTCTTCTGCGCCATCGAACATATTGTCGATGTCCGCCGAAACGATGACTCCGTGGTTTTTCGCTTCCCTTGCCATGCTTACACAGGCTTCGACATCATGCGGGGTAAAGTGCAGAACTTTCGCACGCGATACGGCCTCGAGCGGAACTTCATCCGGCCTGTAAGAAAGTTTCGGGTCGCGGTCCCAGATGACGGTTCGTTCGCCGTTCCTGTCGTCGATTACAATGAACGCGATCTGTGTCGCCGCTCCGGCGATCTTTTCGGCGTAGGCAAGGTCAACACCTTCATCAAGCAGCGACGCCATGCCGAACCCGCCCGCGTCATCGTCACCGAACCGCCCGATGTAGGATGTCCGCAAACCCAGCCTTTGCAGGCCCGCCATGGTCGTGGCGACCTCGCCGCCCGCCGCCCTGATGTAGTCTGAAAGCCTGACCTTTGAATTAAAGGCCGGATACTCAGGAACGCGGATAAGAAAATCGACAGCGTTGGTCCCAAAACCTATCACGTCCAGATCGGTATCGGCATCGTTTTGTTTCAAATTAAATGGAAATCGCATTTGGAAATTGCAAAACTAATGAGTCTAAAAATAGAATAAAAAAAGAGGTTAGTAAACCCGCGACATATCAACCGGGCGTTGCTGATCCGATATGATATTAAAGCAATAATTCGTTTGTTTTCAGGGGAGAAGAAATATGCCGACATCCATTTGCCCAGAGTGTGACGAAGAAGTTTACGTCGATGCGGAATCCGAACAAGGGGACACCGTGACATGTGAGGAATGCGGTGCGGGCCTCGTCGTCGTCGGGCTGGACCCGATAGAACTGGATATGAAGGACGATGACGACGAGGATGATTACGACGACGACAAAGATTACGACGGTTATGGTTACGGCGATGACCGTTACTGACGGCGCGGACGTGACCAACGTGTCATCGCGGCCGATAACCGGGCCTGTTCTGCCGCAGCTTCAGGCCTTCCTGTGTCTCGATGCGGACCTCGCGATAATCATCGGCGGACCTGCCCGGTTCGGGGTAAAAGGCAACGGCGTATGATCCCGTGACCTGCGACTCCAGCTCGGCAAAGAGGCTTTCCAGGCTTTTGTCACCCGCATACAGATTTATCCCGCCCGTTCTTTCAACCATGCCGCTTGCCTCAAAAGGCGTCATCAGCGGGCGTTTTGTACCCTGCAGCCGCGAATACGACGGCATGATGATGGAATAAACGCTCACCTCGGCGGCATTGGCCCGCTCTATCACCGTTTCAGGGGCAACAACGTCGCCGACCGGAAATCCGTCCGTTATTACGACCACCGAACGTTTTGGAACCTGGCCGCGAATGCTCTTGGGAGCTTTTTTTACGATCAGCCGGATCGCGTCATCGACGGCATCGTAAGCGTGTGTGGACAGGCCGCCGGTGTCGCGCGCCAGTTTTTCGAGCGAACGGTCCAGACGCTGCGGGATATTTGAAAATCCTGCAAGCGTACGCACCCGCATTGCAAATGTCATTATTGCGAAATACGTGTTCGGCGATGCAAGTCTTTTTATGGATCGCTGGAGAGCGTCGCGGAGGCTCTCCATTTCGGCAGCGGTCATGCTGCCCGAAACATCGAGGGCGAAAATGACCAGCATCGGCCTTTTTTGTTCAGCGTCGTTTATTGGCTGAAAAAAATCCACCTTTCGCTCGACACCGCTCTCGAATATACGAAAATCCCCGGCCTTTAGTCCCGTAACGGGTTTTCCGTCCTTTCCGGTAACAGTGACCTCAAAAGTGACAAGCTCAGTATCGATCCTGATCGGATCGTCATCCTGCCCCAGCATAGTCCCGGCAAACATCAGACATATAACGCCGAGAGCGCGAAAAAGAACGAGCCATTCATTTTGAAACACAGATGTCATATTGCCAGGTCAATTTGAACGAATTTGATCTCAGCTTGCAAATACGAGCGCGAAAACCGTCTAAATCGCTGTTGTAACGATGATGCCGTTACGGCACGGCGTTTGTATAACGTCTGTTCGATGCCATTGCGTTGGCGGACGTTGGCATCATCCGCATAGGCCGGGTTTCACGACCCCAAGCGTGCAACACCGGCCGTTCAGCGGATCGAAACCGGCGGCCCTGTACCCGAAACAAATCATTATGTTTGGAAAGAGAGCGGCAAATATCAGCAGGAACGAAAAGATGCTTTATGGAACAGCATCTGCTCTTGCTATCGGCCTTATCGGCTATGCGTTCTATCTGACGGCCTCGCTTTCGCTTTTTGAATTTATACTGCTCGCTTCGTCCACACTCGTAACGATCCTGGTGGCCGGTTTCAGACTAACGATACCGGGCACCAGGATCAATGCGGATGCCAATACGGTCGTCGCGTTTTGGGGCTGCGTCTCGCTTGGCCCGGTCGGCGGAATACTTTTGGCTGCGACCGCTGCGATAACAGGCAGGCTGCGGTTCGGGGAACGCGACAAACACGACATTTTCGACATCTGTTCCGACATCGGAGCGGCATTCATCGGCGCGGTGATCTACGGACTCGCCCTGACAAATTTTACCGATCGCATTGAAATGGCCGGCCTCAACACGATGCTCGTGCCGAATGAGGTCATTATCTCGGCCGTATTGATGGCCGCCGCTCATTTCAGCGTAAAGGCCGCCCTGCTTTTTGTCCGGCAGGGTGCGGAGGCGGTGCGAGATCAAAAAGCGTCTTCATGGGACGAGGTGGCTTCCGTCCTCAGTTCATATCCAGTCAGCATACTCGGGACAATACTTTTATTTCTTGTGTTCAGGCATTACGGATTCGATTTCGGACTTGTGATAGTCCCGCTCGTTGTTGTCGGAAACGTTGCCTACAAGATACATCTTCGCAGCCTGGCCGTTAAAACGCGTCAGATAATGGAAGCAAGCCGGCTGCATTTGGCGACGGTCGAGGCACTTGCGACGGCGATAGATGCCCGCGATCAGGTCGGCACGGGCCACGTTCGCCGTACACAGATCTATGCGGTCGGATTGGGAAGGCTCCTGGCCCTGTCCGAGGAAGAGATAAGCGCCCTGCGGGCCGGTGCATTGCTGCACGACATAGGCAAACTAGCCGTACCCGATCACATTCTCAATAAACCCGGACGCCTGACGCCGGCTGAGATGGAAAAGATGAAGATCCACGCCTCGGTCGGAGCTTCAATTCTGGAAAAGGTCGGCTTCACCTATCCGGTCGTTCCAACCGTGAAGTATCACCACGAATCGTGGGACGGAAGCGGCTATCCCGAAGGCCTGAAAGGAAAGCAGATACCGATAACGGCGCGCATCCTTACCATTGCCGATGCTTTTGACACGCTTCGCGGCGACCGTCCTTATCGGGCAGCGATCACGCGTGAGGAGGCATGCGATTTTCTTCGTTCACGAGCCGGCTCTCAATATGATCCGGCATTGGTACAAGTTTTTATAAAGAACCTCAAGGCGCTCGATGACGAGATAATCGCCTCCGGATTGTCGTATGAGAATACACTGACGGCAGAAGGACAGACTGAGGAACGGCCAAGCTACGTTGAACAGATCCAGCGTGCCAATCATGAGGTCTTCACGCTCTTCTCTCTGGCACGGGAGTTCAGTTCGTCGCTCAACCTTGGTGAAACGTTGTCGCTCTTTACACAAAAGGTCGCGGCTTTCGTTCCGTATGACACATGCGTCGTGTATCTTTTGGATGAATCGGGCGAAACCGCCCGTGCGGCGTTCGTTGACGGGCTGCACAATATCGAACTGACCGGCAAGAGGATAAGGGTCGGTGAAGGGGCCACCGGTTATGTCCTCAAGAAACGCACGTCGGTCGATAATGTCGATCCGTCGCTGGATTTTGCTTTCTCGGACCTGGAAGCGGTGCTTGATTTTACCGCAATGACCTCATTGCCGCTTATCGCCGAGGAAAAGCTCATCGGGGCCGTCTCGCTCTATTCAAATTCCGTTGCCAGCTATCAGGACGAACATCTTCGCCTGTTGGAAACCGTTTCGCGCATAGCCGCCGACGCGATAGAAAAAGCATTGCGGCACGCCGAAGCACAGGCCTACGCGCTGACCGATCCGATGACCGGTTTGCCAAATTCGCGAAGCCTTCAGATCGAATTTGACAAAGAGGTGATGCGGGCGGGACGCAGCGCGACCACTTTCCAACTGCTGGTACTTGACCTTGACGGCTTTAAGTCGGTCAACGACACATACGGCCACCGCGTCGGCGATGATATGCTGCGCGAGATAGCAAAGCTCATTCGCGGCCAGCTAAGGGAATACGATTTTCTGGCCCGTTACGGCGGTGATGAGTTCGTTGCCATCGTGCCTGACACGGACATGACCTATATGGAACGGCTCCGCACAAGAATAGAGGACACAGTGGGCGCTTTTGCCATGCCCGTCGGCGGCGATCAGTTCGCAAGTGTCGGCATCAGTTTCGGTTCGGCAAGCTTTCCGACACAGGGCCAGAGTTTTGATGAGCTTGTGGTTGTCGCGGACAAGGCGATGTATCGCTCAAAGGCGATAAATCGTCTTCGCAACTCACGCACGGGAGCCGTCACAGAGGAGCTGATACCGGTCATGAAGGTTCTGGATGTCGAAGATCTTGAGAACATGCCCGTTCCGCGACCGTTAACATCGCCATTCCTGAGAGACGACCTTGCCGCACATGAAGGCGATGAACAGGCGATAATTTCTTTTGCCACGATAACCTGAGAGAGTTCCCGCCGTTAGAAAGCCTGCGAGAATCTGAAATGAAGCTGACCCTGCTTTAACCTGATCGTTGCAGGCGGGCCGATGTCCTGCGGGATCAGAAATGTCGGCGGTCTTAGCAGATAACCGTAATCAATGCCGAACTCGCCGCCGATGGGCGTTTTCAGCCTGAGGCCGATGCCGACGGTGTTCGTCCACTTTGCGTTCAGGTTGCGTCGAATGATGTCAGAATCGGGAACGCTGGTCGGTTTGAAGAGGTCGCCCACCCGCCGAAAGACATTTCCGCCGTCATAAAATCCGACCATTCTGACGGAGTTCGTAACCGGAACGCGGGCCTCGATATTCACTATGGCGAGAGCGTTGCCGCCAAGCGGTATCGTGAACGGATCAAGAGTGACCGGTTCGCCGTCGCTGTTGTGAAACGTTCCCTGCGGAACGATCACAACACGTGGCCCGGCGGATTCAAACTCAAAACCGCGAAGCGTGTTGCCGCCGCCGGCAAAGAACCTTTCGCTGATGGGAAGCGTTTTTTCGATGTCGGGCAGCAGTGATGAGGCAGGTACGTTAGGCCGCGAGAAAACGCTTGCCAGGCCAAGAATGCCTCTGGCCGCTATGGTCGTGTTCTTGAGCCTTGGCAGGGTGTAGTAATAGTTATACGACGCCTGAAACTTGTGAAAGCCGATATTGGCGCCCAACGCCGGAACGGATACATTGTATTCCGCCGTCAGGTAATCGCCGTCGGTCGGGTCGCTGGCATTGTAGCGGCACGGTTCGCCGGGTTCGCCGCGCGCAATGATGTCCAGGATAGAATATTCTATGCCGCAGCGGCGGCGCGTGTCGCGGACAAATGTTGCTCCGAATCCTGAAATGCGGACGCGGTCGTCGGGTTCAAGCAGTTCCTTTATCAGCAGGCTCTGAATATTGGCAAGGCGGACATGCTCGAACCTGTATTTAAAGAACAAAATACTTCTGTCCTTGAGGCTGATGGTCTTGTTCGTTTCGGCTGCGAATGTCAGGCGGTCAAGCGTCGGGTCGTCAGCCGGAGCTCCAAATTCGTCAACAGGATTTCCTTCCTCATCAAGCCTCTGCACGATCCCGAAAGTGCCGCGGTCAAACGCCGAGCGGAAGAAACGCGTCACGGTGGAATCCCGCTGATACTGGGCAGAGATGGTAAGCGGTGCAAAGCGGTCCTCGCCGTCACGCATAAAACGCGGATCGACAAAATCGATCCCGACGATCTGCTGCCGCTGGCTCCAGCGTATCCTGCTGCCGCCCTGCCACAAGCTGCCGAAAAGGTTCAGGTGACGAATGTCAACAAACCCGCTCAGGCCAAGGTCGGTCGAAAATCCGCCACCCCATTGGAGCAGCCTCGGCTTTTGCTCTTCTACCTCGACCAAAAGGTCATATACCTTGTCGCCGTCAGGCTTGTCCTCGGCCGGCCTTGTTCTGATGGAAACCCGTTCGAACGCGTCCGTTGAATAAAGATTTTGTTCGCCGCGATAGACGCCGCCTGAGGTAAGCAGAGCGTCATGGCGAAAGTTAAGCGTCCGCCGTATCGCCTTTTCCTTTGTTTTGACGTTTCCGGCTATGTGGACATCGCCGATGCGGACGGGCCTGCCTTCGTTCTGAACGTTGTAGATGATCTTGAACCTTGGCGATTCCATTCCGGAACCGGCCTCGCTTCTGTCTATGGAGTAAGTAACGTTCGCGTCAAAATATCCCTCGTTTGAATAAAAATCCGACAATGCCCGCTGGCCGTTGCGCACCCGAGCCATCGAAAAGTTCGTTCCCCTCAGGTTGGGCAGCTTTGACATCAGCACCGCGTCGGAAAAAGCCGTGTTTCCCTCGATCCTCACATCCGAAACTATGGTCGCCGCGCCTTCCTCGGCAACAAACGTGATGATAAGGCTCTCGCCGTCCAGCGAAACACCCTGATTCACCCTTACTTCCGCGTCACGATAGCCGAGTTCGCGAAGCAGCGAACGAATGGTCGCGGCGTCTTCATCAAGTATCCGCTGGCTGGTATATCCCCGGCCATAGCCGAACAGCGGAATGATGCCGAGAATGTTCGCTTCCTGTGAACCGAGCGTGCTTTTTATGTCATCGGCGGTAAATTGGGAAACGCCGCGAAGCCTGATGTCAACCAGTTTCAGCCGCCGGTTGAGGTCTGCCTGATAGGTGACGGTGACGTTCTTGCCGGAAAGGTCGTTGCTGGTCAGCGCGGAGCAGACATAAGCTGTGTCATTGGGTATGACGGCGTCAGATTCTTCCAGCGGCGGATCGACCGAGCAAACGGCAGTGACATCCACAAAGAAATATCCGCGTTCCTGATAGTGGTTCTCCAGCCGTCTTTCGCCTTCGATGATGGCGGCATAGTCCAGCGTGCCATCGCGTTTTATCGGGAGCAGACGCTGCTGTGTGCTTTGGCCGACGCGGTCACGCTCCGCCTCGACGACCACCTCGACGGTCGGCCCGGCGTTGCCCGTAAGCCTCAGGTCAACCAGATCCGTTTCGCTGTCATAGATGATCCGCGGTTCCTCAAGCGTCGGGGCCAAAAAGCCCTCTTTCTGAAGGTTTTCGCGAACTCTTTCAAGGTCGGTTGTAAGCTGTTCCCGCGAAAATCCGGCTCCTTGCGTCAGCTTGAGGCCGCGCCGCAGCTTTTCGGCCTCGGCACCGGAAATATTTATCTGAAACTCATTCACCTTTGCCTGCGGTCCGGCCGTCACGCGAAAGGTCACGGCAGCTTCGACCTCGTTCCCGGTCTGTATCGGCTGCTGTTCAAAACGGGCCTCCGCACGATAAAATCCGCGCTCACGCAGGTACTCGACAATAAGGTCCGCGTTCTGCTGGAGCAGAGACTGGTCGATGGTCGTGCCGGGGTCGAGCAGATTGAGGCGAAGCAAAAGCTCTGATTCGGTCAGGGAATTTTCGAGGGTATCGGTAATGATTATCGAAACGCGTTTTGCCACGATCTTTCGCCTGACCTTGAAAACTAGATCGACGCCGCCTGATGACATGTCTGCGCTGACCTCAACGAATTCGACCAGTTTCGTGTCATAGATGCCCGCTATGGCGTCGCGTATCCTGACCGAAGAGAAATACTCGCCGACGGTTCGTTCCGCTATCAGCAGAAAAGGTTCGGCTGCGGCCGGGTCAGAGTCACGGCGTTCCAATTGGATGGAGACGTCCTCGATCCTTCTCCCTTCAAATGACTGTTGAGCGAGGGCCGGAAAAATAAACAAGGAGATGATCGCCGCGAATAAAACAAATTGGCCTTTATACGAGAAAACACGCGCGACGGCCCGACGCACCAAACCGGCGGCGGAGAGTATCGTTCGTGTCTTTGCGAAAGGAAGCATCTTTTGCTGTTCCGGCCCGGCGATCGCCGCTCTAAAAACGCCTCCTGAAACGTACTTCAAAACTGAAACTGTTTCGTTCGCGGGTCACATTGCTCAGCGATTGCTGTTCGTATTGCGCGACCAAAGACATTTTGTTCGACAGCCTGTATTCCAGTGCCAATACCTGATTTTGATCCTGCGACAGGTTGGTCGAATAGGTCACGCGCAGGTTGTTGTTTATCTGTCTGCCGACCGTCAGGCGTGCCGACGGGTTCAGCCTTTCGCCGGAAATGATCGGGTCTATCTCGAACACGTTCAGGCCGAAAAGCCTGTCGGTGGCACGGCGTGCCGGTTCGTTTATGATCGAGTCCGTCAGCACCTCGGCCGCCGTATTGATGCCGGTCGAGGCAAGTGTCGGTATCCCTGATTCGGTATTTGAAAGGCTGCCCGTCGTTACCAGCGAAACGACATCCTGCTGCGGCAGGGCAGGGCTGGAGCGCACGGAGAAATTAAGGGATTCGGTGTCCGTCAGTGAACCCGAAAGATTCACAAATATCTGATAGCCCTGTATCTCGGTCTCTGCCTGCAGAAACACCACCGGTTCGATGGCCGTGTTGGGCGGAAACTCCACAACGGCCCGCTGAACTTCATAACGGTCCCTTCTGAAAAAGACCGTGCCGCTGTTGGCCGTTATGCGTCCTGATATTTGCGGATTGGATGTTGTGCCGGTCAGCCTCAGATCGGCTGAGGCCGTCAGGTCGGCGATATTATTCCTTACTATAAGAGCGTTGCGGCCTGATATTGTCAGATTAAAACGCGGTGCAAAACCGGTCGAAGCCCCGCCTGAGAGCGAGCCTTCGCGGCGGCCGCTGATGATGCTGGCGAGGTCTATGTCCTCGCTGTAAATGCTGCGGCGAGCGAGGACAGTGCCGTCAATAACTGTGGTCAGATTGGCCCCGATCCTGCGGCCCGAAATATCAAGCCGAACGTCGCCGGTGGTGATAAAATTTTCCGGCAGCGGAACCGTCACATTGCTGCCGACGACCGAAACGCGATATGAGCCAAGGCTGAGGTCGTCATTGATAAGAGCTCCGCCCGTTGCCGTGAATTTACCGCCGCCAAGATAACCTGTCAGGCTGTCTATCTGGGCCTGATTGGATGTGAACAGGACGCGGCCCTGCAAGCGGTCCATGCTGAGGCGGCTGGCCCCGATAAATGTTGCGACGGCGGCATTTTCCAGATTTGCCGTTCCCGAAAGCCGGGCGGTCTTGTTGATCCCCGACAACCTCATCGAAACCGTCGAAAATCCCGCAAAGAAAGTGTCTGCGGATGAGATGCCGGGAAAGACGTTGAGTATGGCAAGGTTGATGCGGCCGTCTATCGCCAGATTGTTCATTCCGTTATCCGTCAACGCCTTTGTGCCGGCGATGGTCAGGTTTGAACCGGCCCCGGAAAAGCGGACGCTCTGAAATTCGACCTCGCTGGTGCTGAAACGGACGGCAACTGGCTCGGTCGCGACAAGCGGCGTGTCCTGAAGCTGAAGAGAAAGCTGGCTGAAATTTGCCGAGCCGGAAAGCCCTGCTGCCGAATAGGCCACTTCGCCTTTATCGTTACGGCTTGCAAGGTTGCCGCCAAACTCGACCTTTCCGGTGCCGACGCCTTTGATGTCGATGCCGCGAAGCTGCGGAAGCAGGGCAAAGAACGGCCCAAGCTGACTTTGGTTCATTACGTGTTCAACTCGGAACGGCATATCAGGCGAGCCGAAATTCACCGAGCCGCTAAAGGTTTGCGGACGGCCTTCCATCATTGCGGTCAGATCGGCGGTAAGCAGGCTGTTCACCGTGTTTCCCTTGAACGTGATCTCGCCAAAAGGATTTTCGTTGATGACGACATCACCCGCGGCTCCGTCAAACTGCACAAAAAATGTTGCGGGGTCGTTCGCGTTTCCGCGAGCGGTCGCATTCACCCTCGTCACGCCGGTTATCGACGGCATGCTTTCGCTCGGCGGCAGGAACGACAACAAAAGCGGCAGCGGTATGTTGTCGCCGTCCAGTTTCAGGTCAAACACGGAACTGGCGTGATCGTAAGAACCCGATGCGGTCAATTCGCCGCCGGAAGCGGTGATGCCTGCTTTTTCTATGGTGATAAGCGTTCCGGAAAAAACAGCTTTTGCCGAAAAACCGTCAAACGGCTGGCCGCCCAATGTCCCGCTTGAAGCGGAGATATTCACATCGCCGCGAGATTCGTTTGGAAGGCCTTCGAGCTTTATCGTGCCGGACGTTCTGCCGGTAAAAGCACGCAGATTTTCGGGAAGGTCGGCCGGAAGAGCGGTAAGCAGGCTGCCTGCGTTCACGTCCGAGAGTGTGGCGTCAACCGAGATATTATTCGTTCCGGTGTAGGGAATGTTTATGGCAAATGTGATGCTGCCGCCATCCGAAGCCGAAAGCCTTCCATTGTCAACTATCACGCCGGACGTTCCAACATTTATGTCCGTACTCAATGAACCGAGTTCGCGTCCGCGCATCGAAAGCGACGCAAGCGAGGCGCGTCCGTCAACAAGCGGCGAGGTCAGGTTGCCCGTCAGTCTGCCGTCAAATTTCAGATCTCCCGCCATCCTGACCTGGAACGTGTCAAGCTGTTCGGTAAGCGTCGGCGACACGTTCAAAACGCGGAGAAGGCGGTCGATCTCTTCCGCGTCGGAAGAATCGAGGACGATGTTCATGTCCGAACGGTCTCCGCGAAGATCGAACCGTCCGGAGGCAGACAATTCTGAACGTTCTGTTTTCAGCCGCGCGCGGTCGATGCTGAAAAGCCCCATGTCCGCCGCCAGTTCGACCGTTCCGCTTACCGGAATGCGGCCTTCCGTATCGCTTCCGGCATTGGCGGCGATGTCCGCTTTTATTCTCCCGCTTGTTGTCGAAAAGTCAGTGCCGTCAAACGAAAGATCGGCAGAGCCGTCGGTCGTGCCTTCAAAGGGAAACACGCGGCCGGCCTGCATCGCGATCAGTTTAGAAAGCTCAAGGCCCGTGAAAGTTGCATTGATGTTTGAGCGGCTGCGTGTTGAAAATGCGATATTGCCGCTGCCTTCGACCCGGCCGTCCATTACTTCCGCGACCAGTTCGTTCAGTTCCGCGCCGTCATTTGTCACGCTGACCAAAGCACGTGCGTTGCCCAGAGGTATGCTGCCGATGATGCCGCCGCCGAGGCTCATATCCGCTGAGGCTCGATAGCGTCCTGATCTTTCAAGGACGTAAACGGGCGAGCCGATCTTCACTTCCTCAAGCGTACCGCCCTCGGGCAATGCCTCAGAACTTGCCAGTTGGACAGTTCCCGCGTCTATGTCATCCGATCTTGCCTCAACGCGTCCCTGGCGTATCGTCAGGCGGACACCGGCAACGTTAAGGCTGCCAAGTATGGCTCCGCCCGCTTCCAGTTTGGCGATGCGTGTTTTGTCTGAGTAGATCACCGTTTCGGCATCGTTATCACGGAGCGTGACCGTTTCGGCATACAGGCCGTCGATGCGTGTGCCGTCGGCATCAAGCCTTTCCGCACGCAGATCGTTGGCTGAAAGGTCGATCGAGTTTGGCTGGTCCTTGAAACGAAAATCCTTTGCGGTCAGGTTTCTGAGTTTAGTGCCTTTTGCATTTGCCTCAGCCGCTTTCAGCCCTTCGATGTCGATGGTCGTTGAGTTCGGATCGTCGCGAACCCTCAGTTCACGGCCTTCGATGTTTCGAATGTCGTAATCCTCTGTCCTGAAAACATTCGCACGTGCCGAAGGTGCCGAGAGCGAGGTCACGTCACCCTCTCTTGTAAGCCGCAGTCCGGCCGTCGAGAGGTCGTCGATCTCAGTATTTCCGACCGAGAACATCTGTGTTCGCGCGGTGCCGGCCGTGGCGGTCAATTTTTTGTCCTTGAGTTCTGCAACGGCATCAGTAACGAAAAGGCCCGCCATACCCAGGCTGCCAAATTTTGCCGACGCCGCCTGAAGCTCGCCGACCCAGCGAAAATCCGTTCCCGTTCCGCGAACGTTTCCGGCGATCTTTGGAAATTCTATGCGGAAATCCTCAAAGGTCAGCAGTTCGGCGACCGCTCGTCCGTTGGCTTCGTAATTCAGATTTGTTCCGGCGACGGTTGCCTCAATGTCAATACCTTTCAGATAAATGCCGTCCGCCGTCAGGCTTTCCGAATCGATCCTGCCGTCGATGCGGTAATCCTCGCCGCTGCCGCTGACCTTGCCCTTAAAATTGCCGACGCCGCGCAATGCGGTTCCAAGCGGGAATGTTGCCGAAGTTTGCGTCAGGTCAACGGTGGATTCGATGTTCAGGTCGTAGATGATCCGGCTCCAGTCCGTTATCGTTCCCGAAAGAGCCGATGTGCCGACAGGCGTGTCTATGCGAAGCTCTGTTATTTGCGCGCCCTCGCGGTTAAATGATCCGTTCGACCGTATGTTTATCTCATTAAGGACGCTTTCATCGTAAACAAAGCGTGAATTGGTTGATGCTACCTGGAACCGATAATTCTTCTGCTCATCAGGAACGCTGGCATCCTCAGGCTCAAAGAATGCCTGAAGGTTGTTAGCCTCACCTGACAGTTTTCGCGAAACATCGCCGACGTGGATCACGCTGTCAGTGAGGCGAAGTTTCATTGAGGTATATCTGAAACTGATCCGCGATTCGCTTTCCTCTTCGACAAAGGTCAGGTTGGAAAAATTTGACCGGCCGTTCTCGTCAAATTTCACCCAAACCTCCGCGCCTTCGATGTCGGTCGTGTCAATGCTGATCTCGCGGCTGAGCTGCCACGCCAAAAGATCGGTAATGGTCAGACCGAGATAGCCTCGTCTGATGAAGATCAGTTTTTCGCCGGATACCTTGTCGGTAAAGGTCGCGTTCCTCACCTCAAGAGCCAGCGGAGAGACGGTCAGCCGGAGCGAATCGGTGCTGAAATCCATCCCGATATCAGAAAGTTTTGAGATGAACTGATCTTTGATATACGAGTCCAGGACGCCGTATCTGTAAGCCACCAGGCCGAAAACGGCCAGAAGAATGCAAAGTCCGCCCGCGACAGCGAGTGTCGCCAACACTCGCCGCCGTGAAAGAAACCGCCATTTCCGGGCCGGCGGTGTATTAACCGGTTCCTCAGCGGTTCCTTCTTCTAAATTTTCTGTCAGTTCTTCCGACATTATTGATCAGAAAACACCTCGGCGCCTGCCGAAATCTCAGAGACTAACGGTTTCAACGATCTCAAGGTCGAATGCCTCAAGGGCATTTATCTTTGGGGGGTGATTAGACAGCAGCCGTATTTTGGTCAGGCCAAGATCTTTTAATATCTGGGCGCCGATGCCATAGTCGTGGACCTTTCCGTAACCAGTTTCGCGTTTTGCCGATTGAAAATCAATATCCTTTTCCTGCATCAGGGCATAGGTTCGGAGCTGATTGACCAGATCGAGGTCATTGTCACGCTGACGCATATAGAGCAAAACCCCCAAACCCATTTCGCCGATCATCTTTAATGAATCCTTCATCGCCGGGCCGGCCTCGCCGACCGATGCCCCGAACATTGCAAAGGTCACATTCTCGGTTTGGACGCGAACCAGAACAGGCTCGGTTGCACCGGAAATGTTACCGAACGAAAGCGCAACGTGCGTTTCGCCGTTTATCGCGTTCTCATAAATATACGCACGGGCAGGGCCGTGAAGCGTCGGCAGGTCGGTCTCGACAACGCGGCGGACAAGTGTTTCCTTTTCAACACGATACCTTACAAGGTCGGCGACGGAGATGATCTTCAGCCCGTGTTTTTCGGCAAAAGCCTCGAGTTCCGGCATTCGGGCCATCGTGCCATCATCGTTCATTATCTCGCAGATGACCGCCGCTGGCCGTAAACCGGCGATACGGGCGATATCAACGCTGGCCTCGGTCTGTCCGACGCGGACAAGGACGCCGCCTTTTTTTGCCCTCAGCGGAAACACGTGGCCCGGCCGGGCAAGATCATCGGGGCGAGTTGCCGGATCGACCGCCGTCAAAATGGTCTTTGCGCGGTCGGCGGCAGATATGCCTGTCGTCACGCCCTCACGTGCCTCGATGGAAATAGTGAACGCCGTTCCCATGCTGGAGGTGTTATTGGCCGTTTGCGGCGTTAACTGAAGCTCGTCGCAACGGTCTTCCGTCATTGGCAGACAGATAAGCCCGCGGCCATGAACCGCCATGAAATTTATTATTTCGGGCGTGACCTTTTCCGCCGCGCAAACAAGGTCGCCTTCATTTTCACGATCCTCGTCATCGACGATGATTATTATTTTACCGTCGCGAATGTCCGCAACGGCCTCTTCTATTCTGCTCAAAGGCATTACTTATGTTAAAAAACAATGAAATCCAAGCATTTCGATTTTAACCAAATCGCCCGGCTTTTGCGAACAACAGCGAGAGTTAACAAAACGGCGGAAGACGCTTACAATTAAGCGATGCTGCGGATGATGAAACTTGCGGTTCGATTCCTCGACCTCGGGCGCGGCGGGTTGGCGCGTTTTACGGCAATTCTGGCGGTTTTGGGAATCGCCACTGCTGTGGCGGGCGTTATCGTTACATCGGCGGTAACTCGCGGGTTTCATTTGCAGTTAAAAGAAAAACTGCTTGCCTCGACGCCACACATTACGGTTTTTCGCCGTGACGGAAAAAATATCGCCGATGTCGCGGAGCTTTCTCAAAAACTGTTGGAATTGGAAGAAATTGACACGGTTACGGGAGCCGCGTCGGTTCACGCTGTTGTGGCCGGGAATGATAACAGGGCATTCGCGATCCTGACGTCAGCGGATGCGGACGGGCCGGCAGGCGTTCGCATCGGCCGCGAATTGGCCGAACAGATCAGTGTAAAGGCAGGTGAATGGGCGGAAATTATCGTCTTTGCCGAAGGGGCCGAACCGCGAACAACACGCATCCATATTACCCAGGTCGTCGATTCCGGGGTTTACGATGTCGATTCGGCGACGATGAATGCGTCACTGCTCGAATTTGCGGCTATAACGGGAGCGGAACGGTTCACGCCCGTTGAAATGCGGCTCAAACTGAATGACGCGATGACGTCCGAAACCGTCGCGGAACGGATCAGAATGTTGGTCGGAGATGAGTTTCGTGTTCTCGGCTGGCAGGAGGCGAACCGTACGGTCCTTTCGGCTCTCGATCTCGAATCCAGAGCGGCGTTCCTGATCTTTTTGTTCGTCGGCATCATCGCCGCCGCAAATATCGCCGCTGCCGTTTCGCTGCTCGTTGCGGAAAGGCGCGCGGACATTGCCGTGCTGCGTTCGTGCGGCATCAAAACGCGGCAGGTGATCACCATCTTTCTGGCACAGGCGGTTCTGGTCGGCCTTGCGGGAGCAGTCGCCGGTGTCATGCTTGGATTTGTGGCGTCGTGGTTTGTGAACCGCGTGTGGGAGATTAACATTCCCGGCGATATTTATCTGGTGAATACATTTCGGCTGATGCCTTCGTGGGCGGACGCGGCAATGGCTGTTCCGACGGCGATACTGCTGGCAGCGATAGCGGGCCTTTATCCCGCGCTTGCCGCGGCCCGCGTAAAGCCATTGGAGAACCTGCGAAAAAAATGATCCTCGTTGATACCCGGCCGTGTGAAAACGGACGGCTGACAGCCTTCAGCCATCAATTGATCTGAACCGGCAGACGCCGAGATCTTTCCTCAACCCTTTAGCGTGAAGTTTAAAGATCAAGACCTTTTAGATATTTCCGGAAGTCCGCTCCCAGGTCGTTGCGTTTCAATGCGTATTCGACCGTTGCGATGAGAAAGCCGAGCTTGTCGCCCGCATCGTGCCGCGTTCCTTCAAGGCGCACGGCGTAGAACGGGCGCTTTTTGAGCAACAGCCGCATTGCGTCCGTTATCTGTATCTCGCCGCCGGAACCGGGTTCCGTTTCCTCGATCGCTTCAAAAATATCCGGCGTGAAGATATAGCGGCCGATTATCGCAAGGTCAGACGGAGCGTCCGCATACGCAGGCTTTTCGACCATGTCATTGATCTTGAAAACGCCCGGCGAAACCTCTTCGGCGTCGATCACGCCAAAGCGTGATATGGCCTCGCCCTCGACCTGCATCGTCGCGACGACGGGACAGCCAAATTCTTCATAGATCTTTATCATCTGAGCCAGGGCCGGAACCTCAGCATCAACGATGTCGTCAGCAAGCAGAGCGGCAAAAGGTTCGTCACCGACAAAATCCTTTGCCTGATAGATGGCGTGTCCCAAACCGAGTGCCTGCTTTTGCCGTGTGTAGCTGATCTTGGCGATGTCGGTGATGGCGCGGACCTGTTTGAACATCTCGTCCTTGCCGCGTTCTTTCAGCATCTGTTCAAGTTCGAACGAGATGTCGAAATGATTCTCAATAGCCGATTTATCGCGGCCCGTGATGATGAGGATCGAGTCGATCCCGCTGGCGACAGCCTCTTCCACCGAATACTGAATAAGCGGTTTATCTACAAGCGGCAGCATTTCCTTTGGCGAGGCCTTTGTCGCGGGAAGAAAACGCGTGCCGAGTCCGGCGGCGGGAAAAACTGCTTTTCTGACTTTCTTTAACATATAAAATAACTGCCCTCGGTAAAGCGTTGATTCTAGTATAAACCGCGAATACTGGCAATTTCTGCGGTTTACGTCTAAACTTTCGAGAATCTCTCTTCTCCCCAAAAACGGAGGCAAAAATTGAATACCGAAGAAACCACAGAGAATGAGCTGTCTAAAATGTCGTTCGCTTACCGATTTCTCGCACGAGTTGAGCGGATCGGGAACATGTTGCCCCATCCGGCGACGCTTTTTGTGATCCTTGCGGTCATCGTGATCATATTGTCGGCGATCACGTCCTATTTTGAGGTGTCGGTGACCCATCCCGGCACCGGCGAACAGATAACGGCGGTCAGTTTGCTGA
>CAZOXY010000011.1:0-68922 GCA_964583955.1 uncultured Chloracidobacterium sp. | reverse complement strand
CCAAATTCCAAATTTCAAATTCCAGATTCCAAATTCCAAATTCCAGATTCCAAAGACCCAAGACCCAAGACCCAAGACCCAAGACCCAAAACTCCAGACTCCAGCCCCAATTTCTCAAACACCTTTTGGACAATCAAAGCGAAACTTGGCAGAATCTTTCTTGCAGTAAAGCGTGAACGGAGACGATGTTTTGCCCATTGAACTTGTAAATTCCCCAAAGGAAACGGCCGACGCCGGCGGGCTGCGGCTGGTTGAGGACGTTGCGGAACCGCGTCCGTTTCCAGTAATTGAAAGCCAGTTCGTGAATTTCATGCTTTTGCGGGTCGATAGAGACTGGCGGCGGCTTGACGACGAGGCGAAAAGGGAATACAAGGCCGAATTTACCGAGGTATTCGACCGTTTTCGCGGGGAAATGCTTCTGTTCAGCTATTCGTTGGTCGGGTTTGATTCAAAGGCAGACCTGATGTTTTGGCGGATCAGTAATTCGCTCGACCTGATACAGGAGATGACCTCAGCTCTTTTTCACACGCGTTTTGGCAGCTATCTGGAAACCGCCGACAATTACCTTGCCTCAACCAAAAGGATGATGTTCGTTTCGGACAGCTCAGAGGACCGTTTTTATGTTAATGCGGGTGAGAAGGCATACCATTTTTTGTATCCTTGCGTTAAAAACAGGGAATGGCGCGAAAAGACGATCGACGAAAGGGACGCCCTGATGGAAGAGAATTTCATGGTCGGCAAAAAATTCCCGAACATACGCATTCACCTGACCCACGCATTTGGATTTGGCGAACAGGATTATATAATCTCATTTGAAACGGACGAGCCGAGAGATTTCCTCAACCTTGCCGATGAACTCGCTCGTACCACAGCCAGCAAATTCACGATGCGCGGTATGCCGATATACACATGTCGCCAGCGGAGCTTGGGCGAGTGTTTGGATGCCCTTGGCTGAAACGAGACCGGATGATGATCGCAAGAAGATTTTTAATAGGCGGGATCGTTCAGGGCGTCGGGTTTCGGTATTTTGCGCTTCGCTCCGCCGGAACGCATCAGGTTTTTGGCTATGCAAGGAATTTGCCCGACGGCAGGGTCGAAGTTTTCGCTCAGGGCGGCGAACAGGCGATGAAGCATTTTGCCGAGGACCTGGCCGCCGGGCCGAACGGCTCCAGAGTGGAACATGTGGAAGAAATAGTGCTTGACACCGATCGGGCGTATTCCACGTTTCGCATAGAAAGCTGACCGATATTTATTTTGCAACAGGAGACACGATCCAAGGATCTTTACAACCGACACAGAATGGAACAACTCAAAAAACTCATCAGAGAAGTCCCCGATTTTCCCAAGCCGGGCATAAATTTTTACGACATCACAACGCTCATCAAGGATGCCGAAGGGCTGGAGCAGACAATTGACGCCCTGACCGAACAATGCCGCGGCCTGGACATAGACAAGGTCATCGGCATCGAATCGCGCGGGTTCATTTTCGGTGCGCCGCTGGCATATCAGCTCGGCGTCGGATTCGTCCCGGTCAGAAAACCGAAAAAACTGCCTTCGGAGACCATCTCCGTCTCATACGATCTGGAATACGGCCAGGACACGGTCGAGATACACAGCGACGCCGTTTCAAAAGGCGAAAGGATACTGATAGTTGACGACCTGTTGGCAACCGGCGGAACGGCGCGCGCCGTTGTCGATCTGGTCGAAAAGATGGGCGGCAGCGTCGCCGGCGTTCACGTCGTCGTTGAACTGGAATTTTTGAATCCGCGTGCCAGGTTTGATGGCTACGACGTCAAGTCTCTGCTAAAATACAATTCTTGAAATTCGTCAGCCTTGACGTGTTCCCGTAGCTCAGCTGGATAGAGCGTTCGCCTCCTAAGCGAAAGGCCGGTGGTTCGAATCCACCCGGGAACACCACCTCATTGTCAGCTATGGCGTCAAACGGAAAAAGGCTTTGTATTTGCCGAACTCACCTTCGCCGTCCCGAGATCAAAAAGTTTGCCCGCATTGTCATATCGCCATCTTTTTCTTTATCGCCGAGTGACCAAAGGCCTGATAACGTTGCTATTTTAACGGTTTCATGTCATTGTTAAGGGTATTGATCCTACTCTCGCGTTGATTTCGTTACGACGCGCTTCGCCTAAACGGTTTTCGGATAAGTTTGAGAGCAGGCCCCTTAGGGAAAAGCAGAAGTGCTCTCAACGAATTTTTGAGTATCCGAGATCAGGTCTTTCGAGGTAAAAGTAAAGTTCCTACTCTTAAAGCTTCTCAAGGCACGCCCCGAAAGCAGGGCGAAATGGAAATTAGAATTAAAATGAAACTTTACGTAGGAAACTTGTCCTTTAATACATCAGTCGGCGACCTGGAACAGCTTTTTGCAGAAGCGGGAACGGTCGTATCAACCAACCTTATCGAAGATCGTGAAACGGGCCGCTCGCGCGGTTTTGGTTTCGTCGAGATGTCGTCCGCGGACGAAGGCCGAAACGCTATCGAACAGCTCAACGGCAAAGAACTCGATGGCCGCGAACTAAAGGTCAATGAAGCAAAGCCGCAAGAGAGCCGCGGCAGCGGCGGCGGCGGACGTGGGGGATTTGGCGGCGGCGGACGCGGCGACAAACGCGGCGGCGGCGGCTACGGCAAATCTAACTGGTAAGGCCGGTAGGTCTTTCAATGAGAAAGGCCGGAGTCAAAAAACTGCCGGCCTTTCCAAATTATTTCAACCATCCGGAGGAACCCATGTCAACTAATACCATCTCTATGGCCCGGCGCCACGTACTCGGTGATATATCAGGCAGGTGCGAACCCGTTCAGAGCGTTCCGGTATATCTGAACGATAAATTTGGTGAAATACTGGGTTACGCGGACGAAAGCCTGGGTAAATATGCTGACGCCATAACCTTTCATCTGGATGAAGGTTTTGGCAAAAAGCTCACAATGGGGCATTTTACGTATTCATTCGATTTTGATTACATTAATGCGGACCCGGCACAGGTATCGCCGCAAAAGCGCCGCATCCGATTAAACTCCATACTGCTGGTCGAGCGAAAAGGGTATGCCAGGCCGGTAGCTAAACGCAAGGCAGGCGACACAGAGGCCAAGGGTGCTTGACCGGCCTAAAGGAAAACATATTTGTTCATTCAGGTTTTGCGAAATTCCCAGTTGACATGCCAAAAGAGAGATGAAAATTCTGCTATACAATCCGGACAACGGCGTTACACGCAATTTCATGCCGCATTTGTGGATGTTCCTGCTCCAATCCCTTACGCCCAAAGAGCATGAGGTGATCCTGATCGACGGAAATGCCAAGGCAATGACCAGGTCAGAACTTGTTCGTTTTTGTCAGGATCAGGACATCGGATTGGTCGGTATCGGGTCAATGACACGCATGGTCGCACGGGCCTATCAGGTCGCCGATGCACTGCGCGAAGCCGGTATCAAGGTCGTGATGGGCGGCCCGCATGTGACGGAGTGTCCTGACGAGGCCCTGGGACTGGACGGCGGCCCGCGTCATGCCGATGCGGTGGCTCTCGGTGAGGCTGACGCAACATGGCCCCTGATAGTCGAGGATGCCGCAAATGGCAGGTTAAAGGACAGATATCAGCCTGAACTTGACGCAAAGGGCAATGACATCAAACCCGGATTGCAGGAGTATCCGCATATCCCGTGGGAAACGCTCGATCTTGAGCAGTTCAGCCTTGTCCCCAAATTCCTGAAGCCGGTCTTGTCCAGATTTGGAACCGGTTGGGGGAAATTTTTCGTTGTACCCATTGAAACAGGCCGCGGTTGTCCTTACGGCTGCGAGTTCTGTACCGTCACAGGATTTTTCGGCGATTCGATCCGTTTTCGTACGAACGAAAGTGTTGTTGATGAACTGCTCCGCCTCAAGGCACGCGCTCGGGAGGAAAAAGGCCAGGTCGCCGTTTTCTTTATTGATGACAACCTCGCCATAAACAAAAAACGGCTAAAATCACTGCTTCGGGACATGATCGCCGCGGGAGCACAGTTGCCCTGGGTGGCTCAGATCAGCGCTAACCTGTTAGCCGATGAAGAACTGGTCGATCTGATCGCGGATTCGGGCGGCCGCTGGATCTTTATCGGAATGGAGTCGATCGATCCGGCAAATATGGCGGACGTAAATAAAACATTCTCAAAACCCGCTAATTACGGGGCCGTTTTGCAGGGTTTGGCACGCCGCGATATTTACGCCATCACATCATTTATTTTCGGGATGGACAATGACACGGTCGGCGTAGGAGCCAGAACCGTGGATGAGATAGAAAGCTGGCCGCCGGGGCTTCCGGTATTCGGCCAACTGACCCCGTTTCCGGCCACGCCGCTTTATGAACGACTGCAAAAGGCAGGCCGGCTGGAACGTCCCAAACATTGGCAGGATTTCGCCCAATTCGTAATGGCTCACAAGCCCGCAAAGATGACGATAGAAGAGGCCCGGACCGAAACCATCTCGGCATGGTCTCGTTCATATAGCCCGGAGCGGAATATGGCGGCGATCGAGGCCATTGCCGATTCACCGATACAGACCCGCATCAGCCATCTTGTGGCTAGGATGTTTTTCCGGGGCATCTATTTTCCCCAGATGGGAGCGTCGGCATGGATAAAACTGCTGTTTCAAAATCGCCGCTGCATAACGGGCCTTGTTCGGGAAGGTTTCAGCACATGGAGAGATCATAAAAGGACACATTCCGGCAAAGCCGCTATCCCTGGAACGACATAAAGGGTTGCAACTCTTTGTAAATTATTGTAGTCTAATAGTTTGAACTGCTTCCCTCGGTTTTATCGACGGTAATTTCGCACTCATTGTGAGTCAGCGATAGTGAATTTTGAGAGGAAGATAAATAAATAGCTGTCAGAAGCGGCCGGGGAACCATTTCCCCTGTCTTCTCGCGTTGGTCATTCGCTGCTTACCGTTACACCGAAAGTTTTACCCACCGTTAGATAACTTCTTCACCGATCACAGATGATCTGCCTGCGGCATTTTTGCCTGCGGAGGCCGCCGTTTTATGCGGCCGTGCGTGACGCATTTGGTCTATGGAACGCCAAAACCGATCCTGCCCGATGCCCCCGGTCTTTCTGTTTGACCAAGTATAAATATAAATGACTTTTAATGAACTAGGCTTGCGCTCCGACATGGTCGAAAAGTGTAAGCGACACGGCTTTACCAAGCCGACACCCATACAGGAACAGGCAATACCTGTCATTCTTAATGGCGGCGACGTCATCGGTACCGCTGAGACGGGAACGGGAAAGACAGCGGCTTTTCTGCTTCCTGTTTTGCAGAAAATAAACAAACGGCCCGGAACCTCGGTTTTGATCCTTGCACCGACGCGGGAACTGGCAGTCCAGATAGACGCCGAATGCCGCAAGTTCGTGCCGAAGGGCATTACCTGTGCCGCTGTTATCGGCGGAACCGGTTATGGCCGACAGACACAGGCGATAAGGAACGGCGTCAATATTTTGATCGCCACACCGGGCAGGCTGATCGATTTTATGGATCAGGGAATGGTGAAATTCAACCACCTGACCACGCTTATTCTGGATGAGGCCGACCGAATGCTGGACATGGGCTTTTTGCCCGCGATCAGGCGGATAGCAAAGGCGTGTCCCGAGGACAGGCAGACATTGTTCTTTTCCGCGACCATGGCCGGCGAGGTCGAACGCATCGCCCGTCAGATAGTGAAAGATCCGACATACGTTGAGGTTTCAAGACGCGGCAATGCGGCGGTGACGATAGAGCAAAAGGCATATCCCGTAGCTCATCAGTTCAAGGTTCCCCTGCTTCTCGATCTTCTTGCCAAAGACGACCTCGAACGTGTTCTGGTCTTCACGCGGACGAAACGCGGTGCGGACCGTATTTCCCATATTCTCGAAAAACAAGCGCATAGATCCAACCGGATACACGGCGACCGTTCGCAGTCGCAGCGTGAAGCGGCCCTCGCAGGCTTCAAATCAGGACGTACACGCATTTTGGTGGCGACGGATGTGGCGGCACGCGGGATCGACATTGACTCGGTCTCTCACGTTATCAATTACGACGTGCCGGAAGCACCTGAGGATTACGTGCATCGTATCGGCCGAACGGGCCGAGCCGGCAACAAGGGCCAGGCGATCACGTTTTGCACCCTCGCGGAAGAATACTCTCTGCGGGCGATAGAAAAGCTGACCGGCCAGCAGGTCGAGCGTGTTTTCCTGCCGGATTTTGGCGGTGTAAAACCGATGGAGGCTGCGTCAAAGAGTCCGTCTTCCGGTCGGTCTTTTCGTTCTTCCGGCCGTCGCCGGAGAAGGTAGCATCGCTCATTGATCGGCAGCCCGGCATGAATAGCTTGTGCCGCCGGTCTCAACTTGATCCTTATTCCTATACAATGCGGTCGGGGCGTACCCGGCCGCATTTTTTCATACCGCACATTTCAAACGATCCTCGTTTCAGAAAAAGGACGGCTGACCTGGCCGTTTGGAGCGGTTGCAAGTTGGGCGTATGGCAGGCGGATCATCAGGATACATTTGAAAAACTTTTGCTGGGGCTGTGCCATCACGCATCGCGGTCGGTGCTGCGCCCGACCGTCACGCTGTATATAGCTTTTTGAGGCTTTGCCTCCGATCTGTTAGATAGAGGCACAGCCTCCTTAAAATAATGAGGAAAGTTTACGGTCGGGCATAGCTCCGACCGCAGTGCAATGCGGCACAGCCGAATCCGGTTTTTCAAAAGCCTCTGACCTCTGCTCTTTTTTCCTTACACTCAATTCGTATATGCTTTAGTCCTGTCAGCTTCTCCATTATTCATCCAAGTGTCTGTATCCTGATTTTTTTACCGTTTATACCAGCCGCTATTTGACACATTTTGTGTTTTTGCTATTCTTATATACTTGTTATTGAAAATAGATGTCATTTTCAATAAGGAATTATAATTTCAAACGATCGGCGATATTCAGCGGATCGGAAACGGGAGGTTTTGATGCTTCAGCATTCATCACAAAGCGAGCCGGGGCTTGAGGACATAGATTGTTTTGCGTGCGAAAGCGGATGTGTTCATTTTGAATACGGCTCGACGATGCTTTCGTTCAGCCGCGAAACATTTATGTATGTTGCCGAGCTTTTTGCAGAGGCTCGTCAGGACATACTTGATGAAGAAGAACTTCTCAACGACTGGTCCGACCGGATAGAAGAAACAGAAAAGATATGAAATATATTGGCCCAAAGGTAAAACTTTCACGTAAACTCGGCGTGGCGCTCACGCCCAAGGCTGTGAAATACATGGAAAAGCGGCCCTATGGCCCCGGACAGCATGGCCCCGGAAAGCGGAGCATCATCCCAAAAAGCGAATACGGCCGGCAGCTTTTGGAAAAACAGCGTCTTCGCTTTCAGTACAACGTTTCCGAAAGGCAGATGCGAAATTATTTTCGCAAGGCCTTGCAGGCAAAAGGCCCGACGGGCGAAGATCTGCTCCAGCGGCTGGAAACGCGGCTCGATGCCGTCGTGCTTAGGGCCGGTTTTGCCAAATCGATCTTTGCGGCGCGTCAGTATGTCGATCACGGCCACGTTGAGGTCAACGGCAAGCGCGTGAACATCCCGTCTTTTCGCGTAAAACCGGGCGATGTTGTCAGCATCAAAGAAAAAAGCCGCAAACTTTCGCCGATCCTTGACGCAATGGCCGCGTCTCCGGTCGGGGTCGATTATGTCGAACGCGACTGGCTGTCGATGTCGGCAAAGCTTACTCGCATTCCCGCAGGAACGGAGATACCTGTCATTTGCGAGATCGACAAGATCGTAGAATTTTACTCCAAGTAACTGAAAACATAATGTCGTTATTTTCATTTGGCTGTTCTGTCTCCGGACAGGACGGCCCTTTTCTTTGCGGCAGGAAATTCTTCCAGACAGTTTTCGGCCTTCAGAATTCTTTGAAATCCGGTCAATAAGTTCGATCTCGGATAAATAGTCTGCGGAGCAGACGGCAATAGTAATAGCTACAGGTGCAGCGAAGCGGAACCTGTAGAAAACGGGAAACATTCGCCAAGCGTGTGAAACACGCGGCATATTGGCTTTTATTCTTTTTATTCCGCCTGTTCCACAGGCTTTGCGGAGTTGGTTTGACTTGACTACAGGTTCCGCTCTGCTCCACCTGTAGCTACCGATATATCGTCTGCTCCGCAGACTTCATGACCAAAACGGCCCGAGTGTTGTATCATTTATACATCGTAATATGAGCTACACTAACGGCAATGGCAACGGGCATCAGCCCAAACCCAAAAATGTCCTCGGCGGCGAGCTGCAAAGCTGCTGCACCGACCCGATGACCGGATTTTACCGTGACGGCTATTGCCGCACGGGCGTTGACGATACGGGCCGCCACACGGTGTGCATCGAGGTCACGGACGATTTCCTGGTGTTTTCAAAGGCCGTCGGCAATGACCTTTCAACACCGATGCCGCAGTATTCGTTTCCCGGCCTGAAAGAGGGCGATAAATGGTGCCTATGCATGTTGCGGTGGCGTCAGGCACTCGAAAACAGTATGGCACCGCGTGTTTACCTTGAGGCGACGCACGAGGCGGCGCTGAGCGTGGTTTCGCTGGAAGATCTGAAACGCCACGCTGTTGAATGATCTGATGCAGACCGTCGAACACCTCAGAAATCTTTTTGATCATAACGACTGGGCGAACCGCCGCGTCCTGATAGCCGTCAGGGAATCGGGTTCCGAGCGGTGCCGCCAGATATTGGCGCATCTGCTTACGGCACAGGCCGAATGGTACGCGCGGCTGTTTGGCAAGAACTCCACAGGAATGGATTTCTGGCCCGATCTGTCGATGGATGAATGCGGCGAACTTGCCCGCGAGGTGGCCGAAGCTTACGAAAAACTGCTGCGGCGGTTCGAGGATGAAGGGCTTGATCTTTCGGTAAAATATTTTGCCAGCAGCGGGCTTCCGTACACAAACACATATCGCGAGGTGATGTCACACGTCCTTATTCATTCGGCGACGCATCGCGGCAACATCATCCTGCGGCTGCGAGAGGAAGGTTTTGAACCGCCGGTCACGGACTATGTTTATTATCTCCGCGAAACCAAATATCTTTAGGTCCTATTAACTTTTTCGATCTTTAACACTTTTTTAACGCGGATCTGGCGGATCGGGCAGATCAGAGTGGATATGGACTTTCATATCCGCTCCCATCCGCCGGATCTGCCCCATCCGCGTTCAAAAGTGTTCGCCGGCAGGTGCTTCTGTAAAATGTCAACAGAACCTGGTGCAAGTATCATTACAAACGTCTTTCCATTTTTCCGATTTCTCACGGCTAAGTCTTTGGGTTAAAATGCTTTTTCTCTGATGCAGGAAGAACTCGAACAATTCACATTCGATTTTCATAACGAAACGGCCGAAATTGTTTCCGGCCCGTCCGATGAACTGAAGATAAAACTTGGCGAATTTGCCGGCCCGCTCGACCTGCTTCTTTATTTGATAAGGCAGGAACAGGCGAATATCTTTGACATTCCCATTGCCAAAATAACGGACGAATATGTGAAATACATCCGGCTGATGAAAACGCTGGACATTTCGGTCGCGGCGGATTTTTTGGTGATGGCAGCCCAGCTTATCGAGATAAAATCGAGAATGCTCCTGCCGCGTGACCCGCTGGCGGAAGACGAAGAGGAGATCGATGACCCGCGAAAGGAACTGGTTGACCGCCTCCTCGAATACGAAAGATACAGGTCTGCCGCACAGATGCTTTATGAGCGGACGACCATCGAAGGAGCGGTATTTACACGCGGCCCTATCGAATCCGATGACAACAATGCCGAGATAAGCGCGACCGTTTTTGATCTGATCACGGTCTTTCAAAAGGTCCTTCTTCGGCAAAAGGAAGAGATCTCAATGGAGATCGAGCGCGAGGAAATATCGCTGGCAGAGATGATCGCCGACCTCAGGCGAAAGATAATGGAAGCGGGTGAGGTGAGCATGCTTGCCTATTTTGAGCAAATGCGGAACAAACGCGAGCTTGTCACCGCCTTTATCGCCGTGCTGGAGATAGTAAGGACGGAGAGCGTCCGCCTGATACAAAAGCGGGTCTTCGATGATATTGTATTAAGAAAGGTTGAGGCTTAGTTGCGGGCGGCAGTCAGTGAAAGGCAGGCCGCAGATCGTATGGAAGAGGCAGTTGAACAGAAAAAGGAACTCGGCACATCAGAACTGATGGCCGCGGTCGAGGCTTTGGTCTTCGTTTCCGATGAACCGATCACGGCAAGATCGCTGGCAGAGATACTGAACAATGACCGTGACAGCGTCAACGCCGCTCTTGAGGCTCTTGCGGCGGAATATGACGAGCGTGAAAGCGGCCTTCAGCTTCGTCAGATCGCGGGCGGCTGGCAGATCGCAACCCGCACGGAACTGCATGAGATAATACGCACTTTCCTAAAGACCAAGCCTTCCGCAAAACTGTCGCTGGCCGCTCTCGAAACGCTGGCCGTCATCGCCTACAAACAGCCCGTGACCATTCCCGAAATTCTGGAAATACGCGGCGTCCAATCGGCATCGGCGATAAAAACTTTGCTGGAAAAACGCCTCATTATCACCAAAGGACACAAGGAAACCGTCGGGCGCCCGATGCAGTACGGCACGTCAAGGGAATTTCTTCTCCAATTTGGCTTAAAGGACCTGGGCGACCTGCCGAGCATTGAGGATTTTGAAGACCTTGTTCAATGAAGATCAGCGAACAGGATGACGTGATGGTCATTAGCCAAACACCTGCGGTCATGTGGCTGATTGGCGGATTTTTTATCATCGTCAGTTCGCTGTTCATTTACGGAGCGTCGGGCGGTTACAGCAACATCTCGGAAATGTCGCCTTTTGCACGGGCCGTCCATCTTGTTCTGGGCTTTGCGGGAGTGTCAGCGGGAATTTTTGCCTTGCATACCGCGCCGTATATAAGATTGAGAATAGACCGCCGCCGGCAGGCCGTGTCGCTAAAGAAACACGGCATTTTCAGCCGGCACACGGCCGTTTTTGCATTTGACGATATTTCCGGTTTGCGGGTCAGCGAAGACCGCGATAGCGACGGCGATCCGATATGGGCTTTGGCACTGGAACTGGCGGACGGCAATGAGATAACGATCTCGTCGCTGCCATCGCCGGACGAACATTTCAAAAGGGATTTCGCATTTCGTGCCAACGTCTTTATGCACAAGGAACTGCCCTCGGCCGTGAACGCGGTCGCAAAAGATCTAAATGATGAAGATCCACATAGTCGGTGACGGCTCTTTCGGGAGTTTTCTAAAGGAACTGCTCAAAGAGGAATTTACACTCTCTGAGGATGGACGAAGCGTTATCATGGCGGTTCCGGTCTCGGCTTACGACAGCGTCGCGGCGCAATATTCGGACAGGCATCTTATAAATGTTTGCAGCGTTCAGCGGCCCAGCATGGACATGGCATTGCGTCATACGCGGAACGTCACCGGCATACATCCGTTGTTCGGCAGCCGCACGCCTGCGGATCACAGAAATGCGATCCTTACCTATACATTGGCGGCGGAACCGGACGCGGAGCCGTCGTTCGTACAGGCCGAGGCGGAGTTTCTGGCGGCTTTTGAAAAGCTTTCGCGTATCATCCGCGATGATCCAGACGGCAAGAGCTTTACGCCTGATTCGCACGACCGCCTGATGGCAAAAACACACGTCGCGGCTGTGCTGGCGGCAAAGCAAATGAAGGTTTTTGTCGAAAGGGCAGAGAACATTCCGGACGAATTTCTCCCGAACAGCTTTCGGCTGATGCGGGAATTTGTGGAAACGCTTGAGGATATGCCCCGCGGCACCATTGAGAGCATAATGGCGAACCCGTATTATTGATACATATAAAATGCAGGAAAGACTACAAAAACTGATCTCGATGGCTGGGATCGCCTCGCGCCGCGCGGCCGAGGAAATGATAAAGGCCGGTGAGGTCTCGGTGAACGGCGAGACCGTTACCGAACTTGGAACAAAGGCCGATCCTGAAAAGGATCATATAAAGGTCCGCGGAAAGCTGATAAACGCAAAGCTTGCCAATCGTGACAATGTTTATCTCCTGGTCAACAAGCCCAAGGGCTATCTTTCGAGCGTTGCCGACCCCGAAGGGCGAAAGCTTGTTACCGATCTGGTCAAGGGGTTTGGCAGGCTTCATCCGGTCGGCAGGCTTGATTACAACACAGAGGGCCTTATCATCCTGACCAATGACGGCGAGTTCACCAACATTGTCGCCGGATCGAAAAAGCTGCCAAAGGTCTATTCCGTAAAGGTAAAGGGATTGCCGACGCCTGTCGCCATTCGCAAACTCGAACGCGGCGTAATGCTCGATGACGGATTCAAAACGGCTCCGGCGGAGATAAAAACATTAAAACCCACGGACAGGAACGGCTGGTATGAGGTCACGCTTTACGAAGGCCACAACCAGCAGATACGCAAAATGTTCGATGCCATCGGGCATTCCGTCGTCAAACTTAAACGAATCCGCATCGGCCGGATAGACGACGCGGGCCTGAAAACAGGCGGACATCGGAAACTGTCGCCGGATGAGGTCGCCCGCCTGACCGGAAAGGCATCGGCGAAAAAAGCCTAACGCATCAGCAGCCGATGCACCACCAAAAGACACATATCCTGCACGACCTTGATGCCTGCTTTTGCAAGTTCCTCGGCGGCCTCGTCGTGGCGAATGCCAAGCTGAAACCAGACCGAATCAGGTTTTGACGCGATTATGTCGTCAATGTGCGGAGGTATATCCTTTGGCCTGCGAAAAACATTCACCATATCGATCTTTTCAGGAACGTCCGTCAGCTTTCGATAGACCGGCTTTCCCATGATTTCCGTCACTTCGGGATAATAGACCGGAACGGGAATGATGGCCTTGCCCTCGTCCGCCATGTATTTGGGGACATAATATGCGGGCTGCCCCGAATGCGATTCGGGCTTTATCCCAAGCACCGCGATGGTTTGCGTTTTGGATAAAAGCTCGCGGAGCTGTTCATCGGTCGTCAATATATTACCTTGCCAGTCCATACAACGATTATCGGACAACGCCGCGTCCCAATCAATCGCAAAACCTTGCCGGAGCGTGGAGATTATGCGATGATAATATTCAGTTATATATGAATTTTGAACTGAACGAAGAGCAAAAACAGATAAAGTACAGCATCAGGGAATTTGCCGAAAGCGAGATCCGTCCGCACGTGATGGAATGGGACGAGGCTCAGCATTTTCCTATGGAATTGCGGCCAAAACTGGCGGAACTCGGCCTTTTGGGCATCCTTTTTCCCGAAGAATACGGCGGCGCGGGCATGGGCTATGTCGAATACGCGACGATCATCGAGGAGCTTGGCCGCGTTTGCGGTTCCGTCGGCCTGTCGGTGGCGGCCCATAACTCGCTTTGTTCCAACCATATATATACTTTCGGCACCGAAGAGCAGAAACAGAAATATCTTGTGCCGCTCGCTCAGGGCGAAAGCTTTGGAGCATGGGGACTGACCGAATCTCAGGCAGGCTCGGACGCTTCCGGCACACGGACGACCGCTGTTCCAAAAGAAGGCGGCTGGATGGTCAATGGCTCAAAAAATTTCATCACTCATGCCATTGCGTGCAATACGCTAGTCGCGGTTGCCGTCACCGATAAGGAAAAGGGAAATCGCGGCATATCGGCATTCATTTTTGACAAATCAATGGAGGGCTTTCGCTCCGACAAAAAAGAGAACAAGGTCGGTATGCGGGCTTCGGAAACCGCATCGGTCGTTTTTGAGGACTGTTTTGTTCCGATGGAAAATCTTCTCGGCAATGAAGGCGAAGGGTTTTTGCAGGCGATGAAGATACTGGACGGCGGCCGTATCTCGATAGCGGCCCTGTCGGTCGGCATTGCACAGGGAGCCTATGAGGCGGCGTTAAAATATGCCAAAGAGCGGCAGCAGTTCGGCAAGCCGATAGCCGAATTTCAGGCGATCCAGTTCAAACTCGCCGAAATGGCAACGCAGATCGAATGTTCACGGCTGCTGACATTGCAGGCAGCGGCAGCAAAAGATGCCGGCCAGCCCGTTACCACAAAGTCCGCAATGGCAAAGCTCTACGCCTCCGAAACCGCCGTTCGCGTGTCGGAAGAAGGCGTTCAGATACACGGCGGTTACGGCTATACAAAAGATTATCCGGCGGAAAAATACTGGCGCGATTCCAAACTCTGCACCATCGGCGAAGGCACATCCGAGATACAAAAGATGGTCATTGCAAAAAATCTGCTGAGGACGTAAAAACGAGCAGCTATAGGAAGATCAGAACACGGATAAGACGGATTTTACGGATCCTCACGGAACAGAAAGCTGTATTAAGGTTCTATAATGCAATGCTGTCCAAACAGTGGTGATGTGTCCTATCTGTCGCATTTGTCCTATTCGCTTTTAATAAATCTCCACCCGATGTTGCATAGATGAAACACCTTGCGCTATTATCATCTTCCATTGTTTTTACAGTTTACAGGCAAGGAGAAAAAATATGAGTACAAGCGCAGTTACTGAATCGAACACCATCGCATCGGCATTTATCGCCGAGATACAGCAGGAGGCGGCGGTCGCACGCAAGTGTCTGGAGCGCATTCCGGCTGAGAAATTTGACTGGAAGCCGCATGAAAAATCGATGGCGTTCGGCAAACTTGCATCGCACGTGGCGGAGATGTTCGGATGGACCGGAGCAACGCTTCAGCAGCCCGAACTTGATTTCGCCAAGATGGATTACAAACCGCTCGACCCGGCATCGAACGAAGACCTCGTGGAGTTTTTTGACAAGACCGTTGCCGAGGCCATAGATGTCCTGCGAAACACGCCTGATGAGGTGTTTCTGGAGCCGTGGTCGCTTCGTAACGGCGAGACCGTTTATTTCACGCTGCCCAAGGTCGCCGTAATGCGTTCGATGGTGATGAATCATATAATCCATCATCGCGGACAGCTTTCGGTCTATCTGCGGCTGAATGACATTCCTGTACCCGCGCTTTACGGCCCGTCGGCTGATGAAGGGCAGATGTAGGAATGTGAAAAAGTGAAAAAGTGAAAAGGCGGCCCTTATCCGGTTCGCCTTTTTTCATTTTCTTCGTAAAAATGAGAAAATTGCCCGTGATGAACCGATATTTTCTGTTATCGATCTTTCTGCTTTTGGCGGTGCAGCCGCTGTGGGGACAGGCTGACGACATTCCCGGTTTTATCGACTATCCGGCAAAGGTCGAAAAACCGCGAGCAAAGGCCGTGAACCTGAATTCGCACCGCGACGCCCGAATGTTTCGCACCCGCCTTCGCGAAGGTTTTAGCGAAGGGCCGAATTTTGCCGGGCATTTCACCGTCGTCATTTGGGGCTGCGGGACGGCTTGTTTGTCGGGTGCCGTGATCGATATGCGAACAGGCCGTGTCTATTTTCCGCCGGAACTGGGCGGCATCGGTGTCATCAGCTATGAATTTGAAGAAGCCCTGACCTATAACGAACACAGCCGTTTGTTGGTCGTTCGCGGCATTCCGGGGCCGAGCGGCGCGGAATCGGAAGACGCCGAAGAAGGCTCGTATTACTATGAATGGAAGAACAACCGGTTTTACAAGATAAAGTTCATCGAAAACAAACGTCCTAATGGCTGATCCGCAATTCATCGAAAAGATACTGAATGGCGATATCCGCTCCGTTGCCAGGGCAATAACCCTGGTCGAGAACGGCGCGGCGGACAGCGCCGATATAATGAAGGCCCTTTTCCCAAAAACAGGGAATGCCGTGGTCATAGGCATAACCGGCGCTCCGGGAGCGGGAAAATCCTCTTTGGTCGATAAGCTGGCGCTTTATTATAAGGAAAAGGGCGAAAAGATCGGCATAATCGCCGTTGATCCGTCCAGTCCTTTTTCGGGCGGCGCGATACTTGGCGACCGGATACGCATGGCGACTCTTGGCCTTGATAAAAATGTTTTTATCCGCTCAATGGCGACGCGCGGCAACCTCGGCGGGCTTTCACGCGCGACCGTCGATGCCGTGACGATACTGGACGCGGCGGGTTTTGACAAGGTGATCGTCGAGACGGTCGGCGTCGGCCAGGACGAGGTAGAGATAGTAAAAACCGCTGATGTTTCGGTCGTTGTGCTGGTTCCGGGCATGGGCGACGACATTCAGGCGATAAAGGCCGGGATCATGGAGATCGGCGACGTTTTTGTCATCAATAAAGCTGACCGCGACGGCGTTTTGAGGACGCAGAAAGAGCTTGAAGCACTGCTCTCGCTGGCTCATCGCCCCGATATGTGGCATCCGCCGATAGTTCAGACGGTCGCGACCGAAAGCAAAGGCATTGAAAAGCTTTCAGAGGCGATAGCGAGCTACCGGGAATTTATCGCGTCCGGCCAGGAAAAAAGCATGGCCCGCAAACGGGCCATCGCCCGGTGGCGGTTGACCGAACTGCTTCGCGAAAGGCTCCTTGCCGATCTTATGGAGCGTGACGGGGCCGACGATGCCCTCGAAGCTCTTTCCCGCGATATAGCGGACAAGACCTCTGACCCGTATTCGGCGGTGGAAACGATGCTCTCCGTGGCGGAGTAGATAACGGGAAATCTTATGCGTATCCTAGTTGTTTTACCGCCTGTTTGGTATGATTTTCCGTTGAAGTAATTTTCAAATCATCAATTTCAGAAGATCTGATCTAAGTGAGGATATAGAACTTGAATAATCTTACAAAAGCCCTGATCCTGGTCGTTGCTGTGATCGGCGTCGGAGCGGCGCTTGTTTATTGGAAACAGAATGTCGCCGTTCATTCCGGCGGCGATTTTAGCTCGATAACCAGGGAAGAGGTCGAATTATTGGTTGCCGATGTGGCAAAACAGAACCCGATGGCTGTAAAACAGCTTGCGGACAATCCCGAGCTGCGAAAGAAACAGCTTGAAAGCATGAAACAGCTTCTTGCCTTTGCGTCGGACGCACAGCGTCACGGAATTGCCAGCAAGCCGTTGAACCGCAATGAACTGGTGAACATCCGCAACGAGGTGATAGCGGTCAACTATGACCGCAGCATCAACGCGGACAAGGGGCAAATGCCGCAGTTCGGGTTTATTTCCGAAGATCAGGTAAAGGCATTTTGGGCCGGTGGCGAACAGGCTCAGCGAGGGTTTTTTGAAAAGCTGAAGGACGGCATCGGCCTCGGCAAACGTGACAATGAGGTAGCGTTCACCAAATTCCTCGACACCAAGGTCGCTCTGCTTGCCGAAGCGAACCCTGCGGCAAAGGATCGCCCGCTGTCCGATTCGGACAAGGAACAGGCGCGTGAATTTTTCGCCAAAATAATGATCTATGTCGATGAATACAACGACAAGCTGGCAAAGGGCGAGATAGACGAGATACTTGCCAAAAGGATCGGTTTTCAGATAAAGCTCCAGCAGGCACAGTTTCTTGCCCGTATATACTCCGAAGAGGTTGCGAAAAAAATAGAGGTCTCTGATGAGGATGTGGCGAAATACATCGCCGAGCATCCCGAATTTGACACCTCGGAAAAACGTGCAAAAGCCGAAGAGATACTTGCTCGTGCCAAGGCCGGCGAGGATTTTGCCGCATTGGCAAATGAGTTCAGCGAAGATCCGGGCAACGGCCCAATGGGCGAGGGCGGTGAAAAACGCGGCGGCCTGTATGAAAAGATAACTCAGGGCCAGATGGTCAAGCCTTTTGAGGATGCGGCGCTTGGCCTGGAACCCGGCCAGATAGCTCCTGAACTGGTCGAGACCGATTACGGATTTCACATCATCAAGCTGGAAAGAAAGGGCGAACAGCCCGCTGCCGAAGCTCCTCCGACCGGAGAAGGGCAACCGTCGGCTCCGGCTCAGGGCGGTATCACTTATGATGCACGTCACATCCTGATTTCGACCGGATATAAGGACGATTCCAACCCGTTCGGCCGCGAGGTCCCGATCAAGGCCTATGTCAAGCAAAAACTGGAAGAAGAACGTCAGAAAAAGGCAATAGACGACATCGTTGCTGCAAACAACGTTCAGGTCCCTGACGATTTCAGCGTACCGGAAGTAACAGATGATCAGATGAAGCAGCTGCTTGACGCTCAAAGGCCCGCATTTGACGATCACGGCGACGACGGACACTGACATGAAGCGGCTGTCCGCGTTCGGTTTTCATCCGTGACGGGCAGCCTTTTTGAATAACTATGATCTTGGGTGATCATCGGGTAGAGGTCATTCCCGATACAGAATTCAGATTGGACGGAGGGGCGATGTTCGGTGTCGTCCCTCGTGTTCTTTGGGAGCGCGTATGCCCGCCGGATGATAAGAACCGCATTCGGATGAACATGAACTGTGTCTTTATTGACACGGGAAAGGAAAAGATCCTGATAGAGACCGGCATCGGCGAAAAATGGACGGAAAAGCAGGCCGCGATATACGGTATTTATCGCGAACGTCCATTTGCCGATTCGCTTTTTCAGATAACCGGCTGCCGCCCCGATGACATCACCATCATCATAAATACACACCTGCATTTTGACCACTGCGGCGGGAATACAAGACAGGGAGAAGAGGAGACGGGGAGACAGGGAGAAGAGGAGACAAGGAGAAGAGGAAATGCAGAGAATCCTCTACTTTCAGAAATTCCGCGTTCCGCATTCCGCGTTCCGCATTCAATAGTTCCGCATTCCGCGATCTGCGATCCGCATTTGATAGTGCCGCAATTTCCCAACGCTCGTTACCTGGTCTCAAAAAGCGAACTCGAACATGCCGAAAACCCGCACGAACGCGACCGTGCCAGCTATATGCCCGAAAACTGGCAGCCGATGGTTGAAACCGGCCAGCTTGAACCGATGCCCGCGATATATGAACCGGTTCCCGGCCTCCTGCTCGAAAATCACGCAGGTCACAACCGCTCGATGCAGACATGGCGGCTGGACAGCGGCGGCAAAACGCTGTACGGTTTTGCCGACCTCATCCCGACAACGCACCACCTGTCTCTGCCGTGGGTAATGGGCTATGACCTGTTCCCGACCGAAACCGTCGATTTCAAACGCAGCATCCTGCCGCAGGCCGTCAAAGAAAACTGGCTGTGTCTTTTTTATCACGATCTTGACATGCCGCTTTGCCGATTGGACGCCCCAAATGGAAAGGTGACGGCTTCTTCGGTCGAGATCGTTCTGAACTGAAAGATCGCAGCGTAAAAAACTGGTGTTTTTTTATTATTTGCGGTTAGAATGTCGTTGACAGTTCAAATCAAATAAAGATCAAGGAGAAAAGATATGTCTATTATCTCTCGCAACGTGGTGATCTTATTTTCCACTTTTATCTTCGCGGCAATGGGTGTTAAGGCTCAAAGCGAGGGCGGGTTTGTGACCCTTTACGCATTCGATCCTGTCGGCAATTCTCTTTGTCTGACAGACGGGCAAGGCGGAAGCCTCATAAAGGGCAATATAAAGTACAACCGCTGCAGCCATCTGAATTTCCACTCCTACAATGCAGATCAATTTACTGTCGGCATTCAGGGCGGCGATGAAGGCTCGATCATTGATCTTGGTGATGACAAGCATCTAAAAGCCAGTTTTGGAGTGCCTGGAACGGTTGGCGGCGGAGACGGTTACGCATCTCTGCATCTCCGTAACCGCAAGGTACACATGCTGAAAGATTATAGCCAAAGAACATTCCAGGAGATTCCCGGAGCAGACCGGCTTTTCAGCGAAGACAGAAAATTTAAGTCCGCCGAAATAAAACTCGGCCACACTTATCTTTTAAGAATATGGCAAACCCACAGAAGATCGGAAGATCCTGATGATGAGATATTAGCCAAGCTGATCGTAGTCGCTTTCTGCCCCGGTGAATCGGTTACATTCCGGTGGGAGTTAATGAATGATACGAAAGAGGTTGGTGAACGGTCCACAGCAATAAAGTGAACATAGGAAAAAAAGTGTCCGGCCATTCAACCCGATTCGATATGGGTTGATCCATGACGTATCGAACGACCGTCAATGGATGCGCGTTTCGAGATCGAATAACAAATAGCAGAGGAAAAATAAATAATGAAGATCGCCGTAAAAATACTGTGTCTAGGTTTTGTCTTTATTCTGGTATCGGCATCAGCCGCCAGCGCTCAAAGTTTTGGAGCGGAAGAGGTCGTTAAAGCAGCAAGGTTTTTAGAGGAAAAGCCTTTTGATAAAGAGGCAAAGAATATTCGGGCTTTCGGTGTTCAATATGTAATAGAGACGGAAGATGTGACTGTGGTGCTGTGCGGAGGTGATGTAACAAAGCATTTTCTCGACAAGAAAAACAAGAACTCGACCGAGTTGATCGGGCAATATACCATTGCCATGGCGGCTTTCAAGCTGCAAAATCCCGACAAAAAAGATAATGAGAACGCAGCACAGCTTGCCGGTCTGGAAAGTGTTCTTAAAACATATGAGGCTATGATCGCTCAAAAACCAAAGACAAAGCACAAGGGCATGGATGAGTATGTCCAAAAAAGAAACAGCGGCGAATTAAAGGCTCTGGTTGACGCGGCGGATTGCGGAAAGAAATAGTATTTCTCCCATTGGCGCAAGGCCATATTGATATCTGTGGAGATAAGCAAATGATTGTACACCAAAATATTATGTGTATTCTGGACCTGCCTTGGAGAAAGACGCTCCTGACGTTTTTCTTTTTGCTTACACTAATACCTGTTGCGGTATCCGCTCAGTCGCAAGAGGACCGGATTCGATCACAGGCCCTTTTTAACGAAGGAAACTCTTTGATCGAAAAGGGAGATCATCAGCAAGCCATACAAAAATACACTGAGGCAATATCACTGACCCCAAAAGAACATCTGCCATATCTTAATCGAGGAGTTGCATATTTATCACTCTCCAAACTGGATGAAGCCATGGCAGATGCGGACAATGCGATCTCGTTGATCGGAGACAAACCTTCGGACACAGCAAAACTGCATGCCGGTTTGGGTTACCAAATAAAAGGAACTGTCTTTCAGAATTCGAGCGATCTTAAGCAGGCAATAGACTGCTTTTCAAAAGCGATCGAATTAGTTCCGACAAATGCCAATTTCATAAATAGTCGCGGGAACATACACCAGATGAATAAGGATTATGAAAATGCGCGCATTGATTATTTAAGAGCTGTGGAACTTGCCCAAAAAAATGCAATGTTCCGCTCTAATCTTGGAACTGTTCTTTTTCGCTTGAATGAATTGGAAGCATCACTTGAACAAAACAGTATGGCCTTGGAATTAGATCCTAATTTTGAGAGTGCACATTATTCTATGGCCAATACGCTTGTTGCAATGAAAAAATATGATGAGGCACTGGCTTCATACAACAGGGCGATCTCAATAAGGCCTAAGGCAGAATTTTTCCATGCTCGTGGGCGGCTGCATTTCATCAGGAACGATTTTGAACTTGCAATAGAAGATAATACCCGATCAATTGAGGCCAGCCCTGCATATAGTGTTGCCTATGCTGACAGAGCAACGGCCAACAGCAGATTGGGGAAATTCAAACTTGCCATCCCTGATGCCCGAAAGGCAATTGAAACCTCCGGCGAATCGTCTGCCATAAGATATAGCCTGGCCTATTTTCTTTATATGGACGGACAGTTTTCGGCGGCATTAACGGAAGCAAGTAAAGTGATACAGTTGGAACCAAATTGGAAAGCCGCATATACTTTGCGTTCAAATATCTACCTCAAATTGGGCAATGCCGCCAAAATGAGAGAAGACCGTGCCACCGCTGCCAAGATCACAGATTCCGGAACGCCCCAAAATATACCATTTATATTTGGCCTGACCATAAATGTTCCAGAAGTGGAAGATAATTGACCTGTGGCATACTTAAAATCCCTCATGTAAAAAAAAACGGTGACGATCGCTAATAATGCAACGCACCGTTTTACGCTTTTAAGGAAGGGTGGCAAAATTAGAAAGTGATGAGAATACGATCTTTTTGACTTTTTAAATAATGGAACAAGTAAAAATCGGAATAATCGGCGGCAGTGGTCTTTACCAGATGCCTGAGTTGGAAAATGTGCGAGAACAGCGCGTTGAGACGCCTTTTGGTGAGCCGTCGGATGCGTTTATCATTGGCGAGCTTGAGGGTGTGACGGTGGCGTTTTTGCCGCGTCATGCACGCGGGCATAAGTTTTTACCGACGGAGGTTCCGTATCGGGCGAATATCTATGCGATGAAGCTGCTAGGTGTGGAATACATTTTGTCGGTTTCGGCGGTCGGCTCGCTGCAAGAGCAATACGCGCCGACCGATATGGTCATTCCCGATCAGTTCTTTGACCGGACGCGGGCAAGAGCAAAGGAATCAACATTCTTCGGCGAAGGCATAGTCGCCCACGTTACCTTCGCACATCCGGTCTGCAATGAACTCGGCGACATTCTCCAATCGTCGTGCGAGGCCGTTGGCGTAAACGTCCATCGCGGCGGGACGTATGTCTGCATGGAAGGCCCGGCGTTTTCGACCAAAGCCGAATCGAACGTCTATCGCCAATGGGGAATGGACATTATCGGCATGACAAACCTTCAGGAAGCAAAGCTCGCCCGCGAGGCCGAGATCGCCTACGCTACGCTCGCCCTTGTCACCGATTATGACTGTTGGCACGAGGATCACGATGCCGTGACCATCGACATGGTCGTCGAATATCTGACCAAAAATGTCCGCAACGCCCAGCTTATTCTGAAAGACGCCGTGCAGCGCGTCGCCGCCAAGGAAACGCCGAACCAATTCCGTGAAGCTATCAAAAACGCTATCTTCACGGCCAAAGAACATTGGCCCGCCGAAACCGCCAAAAAACTCGACGCGATAATCGGGAAATATGCATCTTAGTGTAAAATGATCTTGAGGTAGATATTATGAGCCAAGTTTTCGAATCGACAATGTCCAAAGGCAAAGAAGCCTCGTTCTTGAAAAAGCTTGATGGCCTGTTGGCTCAATTGCGTGAAAACAATCAGGCAACTCTTGAGATACGCAAAGAGATAGCTCAACTCAAGCGTGCTAATGACAGATCGTTCAATCGTGCAAAAAAGGCTGTTGATGCTTTAGCAAAGAACTAGAATGTGGGAAAAACTTCTTGGTTCGATCAAGGATTTCATTCTGGCGGGAGAGTTAACTCGCCAGAATACAGCTGATGTTCGTGAATTGCGGAAGCGTAATGAGGAACTGAACCTGCTTGTCGAACGACTGGCATTCGAGATCCAGCGTGTCCGCGAAAACGAAGCGCATGAACGCGAGAAACTTCTTTTAAGACTTGAACTCGATTCAAAACCAAAGAAGAAACTGCCGCCAAAGAAGGGAACCAAATAACACAGTTCGCCGTGCCGCCATCGGCGAACCATTACTTGCTTTCAATCATCTTTATAAAAGTGAAACACTTAGTCATTTTTTCATTCTTGGTCGTGGTCTTCGGTGCATCAACCGTGGTTGCCCAACGCAATATCGAGCAGGCGATAGACCGCGATCCTATGCTGGAGGCTGACGCCAAGCACAACCTTGATGTGGCGTGGCAGGCTTTTGGCCCGGCGAGAAAGGCGTATAAGCAGGTTTTGGGACGGTTTGAGGAAACCTACGCGGCGTATCCCACTTTTTCCAAGATGGACGAATTTCTCTATCTGGCCGGAATGAGCAGCTATTATCTTTCCAAAAACGAAGGCAAGCAAAAGGTCAACCTAAAGCTCGAACGCGAACGCGAAAAATACGATCCGCAAAAGCTAAAAGAAGACGCCGTTGCGTATCTTAACCTGATGATTGAACGCAGGCCGGACAGCAAATACAGGGACGACGCCGAGCGCATTCTAAAGGAACTCGATCCTGACAAATAAATATCCGTGGACCTTAACCAGATAACGATATACACTGAAAAGCCTGCTGAAACAGCGGGCTTTTTTCAGATGCTGGGCCTAAATCTGATAGTTGATTCGCTGCCGCGATATGCCCGTCTCGAATGTCCTGACGGAAATTCAACCTTGTCCATCAGCTTTGCCAAAAATGCGTCTGCGTCGGGCAATATCGTGCTTTATTTTGAATGCGGCGACCTTGACGACGAATACGAACGGCTGATGTCGCTCGGCATCGAGTTTGACCAGCCGCCAACCGACCGCGAATGGCTATGGCGCGAGGCATATCTCCGTGACCCAAACGGCAACAGGATATGCCTCTTTCGCGCCGGTGCCGATCGCAAGGATCCGCCGTGGCGGGTCAGATCCCGTTAATGAATTTCTGGCCGCCGGCCAGGAAATCTTTCAGGTCGTTATCAAGGCCGCTTCCGTGTGCCGAAGGCATCAATGTTCCGACAATTCTTTCAAACCTGCTGCCTATTTCTTTCAGCGGCGTTGCATAACTGTTGGCCGGAAAAGGGAGTTTGCCGATAACAGTTCCAAAAGACTGCAGCAGTTGTCCGTATGCCTTGGCTGACATTTCAGGGTCTTTCGCGGTTTTCATGTTGTTCAAAACCGTAAGCGCGATATAGGCTTTTTCCATATCCTCATAAAAGACCGTGCATTCATTCAAGCCTTTAACCCCTTTTGAGGCGGCTTGGATCTTCTCTTTCACCCGATATGGCAACAGGTTGCAAATACCAAATTCATAATTTTGATATTTTTCAACCAACTGTGCCGCCTGGTGCAATGTTTCTATCAAACTTGCTTTTGTGACTTTTTTGCTCCACCACCATGCCATATTTAAATTCACTCCTTTCCCAGAAATTTTTAGAAAACCACGTTTATTTTTCCGACTACTGAATAAGGCGAGAAAATATCAGGAAACAGGACAAAATTTATAAGAATTTACAAAAGCCGGTTAACAGGTCAGAACCGGGAACGATAGCGACCGGGTTTTTGTAAGAGAAGATACGATAACAGGTCAGAACCGCCTGCGTGAGCAGGTGGTAAGATCCCCCATCTCAGCGCCCGGCCACTCGCTTACGCGAGCAGTTCTGACATTTCTAATCGCAAAATTCCTCCATGGCGTGTAAAATAAGATGATCATGCAGACCGAGACATTGAACCAGATAAAACAGCAGATCGTCCTGCTCGATTCGGAATCTAAACGGGATCTTGCGGATTTTCTGCATGACACGCTCGAAGATAACGGCCACTCTTCGGCAGCGATATTTTCCGATGCAGATCGCCATGCCCAGACGGAATGGCTCAAAACAAACCGGGAAACCTATGCGCATAAATATGTAGCGCTTGACGGCTCGGAATTGGCCGGCGTCGGTGCAACCTTTGCCGAGGCAAAAGATGCGGCAGCAAAAAATGGCTTCCCCAACGCATTCGTGACCTATGTTTTTTCAGAAACGGACGAAGTTTTCGGAGGCTGGTAACAGATGCCGCACCTGCTTGAATTCGACCACCTGATCCGGTACGACCACGGCCTTACAGGCATAACGATCGAAACAACGATCGGATTCTCCGATGTGACCACGACCTTTCCCGCAAAGATCGACACAGGCTCAAGCGTATGCGTTTTTGAAAGATCTCACGGTGAATCGCTAGGGCTTGATATTGAATCAGGCATTTTTCTAAAGATCAGCACGGCTACAGGAACATTTAACACATTTGGCTTCCGCGTCGGGCTAAAAGTGGCTGATCTGGAATTTGATTCTTTGGCCTTTTTTGCTGAAGATGAGAATATTCGCAGAAACATTCTCGGAAGACACGGCTGGCTCGAACTCATCAGAATGGGACTGGTCGATTACGAAGGCAAACTTTTCCTAAGCAAATACTCGTAACCCAATCTTCACCCTGCAATCGCAAAAATCCGCCATGGCGTGTAAAATAGTTCTTTGTGCTTTTTCCAATTTATTTTTTTGGAGAAACTTTAATAAAGGTCTTTAGCAGTGGTTGGTTCGGCCGCATGGGACACCATAAACAGACAGAAAATCAGATGGGAAATGATTTGATTGAGTGGTTGAAGCGCATTTCCGGCAGTGAAATGCCTCCATCCAATGTTATAGCTTACAATATAGGAATTTTTGAAACGCCTGACGGGTACAGTGTTTACTTGATCGGATCAGACAATTATACCCCAGACGATTCCGACTGGGCGTGTGATGAGGTGTTCTCACCCAAAGAACGATACTTTGCGATTCCTAACGAAGATCGTGATTGGGAGAAAATTTTGTCAGAAGTCGTTACTGCGATAAAGATCTTCGTTGAATCGCCTGATGTGAAAACGTCATATCTCAGCCAGGCTAAATTCCTTACAGTAGGATTTGATGACGGCGATCTTGTCCGAATCAGATAGTTTTAGTAAGAGTCAATATTTGGAGAATATTATTACAAAATGTCATTAACAGTAGTTGGTTCTGTCGCGTTCGATGCGTTGGAGACGCCTTTTGGGAAGCGTGACAAGGTTTTGGGCGGTGCGGCGACGCATTTTGGGTTGTCGGCGAGCTTTTTTACTGAGGTGAACGCGGTCGGCGTGGTCGGCGGCGATTTTGGCGAGGCGGAATGGGACGTTTTTCGCCGTCATAATATAAACACGGACGATATTCAGGTCGTTGCTGACGGCAGGACATTCTTTTGGAAAGGCCGTTACGATTACGATATGAACACGGCGCACACGCTCGACACACAGTTGAACGTGTTTGAGACGTTCGATCCGAAGCTTTCCGAAAATTCAAAGAACGCAAAGCTGCTTTTTCTGGCGAACATTCTGCCGATGCTGCAAAAAGGTGTCCGCGAACAGTGTGCCGATGCGCAATTCGTCGCAATGGACACGATGAATTTCTGGATAACCTCGATGAAGGACGCCGTTATCGAGACCATCAAGGTCGTTGACTGCATAATCATCAATGACGCCGAGGCACGTCAGTTGACCGACGAACCAAGCATCTACAAAGCCGCCCGTGCGATAATGCACCTCGGCCTCAAGGCCGTTGTCATCAAACGCGGCGAATACGGAGCGACGCTTTTTACCAAAGACGGTTATTTCGCCACGCCCGCCTATCCGCTCGAAAGCGTTTTCGACCCGACCGGCGCGGGCGATACTTTCGCGGGCGGTTTCATGGGCTATCTTTCCGCTCAAAACGAGATCAATGACGAAACGATGCGTCGGGCGATGGTCTATGGCTCGGTCATGGCGTCGTTCAACGTCGAAAAATTTGGCACCGAACGCGTTGACGCTCTCGGATACGATGAGATAAACCGGCGTTTTCGCGACTTTAAGCAGATGACCCATTTTGACGATATTCCTTTTGAAAGAGCGGCAAATGCCTGATCCGAACACCGATGGCGGAACAAACAGAAACTTCTGCTGCCGCGTTTGACGGTTCAGGCATTGGCATCAATCGCTCGTGGCCGGGTGTCGCGGCGCTGATCGTCTCGGCCGCCGGGCTGATATATTCGGCGTCCGTGTCCGCATGGCCCGCCGCGTTGATCTTTGCCGTTGCTGGTGTGTTGTCGATCGTCTGCATTCGGGCATTGCACGGACTCGGCCGAAAACTTGCCGTTTTTCGCGATGGCGGGCCAGATTGGCGGCCCGCTTTGCCGGACGTCCAGCGGCAGGATCTGAACATCGAGGTCAGAAATCTTGCAAAACTGCTGGAGGTCGAGCCTGAACAGACCGCCGATCTTCAATCCGCGTATATCGTGGCAGAAGACCTGGCGTTGCGGCAGATCCAGCAGGAAGAACGCGTCCCAGTGCTGCGGCAGGTCACGGTCGAGGGCATTCCGTTCGACGCTTTGATCTATAAGGACGATCTTGTCATCTGTTGTCAGGTGTCCTTTCTCGTGATACCGGAACTTGACGATGACCGTATCGCTTCGGCGATACGCAAGGTCAGTTCAGTGAATAACGCGGTCGAGAGTTTGGGCGGTTTACGCCGCGTCAGGCTGATGCTGATCCTTGTCACTCAGTTGACGCCTGAGGATGAAGAAGCACTCCGCTCGCGGCTAAAGGCGAACAGATTTCGCGAATGTCCTGTGGAAGTTGATATAAGGCTGCTGGATTTTGAGGCCCTGCAGCGGATATATGTAACGGATAAAAGTGAAAAGGTGAAAGAGTGAAAAGGTGGAAAAGGGCTTTGGTCTTGGGCCTTCGGTTTTTGGACTTCGGCCTTTAAGCTTTTTGACTTTTTCACATTTAAACCTTTTCACATTTAAACTTTTAAACTTTTCCCCCAACAAACAGATATGCTTGAAAATAAAGTAGGAATGATATTCGGCGTTGCCAACAAGCGCTCCATTGCGTGGGCTTGCGCGGCGGCGTGCGGCGAAAAAGGGGCCAGACAGGCTTTTACATTTCAGGGCGACCGCCTGAAAGAGAGCGTCGAAAAACTCGCCGGAGAATTGCCGGATTCGCTAGTTGTTCCGTGCGACGTGACCGATCAGGCTCAGGTCGATGCGGCGTTTGCGGCGGTCGGAGCAAAATACGGACGGCTGGATTATCTTGTCCATTCCATCGCGTTTGCCCCAAGAGAAGCTCTAGAGGGCGAGTTCGTAACCACAACGCGTGACGCATTTCGCACGGCGTTGGAGATAAGCGCTTTTTCGCTGACGCAGGTTTCGCTTGCCGCCGCGCCGCTGATGACCGAAGGCGGCAGCATTGTCACAATGACCTATTACGGAGCCGAAAAGGTCGTCCCGAATTACAACGTCATGGGCGTGGCAAAGGCGGCGTTGGAATCTTCGACCAGATACCTTGCGGCTGACCTCGGCAAACAGAATATCCGCGTCAACGCCATCAGCGCCGGCCCGATCAACACGCTCTCGGCTCGCGGCGTAAAGAACATGGGATCTCTGCTCGGTTACGTTGGCGAAAAATCGCCATTAAAGCGAAACGTCACCGCTGCCGAGGTCGGCAACACCGCTCTATTCCTCGTCAGCGATCTTTCGTCAGGCATTACCGGCGAGACGATCTACGTTGATTGCGGGTATAACATAATGGGGATCTGATGAATGCGGAACTCGGAATTCGGAACGCGGAAGTATTACCGCAATTCCTCATTCCGCGTTTCGCGTTCCGCATTTGAAAAGATGGCAGAAACAAAAGCAAACAAACCAAAAAAAGCAAAGCCGAAGGCGAAACCGCCCGAACCTAAAACCGTTGCCGAGGCACGCAAGCGTGAGAACGAGCCTGGATTTTGGCAAATGACGGACGACGAAGTGCTGCTTCGCTCGCCCGAACCGGCGGATGATTACAAGACGTCGGATTCATGGCGCGTCTTTCGCATCATGGGTGAATTTGTCGATGGTTTTGACAATCTGGCGACCATTACACGCGGTGTTTCGGTCTTTGGATCGGCACGCACGCGTGAGGACGACCCTATGTACATTGCCGCACAGGAAACCGCGCGGCTGTTGGCAGAGGCCGGTTTTGAGGTCATTACCGGCGGCGGCCCGGGCATTATGGAAGCAGCAAATCGCGGAGCGTACGAGGCCGGCGGCGTTTCCGTAGGCTGCAATATCGAACTTCCTTTTGAACAATCCGCCAATCCGTATCAGACCAAATCGCTTTCGTTCCAATACTTTTTTGTCCGAAAGACGATGTTCATAAAATACAGCAACGCCTATGTCATATTTCCGGGCGGGTTTGGCACAATGGACGAACTGTTCGAGGCTCTGACGCTGATCCAGACCAAAAAGATACGCAATTTTCCTGTTGTGCTTTTCGGTTCCACTTACTGGAAGGGCCTCGTTTCATGGATATCCTCGACCATGGTTTCCGAAAGGAACATCAGTCCTGAAGACATGGGCCTGATCTATATGACCGATTCTCCGCAGGACACGGTCGATTTTGTAATTAAATACTGTGCGAACGGAATGAGGTAGTTTTGCGGTTCGTTCATAGCTCTTATGTCCTCATCTTTTTTTGTCGGTATCTTTGAAGGCCACGCCGATCCGGCGGTCGCGATCGTCAGCAATGGCCGCGTCGTCGCTTATGCCGAAGAGGAGCGCTTCATCCGGCAAAAACACGCGTTCGGGATATATCCGATAAATGCTCTCAAATTCTGCCTTTCCACGGCGGGCATAACGCTGTCGGATGTTGAGGCAGTCGCCCTGAACTGGAACGTCGCCGCCTATACCGACGGTACGATGCAGGCGTTCTATGATACTGTCAATGCCGAGTTTCCCGTAAACGACGCGACGCGTGGTTGGCAGCGGAGCCTGATATCGCGATTTAACGAGGACACGACCCGCGAACGCCATCATTTTGAATGGCGGCGAGCCTTTGGCGACATCAAATTTCCGCCGATCGTGGCATATCCGCACCACTATGTTCATGCGTTCCAGTCGGCGATGCAGTCGGGCCTTGATTCTTCGCTCTGCCTGACGATAGACGGTTCGGGCGATGAACACTGCACCGTTCTGTGGGAACATCGAGGCGACAAACTGACGCCTGTCTATGAACAAAAGATCCCGCATTCGCTCGGTTGGGTCTATGCTGCGTTTACCGAATATCTTGGCTTCGAGGCTTACAGCGGCGAATATAAACTGATGGGCCTTGCCGCATACGGCCGCCCAAATGCGGAGCTTATAGAAAAGGTCGGAAAGATCGTTTTGCCCGACGCTGATACGCCTCACGGTTATCGCGTCGATCCTGATTACATTCATTACGGGCCGCATACCTATTCAAAACGATATACTGATAAGCTCGTTGACCTGTTTGGCAAGCCGCCGCGTATCTCGACCGACGAATATTCCGAATGGCACGAGGATCTCGCCTATGCCGTTCAGCATCATCTGGAAGAGGCAGTGACGAGGCTGATCGAATGGGGCGTTGAGCAGACAGGTTTGACAAAGATCACCGTCGGCGGCGGAGTAGGGCTGAATGTAAAAATGAACAGCCGCATCTTTGGCCTGCCGGGCGTGACGGACATTTGGGCAAATCCGCTTTGCAGCGACGGCGGGGCGGCTCTCGGGGCGGCTCTGGTTGCCGATCATCGGCTGAAAGGTTCGCGGCCCGAAACGCTGCGGACGCTTGCCATAGGCAATGAGGAAAACGACATCGAGTCGGTTCTTCGCGCCTCAAAGGTGGCGTATGAGCGTTCGGAGAACATCGCTCGCGATGTTGCCGCTCTTCTGGCCGAAGGAAAGATCGTCGGCTGGTTTCAGGGACGAATGGAAGCCGGGCCGAGGGCTTTGGGCCAGCGAAGCATCCTTGCCGATCCGCGAAACATCGACTCGCGCGACCGCGTGAACGCCATCATAAAATTTCGTGAATACTGGCGGCCGTTCTGTCCCTCGATGCTGGCGGAACGTGCCGGTGAATATCTTGTGTCACACACCACGGCTCCGTTCATGGTCATCGCTTTTGAGGCGAGCGAGCGTTTGAAGGAGATCGCTCCGGCGGTCGTCCACGTTGACGGAACCGCCCGCGTTCAGTTGGTTGAAAAAGATGTGCTTCCGCTTTATCATTCTCTGATCTCGGAGTTTGAGGCTCTGACAGGTGTCGGAACCATACTTAACACATCATTTAACGTCAAAGGTGAGCCGGTCGTTTGCACGGTTCGCGATGCTCTGAGAACATTCTGGTCAACCGGCCTCGACGTTCTGGCCGTCGGAGATCTTCTTGTCAAAAAACCGGTCGCCTGACCAAAAGAGAAAGTTACGGTTATGAAAAACGCCCTCGTAATAGCTCCGCATCCTGACGACGAGACGCTCGGCTCCGGTGGGACGATAAAACGCCTTTCGGAAAACGGCTGGGACGTGACGGTCCTGACCGTTGCAGCTCACATGCCGCCGCTTTATACGGAAGAAGTTCATCAGACGACCATTCGCGAATCACGGGCGGCACATGCGGTTCTCGGTGTGAAAAATTCTGTTTATTTGGACAAACCCGCCGTATTTTTAGGCGAGATTCCGGTCAGCGAACTCAATTCGCTTATCCTCGAACAGGTAGAAAAAGCTGCCCCAAAGATCCTGCTTATTCCTTACTATGACCGGCACATCGATCATCGCCAGATATTCGACGCGTGCATGGTCGCTGCTCGCCCCGTGGGAGTGGGAAAGGACATCGGACTCGTTGCCGCTTATGAAACGATCTCAGAAACTCACTGGAACGCGCCGCATATTGAGCCTAATTTCACACCGAATTTCTGCGTTGACATAACCGGACAGATAGACGCAAAGCTCGCGGCGATGGAATGTTTCAAAAGCCAGCTGCACGAATTTCCCGGGCCGCGTTCCGTCGAGGCCCTAAAGGCACTTGCCCTGTTTCGCGGCAGCCAGGCGGGATATGGATACGCCGAGGCTTTCCACATTATACGCATGGGAGCGGAACTGATCTTTTAGGGAGTTTCCACATATTCGGTAAGCCATTTCAAATAGCCGTTTGAGACCGCTTCGCTTTTTACCGCAACGATCTCCGGCACATCATAGCTGTGGTTCGAATTGATGAACCGTTCAAGTTCGTCATATTTATTTTCCAGCGTTTTTATCAGCAAAAGGTGTTCAGATTCTGTCTGCACGCCGCCTTCCCAGAAAAAGACCGACGTCATCGGCGGCAGTATCTGAACACAGGCCGCCAGTTTCTGTTCCACGATCTGTTTTGCCAGTGAATTTGCCTCGCCGGTATTCGGCGTTGTCGTCATTACTATCAGCATTTTATCTTGATATGGTCAGGGCTTTTGTTATGTATCTTACCATTATTCAGAATTGAGTATTAGGTTCTGTTGACATTTGGTTTTATAAATTGCCACTGGCTTCAGCCCTTTTGAGCTAAAGCTCAAGGAAAATTATCTATCAGAAATTCGGCTAAAGCCTGTGTTTTTTGCATCTCCAACCTCCAGCTAAAGCTGGAGGCAATTTAAAAAGCGGACAAGGCCACAAATGTCAACAGAACCTGATAATACGAGGCCGAGCTTTTTCTTCTTTTCTTTGCGGTTTCTTTGCGGGTATTGAGTCTTTGCGTGAGAAAACCAGTTTCACGCCGGGCCGCAAAGCTCGCCAGGAAAGAAAAGTTAAGAGATGTACGCTATCCCCAGGATCTGGACTATACATATTCGCCGAGGGCGTTTCTTGATGTTGGCCATGGCCGCCGTTCTTGACTGATGCCTGCGTATGTCGGATACTTGACAAAAAGGTCAGGATTACATTTTGACCGGAGATCTACAGATAAAGAGGAATTTTTTTTATGCCTTATCCCGAAATAATGATCCACGGAATGCGTGCCGAACTTGCCCAGCTTGGCATTGAGGAAACAAAGACCAGCGAAGCGGTCGAGGACGCGATAAAGAACACCGACGGCACGCTGATGGTCGTCGTCAATTCGGTTTGCGGATGCGCCGCCGGCGGAGTTCGCCCCGGTATTGCAATGGCGCTTCAGGAAGCCGAGGCAAAACCTGATCGTGCGATCACCGTGTTTGCCGGAGCCGATATTGACGCAACTGATACCGCTCGCGAACACTTTACAGGCTACGCGCCGTCGTCGCCTTCGATCGCTTTTTTGAAGAACGGCCAGCTTGTTCAGATGTTCGAGCGCCGCGACCTTGAAGGCCGCCCGCCGGTCGTTATCGCCGAGGCTCTTGCACAGGCTTTCAACACGCATTGTTCACAGTCCGAAGCCGCCGCCAGCTAGGCCTTGTCAAAACCGGGCTTTGCTCATCTATTTGCGGGAAAGCTGTGCTTTCCCGCTATTATTGAGAAATGACTTTGCGGCTGCGCCGCCGCTTCCCATGCCCAAAAGATCGGCGGCATAGCCGCGAGAAAATTAGTGGGCAAGACCGGCGAAACCGAGCTTCGCCGCAAATAGAACGGCAAAGCCGTCATTGTTTTGAGTTTTGCCACCGGCCCTAAAGATAGAGGCAATTGAAAAGACATTTTGGAGACAGCCCTGTTTCCGGCCAGATTTTCCTTGCTTTAAGCCCTTTCGAGGCTATACAATCTAAGATGGCGGTGTTCGCCGCATATTCTTTTCCCCACCTCTCAAAACAATGTCGATAAATCAACGAAGACACCTCAGATTCTCACTCGATATTCCCGCAACGCTTGTTTCCAAATATGGTGAAAGCCATCAGACGCTGCTTCAGCAGATAAGCATCGGCGGCTGTTTTACCGATTGGGAAGAGAACCTTTACCCGGGTGACGAGTTTCGCCTTGAGATCGAGCTTCCGAATAGGAACAAGCTGCCGCTCCGCAGCAAAGCCATCTATCGTTTTGAGGACACGGGTATCGGTGTCCGATTTATTGATATTACCGAGTTTGAGCAGGAACTGATCTCGACGATCATCAATGCTCACATGATAAGCGAAGGCTTGCCCGAATATCCCGATCCGTTCGATGTCCCGGCAAAATTCATCGAGGACGATCAAAGCCCAAAGATAAAAGACCAGCGCCGCGAACGCGAGGAAATGCTGGAACAGGCGATGGCCGGCGAGGACGCCGCCTAAACTGCTTAAGTTCTGTCAACATTTTGCAGGAACATGTACTGGCGAACATTTTTGAACGCGGATAGGGCAGATCTAGCGGATGGGAGCGGATATAAAACCTCAGATCCGCCTGAATCTGTACGATCCGCTATATCCGCGTTGAGTAAATGTCAGGATCAAAAATGTAAACAGAACTTAGGTTGTTGCAAATCTCTCAAAATCAAGTTCGCGAAACTCCGTTGCCGAACAGCCTGTCAGAGCACCTGCCTCATCTTCCGTCAGCACGGAACACTCCACAGCCTTTCTGAAAAAAATCAAAATGCCCTGTGCCGATGCTGCATCGTCAAAAATGCTGCCGGTCAGCACCGCTTGCGTTGAGGCATCGACGAACCGCCGAAGCCTCGGAGCGAGTTCATCCAGTTGGTCGATAAAAAAGGCATACACGGCCGCGTACCGCGCCGAAAGCTGATTTGGATGAACATCCCAGCCCTGATAAAAGCCGTTCCTCAGGCCGTTGGTGACGTTTGCGAAATGCGTCCGCCAGCCGTCGTGGACGGAGCGGCGGTTCTCATTTTTTTGCAAGGCAGAAAGTTTCTTTTCGCGATGCACCTCAACCGGAAGCAGCGTCGTCACGGAATCAGAAACGCGAATGCCTAAGCTCGCCGCCGCAAGCTGCATATACTGTCGGGCCAGGTCACACGCCGGATGATCCAGGCGTTGATACGCGGGCGCAATGCCGAGAGCTGAAGTGAAGTCGTATGCACCGAAATGGATCGACGTGCATCTGCCTTTTGCGGCCTCGACAACGCGGTCTATCTCGCTGCCGCCGTTCTTCATCACATCCGGTGTTTCCGTCAGCAGTTCGATGCCGATGCTGCCCGAGCTGAGGCCGAAGTCCTTCTCTGTTCGTCTCAACAGAGACACCAGTTCCTTGACCTCTTTTTTGTCTGTTACCTTTGGCAGCGTGACGACAAAATTTTCCGGCAGGCGTCCGTTGGTCTCGTTCAGAAAGGTTTTGGTAAAAAGGTTGTATGTTCTGACCGCCCGCGCGTAGGTTTTGCCTGAAAGCGGCTTTATCCTGATGCCGGAGAAAGCGGTGAGCGAACCTTCCAGAAAGGCCTGAGCCATTTGCAACGCCGAGCGTTTGGCGTCGTTGTCTTCCTCATCGTCCGGCCTAAAACCGTAACCGTCCTCAAAGTCTATCCGCAGGTCTTCCACCGGTTCGGCGGCAAGTTTATCGGCAACTTTTTCATAAACCGTCCATGCGAGCCACGCCGCCTGGTTCTCCTGCTTTGCCCGTTCCGGGTCTTTTACCACCTGTTCGATGAGCTTTTCGGCAGCAGCGGGAAAATCAGGAAAACTCTCTGTTCCGGGCAGGCGAACGGCACGAGCAAATTCAACAAAATTCGGAGCATAGGTCTTTAGTGATGCCAGAGCGATCTTGCCCATTTTCTCCGGTGTCGATGCCGAATATCGGTCAGCTCCGCCGTAAAGAACCTGCACGGGAGAACGGCTCTGAGCGGCCTTTTTTCCGACTCGTCTTTTGCGGTCGCCCTTTCGGTCCTTGATTATAAGCTGAACTCCCTCGTCGCCTTCTGTAATGATGGTTTTGCTCATTGTCCTCTAAAATAGTTCATCCATCGCATCTTCCAGATTCTTTACACCCACAACTCTGATGCCGAGGAGTTTCTCAAGTCCCTTTTTGTTCGATTCGGGCAGGATGAGTTTTTTGAAGCCGAGCGTTTGGGCCTCTCTGGCGCGTGTCTGTGCTTGAAGCACGCCGCGAACTTCGCCTGTCAGGCCGACCTCGCCGAAAACGGCGGTTTCCGGCGGTACCTGGAGGTTACGAAAACTTGATGCTATCGCCGCGATGACACCGAGATCGGCGGCCGGTTCGTCCACCTCAAGGCCGCCCGCGATGTTGATAAAAACGTCGTCACCGGAAAGCTGCATACCCAAACGTTTTTCCATCACGGCTATCAACAGCGACGCGCGGTTGTGGTCAAATCCCTGACACATTCGTCGTCCGCTGCCAAATTTTGTGCCGCTGACCAGCGCCTGCACCTCTACCAGCATCGGCCGCGTGCCTTCCATACAGACAGTGACAACAGAACCGCTTGCTCCTTCCGGCCTTTCCTGCAAAAACATCTCCGACGGATTGCCGACCGGAACAAGGCCGCTGCCTGTCATCTCAAAAACGCCGATCTCATTTGCCGCTCCGAAACGGTTCTTGGTCGCTCGGATGATCCGGTGATTATGATGACGGTCGCCTTCAAAATAGATGACCGTGTCAACGATGTGCTCCAGCGTTTTCGGTCCGGCGATAGAGCCTTCCTTGGTGACATGGCCGGTCAGGAAAACGGGTGTCGCCGTCTGTTTGGCAAACATCATGAACTGCGAGGCCACCTCGCGAACCTGTGAGACGCTGCCCGGCGCTGACTCGATCTTTTCGCTGAAGATCGTCTGGATGGAATCGACGATGACGAGGCCGGCGTTTATCGAAGCTGCTTCGGCCAGGATCGCCTGAAGATTGGTTTCCGGCAATATGAAGAGGCTTTCGGCGCTGATGCCGAGCCTTTCGCCGCGCATCTTTATCTGCCGTTCCGATTCTTCGCCCGAAACATACAGCACCTTATGTCCGCTTTTGGCAAGCTGTTCGGCGATCTGCAAAACGATGGTCGATTTGCCGATGCCCGGCGCTCCGCCGATCAGCACCAGAGAACCGTCAACGATGCCGCCGCCGAGCGTTCGGTCAAACTCCTCTATTCCCGAAGATACCCTTGCTTCGTCCTGCGGTTCTATCGAATCAAAAGCCACCGGTTTTGCCGAAAAACCGCCGCCCGTAAAAGATCTGCTTTGAACGGCGGGCCGAAATTTCTCTTCGACCATCGTGTTCCATTCTGAGCAGTCGGGGCATTGCCCCAACCACTTGCGTGATTGGCCGCCGCAGTTTTGACAGACGAAAATTGTTGCAGGTTGTTTTGCCATTTATGCTTGGTTGTGAAGATTCTACACGATTGTTTTGGTAAATTCATTTTGGGGTGAGAGTCATTTCTGCCCGCTCCGGCAAATGGAAAATCCAATATGAATATTATATGATTAAGCAATGCAATTTCGTCTCATAAGTGAAAATCAGCCGCGTGGAGATCAGCCCGAAGCTATCAGGCAACTGGTCAATGGCTTGAATGAAGGAACGAAGGATCAGGTCCTGCTTGGCATTACCGGCAGCGGAAAAACGTTCACGATAGCAAATGTGATCGATCAGGTACAGCGGCCGACGCTGGTGCTGGCACACAACAAAACTCTGGCGGCACAGCTTTATCAGGAGTTCAAGACGTTTTTTCCTGAAAATTCGGTCGAATATTTTGTTTCCTATTACGACTATTACCAGCCCGAAGCTTATGTTCCTGCCGCTGACCTCTACATCGAAAAAGAAGCGACGATCAATGACGAGATAGACCGCTTGCGCCTGAGCGCGACGCGGGCGCTGTTTGAACGGCATGACGTTATCGTCGTGGCGTCTGTTTCGTGCATCTACGGACTTGGCGATCCGGACGCCTATTTTGGGATGCTGATGTTCATTGAACCGGGAATGCAGCTCAAGCGAGAGGATTTCTTGAAAAAGCTGGTCGAGTTGCAATACGAGCGAGTCAACGTTGATTTTGAACGCGGGACATTTCGCGTTCGCGGCGACGTTGTCGAGATATATCCGAGCTATCAGGATCAGGCATACCGCATTGAGTTTTGGGGCGATGAGATAGATTCGATCTCGACCATCGACCCGCTCTTGGGCGAAGTTTTGTACAAGCACGAATCGCGGCTGCCGATCTATCCGAAAACGCATTACGTGATGTCAAAGGACACGATAAAGCGCGCGGCCAAGACCATCAGGGAAGAACTGGATGAACACGAGAAATTCCTCGTTTCCGAAGGCAAGGTCGTTGAGGCACAGCGGCTTCATCAGCGGACAATGTACGACCTTGAGATGATAAAGGAAATGGGTTTTTGCCGGGGCATCGAAAATTATTCGCGTCATCTGACGGGAAAGAAACCCGGCGAACCGCCGCCGACGCTGCTTGATTATCTGCCCTCGGACGCGCTGATGGTGATAGACGAATCGCACCAGACCGTGCCGCAGCTTGGGGCAATGTTCAAGGGCGACCAATCGCGAAAAGGCACTCTGGTCGAGTACGGTTTTCGGCTGCCGTCGGCAAAGGACAACCGCCCGCTTAACTTTCAGGAATTTGAACAGCGTGTCGGCCAGACGATATACGTTTCGGCAACGCCGGGTCCGTATGAGCTTCAGCGAACCGAGGGCGAGGTCATTGAGCAGATCATCCGCCCGACCGGGCTGATCGATCCGCTGGTCGAGGTGCGTCCTGTCAAAGGACAGATAGACGACCTGCTGGAAGAGTGTCGCGTGCGTGCCGAGCGGAACGAGCGCGTGCTGGTGACAACGCTGACCAAACGCATGGCGGAGAACCTGAGCGAATATTTTGCCGAGGTCGGCGTCAAGGTCAGTTATTTGCACAGCGATATTGAGACGCTTGACCGCATAAAGATACTTCGCGATCTGCGTCGCGGCGAATTTGACGTGCTGGTCGGCATAAATCTGCTTCGCGAGGGCCTTGACCTGCCCGAAGTGTCGCTTGTGGCGATACTGGACGCCGACAAGGAGGGCTTTCTGCGTTCGGAGCGTTCGCTGATACAGACAATGGGACGCGCCGCCCGCAATGCCGACGGCAAGGCGATACTTTATGCGGACAAGATAACCGATTCAATGCGGAACGCGATGGATGAAACGCAGCGTCGCCGCAAGATACAGGAAGAATACAACCGCGAACACGGCATAACCCCAACGACCATCGTAAAACCCATCGAAGCAACGCTCGTCACCGCCTACGAAGCCGATTACTTCAAGGTGCCGCTCGATCTGGACGTGCTGGAAGAATATTCGCCAAAACAGCTAAAGGAAACCATCGCCCAACTCGAAGCCGAAATGCGTGCCGCCGCCAAGGAGATGAAATTTGAACGCGCCGCCGAACTGCGCGACAAGATGAAATACCTGCGGGAACGTGAATTTGAATACAGATGAGAGTTTTTTTTGAACGCGGATAAAGCGGATAAGATAAGATCTTTTCGGATTTTAAGATCATACGGACATAATTTCTGTGGAGGGATGTGTTTGGGTTCTGGACGTTTTACAGAAAGACATATCGGCAAAGGTCTCTGAACGCGGATCAGGCAGATCTGGCGGATGGGAGCGGATATGAAATTTCAGACCAGCGCTAATCTGCCCGATCCGCTTGATCCGCGTTGAAAAAATGCCAAAATCGAAAATGTCCACAGAACCTGGTTAAAAGCAGCTATGATCGAAGAAGAATTGACCGGAAAGATCATCAAAGTCTTTTACAAAGTTTACAATACATTGGGTTTCGGGTTTGCTGAAAGCGTTTATCATAATGCAATGCTGATCGAACTGGTTGCTGACGGGCTGTCCGTTGAAACCGAGCGGCCGATAGCTGTTTATTATAATGAAAAGGTAGTTGGCACTTTCTCAGCTGATATTGTTGTAGAAGGCAAGATCATTATTGAATTAAAGGCCAAGGAGAAACTTCATCCGTCTCATGAAGCACAACTTATTAACTATCTACGGGCAACGGATATTGAGATAGGGCTGCTTTTCAACTTTGGCAAATCCCCCGAATTCAAGAGGAAATACTTTTCAAACAAGAACAAGCGTCGCGGAGCGGGGGAAAAACAAGATAGTAATTTGCTTGAAAGCCTTTTTAATAATGATCCGTTTGAATCCGCTTGATCCGCCGAATCCGCGTTCAAAAAAATGTAGGTAAACACTCGACTTGAAACACACACAAAATCATTTGACCGATGCTGACACATAACAGCTTTTCCGGTTTATTCAACTTACTTTTTTGTATTATCCCAAAAGCTTTCTGAACGGGGCGTGTGCGGGTGATTTTTTGCGTGTTCGATCTGTTTTTCGCGCAGGCGGAGTTCTTCTTCTCGTTTCAGCCGGCGAATTTCGCGGTCGGGCAAAGGCTTGCCTCTGTCGCCCCAATAAAATTTCAGTGTGATAAAAATAAGAGCTCCGCTGCCTAAAATGGTGAGCAGCAGCACCAAAACGATCATCCAGCCAAGAGAACTCATAGATGAGATTATAGAAACGGGCATTCAGCCGGTCAAACGAAAAACCTGCGTACTCGGCATATTATCCCGGACGGATTTGTAAAGCCTGCCAAAGTTGCGATAGATTTCATATATGCTCGTAAAAACGCAGCCCGAAGAGTTTCAGGATTATCTAACTGACGCCAGCAACATGCCCGGCGGCCATGTCGAGAAGATTTTTTTTCCCGATTCGGCCAAAGAGGTCTCCGAGATATTGGCAGAGGCGTCCGCGCTTGGCAAAGCTGTGACGATCTCCGGCGCCAGAACCGGAACCGTCGGCGGCGCGATACCGTTTGGCGGATATGTCATTTCTTTGGAAAAACTGAACAGGATAAAGAGCGTCGATAAAGCGGCGATGACCGCCGTTGTCGAACCTGGCGTGATCCTTGTCGATCTTCAGAAAACGGTCGAAGCCGAAGGCCTTTTTTATCCGCCCGATCCAACCGAATGGAGCTGTCAGATAGGCGGCACGGTGGCGACAAATGCTTCCGGTGCAAGGAGTTTCAAATACGGGGCCACGCGTGATTTTGTGACCGCACTGACGGTGGTTCTTGCGGACGGCGACGTGCTCCGGCTGCGTCGGGGCGAGATATTTACGAACGGTGACGGCGTTATCGAATTAACGGCCGAAAGCGGACGAAGGATCACGGCAAAGGTGCCGACATATCGCCGGCCAAATGTGCGCAAGAACGTGAGCGGATATTTTAACCAACAGCCGCTTGATGCCATCGACCTTTTCATCGGCAGCGAAGGAACGCTCGGCGTTGTCACCGAGGTCGAGCTAAAGCTTTTGCCGAAACCTAAAGGTTTTTTTTCCGGCATTGTATTTTTTGCGGATGAAAAAGACCTGCTGGCTTTTGTTGATGACGCCAGGGATCTATCCTTTGCGGCAAGGACGAAAAACCCGGCCGCTGCCGTTTCCGGTTCTGGCTTTGACGCAAGCCTCATTGAATATTTTGACGGGAACGCTCTGAAATTCATCTCCGAAACATTCCCTGAAACGCCCGATAACATGGCCGGTGCTATATTTTTTGAGCAGGAAACGACGGAAGAGACCGAGGACGCTTTGTTCGAAGCGTGGAACGAACTGCTGGAAAAACATAACGCCGATATCGACGGTTCGTGGTTCACAACTACCGAACAGGACCGCGAAAAAATGCGGGCGTTTCGCCACGCGTTGCCGGTTTCGGTCAATGAACGCGTTGTTCGCAACAAACGCCGAAAGATCGGGACGGACATGGCCGTCCCCGATGAGAATTTTCCCGCATTCCTTAAATATTACAAGGATATTCTTAATGCGAGCGGCATGGAATATGTCATCTTCGGACACATCGGCGATTGCCACCTGCACGCCAACATTATGCCCAGAGACGAGGATGAGGCCGTAAAAGCAGGTCACATTTACGGCCGCTGCATTGCTCAGGCGATAATGCTCGGCGGATGCGTTTCCGCCGAACACGGCATCGGCAAGCTGAAAAGCAAATACCTCTATGTAATGATGGGCGAACGCTATATCAACGAGATGGCCGAACTAAAACGGGCGTTCGACCCGAAGGGCATTCTCGGACGTGGTAATATGTTTGGTTCGCAGCATATAAGCTGAACGAATGGGAAAAGATAAAGGAGCGTACAATGCCGAATCCGGTTGGAACAAAGGTTCGTATTGCGGATCTGCCGGTTTTGAAAGATTTCAAGGCACAATGGCGTCTTCACCATCCGCTTGACCCCATACAACTTGAATTTGCGGGACAAACAGCGAAAGTGGTCACTGTCGGGTTTTATCATGGCGGTGATGAACTCTACGAGATGGAAGGGATCCCCGGAATTTGGCATGAAGCGTGTATCGAACTTGCCGAGAATGAAAAGCAGGATTTGAAACAATGATAAAAGCAATTTTGATGGATTGGAACGGCGTTGTCATCAATGATGAACAGATACAGTGTGACGCCTATCGCGAGATATTTGCTGAACTACACGGCATCGAACTGACCGATGAGGATTACTATTCCCGCATGGGCATGAACGACCGCGTTTTTACCGCTTCGGTACTGGAAGCTGCCGGAAAAGCACAGGACGGATCGGCGGTCGCCGAGATCATTGAGAAAAAAACGGCCAAATGGAGCGAGATCGTTGCTGAAAATGTTCCGCTTTTTGATGGCGTCGAAAATTTTATCAGAAAGGCCGCCAATGAATTGGACCTCGGCATTGTCAGCATGGCAAAACGCGAAGAGATCGATCTTGTTCTGGAAAAGACCGGCCTTGGTGAATGTTTTTCCGTAATGATCAGCGCCGAAAATATTGACACCTACAAACCCGATCCGGCCTGCTATCGCGAAGGGTTCAGGCAAATAGACCTGCACCGCATCGCCGCGTCGCATTTGCCGATGAATCACGGTGACTGCCTTGTGATAGAGGATTCTCCGGCCGGCGTTCGGGCCGGAAAGGCCGCCGACCTCCGCGTGCTGGGCGTTGCCAACACCGTGGCCGCAGGCGAACTCCGTGCTGCCGGAGCGGACGCGGTCGCGACGCATCTTGACGACTGGATGCCGGAAACGTTGAGAAGGGTTTTTGTTTAGTGGTTTTTCACCGCGGAGGAACGGAGACGCAGAGAATAGAAAACAACTGATATAGCTGGGCAATGAGCGAACCGCATGACTCGGTTCTTTTGCTTTAACTCCGCTGCGTCTCAGCGTCTCTGCGGTAAATTACTCTTATTCTTATGCCTGAACATATAATTTCAAAGACTGACGCCGAGAGCGATCTGTTGGCGTGTGCGGCCTATTTGGCGGAAGAGATCGGCGGCAGCGATGACCGTTCGACCGCTGTTTCGGCCGTGGTTGCCGAATATCTTAAACGGGACAACGTTGACCTGGCGGCGGAACTGGCGAACACGGTTGACGATCCGTTCGTCCGTGACCGTTTGTTGGTCGCGGTCGTGCGCCGCTGTGCCGAACTGGACGACGACGAATACGCCGTTCAGCTTGCCGACGCTGTCGAAGAGGACGGAATGCGTTCGCAGGCATTTGCCGCCGCCGCCCTGGTAAAGGCAGGGAAAGGAGAACTTGAAACGGCCCGCAAACTTTCCGCGTCGGTGCTTCATCCCGAAGATGTTCTTGCGGCGATAGCTCTGAAACAGGACCGCTCTGGCGACGAAGCTGCCGCACAGGCGACGGTGGCGGAGATAGATTTTCCCGGAGCGGCTGTCGCGGCGTTGATAGCAATGGCCGCCGTCCGCAGGGAAAAAGAAGATGCCGGCAAGGCAGTTGAATTTTTGGAAAAAGCGGGACAGCTTGCAGAAGAGATCGAACACCGCGAGGAGCGCGTTCGGATGCTGGCCGATGTCGGCAATGCGCTGACTGACGCGGGCAGAAAGGACAAGGCCATCGAAACGCTCGAAAAGGCCCGCGGCCACGCCGAAGAGATGGACAACGTTCATCGTGACACTTTGCTTTCATTCGTTTCGCAAGGTTTTATGCACGCGGGCAGCGTCGATCTGGCCGACCGCACTTTAGACGCGGTAATGGACAAAACGCAGATCGCGAATACGCTGCTCGGTTTTGCGCGTGACTATTGGCGTCGTGACGAAAAGGAAGACGCTCTGGAATCGCTCGATGAGGCATACGAGATCCTGCGTTCGCAAAAAGAGAACGAGACGCGCGACAGCAAGGCGAAATTCGCCCTGTTCGGCAGTATCGCCGCGCAGTATGCCGCTTTTGGCAGTGGCGAACGCGCCATTGAAATAGCCGAGGGCATTGAAGACGACGAGCAATCCATGTCCGCCCTGTCGCAGGTGGCCTATATAATGACGACACGGCAAACTGACGACACCGCCCGCGACGCATTGCGCTCGATAGCGGCAGACACGAACCGAATGTTCGCTCTTATAGGCATGAGCGAGGCCGCCCGCAAGAACGACGACAAGGAAAAAGCGCTTTCGCTCCTGAACGAGGCCGCCGAGATCGCTGAAACAGTTCCGCAAATTTCCGCTCGTGTAAACGTATATCACGAGATGACCGACCGCCTGCTGGAGCTTGATGAAAAAGAAAAGGCACGCAAAACGGCATCGCTGACCCTCCAAACCATTTCACATATTCGCGACGAAGGCACACGCTCCACCGCCCTCGCAAACCTGGCCTCGCTGTACCAAAAAGCCGGGTTCACGCTTAGCGACAAGGATATGGAATTGCTCAAGTCATTGCTGATACAGGACAGGTTTTGAAAATGATATTGACGTGTTTCCCTAATTCTGCTATCAATTGGGCTGATGTTATTCGTAAAGCACAGTGCCGCTCTTATTTTGTTACTGTTTTTATGCGCTTTCTCGGCGCAGTCTCAAGAACAAACAAAACCTTCTGAATCACCTGAATCCAAGACAGATTCTGATATAGAAAAAGAACGTACGCCTCAGTTGGATAAGCTATATGAACTTGTCCGTTCAGCTGACCGCATAGTGGTAACTTACGGCTCGGAAAGTGAGAAGAAGGTTCTTTTCGATTCGTCCCAAAAAGCCGATCTGGAAGCGTTTTTATCCGCGTTAGTTCTTGAAATACCTGAAGAGTGGCGTTCGTCGATCTGTGCCGATCCTACCGTGACTCTATATAAGGACGGAAAAAAGATAGGCTACATCGGCGACGTTAGCGGACGTGAGGTTAAGACCAGCGTCTGGGACGGCAATGCTGTAATTGCGGATCAGGAAAAGTGGCTCAGATGGTTTGATGAACGCAATATGCCGATGGTCAGAAAGGAACGTGACCACGTGGTGGCGGCAGAGAAGAAAGATGCCGAAGAAGAAGCCCGCTGGTATGCGGCGATGCCCAGAGGAATAAAAGGGCCTTTTGAGGAGCAACGGTATTATCTATATGGTGTCCCCAGTCCGAAGCTTAACAAGACAGTGATGTCCATTCTTGAAAAAGAATACCCGGACAAAAGAGAAAGAATAGGTGCTTTGCTCTATTGGTTTGGTTCGGGAGCGGGGCCATGGTCGGGTTATCCGAGTTACGAATCTATCGCCCAAGGGTATCTTCTAACTTTTGCGACGCAGGATATTTTGGCAGCATTGAATGACCGAAAACTGGATGACCGTCATGTGGAAGGTGCGTCAAGACTGTTTGCCGGATGGGATTTTTATCGAACCAGGCCGCAGGATTTAGACCTGATTCCGAAAACGATGAAAGAACGTTTCCTTGACCATGCACTGAAAAGTGGGGATGAAGACAAGATCGAACGGGCAAAGGCAGCGTTCTCGCAATGAGGACATTACTGGTATACCATACCTAAAAATGCACGATTGACGAGTTGCGGGGTGTTCTCCATATCGAATATGCAGAGTCATTGGGATTGACAAATAGTATTAGGTTGGGTGTGGCGTAAGGCTCGATCAAATTTCTGATAATCTGCCAAGCCAATAGTGTGGCTTTCTTTTATGATGGGCAATGGCAACGATAACTATTTCGTTTTCAGAAGCGTGATAAATGATGTTGTAAGGGAAATTTCTAAGAGATAGTTTTCGAACCCGATCTTCTATCAAATGACCAACGAATGGGTGCTGTTCTATGATCCCAACTGAACTTGTAATATGGTCAATAAATCTGCCACCTAATCCTTGTTCAATATCTTCGTAATAATCGGCAGCATCAGAAAATTCTGCCTCGGCAACGGATAAAAGGCGGATATTCATTTTCTGATTCTCGCTTTTACCCTTTCAACGGCATCTTCAAAAGGCGACGCTTCTATCTCACCGCGCAAGTAGGCATCCAGCCTCTCTTCGGATTCTTTTGCCCAAAGAGATTCAATGTATCTTTCATCCTCGTCCGCATCGTCAAGACCTTTTAGGAGATTGTGAGCCAAAGCCGCGCGTTCTCTAACGCTCAACAAATTTGCAGCTTCTTCAATGCTTTCCAATGTAGCGTTCATATCAATTATCCTACTTTATCACTGCTGTTCTAGTAAACATCATTTGCTAGCAGATCTTCAAACACATCGCGTTTTCTTATCAATTCAGCTTTGCCGCCGCCTTTTGTGAGTATCACGGCGGGCAGATAGCGGGCGTTGTATTGCGAGGCCTGGGCAAGAGAGTAGGCCCCGCAGTTGAGCAGGGCCAACACTTCGCCGGGGCGGGTGTTTTCCGGCAGCAGGCGGTGATCGGGCAGGCGTCCGTGGCCTTCGACATCAAAATAAACGTCACCGCCGTCACAGAGCGGGCCTGCCACTTTGTAAGGAAAGCTGTGTTCTTCGCCCGCCCGCTCCGCCGAGATCAGATGGTAGTACCACTTGTATGTTTCCATTGAGAGCAGGATGTTGAAACCCGCGTCGGTCAAAAGCCAATGGTCAGCGTTCTGAGTCCCGCCTTTAGGCGGCGTTGTCTCCGCCGGGAGAACCACCCCGTCAGCCGAAGCGGCTGCCACCTCTCCCTGGTCAGTAAGGGAGTTTTGAGCGATCGGCCGGGTCTTGTGGTTGCGAACTGTGGTCAGACAGACAGCGGCGTCGGCAATGATGCTGCGGCCCGGTTCCAGCAACAGTGTTATGCCTTCGAGCAGATCGACAACACCTTCATTCTCAGCCAATTGACGAACCGCGTTCCACGCTTCTCTCAGCGCGTCGGCCGGTTCAAAATCCGCCTCGAACATCTCTCGCTGTTCCGTTGGAAAGTCATCGGCCTGCAAACGGTCGCGAAGATAATTCACCGGAAAGCCGCCGCCGAGGTTTATGTGTTTCAGCCGCACGCCCGATTCGCGATAGATGCGGAGCAGGGCGTTGAACATCTCTTCAAAAGCCTGTGTGTAAACATCGGGCGATGGGTTTTGCGAACCGACGTGCAGGTGAATGCCGTTGAGGTTCAGGTGTTCGGAATCCTTGTATTTAACGAACGCTCCGTATGCCTCTTCGGGCATCATGCCGAATTTTGATGTGAGCAACGCGGTCTGCAAACCGGAATGTGTTGCGGATTCGATCTCCGGCACAAGCCGCAGGCTGACGTTCGCATTTTTACCAAGCCGTTTTGCGGTTTCCTCGATCAGCGACAGTTCGTAGAGCGAATCGACCTGAATGGCATAGACGCCGTTGCTTATCGCAAGCTCAAGCTCCCAAACCTCTTTGCTCAGGCCGTTGAAGTTTAACTGATCGCCGTTAAATCCGGCTTTTAGAGCTTTTAGCAATTCGCCGCCGGAATTTACCTCAAGGTCGCAGCCGGCGTCACGCACCGCGCGGAGAACGCCGAGCGTGGACATCGCCTTTGCCGCGTAACAGAGCTTGAAGCCGCAGCCGACAACGTCACCGATCTTTTTCAGACGGCCAATGTTGTGCCTTATACGCGGTTCGCTGTAAACAAAAAGCGGCGTGCCGTATTCACGCGCAAGCCCAACGGCATCCACGCCGTCGATATGTAAACGTCCGTCACGGCTTTCCAAAAAGCCTTCAATTTCCCAAGCTTGTGTCATAAACCAGTTTACCGCAGAGAAACAGAGACGCAGAGATGGATCTAAAATGAAAAAGTTAAAACTGACAGGCCTTTGCTTTTTCTTCTCTGCGTCTCAGCGTCTCTGCGGTTATTTTTTCTCAGTCACGATGCCTGTACCGCGTGGATGAAGTCCCGGCAATGAGATCGGCAGTTTGCCGGTGAAGCCTTGCCGTCCCAAAAGCGCGTTGGCGGTTGCACGCTGGAGGCTCGACATATCGCCGTAGGCGACGATGTACGTTTTCATTTCGGGGAACGAGCCTAAAATGTAAGGATTGCCGAACGCGATGCCGATCACTTTTTTGTTTGCGGCAAGAGCTTCGCGAAGAATTGCGGCGCCGTTTTCGGGAATGCCGACGCTGTTCGCGGCGCCAGAACGAACTCGCCCGTAGAGGCCGAATATGACGACATCCGCTTCGCTCGCGGCCTTTCTCGCGGCGGCATTTTGGTCCGCCAGTGAGTTTTCCTGCAAATACACCTGTTCAAATCTCAGCCCGCCGCTCCGTAAAGTGGAGGCAAATGTTCCCATGGTCGAAGGGCCGTCAAAGCCGTTTGAGATGCCAAGCACAGCGACCTTTTTATCGCGGGCAAGCGGCAGAACACCGGTTTCGTTGCGAACAAGTGTGACGGCTTTTTCGGCGATCTCGTTGCTGAGTTTAACGGTCTCTTCGTTGCCGACGATGCGGTCTATCTGGTCAAGCGGCGTGCTCTTTTGTTTGAAAAGTCCAAGCTCAAACTTCCATGCAAGCTGTCGGCGAACGGCGTCATCCAATCTTTCCTGCGGCACGCGACCGCTTTTCACCGCGTCGCGAAGCCCCTTGAGCATCTCGTCAACGTTCTCCGGTTTCAGCAAAATATCCGCACCCGCAAGCAAAGCACGGACGCCGGCTTCTTCCTGCGTGAAATAGATCGTCAGGCCGCTCATCGACATCGCGTCGGTCACGATCAGCCCTTTGAAACCCATCTCGTTGCGAAGGATGTCGGTCTGCACTTTTTTGGAAAGCGTTGCCGGAATTGTCGCTTTTTCAGAGACGATCTCGGCTCCCGGTTCGGCGTCGCCGCCGCGATATTCCTTCAGCGGTGTTATCACCTCGCTGTCTATCTGCGGCAGGGCGATGTGAGCGATCATTATCGAACCAAGGCCCGCGTCTATCGCTCTTTTGAACGGTATAAGCTCGAGGTTGTCCAGACGTTCCCGCGGCAGGTCGATGATCGGCAAACCGCGATGCGAATCAACGCTGGTATCGCCGTGGCCGGGAAAATGCTTGCCCGTGGCGATGACCTTTTGGCTTTGCATCCCGATTGTAAAAGCGATGCCGTGATCGGCGACCTCGTTCGGGTCTTCGCTAAAGCTGCGGACGTTGATGACCGGATTTGCGGCGTTGTTGTTGATGTCCAGAACCGGAGCGAAAACATGTTGAATGCCAATGGCTCTCGCTTCGCGGCCCGTAATGACGCCCATGCGGCGTGAAAGATCAGGTTCGCCCGTTGCCGCAAGGGCCATTGCCCACGGAAAATTCGTTGCATCCTGAAAGCGCATCCCGATGCCGGTTTCCGCGTCCAGCGACATCAGCAAAGGTATCTTTGCCGCTTCCTGCATACGGTTGGCGATGTGCGTTGTTTCGTATATCGGCGCTCCGAAAAAGACGATGCCGCCGAGCTTGTTGTCCGCTATGTGACGGCGAAGGTCCTTAAAGAAAAAGCTGTCCTGATTGGCAAACCGCGCGTTGATGCCGATGTGGACAAGCTGGCCGATCTTTTCATCAACGGACATTTTCTTGAGCAGCTTGTCGGCGCTGTCCAATGATTTTTTTGACGGAGCAAAGTCCGATCTTTGGGCCGTTGCCTGACCTGTCTTGTTTTGTGAAAGAACCACCCCGTCAGCCGAAACAGCTGCCACCCCTCCTTTGTAAGGAGGGGAGCTTTTTGCGGTCGCACCAACAGGAGCGGCAATGAAGGTCAGGGACAGGAATGCACTAATTAGAAATTTCATCATTTTCGTTATTGCTGATCAAAAGAGTCGTGATAAAGGCAACCACGACAGTCGTCATACTGCCGATCAGGGCGTACCACGGCCAAGCGATGCTTGTGCCCAGCAGGACATAGAGCATCAGGCAGATGCTTGCGGCCATTCCTATAAGGGCGTGTATCTCTTTTGCCTTTTTCAGGAACGCGCCGACAAGGAAAACGCCGAGTATCGGGCCGTTTATAAGCGACGCGACGGCCAATGCCATATTCAGGGCCGAACTGCCCGCGTCCTTTAACGAGATCGCAATGGCGATCTGAACTATGCCGACAACCACGGTCAAAATGCCCGCAATTCGCATCAGTTTCTTTTCAGAAACGTCTTTTGCGAAAGGTTTGTAAATGTCATTGACGGCGGTCGAGGCGATTGAGTTCAGCGACGACGAAAGTGCCGCCGCAAAAATTGCCGCGATGACCAGGCCCGAAAGTCCTGTCGGCATCTTTTGCGTTATAAAATCGGGGAAGACCCTGTCGCCGCCCGTAAAGGGAAACGCTCCGGTCGCCGTCTCGTAACCCGGCATATTGTACGGAGCATAAAAGGCAAAGAGCAGTACGCCGATGAAAAGAAAACCGATGAATTGGCCGAGCACTACCGCTCCGCTTGTCATCAGAGCGGTGATGGCCGCACGCGGTTTGTCGGTGCAGAGATAGCGTTGGACGAGGAACTGATCGGTGCCGTGCGTGGACATCGTCAGAAAGCATCCGCCGATCAGGCCGCCCCAGAACGTGTAGGTCTTGGTGAGATCAAGCGAGAAATCGAACAGCGTGAATTTATCAAATTGCCGCCCTATGTCTATCGCCCCGCTGAATCCGCCGTCGATGCTTGAAATAAGCACCGCCGCGGCCGCGACCGCTCCGCCGATGTAGATGACAAGCTGAACGACCTCTATCCAAATGACCGCCTCAATGCCGCCGTAAAATGTGAAAACGATCATCACGATCCCCAGAATAAGGATCGAGCCGACAATGACGGTGGTCGGGTCGGCGCTTGGCTGAAATGCGGTATAGACCGCCGCCAGAACGAATGCCGTCAGCAGCAGCCGTATGCCATCGGCGATGTTCCGCATAATGACGAAAAGGCCCGATGCAAGCACCTTGACCTTGCCGCCAAAACGGTCGCCCAGCAGTTGGTAAACCGTCTGAAGCTGGCCCGAAAAATACATCGGTATGAACACCAGCGAAATGACAACACGCCCAAGCAGATAGCCGAAGACAAGCTGTAAAAACTGAAAATCGCCGTTTTTGGCAAACGCAATTCCCGGCACGGAAATAAATGTGATCGTGCTGGTTTCGGTCGCGACTATCGACATCGCTATCGCCCACCACGGCACGTTGCGGTCGCCGACGAAATAGTCCTCGGTCGTCTCCTGCTTACCCGCATACCAAATGCCAAAGGCCGTGATGCCGATCAAATAGCCGAAGATGATTATCAGGTCAAGTGTTTGCATTTATCTACATCCCAGGTGCTTTGTTGTTCTGAACACAGTTAAACAGATCTCTGTCCCATTGGCTTCCTGTTGTTTCCCAATACCAGTCATCGCCGTATTTCCTGGCATTTATATGACCGCTGAGTGACCTGTCCAGGCGACGCGGAGCATAAGCAAGAACATCAGATTCTATCGAAAGGCTGCCCGGTATAAAGACCACATCGTATTCGTGCGTGATATGGCGGCAATCGATCATTTTCCACATGATGTATGGGTTTACGAATTCCTCTGGACTCTTGCCATTATTTGTCATATAAATCCATTCTGCGGTCCCGATGTTGGTCATCAGATAAAAACTGGTTGACCAGATCACACCTACACATCCCAAAAGGAAAATAAATTCCAATAAAACTTTGCTATCAAAATCTTTCTTTACAAATAACTTATACAGAAACCAAAATAAAACTGTGAACAAAAGAAGACACGAACTTCCAACCAGCAAAATAAAACATACTCTTCCCCAGCCAGTTCCAAAAATATCGTGCAATGATCGCGGCACTGAAAAGGGCATGGGCAGCGTCAGGGCCAAAACCACAAGTGTAATCAATGCGTAAATTGAAAACCGTAAACTTCTCACAGACTAAAACTCTAAATTCCAACTAACTTGTCGAATATGATTTTTAGGTCGAGTGTTTGCATCTTTTATGAAGCGATCTATAAAAGTTCTTCAAAATCGGAATATCTCAGTATTTTTGTAGAGCCAAAAGTTTTTAAGTCCAGCAGATCTTTATCTCCGCTGACCAGGTAATCAGCCTGTCCGTCGCTTGCAAGCGAAAGCAGAAAATTGTCTTTGGGGTCACGGCAGATATTAGTTTCTGATGTTACTTTAACCATTTCACCGTAAACATCTATAAGCCCAAGCAATTCTTCGATATCTTCAAATGAAAAATAAGACCTGAACTTAGGCCGGTTAGCCACTTCAACAAATTCTTCCAAAAGTTCCGCGGAAAACAACAGAACCAATTGATCGTTGTCGAACAACGAATCCATTCTTGACAGCTTTTTTGAGATCAGATAGCTGATCCAAAGATTTGTATCGAGAACTGCCCTAATTTTCATTTTTCCGATAGTAGCGCCCGCTGCGGACGGCCTCGACTTCTTCTGCTATTTCTTCAGGCGTCGGCACGCTCTCTGCACGGCGCAATTTTGCAAGAAGTTCTCGAAAACGCTCGTTCGGATCGGCCGGTGACAGCCTTATAAGGTTTTCATCGGCCATATCCTGCAAAAGCTTTATTGCTCTCGGTTCAACCACTGTAATTTGATAGGTATTCATTTTTTTCGTTCCCATTCAATATCAAATTGTAGCACTTGTCACAATAACCGCATTCAAAATAGCTAAATCGTACGCCGACTTATTCAAAACGGATATACCCTCGCCCATGTTCGGAACCAAAATGAATCAAGACGCCTTGTTTTTTCAGTAGTAACGGATTCTGATTCACATACGGTCAGAGTGTTCTTCTCGCGTGCAAAAACCAGATACTCGCGTCCTTCGACGAACTGATCCATTGGCCAATCGGGGCATCCACATAAATCAAAGGCAATGCCGACATACTCACGTTCATTACCAGCAGCTCCTTTCCACTGTTTAATTACCTGGAATTTAATTCTTGAAAACGATTCCCAGTCTTTCAGGTAGGAGAATCTCTTTTCCTCAGCTTTTGTTAATGCTGTGGATTGGACGCTCAACACTTTTCCGACAAACACGCTTTCAGCTTTTCTAAAGTCCCGTCGAAGCGGCGGTATAGAGATGCTGCAAGCCAGAACATAGCCCGACAGGATAGTCACTAACAAAGTGATCCAAAGAGAATTCAAAAACATTTTTGCCATTTTATTGCCTCACCAATGTTTTTATTTCTTTGATGCTTCAATATCACGTATGGCTGTTTCAACCACGTACAACGATGCATGTAATCCTGTTTCTGCAAGTTCTCGACTAACATTTGTTCGATGCATCACCAACGCAACCCGCAGGTCATCACCGGCTTCGGTCATCAGTTCCTGAGCGGCGGTCTGGCCGAGTCCGGTTTCTGCCATCAGGATGCGCAGTGAACGTTCGCGAAGCTTTTCGTTCGACGGTTTTACGTTCGTCATCCGGTTGCCTTTTACATAGCCGAGGCGGATCATCGCGACGGTCGAGATCATGTTCAGGATCATCTTTTGAGCCGTGCCGGATTTCATCCGCGTCGAACCGGTTACTGCTTCCGGCCCGACGACCGCGACCAGCGGCAGTTCGGCAGCGTCGGCAAGCGCCGAATCGGGATTACAGACCACACACGCCGTAAAGCAGCCAAGCGAACGCGCATATTCAACCGCGCCGATGGTGTAAGGCGTCCTGCCCGAAGCGGCGATGCCGATAACGGTATCTTTTTTGGTCAGCCCGCGTTCTTTCAGGTCTTCGGCTCCTGCGGCTTTGTTGTCCTCGCTTGCCTCGGTCGCTTTGTAAAGTGCGTCATAGCCGCCGGCGATAACGCCTTGCACAAGATCATACGAAACGCCGTATGTCGGCGGTATTTCCGATGCGTCCAGAACACCGAGCCTTCCGCTTGTCCCTGTTCCCGAATAAAAAAGCCGTCCGCCGTTCCTGAGCCTTTCGACAACGCGGTCGATCACTTCGGCCACATCCGGCAAGATCTTTTCGACGGCTTCCGCGACCAGTTTATCCTCATCGTTTATCAGCCGGACAGCGTCAAGCGTCGATACAGTATCGATATTTGCCGTTAACGGATTTTCTTGTTCGGTTATGCTTAGCATTTATGAGTTCGATTATGAGGAGAAACGCTATATGTGTCAATAAAAGTTATGGTTATCAGAAAATCTGTAAGCAATCGAAATGGCTGCATGTGCGTTTGCAAAACCATTTGTTTCAACTTAAACTTGCTGGCAATCAAAAAAGAGCGAACTCTATAATTAAACGGAATAAAACAGAATGGCAAAAATAGATTTTCTTAGTATTGTTGAAGATGATTTGGAGGTTAGGCATCAACTTCTTAGGAAACAGGCGAATAATATTCTGGAGAGTTACAACCAAGATTGGGACGTTCTGTCAGAGCTATTTCAAAATGCTGTTGACGCCATCGACCAAAACACACAAATTCCCAAGGGACGAATTGAATTTGGTTTTGATATACAAAATCACCAGATTTCGATCCGCGATAATGGTACTGGCATAAACAAAGATCAATTAGCGCATATACTACGTCCAAGTGTTAGTCTCAAAGATGGCCAAAGCAGACTCCGGGGTGAGAAAGGAGTCGGACTATCATTTCTAATGTTCTCCACCAACCACTTTTTAGTAGAAAGTCTTTCGGACGGAAAAAAAGTGCGGGGAGTGATTACGAACGCATTCGATTGGGTCACCAAACGGACGGACGAAGTTCCGCAACTAGATCTTCTCGAAGAAGCAGATGAAGAATTGGGTTCGTATACCAAATTTGTTTTAAGTGGAGTCTCATCAATCCAAGAAGGTCTAGAGATTTTCGCTTCGTCCTTTGGTCGATTAAAACATATTATCCGAACTCGAACAGCCGCGGGACACACGGGTGTCCTTTTCGGGTCGTCGCCCGAAAAAGAAATTGATATAGAACTTCGCTATCGTGACGAAAACGGTGAGGAAAGTATCGAATCTATCCCATATGCTTACGATGGGCCCCAAAACTACATCAAACCGAATTTAACGTTCGCAAGGAGAAAAGAACTACTCGGTGAGATGAAAGAAGGGCAAGCGAAAGGAAAGGCCGTATATAGCTCTGGTGATTTTATAACGACCTCAGGAAAGGAGATTAAGTATTTCTACTTTGTATGTAGTAGAAGCAAATTCGCTGAGATGTCTAAAGCAATTCAAGGAGCGGAAGACCGGGAGTTGGTAAGAGGCGGTATTTACCTGTCTACGAAAAATATGCCTACTGGTGTCATGGTTTCGCCGCCGTCCATAGGTAAAGAAGGGTATTGGTCAAATCTATTTATTGTGTTTGAATACGACGATCTCAGGCTAGACATGGGGCGAAAAAGTGTTCCACCTCGTACCTCTCAAATGATCAAATCACAAGCGGAGAAAATATATAACGAGATTAAAAACCATTTTGGAGATATCCTTGATACCGATTTTGAAATTGAAGAAGAATTATTAGCGAGCCAAGAAATTGATAGGATGTGGGATCATTTGTTAAGTAATACTAACAACCTTAATATTCCATACCTTTCTTATCACAAGGAGCCTGAGCAAGAGCAAGGTGTTGTAGCAATTTTTTATGAACTCGTAGGATGTGGAAAATTGAAAGGGTATGAAACCTGGCGTAATAGCTCACGTGATACATATGACGCGTTTATCAAATATCGAAAGGAAAATAGGGAAGATCTTCATAAAGTTATTGTAGAGTTTAAGTATGAAGGCTCTGATGTAATTGAAGATATTCTGGATAATCGAAAAGAATATTCCAAAATCAAACTGCTCGTTTGTTGGGATATTGATAAAAGTAAATTTACCCAGAAGGGGTTTTCAATTAGGGAATTTGATTCCGAAGACAATCGTTTTTTTCACGGTTCAACACATGAAATCCGAATCCCTTCCATTGGCAATCCGCTTGAAGCGATTGTGCTCAGAAGCTTTCTCGTGCAAAATACCTAGTATTTATTTTTTGATTAGAACACCATTGCGTTGGCTTCCATTGCGCAATGCCATCAGTGCGGCCGCGTGAGCGGGCGGCATCCGAGGTTCGGTCAAATACGCATTCGGAGCGGTTTCTTTTATCGTTTCCAGCATTGGTATGGTCAGTATCTCGCCGGCTTTGAAAACGCTGCCTACGCAACCGATAGGCACTTTTTGCCTGGCCAGCTTCAGTTTTTTTATCACGGCGGTCGCGGCCGTTCCGAGTTCCTTTCCGGCCTCGGTCAGAATGCTGACAGCTATCGCGTCGCCGTCTATGGCAGATTCGACCACAAGCCGTGCAAACCCGGCTATACGCGAATTGTCCACGTGGGGCGAATAGATCGCCACTATCAGATTTTCCGGCCCTGACGCTCTGAAATAATCTGATGCCTGTTTGCTCAATTCAGTTTGTTCACCGCGTCCGTCCGAAGCTTTTGCCACGGCGTGAAGGGCATCGCGGGCAATGCCAACGCCGCCGCCTTCGTCACCTGCCAACGGCCCCCAACCGCCCGAAATGGCTATCTGGCCTTTTGCATTTTTACCAAAACAGATAGAACCGGTTCCGGCTATTACAACAAGGCCGGGTTTGCCGAGTGTCGTTCCATACCACGCGATCTCGGCATCCGTTATCACCTCTATCTTTTTTACCCTGATATGCTGGAGAAAGCTGTCGCGGACACGCTGGCGGATGTCCATTCTCCTTACTCCGGCAAGCCCAAGCGTCGCTGATACGATGTCGCCTCTGGAAGATCCGCTGCGGTCGCAAGCCTCGTTTATCGCTTTTAGTATGTTTGCAACCGAGGTTTCAACGCCAACACGCAAGGGGTTTGCGGGGCCTGCAAAGCCTTCGCATACTACGTCGCCCGCTGAGTTCATCAACGCTATATGTGTTTTTGTCCCTCCGCCGTCCACTCCCAGATGGAGCAGGTGCGGTTGAACTTTTGATCTTCTCTTCGTCGTCACGAGGGACATAGGACGTAATTCTGATAGAATAACTCGAGTATAGTGTCCGTCAAGCTTGACATATAATCAAATTTAACAGATTTTATGTTATCAATAAGATAATTTGATGCGATAACTCTTTTTGCATCTCTGGTTATTTTTTTTCCAAATGTTAAACAACCATGGAAATTAGACAATTAAAAGCCTTTCTGGCCATTGCGGAGGCCAAGACCTTTACGGCCGGAGCACGTAAGGTCAATGTGACCCAGGCAGCTATCTCTATGCAGATACGCCAGCTGGAAGAAGAGGTCGGCCTTCAGCTTTTTACCCGAACGCCTCGCCGTGTGATATTGACCGAAGCCGGTGAATACCTGCTCGAACGCGCCAGAAAGATATTGCGCGAACACGATTCTGCCCTGGCGGAGATAGCCGAGGTCGCCGGTGCCGAATACGGGCGGCTGCGTATAGGTTCGGCGTCGGGAACATTTGCCATGAACCAGCTGCCGGCGATACTCGGCCGGCTGAAGGAAAAATTTCCAAAGAGCGAGCTTTCCGTTTCATCCGGGACGAGCGATCGGCTGGTGGACAGGATAATGCACGGCGAGGTCGATATGGCATTCGTGTCGCTGCCGGTGGACAACCTGAACATCAGCACCGAATCGCTTTTTTCCGACGAGATCGTCGCTATCGCCCATCCCGATCATCCTCACGCAAAGGAGAAGTTTATCAGCGCGGCGATGCTGGCCGGCGAAGACCTGATACTGGGCGAACGCGGCGGCAACACGCGGCGGATGATAGACGAATTTTTTAATGCCGCAAATGTCCGCCCCAATGTGACGATGCAGCTTTCGCGGCAAGACGCGATAAACGCAATGGTCGAGAACAACCTCGGCGTCGGGATGACCGGTGCAAAATCGGTTGCCAAAGAGATAAAAGAGGGAAGACTGGTCTCATGGTTCATCGAGGGCGCCGAGATCAAATGGGAACTCGGCCTCGCACGGCTTCGCGGCGGCCACTATTCGCCCATCGGCAAGGAATTTATGAGCCTCTGCAAAGAAAGCTTTGGCGAACGTGAAAAGGAACTAAAGGCCAAGAGATAGTTTAAACCGCAGAGGCTCGGAGACGCAGAGAAAAGAGAAATGAAGTTAGATAGCCCTACATTACCAAAGTTTGAGTCTGTAGAGGAGCTTATTGATTTTTTTGATTCTAATGATATGGGCGATTACATTGAATCAATGCCCGAAGTCGAATTTGATGTGTTGATTCTCGACCATAGTGTTACAGAATGAGTGATAGAAATATGAAACGCAATATCTTTCTTTTATTTGGTTTTACTCTGTTTCTCTGCGTCTCTGCGGTGAAAATTTCCGCGCAGGGTTTGCCCGTCGCAAAGCCCGAAGATGTCGGGATGAACTCGGCGAAGCTCGACCAGATAGAGACGGTGGTCAAAGCCGACATCGAGAAAAAGATGCTCCCCGGAGCGGTCGTCATTGTCGGCCACAAAGGCAAGATCGTTTACCGCAAGGCGTTCGGCAACCGGGCGCTCGTGCCAACGGTCGAGCCGATGACAATAGATACCATCTTTGACGTTGCAAGCTTAACCAAACCGATAGCAACGGCGACCTCGATAATGATCTTGGTCGAGCAAGGCAAACTGCGTTTGAACGATACCGTCGGGATGTACATTCCTGACATTGATGACGAGAACGCAAAGAAGGTTACGATCCTGCAACTGTTGACGCACGTTTCCGGCTATCGCCCCGATTTTGACCTCGGCGAAAAATGGGAAGGCCGCGAAGGAATGCTCGCCGCTTTGAAAGTTGAAAAACTTAGAGCAGCTCCGGGGACAAGATTTGTTTATTCGGATATAGGGTTTATTGTGCTGGGGGAAATTATCAATCGTGCCGGGCCTGATTTTCAAAGTGCGGTTTCTGAAAGAGATTTCCTGAATTTTCCTCGCTTAAATATTTTTCTTTTGGCGGGGATGAACCGAACAGGATTCGTGAATCTCGTGTCAACAACTGATCTATCTTACTTTGAGCCGCGAATTTCGGATTTTGGGGCGGTCGGTGAACCATCAATTGCGGTATTTGCTCCGACAGAAAACATCCGTGGTCAAAACAGCTATCTTGGCAGCAAATTTGACGGTGATGAAAAGTTAGGAGATGTGATTCTTCGTGGTCAGGTACATGACCCAACCGCATACCGAATGGGGGGAATTGCCGGACACGCAGGATTATTTTCTACCGCAGATGACATTGCCCGATATGCACAGATGATGATCAACGGCGGAACGCTCGACGGTAAAAGGATACTGTCGGCGGCGACCGTTGCCAGGATGACCGCACCGTATGTCGTCTCGCCCGAAGGCCACACACGCGGACTCGGTTGGGATATAAACACCTCGTTCTCATCTAACCGCGGAGAGTTTTTGCCGATTGGGTCGTTTGGGCATACGGGATTTACCGGAACGTCCATCTGGATCGATCCTGTGTCGGAAACATTCTATGTGTTTATGTCCAATCGCGTTCACCCTGACGGCAAGGGAAACGTAACACCGCTGCGTGCAAGGGTTGCGACCATCGTTGCATCTGCAATCGAGAACCCGCCGACAGATAAATGGAAACAGGCAGAAGCCGAACATAATGCTGCCGTCAACGCTCAATTACTAGCATTTATTGAAAGGACAAAGCAGCCGACAGCTCACAGCTCACAGCTCACAGCTGTTTCTAAAAATGTCACGGTCTTAAATGGCATCGACATTCTTGAGAAGAATAATTTCAAGGAACTTGACGGCAAACGCATCGGCCTTGTTACCAACCACACCGGCCAAAACCTTGCAGGGAAATCAACGATAGATATTTTGCATGAAGCAAAGAATGTTGAGCTTGTTTCTATCTTCGCCCCCGAACACGGCATACGCGGTGAACTTGATACTGAAAAGATCGATGACACCAAAGACGAGAAAACCGGCCTTCCTGTATATTCGCTTTACAAAGATGGAATGCGTCGGCCAAAGCCGGAACAGCTAAAGGGACTCGACGCCGTTGTCTATGACATTCAGGACATCGGAGCAAGGTTTTATACTTACACGGCGACGCTGAAGAACGTAATGGAAGAGGTCGCCAAATTGGACATACCAATTTATGTGCTTGACCGTCCGAACCCGATCAACGGCGTCGATATCGAAGGCTCATTGGCGGATGAAGACAAGCTTGCTTTCATCGCCGCTCATACAATTCCGGTCCGCTACGGCCTGACCATCGGCGAACTGGGACAGATGATGAACACCGAAGGAAAGATCGGGGCTGACCTCCGCATTATCAAGATGGAGGGCTGGCAACGCTCGATGTGGTTCGACGAAACCGGCCAGACGTGGGTCAACCCGTCGCCCAATATGCGTTCTTTGACACAAGCGACGCTTTATCCCGGAATCGGCCTTTTAGAGACAACAAACCTCAGCGTCGGACGCGGCACGGACACGCCTTTTGAGGTCATCGGCGCTCCGTGGCTTGACGGCCAGAACCTTGCTAAGTACCTGAACGAACGCAACTTACCCGGTGTTCGGTTCATCCCAATCAAATACAAACCGAACGCGTCTGTATTCAAGGACGAGCAACTCGGCGGTGTCAACATTGTCATCACCGACCGCCGTGCGTTCCGCTCCGTCCGCACCGGCATCGAGATCGCCGCCGCTCTGCGAAAGCTTTACCCCGATGACTGGCAGGTTGACCGCTACCTGCGGCTGCTGGTCAACCAGGATGTCCTCGACCGCCTAAAGAAAGGCGAAACACCGGACGCCATCGAATCATCGTGGAAAACCGGCCTCGATGACTTCCGAAAAAGACAGGCATCATATTTGCTTTATAAATAAACCGGCATGTTTGCCGGATATATCCGGCGCTTTACGTTTTTGTTACAACTTCTTTATTTTCAATGAAATCCGAAGTTTCGTCGGTTTGTGTTTTAAATACATCAATAACGAAAATTTGGATAAACTTCCAAAAACGTAAAGAATACTTATGGCATTCTAATGTAACCTCCTGTTGTTGGGGGCATCACAGCAGTCAATACTCGAATTTGGAGAAGGAAAAATAATTATGAGGGAAATGAATAAGATCCTCACGCTCATTCTGGCCATTGTCGTTTTTGGGTCATTTCAATCGACTTTTGGACAGGAGATCACAGGTTCGATCGTCGGCAGTGTCCGCGACTCAAACGGAGCGGCGGTGGCCGGGGCCAGTGTTACCATTACGGACCCGTCCAAAGGAAATCAGGTGGTGCGTACAACCGTGACCAATTCCAACGGTGAGTTTTCAGCTCCCAACCTTGCCGTTAGCACATATAGTATTTCAGTTGAGGCTTCAGGATTCAAAAGGGCCGTCAGCACCGGCATAAAGATCGATGTCGGCCAGCGCCGAACTGTTGATGTTGCTCTGGAGGCAGGTAATGTTGACGAGGTTGTTACGGTAGAGGCAGATCCTTTGACGGTCGACCTTGTCTCCGCCACAAGCGGTACGGTGATATCCGGCAACCAAGCCCGTGAACTATCGATCAATAACCGAAACTTCACACAGCTTGTAACTCTGGCTCCCGGCGTTTCCAACGACTTGTCAGATCAGGTCTATGTCGGCACGGTCAATCCTGATGGCCAGGCAAACACGGTGAATATTTCAGTGAACGGCGCTCGTTCCAGCCAGAACACTTTCACGGTTGACGGTGCTGACGTGACCGACCGCGGTTCCAACATCACAATTCAGGCATATCCGAGTGTGGATTCGATAGGTGAATTCAAGGTTCTGCGTTCACTGTATCCGGCGGAATCGGGCAGAAGCGGCGGTGGTCAGGTCAACGTCGTGACCCGTTCAGGAACGGACCAGTTCCACGGCAGCTTTTATGAGTTCATTCGTAACGAAGCCTTTAATGCAAACGATTACTTCACGAACCAGACAGGAGCCGCCGGACGTGGTTCTGATGGAAAGGCCCTTCGTCGTCCGTTCAGATATAACAACTTTGGCTGGACAGTAGGAGGCCCCATATATTTTCTGCGGTTCGGTAATCAGGCTCCTGGGGAAAGCCTCTTCAAGAGATATGACAGAACCTTCTTTTTCTTTTCGCAGGAATGGAGAAAGGATAAGAGATATCCCACATTGACCTCAACGGTACCGGATGCCAACTTGAGGCAAGGGATCTTTCCTGTGGACATATGTCTGCAGGCTTCCGGTACAACCTGTAACGAAGTTCTTCCAGCCGGCACCCCGCTATCGACCATGCGGTCGATAAACCCTCTGTCACAGCAGTATGTAAATCATATATATTCACAGCTGCCTCTGCCGACCAATCCGGATACCTACCAGCTTCTTTTCCCGACATTGGCTTTGGCCGATTTCAGGCAAGAGGTTTTGAAGATAGACCACAGTTTTGCGGACAATATCTCGGCCTATTACCGCTTTCAGCGTGATAAGATCCCGACAACGGATGCTAATTCACTGTTTTCAAGCGGTTCAGGACTTCCGGGCGTCTCGACGACCTCAACTGATTCACCGGGACGCACTCACACCGGACAAGTCACGTGGGCGATCACACCGAGCGTGATCTTTGAGGGAAGATACACGTACGGATACGGAGCTATCCTCAGCAACAACATAGGATTGCTGTCCAAGAGCGTGACACCCATAGATGCCTCGCTTCCTTATCCGAACACTCGCGACCGTATCTCGACCATTTCCGGAAACGGTTTCAGTGCTTTGCAGAGTTTCGGACCTTACGATAACTTTTCATGGAAGCAGAATTTCAGCGGCAGTCTCACTTGGGTCAAAGGAAGCCATGTAATGAAATTCGGCGCCATTTATTCGTTGTATCGCAAGAACGAAAATGCTCTTGCCGGAAGCAATGAAGGATTATTCAGCGGCTTTAACACACCTGGAGCGACTGCGAATGTTAGGGCGGCCACAACGCCAAATGTGGCAATTAACAATAACCGTCAGCTCTGGGCAAACTTCCTTATGGGAACGAACGCCACGCTGACCCAGGCAAGCTTTGATTATACTGCAGACCTGCGACAGAAAACGTTTGAATGGTTCGCACAGGATGAATGGAAGGTTAGAAAGAACATCACGCTTTACTATGGTGTTCGCTATTCCTTCTTTGGCTCACCATGGGACAAGAATGGCCGTCTGACAAACTTCGTCCCGGAACTGTGGAATTCCTCCGAGGCCCCGCTTGTTACCGGGGCCGGGGTCCGGGTTCCGGAAGCCGGAAAGAACTTCTGTAACGGCATCATTGTCAATTCACAGAATTACATGACCGGCCCGTCACAGTTTAACTGCACGCCGATATCGTCGCCTTGGGGCAAGTTCATCATGGACGCTCCCAAGAACGATTTTGCTCCGCGCATCGGCATCGCATGGGATCCTTTCGGAAAGGGTGAAACGTCGGTCAGGACCGGCTATGGCATTTATCATGAACAGGTTTTGAACGGAACGCTTCTTCAGCAGATAGGCCTTAACCCGCCTTATCAGCAAACGTGTACGATAACGGGTGTGGACATCAGCAATCCGGTTCCGAGCGGATCATGTACCGTGGCGTCGTCCAATAATGCACCGAACCTTCGCGGTATCGAGGCAAATTGGAAAACCCCGTATATGCAGCACTGGTCGCTGGATGTACAGCAGCAGTTAGGAGCAAAAACGATCTTTTCGATCGGCTATTACGGATCGAAGGGAAATAATCTGATCGGCGGCTATGAGCTTAATAACCTCAGGCCGGGCTATGCCATCTCGCTTGGCGACACTGCTTGCGCGGTCGGGGCCTCAACAACACCGACTGCTCCATGTCAGGTCGAAAATACAGCATTCACCACTGGTGCGTCGGCGCTTATTCTCGATCAGATCAGGCCGTATCGCGGATTCCGCTCCTTGAACATAATCAAGCCGATGTATGACTCGAATTATCACAGTATGCAGGTGTCAGCGACCCATCGGTTCACCGTGGATTCACAGGTACAGGTTGCTTATACCTGGGCAAAGAACCTGACGAACAATCTGACGGACCGTTCCCACGCTCCGCAGAATTCTTATGACATAGCCAGCGAATATGGCCGTGCCGCTCTTGACCGTCGGCATATTACGACGATCAATTATGTTTACGAGCTGCCTTTCTTCCGGGGTGATCGCGGATTGACGGGATTGCTTCTAGGCGGATGGCAGGCTTCGGGTATTCTCACATTCCAGACCGGAATGCCGTTTACCGTTGTAACGTCGAACTTTGACGCCTCCGGCATAGGCAACAGCCCTGCACTTGTTTCGGGTAACCGCCCGGCCTTGCTTTGTGACCCTAACAGCGGCGGAGCGAGAACGCAGCAGCAATGGTTCAATACTTCGTGCTTTGCCGTCAATCCGGATGCCGGTGCTACGGACATCACGAATGTTCCGGGCAGCTCGGGTCGAAACATCGTTAATGGCCCTCCGACCAAGCGCGTTGATTTCACGCTCTCCAAAAATTTCCATTTTACGGAAAGCGTAAGACTTCAGCTTCGTGCGGAAACGTTCAACATCTTTAATTGGACAAATTTCCGTACACTGAGCCTTAACAGGACGGCGGCAAACTTCGGTGCTGTTACCGGAGTTCGTGATCCTAGGACAATGCAGTTCGGCGTCAAGCTATACTGGTAATTCCGGTTTTTACATTTATTCTGGACTGGCCCGTGTTCTTTTTGAGCGCGGGCCTTTTTTTCTTTCCTGTTGTTAACTTAGGCTATCGCTTTGCAGGATATATTTGTTTGGCTGCCGGCGCCGGACCGGGAACCATTACCGGTTTGGCGACACAATATGCGCCGCGTACCATCCAGTTGTCTTTGAAATATACTTTCTAAGGGATGAGCGGATGAAATGACTGGCGTCTGTGGCATAATTGTCACAGGCGCCTTTTTCCTTTTATGAACGATCAGATAGAAGATGTCCGTATTTCATCGTCCGTCGGTTCGGACGCTGCTGTAACGGTTGTGTATGATGGCGGCATGATCGCCTCTGTCACCCAAAAGGACGCGGCAGGCACATCCGGCCTGCGGCTGGCCGCCGGTTACATTGATGTTCACAACCACGGAGCGGTCGGCGTCGATGTGAACGAGGCCGACACCGACGGCCTGATCGAAATAGCCTCATTTCTTGCCCGGAACGGCGTCACGGCCTGGCTGCCGACGCTCGTGCCGGATTCGGATGAGAATTACCGCCGAGTCATCAACGCCATCGACCGTTTGATGGAGATCCAGTCAGATATGCCGATAGCACAGGCCGCCGGTGTTCATTACGAGGGCGTGTTCGCAAATGAAAAGATGTGCGGCGCATTGCGTCCGGAATTTTTCAAACGCTTTACCGGCCATGAGGCCGCCGCGTTGCCGCGATTAAAGAGAGGAGTTCACATGACCACCCTTGCCCCTGAGGTCGAAGGCGGCGTGGAACTTGTCCGCGAACTGAAACGGCTCGGCTGGATCGCATCCATCGGCCACACACGCGCCGACATCGACGCGCTGAACGCCGCACACGAAGCCGGTGCTTCACACGTAACGCATTTCTTCAACGCAATGACCGGCATCCATCATCGCGACATCGGCGTTGCCGGCTGGGCATTGACCGTCGAAGGCGTGACGTTCGACATCATTGCCGACGGCCTTCATGTAAACCCAAAGATGCTCGATATGGCGTGCAGAACCAAATCACCAGACAAAGTGCTTCTTATCTCCGATTCGGTCGCTCCGACCGGCCTCGGCGACGGCACATTTGCTCTGTGGGGCGAGAATATTTCCGTGACGAACGGCAGGACGCAGAACGAACGCGGCAGCATTGCGGGTTCGGTCATCACCATGCACGACGCCGTTCGCCGTATGCTTTCGCTCGGTTTCAACACAAGCGAGGTCGAACGGATGGCGTCAACAAATCCCGCAAAACTTCTTTCGCTTGATGCCGAAATGGGATCGGTCAAGGCGGGCAAACGTGCCGATCTGGTCATCCTTAACGACCAGAATGATATAGTTCGCGTCCTCGTCGGCGGCAGGGAAGTTGACCTCGGATAGGCCTCAGTTCTTTCTCCCAACGTAAAGAATTGTAAAACCCGGTGCGCGTCCGCGTGATTTAACGTAAAATGCTTCAAGTATGGACAAGGTTCTCATCATTGATGACGACGAGGAATTGTGCGAACTGGTTTCGGAATATCTGACGGTCGAGGGGTTTGAGACGGATGCCGTGCATGACGGCGAATCGGGGTTGTCGCAAGCGCGTTCGGGCGATTACAACCTCGCTATCCTGGACGTGATGCTGCCAAAGATGAACGGGTTTGAGCTTTTGCGAAATCTTCGCAAGGATTCCACCCTTCCCGTGCTGATGCTGACGGCTCGCGGCGACGACATGGAACGAATTGTCGGGCTTGAGATCGGGGCGGATGATTATCTGCCAAAACCGTTCAATCCGCGTGAACTGGTCGCACGTCTGCGAGCGATCCTTCGCCGGGTCAATTCCGATGACGGCGACGGAGCATCCGCCGACAGGCTCGTGGTCGGCGATATTGAGATCTCGGCTTCGGGCCGTTCCGTAAAACTCAGTGATGAGGAACTTCCGCTTACGTCGGTCGAATTTGACCTGTTGGCGATGCTGCTCAAACACGCCGGAAACATCGTTAAAAAGGACGACCTGAGCGAGACCGTTCTGGAAAGGGAACTTTCGCCCTACGACCGCAGCCTGGACATGCACATCAGCAATCTGCGAAAAAAAATAGGGCCGAGGCCCGACGGAACTGAGAGGATCAAGACCGTCCGCAGCGTCGGCTATATCTATACCGTTGTATGAATCTGTTTCTAAAGATATTTCTGTGGTTCCTTGCGGCCGTTACGCTGATCGTGGCGGTCGTGTTCTTTCTGAACTGGACGGTTCAGACCGAGCCGGTCGTCGGCCGATGGCGGATCTCGATGAAAAATCAGACGACCATCTATTCGACCGCTGCGGCACAGATATACGGATCGCAGGGCGAAACGGGAATGGAACAGTTCCTTGAACAGATCCGCAGCGTTGAGGGAATAATAGGCGAAGCTGATGTTGTAAAAAAAGACGGCAAGGTCTGGGCATCGCCGGGCGTGGATGTTTCGGCATATCAGGAACTTATCGCCGCCGCCTTCAATTCCGGCGAGGTCGAAATGGACCTTCGCGAACCCGAATCAGCGCTTTCCGCCAAGGAGTTCACGACATCGGACGGCGGCCGTTACGTGATGATAATACGCTGGGATCGTCCGCGAATGATACCGTTCCTCGGCGACGCTCCTATGCGGTATCTGCGATACGGTGTTCTGTTTCTCACGGCGCTCCTGCTCTGTTGGGCGCTGGCGCGTTATCTGTCGTCGCCTATCGGAAAACTCAGAGAAGCAACGCACCGCCTGGCGGACGGAGAACTGAGCGCCCGCGTAGCCGATGAGGTTGGCCGCCGCCGCGATGAACTGTCGGCGCTTGCCGAGGATTTTGACCTTATGGCTGAACGCATCGAGTCGCTGATAACCTCGCAAAAGCGGCTGTCGATGGATATATCGCACGAACTCCGGTCGCCGCTTGCCCGAATGAATGTCGCGCTGGAAATAGCAAAGCAAAAATCCGCGCCGGAAACGCTCCCGCTGCTCAGTCGGATCGAATCGGAATCGAACCGGCTCAATGAGATGATCGGCAGCCTGCTCACGCTCTCGCGACTGGAAACGGGACAACACTCAGTTGAAAAAACACGGGTTAATCTGAAAAAGCTGCTGGAACATGTAGTTGCGGACGCTGATTTTGAGGCAAGCCCGAAAGATCGCGGCGTCCGGCTGCAAGAGGCTGAGGAATGTGAGATCCACGGAAACGAGGCTCTGCTGAGAAGCGCCATCGAGAATGTGCTGAGGAACGCCGCCAGATACACGGCAAAAGACACGACCGTGAACGTAACGCTCAATGCCTCCGGCGGCAAAGCGGTCATAAGCGTTGAGGATCACGGCTCCGGAGTTCCCGAAAACGAACTCAAGAACCTGTTCAAGCCGTTCTATCGCGTCAGCGAGGCACGCGACCGCGGCAGCGGCGGCATCGGGCTTGGGCTGGCAATTGCCGAACAGGCCGTGCTTGCCCACGGCGGAACCATCAGCGCCGCCAATACGGGCAACGGCCTTCTCGTTCGCATCGAACTCAAAACCGGCTGAGGGTCATTCGCCGCTTCGCAAAACGCGTGCCTGAATGAACGACCTGACGGCCAGTATCACGAACAGCAGGCACAGAACGCACATCGCCACCTGTGCCATGACCGCCGCTGAAAAGGCAAGGTTTCCCAAATTTGGCACCAGACGCCATGCCGTGGCGAGAAACCCCAACAGGGCGATCGCCGCCGCAGCGTGCATCATGTGCTTGCGCAGATTCTCATTTGACCTGCCGACAACCCCAAAAATAACAAGCAGAATGCCGAAGAATGCCGGTATCAGCGCCGTCACGCTCGCGTTGCCGCTCGAAACGGCGTAACCGTACCCGATAATGCCGACAATTATCAGCAAAACTCCAAACAGTATAGAAGTTGATGGCATATATTTCCTTTGGTAAACAGATAAAGTTTTTACGTATATGACTAAATCTATCAGATAGGGCAAATAAATACCATCAGGCCGCAAATTATCGGTTCGCGGTCAGATTATGTTTGGAGGTGTCTTCTTCTAAATTGCCTCCGGCTTTAGAGTCTGAGTCAAAACGCGGCATTTTGTCCCGAAGGGACAATCGATAATAGTAGTAGAGAAAATAAGCGTTTGCGAGTCCCGCAGGGACGACTGCAATGCTGCAATGCCGATGTTTGCAATGTCCCAGCCGTCCCTGCCGGGACTGGTTGGGAA
>CAZOXY010000010.1:62630-70208 GCA_964583955.1 uncultured Chloracidobacterium sp. | reverse complement strand
TCTTTCTTTGCTTAGAAAGTTTCCTCTATAATCACTCTTAACTACCATAGACCCTTACGGTATTATCAGCGTCTGCCCGACCGTGATGCTGTTCGGGCTGGAGAGCTGATGGCGGTTTGCCTCGTAAATATCCATATACCGTGCTGACGTTCCGTAGAAAATACGGCTGATCGTGCCAAGCGTGTCACCGACCTGAACAACGTATGTCCGCGAACCGCTAGGGGCTTCTTCCGGGTAATCCTCAGGATCGGCCTCGGCCGCATAGACCGGCAGCGAGACCGCTCGGTTCAGATAAACGCCGAACTCGGTTCCCGATTCGACCTCGGCATCCTCGCCCTTGGTAAGCCTTTCGCCCAAAAGCCCTGCGCCGGCGCCTATCAGGCCGCCGATCAAAGCTCCCTTGCCGCCACCGATAGCCGCACCAAGGATCGCTCCGCCTGCTCCGCCGCCGCCAATGAATATCACCTTGCGATGCTGCATCTTGTCGCCGCGTGCCGTTCCTTCGGCATCGCTCTTGGCGTCATCGGCAACAAGCTCCGTCAACGAACCGTTTATCGCCCGCTCGGTTCCATTCGGCAGTTTGACCTGAACAAAGCTGACGTCGATCTCACCGACCTTGCCGCCTTTGACGGCCTTTTGCACCTTATCCACACGACCGACCAGTTCGCTGCCGACCGGAATGACGACCGCTCCGCGGGTCGAATACACCGGTTCGCGGACGGTCACGGTAAAGCGGTCTCCGACATTAGCGCTTTTTGAATTCAATGTTTCATTCATCCGCACGCGGATCCTTGTACCCTGAGCAACCGATTGGTTCGCTTGTGTCGTGGTCCGCTTCGCAGTTCGCAAAGCCGGTTTGCGTGCCTGGCCCAATACGTCTGTTCCGAAACTAATGACGGCCAGCGAAAGCCCGGCAGCCGCAAGTGTTGTTTTGATCAAGTTTTTCATATATTTATGTTCCCCCGCATCTTTATTCAGATGGTTCAAACGAGATCGGCCGTTCGAACCCGAACAACACGTTAGATTCACGTAAGATAAGGTTCTTTGCCGACAAATTTAAATGTTCTTTCATATACATTCTATCATTTGATACAATCATTAAAAAGAAAATAAATTTCTGAATTTTGGGGGCAATTCGTAATTTGTTCCCCGTGAACGCTCGGTATTGTTGTCTTTAACAGAAATCTAAGGCTTGGGGTTGGCTCAACTCCCTGTTCCGATCTTTTTCGGACAGCGGATCACGGCCTAACTACATCGATAAAATAGAAATGCATCTTTTTCGGGAAACTTTTCTTTTGTTCGGGTTGAATCTTCTGGATGCGCTCCTGACGCTTATCTGGGTCAGAAGCGGCGTTGCGACCGAAGGAAACAAACTGATGGCAAAGCTTCTCGATATAGGTGATTACTCATTCCTCGGCGCCAAGCTGTTCATCGGCCTTGTGGCCGCCGCCGTTCTGCTGAAATGGGGCAACCTGAAGGTGGCAAAATACGGCGTTTCCGTCGCCCTTGTCCTCTACATCGGCCTGATGGGCATCCACATCGTCACCGGCCTGACCGCCATCGGCCTTATCTCCGAGAATTTCTTTCTGGACCTTGTGACCATTTCGCGAGAAACACTGGCTTCCGCACACTGACCCGCCAAACGCGTTTGACGAAACTTGCGCCGTTGAGCAATCGTATTCAAAATACGCAACCGAACCGTCATTTCATGGCATCAAACCCAATGCATAATACAATTGACGGATAATTACCAAGTTGCGATCTGACATCATGAATACGAAACCTGTTTATCAACTTTCGGCAAGGCAGATATTGATACTGGCATTTTCCGCCGGATTTGCCGCGGTGCTTTTCACCGTTCTCGGCTACGTAGGCTATAACCACTGGAGCGCGAATGACGCGTCATCGGTCACGTTCGCCGAAAATGCCCCGACCCCGGAAATATCCGATCCCAAGCTCGTCACCGACGAAGAGAACAATATCGAGGTCTATAAGACCATTTCGCCCGGCGTTGCTTTTATCAGCACCACGTCCTATCAGCAGAACTGGTGGGGCGACATTCAGGAAGGCCGAGGTAACGGAAGCGGTTCCGTCATCGACAGCCAGGGCCACATCCTGACAAATTATCACGTCATCGAAGGCGCACAGCGGATGACCGTTAATTTCGGCGGTGAAAAGGTCTATCCGGCAAGACTGGTCGGCGGCGACCCCGATACTGATCTCGCGGTCATAAAGATAGACGCTCCGGCAAATGAGCTGACCATTGTCCCGCTTGGCGATTCCGACAAGCTGGTCGTCGGGCAAAAGGTTTTGGCGATAGGAAATCCCTTCGGACTCGACCGCACGCTGACGACCGGCGTTATTTCAGGCCTTCAGCGGCCTATCCGCGCACGAAACGACAGGCCGATAGACGCCGCCATACAAACCGACGCATCCATCAACCCCGGCAATTCGGGCGGGCCGCTGCTCGACAAATACGGCAGGATGATCGGCATCAATTCACAGATACTGTCGCCTGCGGGCGGTTCGGTCGGCGTCGGCTTTGCCGTTCCGGTGAACACGGCAAAACGTGTCGTTCCGCAGCTTATTCAATTTGGCGAGGTCAGACGGCCAAAGCTCGGGGCCGACCTCAGAGCGGTCAATGAACTGATGGCGAACGGATATCGCCTGCCGGTTGACGAGGGCCTCCTTATCGGCGCTGTCCAGCCCGGCGGAGCCGCCGCGAACGCGGGCCTTCGCGGCCTGTCACGCGACACGGACGGCTCAGTGCTTTTGGGCGACATCCTTATGACTATCGACGGTGAAAAAGTGAACCACGTTGATGACCTGTATCGCATACTCGACCGCAAGCAGATCGGCGAAACGGTCAATGCGGAGATCTATCGAGCCGGCGGCAGAGTAAGGATGCCGATAAGGCTCACGGCCACTGCCGGTACGCCGTCGCGTCGCGGAACACGAAATTAAAGGCCCAGAATTGCCAAATGCATCAGTTGGACCATTTTTTCAATGACGGTTTTGGCTGGACGTGCCGCCATTGTCACAAGGAACTCGGCGAGGAGGCGGAAAAGGCCTCCTCACGGCTCCTGAGCGAAGGCGAGGCCGAAAGTAAAAAACCAGCATTGTCCTCATCGGCCCTTGCCAAATGGGCGGATGCGGCCAGGCTGCATCTGATGTGTCCGCGATGCGGCATACAGGAGCCGGTAAGCAAAGCTTAGGGCTTGCATCCGTATGATATTATGTAACCGGATGTATAAGACAGAACTTGAAACCGCAATGGAGCTGGGCAAAAATGCCGGCTCCATTATTCTTTCACATTATGCCAACGGCGTTGTCGCCGAGGAAAAGATCGGCGTTGACAATTTCAGCGAGCCGGTATCGATAGCCGACCGCGACGCTAACAGAGTGCTGGTTGACGGGTTGAAGGCCGCGTTTCCCGACGACGCCATCCTTTCAGAAGAAGAACCAGACGACACACAGCGGAGAATGAACAGCCGACGCGTCTGGATAATCGACCCGATAGACGGCACATCCGGCTTTCTGGATCACAACGGCGATTTCGCCATTCATATCGGCCTGGCCGATGGCGGACGGCCCGTTGTCGGCGTCGTGATGCTTCCGGCCTTCGGCATTACATATCACGCCTCGCTCAACGAAGGGGCCTTTCTGCAACGCGACGGCGAGCCGTCCGTCAGGATGTCTGTTTCCGCCAACGCGGAAATATCCGCGATGTCGCTTGCCGTGTCGCGAATGCACAAAAACCCGAAGATACTGAAGATCTCTTCGGAAATGGGTTTTGGCCGCAACATCGAACGCGGTTCGGTCGGGCTGAAGGTCGGACTTATCGCCGAAAGGATCTGCGATGCGTATATCCACCTAAGCCCGAGGACAAAACTCTGGGACACATGCGCTCCTCAGATCATCCTTACGGAAGCAGGCGGCAAACTGACCGACCTCTGGGGTGCGGAATACAGATATGACGTTGCGGATGTGCAGAACTGGGGCGGCATAGTCGCCGCAAACGGTGCGGCACACGCGGATATCGTCAAAAGGCTCGGCCCACTGCTGCGCGAGTCGGGACGGCACCGTGTCGGCCCGTCATCACGAAAAGCACGCAATCCCTAACGCAGAAAGATCTTTTTTATCAGGCCGTGGAATATTGGCTCCGGCAGCGCACCGCGAAGGAAAAGAACGCCTTTTGTGTTTACCGGATAACGAAGCCGTTTTGAGCCGTCGGTCACGGCATTGTAGATGACCTGCGCGACCGCCGAACCGTCAGGAGCCGTCTTTCCGCCCTTTCGCATAAAATCCATAAATGGATCCAGCTTTTCGTCATAGATGTTCAGGCCTTCTTTTCGTGCGATCTCCTCAGAACGTCCGTAAAAATCGGTGTTTATCGGCCCGGGTTCAATGAGCTTTACCTTTATGCCGAAAGGTTCGAGTTCGTAGCTGAGCGATTCCGAAAACCCTTCGACAGCGTATTTCGTCGCTGAATAGAGGCTGGAAAAAGGTATCGCCGAACGCCCGCTGAGCGATGATATATTGACGAGCGTGCCGCGCTTTTGTTCACGGAAATACGGTATCGCCTCGCGGCAGACGTTCATCAGCCCGAACAGGTTTGTTTGAAACTGGCGTTCGATCTGTTCATCGGACGCCGCCTCGAACGGGCCAAGCAGCCCGTAACCGGCGTTGTTCACGACCACGTCCACGCGGCCGAACTTTTCAAGCACCTCGGCAAAAGCCTCACGAATGGAATCAGGGTCTGTCACCTCCAGGCGAAAACATTCTATGTCGGCAATGCGGCTCAGGTCGGTGTGTTCCTCGGGTTTTCGCATTGTCGCCGCAACCTTCCAGTTCTTTGCCTGAAACAGTTTAGCGGTCTCTTTTCCGATGCCGCTGGAAGCACCGGTTATCAGGATGACTTTTTCCATACCGTAAATGTAACCGAATCAGACAGCAATGCAAAGAGAAAAGCACCGCTGCCGTAACACGCGGAAAATAGCTTATAATTATCAGCAATGAAGTTTCTGCACATAGCCGACGTGCATCTGGGATGCACGCGCTACCATCTGCCGGAAAGCCCGCGCGATTTTTTTGACGCGTGGATCGACGTTCTGCGCCGATATGCCGTCGGGGAAAACGTCGATTTTGTCATCATGTGCGGAGATTTTTTCCATAAGCGAAACGTTCCGCCGGAAACAATGGACCACGCCGTCGCGGGGCTTTCTTTTTTGCGCGACAACGGCATTCCGGTCGTTTCCATTGAGGGAAATCATGACCAGCGTCACAGCGACAGCGAATACAGCTGGCTGCGTTCACTGGAAAAATGGGGGTTGATGCACCTGCTGGAACCCCGTGGCGAGGACGGCCGGATCATCTATGAACCATGGGATGAAGACCGCGACAGCTATCTGCGGGGCGGCTACATCGACATCGGCAAAGCGAGGATATTCGGCTCGGCGTGGTACGGAGCAACGACCAACCGCGTGATCCCGATGCTGACGGACGCGATACGCGAGAACCGCCGTGAAGGAGCGTTTCACATCCTGATGCTTCACACCGATGTCGAAGGCCATCAGATGCATCCGATACCGGCGCTTTCGCTTTCTGCATTGAAGGAATTGAAGGCCGTGACCGATTACGTCGCGCTCGGCCATACTCACATGCATTACGAGATCGACAACTGGGCGTTCAATCCAGGTTCGATAGAGGTGACGAACATCGCCGAATTTAGGGAAACACGTGGCGTTTTTGTCGTCGAGGCCGGCGAGGACAACTCCGTGTCGGCACGGCACATGACCGATTATCGTCATCGGCCGTTTCAGCGTTTGAGCTTTGACGTGACGAACATGTCCGATCAAAAGGAACTCACCGAAAAGGTGCTGGAAATGGTAAAAACGGATGCTCGTGCGGCAGTTGAGGCAATGCCCGCTCCGATAATCGAGGTCGCTCTGACGGGACGGCTCGGTTTTCCCAATTCCCTGCTGGAAACGCAAAAAATACGCGACACCGCACGCAAGATGACCGAAGCCTTGCACATCAGGCTAAAAAATCTCTCGGTGCCGACGGAATACGCCGTTGCCGCCGACACCGAACAGGAAATAAGCCGCGAACATCTGGAACGCCGTGTGGTCGAAGACCTTGTCATGCGTGACAAGCGATTTACGAAAAACCGAATGGAGGTCGCCGAAGCCGTCGTCGGCGCCAAACAGCAGGCATTGCTTGGCGAGGAACCGGAAAAGATCGCCGAATTCATCTCGATAAAGACCGGCGAAGAGACGAATGCAATTCGGCAAAACAACTGAAAACCTATACGATAGATAGCAATGTCCGAAGCTCTGGAAAAGATCAAAGGTGTCGATCATCTGGCAATATTCCCTTTGCCGCTGGTCCTGCTGCCTAACGAATTGCTGCCGCTGCATATCTTTGAGCCGCGTTACCAGCAGATGCTCAGCGATGCTCGGGCGGAAAAGAACCTTTTCGGGATAAATCTGTTTACCGAAGAGATGAGTTTCGACACACGGCCAGAACCGGGATCCGTCGGCTGTGTGGCGGAGATACGCGACGTTCAGGAACTGCCGGACGGACGGTCGAATATCGTCACATCGGGCCTTGTTCGTTATCGCCTGCTGGAATACATCGACATCGGCAAGCCGTACCTGACGGCGGAAGTGGCATTTTTCGAGGATGACGAACAGGATGAAAGCGTTCTGATGCCCTTGGCGGATGAGGTTTTTATACTATTCGGCAGGATCGCCAAAGCTGCCTTCAAGATGAGCGGCAACCGGGGCCAGTTGCCGGAAATACCGATGGCGGAACCGGAACAGCTTTCCTTTCTGGTCACAGCAGCTTTTAATTTTGACAACGAACTGAAATACGCCCTGCTGCAAACGACCTCTACGGTGGAACGCCTGGACAGGCTGAAGGAGATTCTTCTGCGGGCGGTAGATGAGATGGAAGCAAGCGCGGACATAATAAAGGCCGCTCAAACGAACGGCCACAGCAAGAAAAAACTGGATATCTAGGCAATGTCACGGCATTGTCAGCGCCTGTTTCATAAACTCGATGACCCGCTGGTCATAGCCCTCCGAAAGCTCTATCGACGCATTCAATATTCCCATTCCTGACGGACTCAGATCGGTTGCCGAATCAACGGTCGTGTTCACCGGAAAGCATTTTCCGAGCTTTGATGTCGCTTCCTGATACTCCGGCGCGTCAACGCCGCCGAGAAGAAGCGTCCGCCTTTCGCTGATGACCTTTGCAAGCTCGCAGGAGCTGTCGCGGCGGTAACAGCCCTCGTAAAAATACGGATACGAACCCAGCGAGGCAAACGAGGACGTGACCGAACTGACGAACGGATAGCGTTTTGCTATGACACCCGCCATCAGCCTGTCCGAATTTGCCGGAGCCGAATCAAGCACCAAAGCTTTTACAGACTTGTCCTTGACGGCAGTTGCAAGAGCGGTCAAAGCTCCCATTTCCAGGCCGTAGATGCCGATGTTCTTGCCCACAAGCGGCAGATCCTCTGGTGAACGCAGCGACCGGAGATACTCGATGGACGAGGCTGCATCGTCGCTTTCG
>CAZOXY010000010.1:0-62620 GCA_964583955.1 uncultured Chloracidobacterium sp. | reverse complement strand
GAATGACGAATATTGTACCGAAGGATTTTCACCATGACCGCGCAGGTCCGGCATCAGAACTGTAAAATTCGTCGCCTCGTTCAGCTTTACGCCGAGGTTCAGGACGTGGGAACGGTCGGCGTCAAATCTGTGAAGAAGAATGACGGCGGGAGCGTTCGGAATGCCGCGCAAAAGCCATCCTCGCGCGGTCGTGCCGTCGCCGTTCGCCCATGTTTCATTTGTTACCTGTGCGCCGCGCGAACTCAACATCCCGTATTGTTCGGGCGTGACAAGGTAAATATTGTTGTAGGGCCGCGACGTTTCGTGAACCAGCCACACGGAGGCTACACCGACAGCGGCGATGGCAACGACAAGCGTCGGGGCCACCAAACGAATAAAACTCTTTGTTAATTTCTTTATTCCAGCCATGATCCGGGAAATTAAGGAAAATTTCTATTTGAAGTTGAAAAGCAGGGCGTTCTATACGCGAAAGAAAAAGGCTTCTGGAAAGCCATTTAAGATGATAACATAAGAGCGATAAGAAGGGGAAGAACTTTTTAAACAATGATTAACGCCCGATTTTTAGCAGTTTTCGTACTGGTCTTGAGCCTGACAGGCAATGCTGTCGCTCAATCTCCGGCAAGTTCCGCTTCATCCGGCACCACGGCCGGCAAACTTGGTGAAAAGGACTATCTCCCGCTTAGTTCCGTAAAGGAAGGAATGCGCGGAAAGGCGTGGACGGTCTTTCGCGGCTCTGAACCCGAAGAATTTGAGGTTGAGATACTCGGCATCGTTCCGGGCAGCATCGGGCCTAAACAGGATATGATCGTCGGACGCATTTCGGGAGGCCAGGCCGACCGTACGGCGGTCTTTGCGGGAATGTCCGGTTCGCCCGTGTATGTTGACGGCAAACTGATCGGAGCTATTTCATACAGCTTTCCTTTTGCAAAGGAACCGATCTGCGGCATAACGCCGATAGAACAGATGGTCTCGATATTTAACGAAAAGCAAAGAGAGACCGCCTCGCCAAAGGGACGGCAGACATTTTCATTTGCGGAAATAGCCTCGGCCGAATGGGACAGGCCGCTGCCGCCGAGCGCCGTTTCAGCGGACGGACGCCTGATCGGAGCGGTTCCGGGTTCGATGCTGTCTGCGGTGGCGGGACAGAGCTTTCGCCCGATAGGAACGCCTGTTACATTTTCCGGCTTCAGGCAGGAAACGCTTGATCTTTTTGGGCCAAAGCTGATGGCGGCAGGTTTGGTGCCGGTCGCGGCGGCAGGCGGTTCGGCCGCCGTTACGCCAATGAAAAAGGCTGATGCGAACACGCTGAAACCGGGTGCTTCGGTAACGATGCAGCTAAGCCGGGGCGATTACACACTGGCGGCGCACGGCACCGTGACGGCACGCGACGGCGAAAAGATATACGCATTCGGCCATCCGTTCCTGAGCCTTGGAGCCTCGGAACTGCCGATGTCCGAATCAAGTGTGGTCATCGTTATCCCGAACATGAACAATTCGTTCAAAATGGCTGTTCCCGGCGACATGGTCGGGACAATGACGCAGGACCGCGCAACTGGTGTTTTCGGCAAGCTCGGCCAGGCGCCGAAAATGATCCCGGTAAAGCTGAACCTCACAACCAGCCGGGGACAAAAAGAAGTTCTCGATCTTGAAGTTGCGAGAGATGATTTTCTGACGCCGCTGCTGCTGAACATCACTATCTACAATTCGATAGTCGCGCAGGAACGCGGCATCGGCGATCTGGAAATAATTATCGACGGCGATATAAAGCTGGCGGGACAACCTGTTATTCCGATCAACAGACGCTATGCGGGTTCGATGTCTTCACAGATGGCCGCGACATCTGTTTCAGGCCCGGTCAATGTCCTTTTGCGGAGCCGTTTTGACGACCTGGAAATTACAGGCATCGACCTGAACATAACCTCCGCCGAAAGCGGACAGACCGCCGTGCTGGATCGCGTCTCGATCGACCGCACGGAAGTAAAGGCAGGCGAGACCATCATGATGAAGGCCTACGCCAGAACGCCGTCAGGCCAGGTGTATGTTCAGGACATTCCTGTCACCATTCCCAAAGGAACGCCCGAAGGCAAGATAAATATGACCGTCGGCGACGGATCTTCGATACAGCGTGACGAGGCGATACAGCAGTTCGTTCCCGGCGACCTTTCGGAACTGGTCGGCATAATAAACAAGGTGAAAACACCGGACAGGCTCTACCTAAAGATCACGCGGACAACACAGGGAGCCGTCATCGGAGCCAGCGAGATGCCGAACCTGCCGCCCTCCGTTCTGGCCACGATAAACAGCGGCCGCACGACCGGCGGCATCACCAAAACAACGCAGACCGTCGTGTCCGAATCGCTGCTGCCGCAGTCAGAGTTTGTCATCACCGGCAGCATGTCCCTGACACTGGACGTGGTCAGATGATTTAACGGGATTTCCGACATAAAGATCTCATTCTCTGACGGGCCTGTTTTCACACGAACGGCCCGTCGGCTTAATAAAGGCTCCGGCTTTTTTATAGTTTGGCTTGTTAAATCGAGCTTTCAGTATCATTTCCATGTCAGAAAGCAGCATTATTATCTATCAAACAGAGGACGGAAAAGCCCGTATTGAAACGCGGCTTGAGGATGAAACCGTTTGGCTGACACAAACACAGATGGCAGAGCTGTTTCAAAAAAGCAGAACTACCATTACTGAACATATAAAAAACATTCTTGAAGAGGGCGAATTAGAAGAAAATTCAGTTAGTCGGAAATTCCGACATACTGCCGCTGATGGAAAAGACTACCTAACGTCCTTCTACAACCTGGACGTAATAATATCAGTAGGTTACAGGGTAAAAAGCCATCAGGGAACAAGATTCAGACAGTGGGCAACAGCTCGGTTAAGAGAATACATTGTAAAGGGGTTTACCCTCAATGATGAGCTTCTGAAACAAGCGGGCGGAGGAAACTATTTCGATGAATTATTAGCCCGTATTCGGGATATCCGCTCTTCGGAAAAAGTATTTTGGCGAAAGGTTTTAGACATTTATGCAACAAGTATAGACTACGATCCAAGACAGGAAATATCCGTTCAGTTTTTCCAAACCGTTCAGAACAAAATGCACTGGGCTGCACACGGAAACACGGCGGCTGAGATCATTTACAAAAGGATCGATGCCAATAAACCGAATTTAGGATTAACAACCTTTAAGGGAGATAAGCCCACAAAACAGGAAACCGAAATTGCCAAAAACTACCTGACAGAAAGCGAATTGAACGTTCTCAACAGAATGGTTACGGCTTATTTGGAACTTGCGGAATTACAGGCGCTGAACCAAAAACCAATGTATATGAGGGATTGGATCGAACGCCTGGACGACTTTCTAAAAATGACAGGAAATGACGTTTTGCAGAATGCCGGAACGATCAGCCACGAACAGGCTCTGAAGAAAGCCGGAGAAGAATACGATAAATTTAAAGAACTAAACAAAAACACACTTTCAAAAGCAGAAGAGCATTTTCTGAAACAGATAGAAATTACGAGCAAGTTGATAGAAAGTAGAGAGCGGGAAAAATAGAACGCCGCACAGTAAGTGATTTAGTGAAACGGAAAGATTCACGATCAGATCAAAATTCTGGCTTCGATTTTCCGCCGTTTTATTGAGCTATCGAATCGTTGGATACAATTAAGAATAGAACTTTCATGAATATCACAACAAAATTTCGAGAAATTATTTCAATTTATGAAAAGAAGTCTTATCGACCTATTGGAACATTTAATCAACCTATCTCAAGCGGTGCTGTTGAAAAGATCGAACATCTACTTGATGAAAAACTCCCATCAGAAATAAAAGAACTTTATTCGTTTGCAAATGGACAATCCAATCAAGGAAACGGGGTGTTTTTTGGAGAATGGTTTTGCAGTTCGGACGAGATCATTCAGTCATTGGAATTTAGCCGGACTCTAATAAAGCCTGAGATCAAAACCATCGCAAACCCCAAGGAGTCTGAAAATTTACTTCAACAGATCGTGAGTTTCTTTACTGAAAAAGTATCGAAATATAAATCTTCCAGGTCACAAAAACTATGGCACAAAGTAAAATTTACGTGTAGTCCACATTCTGTCGAAGGCCCGTATTTATACGCCACTGAAGATACACCTGCGAGCGAAAAGGAAGTAATCCACATAGACTTTGAAGAGATGTCAGAAACTTTTGAACTTGTAAGGAATCTTCATGAACTCGAAAAAAGCACCTACAACTGGGACGAATTGAAGTTCGTCGTCTATTTGAACGGAACATACGAGGTTGAACGCTCGATGTATGATTTTGATGACACGATCCCCTTCACCTCTACGCCCAATAATGCGATCAAAAAGAAATATTTCCATTACAAATGGCTGCCGATCTTCTCGGATCAGGGAGGAAACTATATCGGAATTGACCTTGACCCCGATATACACGGATCAAAAGGACAGGTGATCAACTTTGGGCGGGATGAAGAAAATATGTTTGTCTTTGCTGAAAGTCTGGAAGACCTGTTCGACAAGATATTGGTTGAATTGAACATGGCGGAAACCAGGCTGTTGCGTTCTGAAATCCACTTGCACGAAGTTTTAATAGAACTGATAAAAGACGGACGACTAAAATAAACAGATTATCGAGAAGGAGGCTGCATTCCTGAATCTGAGTTTGCGATTCTTATTTCATCAGTGCTTTGCCGCCCGGACACTTGGCAAAGGGCCGCCCGCTGACGCAGACGGTTCCGACCGTTGTTAGTTTGGTTGTTCTATAAGTGATCTCAATTCGTCGGGAAGGCATTCCCACACTTCCGAATGGGATTCAACAAGGCGGGCAATAACCACGAGGTCCTTTATTCGTTTACTTTGTCGTTGCTTCGGGTCGCTCCAAGCAAGGATTCCTTTCCGCAGCAAATCCTCCAATGTGACAACTTTTAAGAGAAATTCATCCCGTCTTGAGTGACACACCAAATAATCCCATTTCCCAACTTATTCACATACCGCATGACATCGTCTGTGCCGCCCAATGTCTGCCAATCGTAGAATTGTTTATCGGTCATAACTATCTAAGTATGTTTAGTCTTCTGCGGAATTTAAAAGTCGCTTCTATTTGATCGCTCCGGCGATAGGGCTGGAGGCGGAGGCGTAGAGGCGTTTGGGCATGCGGCCTGAGAGGTAGCCGAGGCGGCCTGCCTGAACGGCGAGTTTCATTGCGGTCGCCATTTGTGCGGCGTCGCCTGCTTCGGCAATGGCGGTGTTCATCAGTATCGCGTCGGCCCCGAGTTCCATTGCAACGGCGGCGTCGCTGGGAACGCCTACGCCGGCATCGACGATAATGGTCGCATCAGGCAATTGTTCACGCATTATGCGCAAATTTGAAGGATTTTGCACGCCCATTCCCGAACCTATCGGCGCGGCCAGCGGCATAATCGCCGGACATCCCGCATCCAAAAGCTTTTTCGCCATTATCAGATCGTCAGAAAAATACGGCAGAACGATAAAGCCTTCTTTTACAAGCACTTTTGCCGCTTCCAGCGTCTGTTCGTTATCGGGCAGCAGCGTCACCGGATCGCCGATGACCTCAAGTTTGATCCATTCGGTATTAAGAGCCTCACGCGCAAGCCGCGAGGTGCGGATGGCATGCTCTGCATCGTAACAACCCGCAGTGTTCGGCAGTATCTGCATCGCCGGGTCGAGATGATCCAGAAAAGATTCGCTCGAACCATCCAACGGAACACGGTTGACCGCAACCGTCACCATCTCCGCACCGGAAGCCTTGTGCGCAGCCTTCATTTCATCATACGAGCGATATTTGCCCGTCCCGATAATAAGCCGCGAGCCGAATTCCTTTCCTGCTAGTTTAAATGTGTCTGACATTTTCTTGAATTTACCACAGCGACAAAAGAAACCACAGAGACCTAAAGGTTTTCGAACAAACTGCCTGTTGGCGAAAGTATTATTTAGACTCTCCCTGTCTCCCCTTCTCCTGGTCTTTCCTACCCGCCGCCGACGAAGTGGATGACCTCGATCCGGTCGGCGTCATTCACCTGTGTCTTTTCCCATTCCTGCCGCCGGACGACCTGTTTGTTCAGTTCGACGGCGACGCGCTGTTTTGGCAAAGAAAAAAGATCGAGCAGGCGGTCAAGCGTGACCTCTGTCTCGATCTCTTTTGTTTCTCCGTTCAATGTTATCGTAACCATGCTTACGACCATTGTCGGACATTCGTGCGGCAAAACCAAGATGCCTCTAGCCTAATTCCACCGGACGCCTCAGTTCGACCTCGTCGCCGCCGTCCGAAGCTCTGACAAGCAGTGCTGCCCGCCCTGAGCGAAATTTCGGAAATTGCAGGTTTACGCTGGCTATACCGTTGTCGTCCGTTGCCGAATGAAAGATGAGCGGGCGAAAGCTCGACCCGATTATCTTTACCATTATCTGTACATCCGGCACGATCTTTCGCTCGGTTCCGCGACAGACCATCACCGTTACCGTCCTCCGCTCTCCGCCTTTGAACTTCACATCGCCGAGCAGCTCAATGGAGAGTTTGTCATTGACCGGGCGTTCCTTTCCGGCCATGTCGCTGATGATCTCGACAGCGGTCTCGGGCAAAACTACCTCTTCCACAGGCTCTTCTTCGATAATGCTGATGGCCCCGATGTCCAGAACGGGGCTTTCCATGACCGTGTCAAGGTCAAATTCCTCGCCGAAATCAGGCCTTGGTATCGGAAAGCTCAGTTCGCCCGTGTCAGGATGCGGAACCGGTGGTTCAGGCATATCCGGCAGTTCAAGCCGGACCGTCACGGCCTCGGCCTTGCGAACGGTTTCAGCCATGGCCGGTTCGGGAGAGCGTGCCTGAACGGTCTCGCGAGAGGACATTTTCTTCAGGTCGTCTATGCGGCCAGCCTTTATGGCGGCGCATATCAGGCGATGCTGGCGGTTCAGGCGCTCCTCAAGCTGCTTTTCGTCAAAGCCCGCAGCAACGAGGTCATCATAAGACGCCCTCTTGCTGGCAAGTATCGTCCCGCCGTTATAGACGAGCGAAAGGATCATTGGACGTTCCAGTCCCTTATCCTCCGTCTGAACGTGGTAAGTGACCCCTTGATATTCTATGTCTGTATTAAAACCTGTGATCACAATAAGTAGGGAAGCCGAGGCAGAAATATGGGCAAGCGGCACAAGTGTTGTACCGTGTATAAAGTTACCATACACGGGCAAAAGCGGTCAATGAAAATCCGGGCCAGAGGCCTCGGCGTTACATCAGGCATGGCCCGTTTGCCGACTGCCGGGCAAAACACAGCAACGGGCTTCAGACTGCCTTGACACTAAATGATGCTTAACTTACGATTTACCTAGGGCTGAAAATCACAACAATTCATTGTATTCCAGTTCCCGGATCGCTTTATTTAAAGAAGTGATCGGCAGGTATTGCCTTAAAGGAGACCGATGTCGAGTTTTGACCTAATGGATTACGCCCCGATCGGGCTGATGTTCCTGGTAGCGATGGGCTTTGCTGTCAGCCAACTGCTGGTGACACAGTTGATCGGGCCGAGAAAGCGCACGGCAACCAAGCTGATGCCTTATGAATCGGGCAAAGACCCGGTCGGCACGGCTCGCGACCGTTTTTCGATAAAGTTCTACATGGTCGCGGTCACGTTCCTTCTTTTCGACCTTGAGGTTCTCTTTATGATCCCTTTTGCGGTCGCTTTCAAGGAACTGCTCGGGCTTGAAAAGTCAACAGGCATTCTTTACGGCACAGTTGCCTTTTTGGGCATTATGGCGTTTCTGGCGACGGTCGTGATCGGGTTGATATACGATTGGAAAAAAGGAGCGTTCGAATGGGGCCTGCAAGCCAGACAGTCAGCCAAGGCCAGGTCGATGGAATTGCATAGAAGAGAAAAAGCGGAGGCTGAACACCTTAGAAGGGCCGCATAGAAAGGCCTTGGCTTTCACGCCGCCTTTTTTTGGTTTCAGACCAGCTATGGGCATAGAAAATAAAATATTTGATTCACTCCCCGACGTTGTCACCGTAAAGCTCGACGCCGTGGTCAACTGGGCGCGTAAATCCAGCCTTTGGCCGGCAACCTTCGGCCTCGCCTGCTGCGCCATCGAGATGATGAACACCGTTTCGGCGCGAAATGACCTTTCGCGGTTCGGAGCGGAAACATTCCGCGCAACGCCGCGTCAGGCCGACGTAATGATCGTTTCAGGCCGCGTTTCACGGAAAATGGCCCCTGTGCTTCGCCGCATCTATGACCAGATGCCGGAACCGAAATGGGTAATATCAATGGGAGCCTGCGCAACATCGGGCGGGGTTTTTGACAATTACGCCATTGTGCAGGGCGTGGATAAGGTCGTCCCGGTGGACGTTTACGTTCCGGGATGCCCGCCAAGGCCTGAAATGCTCGTTCACGCAATAACGATGCTTCAGGAAAAGATAATGAAGGAGTCGGTCAAGGATCGCCCCGACGCATTTGAACCCGAAGCACGCGAATCCATTGTTCCCGGCACGCTGCCCGTGACCGAAGGCACTAAACTTGAACGCGAGACCGAGGTCGAGGTAGCTCAACACAGAACGTCACGGCCATATTCGATACCGTCTAGACACGAAAGGAGGCGGTCCTCATAAAAATGACTACTTCCCTGCACGATTTTGTCGAAAAGATCAGAGCGGAAAACGCCGATTGGGTCATGGACGTAAAGGATGCCCATGGCGAAGTGACCGTTACCGTCTCGCGCGAAGCGATCGCGGATATTTGCCGTTTTCTGAAAGCGGATCACGGGTTTGATATGCTGGCAGACCTGTGCGGTGCGGATCGCGGCCCCGAGGATGATCCGCGTTTCGAGGTGAATTATCACCTTTTCTCGACACGGCATTACAGCCGTTTGCGGTTGAAGGTTCTGCTTACCGAAGACGAGCCGAAGGTCCCGACCGTTACCGGCATCTGGAAAACGGCAGACTGGCACGAACGCGAGACCTACGATCTGCTCGGCATCACATTTGACGGCCACCCCGATCTTCGCCGCATTCTGCTGCCATCGGATTTCGACGGCCACGCATTGAGAAAGGATTACCCGCTGCGCGGCTATGAACCGTACAGCATGAACTAAGGCTTGGAGTTCCGCTTTTAGGCGGCCGCCTGCCAAAGCAGGGACTCAAAAGTTTATATGAGCACAGCAGTTGATACAATTCAGGCAGATTACGACGCCATGGACAGGTCGCTCGAATCGGAAATGACGCTGTCAATGGGGCCGCAGCATCCGTCCACGCACGGCGTGCTTCGGCTGGAGCTAAAGCTGGACGGCGAAATGGTCGTACGGGCGATACCGGACATCGGGTATCTCCATACGGGCATGGAAAAGCTCTTTGAATACAAGAAATACCAGCAGGGCATAGTCATTACAGACCGGATGGATTACCTGAATCCGCTCGGGAACAATCTGGCCTACGTAATGGCCGCTGAAAAGCTGCTCGGACTGGAAATACCGGAAAGAGCACAGGTGATCCGCGTCCTGATGTGCGAATTGCAGCGGATCGCGTCGCACATGGTCTGGTTCGGCACATCTTGTCTCGACATGGGGGCGATGACGCCGTTCTGGTTCACGTTTAAGGAACGCGAAAAGATACTCAACATCATCGAATCGGCATCGGGCGGACGCATGACGCCGAGCTATTTCCGCATAGGCGGACTGATGATGGATCTGCCGGCCGGTTTTGAGAATCGCGTCAAGCAGTTCCTTGAAAATTTTCCGGACGCACTTGAAACTTTTGACACGCTCATCACCGGAAACCCGATCTGGCATAACCGGACAAAAGGCGTCGGCGTCATTTCGCGTGAAGACGCCATTGACTGGGGCCTGACCGGTCCGTGTCTTCGCGGAAACGGTGTTGAGCTTGACCTCCGCCTCCATAATCCTTATTCGGGTTATGAGACGTATGATTTTGACATCCCGACCGAACCGGACGGCGATGTTTGGTCGCGTTTTCTGGTCAGGATGCGTGAGCTTCGCGAATCGCACAAGATCGTCCGGCAGGCCCTGGAACGGCTGAAACCCGGCCCGGTCAAGGCAGACGCTCCAAAGGTCGTGCTGCCCGACCGAGACGATATGAGGAAACACATGGATTCGCTGATCCATCACTTCCTGATCGTCGCCGAGGGCTTTAACGTGCCGGAGGGCGAGGTCTATCACGCCATCGAAGCCTCAAAGGGCGAACTCGGCGTTTATATGAAGTCAAACGGCGGCCCAAAACCCGAACGCGTTCACTTTCGCGGGCCAAGCTTTGTGAACCTCTCCGCCCTGCCGACAATGGCAGAAGGCGAGATGATAGCCGACACCGTTGCAATAATAGGAAGTCTGGATATTGTGCTGGGAGAGATCGACAGGTAGAAATGAGTCCGCTTTGTCTTAAGACTTGCCTGATTGCAATGATGCTTTTGTCAGCGTCGGTGTTTGGATATGCTCAGAAACGATCCTGTGATCTTGGTCTTAAGGTTTTCTCCTATGATGCTGTGGATTCTTCGGAACGACGTGTGAATAATGTAAATGTCGGAATAATCGGCACAAAAAGCCGGAATAAAGCAGGCAGCCTTATTAACTTGGAAAATACGACATTTAAAAATTTATTCGAAGGTAAATATAAATTGGAATTCAAAAAGGCCGGATATAAAACCCGGACGAAAACCATTGATTTGGATTGTGGCATTGCAGGTGAGGATAACTTGACCTGGAACTATACTTATCTATGGCTTGACTCGAAAGCGGCAGACGCTGACACGGATTTAGTCTCTGATGTGGGGCTAGCTGATTCTGAAGAAAAAAGCAAAAATGGGATCAATAACCATGAATCCGAGAAGCAGACGGACGAGACAACCTCTGTGAAAGTAGAAATCAAAGTCCTGATAGATGAGGACGGGAATGTTGTGTCAGCAACATTCCTGAATGGAGACCGGCTATTTGCAGAAAAGGCAATCAAAATGGCTCGAAATGCAAAATTTTCACCCACTTTGATCAAAGGCGTCCCGTACAGAGTATCGGGAGGCTTAACATATAAGTTCGTTTCTGCCCTTTAGAATTGCGATGAGGAAATTCTGGAGCATGGATATTGTGCTGGGAGAGATAGATAGATGAGCGACTTTACAGAAAGATTGACAAGGTTTAAGGAAGTATTTGAAATACGCAATTTAATCCCTAACGCTAATCTGGACCATAGTGATTTTATAGATAATGAACTTCGTAGTCTCCGCCACAAAATTCAATTGATCGAGCAACGGGGATAGCTTAACGAACATGGCAGCAGCAAGACCTACAAGTTACACGGACAAAGTGGTTTACACCGATGAGGTGGCGGAGTTTTCGCCCGAGGTGGTCGAGGAAATGCGTTCCCATCTGGCGAAGTATCCGCCGGAGCGGAGCCGTTCGGCGCTGATACCGCTGCTGTTCGTTGTCCAGCGCGAACGCGGCTGGATCGACAATCAGGGTGTGAACTTTTTGGCAAATTTTCTGAACCTTGAGGTTACGGATATTTGGGAAACGGCAACGTTCTACTCAATGTTCAATCTGCACAAGGTCGGCCGCCACCACATACAGATCTGCAAGACACTGTCGTGCAAGATAATGGGCGAGCCGGAGATCACCGAACACGTTTGCAATAAGCTCGGCATTCACCCCGGCGAAACCACCGAGGACGGCAAATTCACCGTCTCGCTGGTCGAATGCCTCGGAAGCTGCGGCACCGCCCCGATGATGCAGATCGGGTTCGATTATCACGAAGACCTGACGACGGAGAATGTGGACGAGATTTTGGACGGGTTGGATTGATCTGTGTCTTCTTTCTGTGCGTTCTGTGGTAAAAAATTGAACACAGAAAACACAGACCGCAGACACAGAAAAATACAGAATAAATCACCTCTGCCTTTTTGGTGGAGGATCTAAAGCTGTTGGCAATTGATATGGAGATCAAAGCAATAGGCTGCGAGCCGTTACAGTTAAAGCGAATGCACATTGAGAATGGGCATACGCTGAAGGTGTATCAGGAAACGGGCGGTTACGCGTCACTGCGAAAAGCGCTTGAGATGTCGCCGGACGACATTATTCAGACGGTCAAGGATTCCGCCCTGCGCGGTCGCGGCGGTGCCGGATTTCCGACCGGAATGAAATGGTCTTTCGTGCCAAAGGATTCGCCGAAGAACAAATACGTCGTTTGCAACGCTGACGAATCGGAACCCGGCACATTCAAGGATCGCTATCTGCTGGAGCGCGACCCGCACGCCCTGATCGAAGGAATGGTCATCGCGGGCAAGGCTCTTGGGGCCACGACCGGATACGTTTATTTTCGCGGCGAGTACAAATACCTCATCGACATAATGGATGTCGCCCTGCAGGAAGCACGCGACGCGGGATTTTTAGGCGAAAATATCCTCGGCTCCGGCTTTTCGATGGATATTTTCACGCAAACCGGCGCCGGAGCATATATCTGCGGTGAGGAAACGGCATTGCTCAGTTCGCTGGAAGGCTTTCGCGGACATCCGCGAATGAAGCCGCCTTTTCCCGCCATCGAGGGGCTTTATGCCAGCCCGACGGTCGTCAACAACGTCGAAACGCTGACCGCCGTTCCGCAGATCATCGAAATGGGCGGCATCGCCTGGCGCGACCTCGGCACTGAAAAGAGCGGCGGCACAAAGCTCTGGTCCGTTAGCGGACACGTGAAAAAACCGGGTGTTTACGAACTGCCGATGGGCTATTCCGATATGGAAAAGTTCATTATGGACGACTGTGGCGGAATGCTTCGAGACGACAAGGAGCTAAAGGCCGTGATCCCCGGCGGATCGAGCGTTTACATAATGAATTCGGGCCAGATACTCGGCCAAAACGTCCGAATGGACTATGAAGGCCTGGTCGAAGCCGGTTCGATGGTCGGTTCAGGCGGTTTTATCGTAATGGACGAGACCGTTGACGTGATGGAATCAACGATGAACCTGTCCGAATTCTATAAACACGAATCGTGCGGCTGGTGTACGCCTTGCCGCGAGGGAACGGATTGGATGGTGAAGATATTTCACCGCATAGCGGCGGGCAACGGAAAACCCGGCGACGCGCAGCTTCTTCTGGACATCTGCGACAACATTGAGGGCAAGAGCTTTTGCCCGCTCGGAGACGCCGCCGCATGGCCCGTGCAGAGCGCCATACGCCAGTTCCCGGATGATTTCATGAAGTGGCTCGATAAAAAGACTAACGGCGGCATAACCGCCAATGTATAAGACCTTTTGAAAGGCTTTGGTCAATGACAAGGCCCATATTTACAGACAGTCAGGAGAATATTAAAAAATGGGAAAGGGAGATAAACGAACGCGACGCGGAAAGATATTTGCCGGCAGCTACGGTAAAACCCGTCCGCGTGGGAAGAAGAAGGTCACCGGTTCAGGTGAAGGCAAGGAACAGTCGTCCAACGATTGATCCGGTCACAAGGTTTGAAACGAGACGGTCAATTTTAAATGTCAACTGAACTTGTAAAGATCACCATCAATGGTGTCGAGGTCGAAGCCGAGAAAGGCGCGGTGCTGATCGACGTGTGCCGGGAAGGCGGAGAGCATATCCCGTCATTCTGCTATTACAAGGACCTGGAACCGCAGGCCTCGTGTAGAATGTGCCTGGTGCGCATAGACAAGATGCCGAAACTCCAGACCTCCTGCACCATAAAGGTCACGGACGGCATGGCGGTGACGACCCGCAGCCCCGAGATAGAAAAGGCACAGCGTTCAATGGGCGAATTCCTTCTGGCAAATCACCCGCTGGATTGCCCCGTTTGCGACCGCGGCGGCGAATGCGAATTGCAGGAAGTGATATTCGACTGGGGCGATGTCGAGGAAAGATTTACCGAAAAGAAGAACGTCGATCCGGAAAAATATCTTTCGCCGATAGTCGCCAACGACCCGCAGCGTTGCATACTCTGCAAACGCTGCACACGGGTCTGCGACGAATGGATGGGCGAGGACGCCATCGAAGCCGGAAACCGGGGCGTGAACACCGTCATCGGAACATACGGCGGCTGGCTGAACTGTTCGCAATGCGGCAACTGCATCGAGGTCTGCCCGACCGGAACGCTGCTTGACGGCGTTTACCGCCACGCAACACGTCCGTGGGAGCTTGACCAGACCATCACGACGGATGTTTACAGTTCTGACGGAATGCAGCTTTCCATCGGTTCGCGGTCAGGCGAGGTTCATCGCATTGTTGCCCGCGACCGCTATGTAAACGGCCTGAACGGCGAATTCCTTGACGTAAAGGCACGTTTCGCACATGAGTTCATCAATCATCGTGACCGTGTGAAAACACCGATGATCCGCTATTCAAAAGGCGGCAAGCTGATCCCTGCAACGTGGGACGCTACTCTTGAACTTATCTCGCAAAAATTTGGAGAAGCGAAAGGCTCGATAGGCGTTGTCGCCAGCCCTCGGCTGACAAACGAATCGATATTCGCGCTTCGAAAATTTGCGGAAGCGGCGGGCGGCGGCATCGGTGTCTCAGACCGAGGAGATATGTCGGCCTTCTTTGCGAACATGACCGCTCCGCTCGCCACACACAGGGATATTCGTTACGCAAACACGATAGTCATCATCGGCGGCGAACCGGAAGAAGAGCAGACATTCACAGCAAAACAGGTCCGGCAGGCAGTTCGCAACGGCGGAGCAAAGCTCATCATCGTCAACGACACGCCGATAAACCTTACGGCACAGGCATCGTCTCAGTTCGTTCATATTGCTCCGGGTTCGTATGACGCCTTTGCACTTGCTCTGGCCGATGGGTCGGATGTCGCCGGAAAACTTGGTGTTGACCCAGCGGAGATCAATGCGGTCCGTGATGCGATAGCGTCCGCTCAGGGCGATGTCGTCATCATGGCGGGCAATGATCTTTCGCCTGCCGCACAGGCCGTTATCGCCGCTTCTGCCGGTGGTTTTGCCGGAGACGGACGCCGCGTTCTGCTCCATCCGCTGCCGCTTTATAACAACTCCGTCGGCGCGATAGACATTTTGCCGAATGCAAGGCCGGTCAGCGACGTCGTCGCCTCGGCAAAAGCATTGCTTATTGCCGGCAGTTTACAGAACGCATCGGCTATCGCCGGAAAAGATTTTGTCGTAGTGCAGGAACTTTTCCTTACGGAAACGACGGAACACGCAGACGTTGTTCTGCCGGCCGCATCGTTTGCGGAGGTTGACGGCACATTCACAAATAATGCCGGAAACGTACAGCGAGTTCGTCGGGCAATAGAGCCGGTTCACCAGTCAAAACCGGATTGGCTGATCACGGGCGGCATCGCCGCGTCGCTAGGCATTGATCTGGAACTTGATCCGTCCGCGTCGGCAATATTCAGAGCATTGACGGAAACGGTCGCGGCCTATGAGGGGCTTCGATATCCGGCGTTAAAGGATGAAACGAATCCGGTTCAGGCAAAACACCTTATTCATGACAGCACCGATGTGACCGCAGCGGTTGACAGCCTGCGGGGAAGCACTGCTTCCCTGCCGGAAAACGCCGAAAAGATCACAGACGTTCCCAGGATAGGACACAAGCTGCATCGGCTGACAACAATGACAAGCAAAACGCCGCAGTTTCACCTGCTGGCGAACGGCAATCCGAAACCGGCGAACCTGCTTGTTGCTCCGCTTGAACAATTCGACGAGAACGGAAATCCCCTGGAAAACGTCAAGGTCGCGTCGGTCACTGCCGCAGACAGGGAGTTGGTAAAAATATGAAGTATCGGGTAACAATTCAGCCTGATGAGGATGGTGTTTTTATTGCGGAAGTCCCGGCTCTTCCGGGCTGCATCACTCAGGGAGCAACTCGACAAGAAGCCCTTGCCAACGCAAAAGAAGCTATAGAGTTGTATATTGAAAGCCTGGAAGCCCACGGCGACCCGATTCCGCCTTCGATATTTGAGGAAATTGTGGAGGTAGCTGTTTGAGTAAGCTGCCTGTCGTTTCAGGTCGTGAATTGATCGCCGCTTTGGTGAAAATAAACTATGTATTCGACAGGCAGCGCGGCAGTCACATGATCCTGCGCCAGACCGAATCTCCTTTTCGAAGAGTGGTTGTGCCCGATCATAAAGAAGTTGCAAAGGGGACACTCAGAGGAATTCTTAGGCAAACAGGGCTTACTGTCGAGGAATTTAAGAAATTGTTGTAATAAGAAATGGTCGTTTACGCAAAACAATTCATGGCCTTGGCTATCTTATGCGTTGCAGGCTGCATTGTTTCCTTTGGACAGGATGGTTCAGATATGTACCATGTTGGGCCTGATAAAGTTGACGAAAGTTATATTGGACGATTGACCCACATCGATTTTTATCGGGACTCATTTGGCTGCAACTACTTTCAGGGGAAAAAGCAGGATGAGAGCAGATGCGATAAGATCTCACTCAACATAAACAATGAGCAGATAGAATTCAAAGAGCATCGTGTTGACGACGGTTATAACAATTGGTTCAAAGATCAATACTTGGAATCGGCTGACAACAAGATAAGGATCCGGGAATTTAAGCTTATTGGGATCGAGGAGAAAACTCTAACATTTATCGGCTACTTTAATGTAGCCCCGTTTAAAAAAGAATTTAGCTTTGAGAAGAAGGATATATTCAAACTATTATTCAAGGATGTTAAGTAAGAGCAAATTTGCTTTATGGAAGATGTCTTAAAAACGGCTTTTCCGTTCATCGTTTATTCGGTCGCTATTCTGCTCGCCTTTCAGGGCGTGCTGATGATAGTAGCGTACACGGTTCTCGGCGAACGCAAGATATTGGGCTGGATACAGGGCCGCATCGGGCCGAACCGCGTCGGGCCGTGGGGCGTCCTGCAGCCATTTGCCGACCTTTTCAAGTTCATCCTGAAAGAGGACATTGTACCGGACAAGTCCACAAAGGTCGTTTACATGATGGCGCCGCTGGTTGCCCTGACGTGTGCTTTACTGCCGATAGTGGTCTATCCATTCGGGCCGCCGATCGATGTCGATCTCAGTTTTCTGCCGTACGGACTCGGCGAGGGAATCCAGCAGATCCCTTTGACCATCGCCCGTCTGGACGTCGGCGTTCTTTATGTCCTCGGCATCACGTCCGTAGGCGTTTACGGCATCGCATTGGCCGGCTGGTCATCGAACAACAAATACTCGCTGATGGGCGGACTGCGGTCGTCGGCACAGATGATCTCGTATGAACTTGCAATGGGAGCCTCTATCCTGGGCGTGGTAATGCTGGCAGGTTCGCTCGACCTTCACGAGATAATCTGGGCACAGGGACACTCGACCTTCAAATGGTACATCATCCCGCAGTTTGTGGGCTTTGTGGTCTTTCTTATAGCCGCCTTTGCGGAAACGAACCGCGTTCCCTTTGACTTGCCGGAGGCGGAGACCGAACTGGTCGCGGGCTTTCATACGGAATATTCCGCTTTGAAATTCGCCCTGTTCTTTATGGCGGAATATGTGAACATGTTCACCGTTTCGGTAATGGTGGTCACGCTGTTCCTTGGCGGATGGTATATTCCGGGCCTGACGCATATCTTTGATTACGGTTCGATACCGTTCGCGTTGGTCAGCCACGTGGGATTTTTGCTGAAGATATTTTTCTTCCTTTTTCTGTATATTTGGGTCCGCGGAACGCTGCCGCGTTTTCGCTTTGACCAGCTGATGAGCTTTGGATGGAAGTTTCTGCTTCCGGTGGCAATCGGCAACGTGATAGTGACGACCATTGTCGTTTACTTTATGAACAGATGATCTCGCTGTGATGGGAACGAGGTTGTCGTAAAGACAGGTTCCCGATGCGGTTAAGCTTATGGTGACAACAGTCCTATTTTTCCTTCTTGCCGGTGTGGCGATAGCGTGTGCGGGCCTGACGGTGTATTACCGCAACCCGCTTTACAGCGCTCTGTCGTTGATAGGCGTGTTCATATCGCTGGCCGTCCTGTATCTGACCCTGGCCGCTCCTTTTATCGCGATCACGCAGATACTTGTCTATGCCGGAGCGATAATGGTTCTGGTCGTTTTTGTGATAATGCTCCTGAACCTGGACGAGGAAAGGCCGCTGAACCGCCTGAAACATCTGTACTTTATCGGCGGGGGCTTGGGAGCTGCGATGCTGGCACAGGCGTTCTTTATATTTTACGCCGTGCTGAAAACGCCAAAACATGTCGTCGATACCGAAAGCAATACCGGCAGCACAATGAGTATCGGAACCCACATGTACACGGAATATCTTTTGCCGGTGGAGATCGTCGGCATAATGCTGCTGATGGCGATCATCGGGGCTGTGATGCTTGTCAGAAAGGACACGCACGCATCGCTTGAACCGGCGGGAGAAAAGGAAACGAACGAATAAGGACTTGGGCGGCGTCGTCCGAAAGGCACGCTCCTATTTAGTTAAGAGATGGAACCAGGACTGGAAAATTATCTTGCACTCTCCGGTATATTGTTCGCTATCGGAGCGGTCGGTGTCGTGTATAAACGAAACGCCATTGGCATGTTCATGTGCATTGAGCTGATGCTGAACGCCGTGAACCTTTCGTTCGTTGCGTTCTCGCGCTACTACGCGGACGTGACCGGACAGTTGTTCGTTTTTATGGTGATGGCGGTGGCCGCGTGTGAGGCGGCGGTCGGGCTGGGTATTATCATCGCCTTTTTCCGCAACCGCATCTCGGTTGATGTTGACGATGCAAGTATTTTGAAGCACTGAGTTTGGAGGCCCGCCTTCAGGCGATGTCTTCATTTAACGATCTTTGACGAACAGGTAAGATGCTGACGCCGATATTGATAATTGTCGTTCTTTTTGCGCTGGTCGGAGTTTTCGGCTGGTGGATGTACAAATGGCAGTACAATAAGGCGGACACGATACTGGACGAATGGGCGAAAAGAAACAACCTCACGGTTGTTAAAAAAGAATCCGCAAACCCGAGCGGAACCGGCCCCGGCGTCAGATATGCGGGAAACACACAGGTCGTTTACCGCATCGAGGTAAGTGACAGCGAGAACAGGCTCAGATCGGGAACGGCAAAGATCGGCAGCGAAAAGGCCGGGACACTGTCCGATAAGATAGAGGTTGTCTGGGATGAATAACACTCCGGACACTGACGGCGATGTTTGAAGTTTTTGGGTACGGAGAAATGCTGAACGCGGAAGTACTGACATTTCACGAATTTGTGACGCACGAACCGCTGCCATTGTCGAAGATCCAGGGAGCTGTCCTTGAGTTTCTACAGGGGCGGGACGATGCCGTTCTGTTCGGAGCACAGGCTGTCAATGCCTATGTCAGCGAACCGCGTGCGACACAGGATGTGGATATTATGTCCACGCGGGCGCGTGAACTGGCCGAGGAGCTGCGGGAACATTTGAGCGAGCGGTTCCACATCGCCATCCGTGTCCGAGAGATAAAAGATAAAGGCTTCAGGCTTTATCAGGTTCGCAAGGAAGGCAATCGGCATCTTGTCGATGTCCGTATTGAAAACAAGTTTCCCGACACGAATATTGTTGAGGATATTCAAGTTTTGACTCCGGTCGAATTGATAGTCAGCAAGATCCTGTCATACGAGTCGCGTCGCGGGAAACCAAAAGCCGGAACCGACTGGCGTGATCTGGCGATGCTATTAGTTCGATTTCCGGAGTTGAAAACGCTCGATGGTAACGTTTCGGACCTTCTTGAGAAACGCAACGCTTATAAAGACGCTGTATCATTCTGGAAAGAAATGGTCGAGCAAGATTTTACGTTCGATGAAGATGCGGATATGAGCTTTTAACCGCGGCTTTCATTTAGAAAAAATGCGAAAGACCTTGGGGAAATTCTTGCCTTCGTTCGCGCTAATAGTAGTGGCGATGAGCATTACCACATGCGTCAATACTGCTCAGGTTGCGAATGACGTTCAAACCGATAGTAGAGGTGCGAAGGCTGTAGAAGAAGCGGAAAGAATGTTTGATGTTGTGATTAAAGGGCGAAATTATGAGAGCATAGCAGATTTTACTCACCCGAAGGGGTTTGATATTCCAGGAGGACGCGAAAAGTACGTTGAGACAATGCGATATGCTTTTCAGTCGGCGTACGATCTTTTGGGGGATTCTTTAAAGTGGAGCTTTGGAGAGCCTGGGGCTGTAGTAGCAGCCAATAACAATATTTTTGTTATTATTCCCCGAATTTTGACTGGTACAACTCAGGACAAGAAATATGTTCGCCAGGAAGGTTATTTGGTCGGCATATCTAGTGACAACGGTGAAACTTGGAAGTTTATTGGCGGTACTGGATTTGTGAAGAGTTTTCCGGAAAACAAAGACGTTATTCAGGTGCCGAAAGAGAAAACTTTTATTGACGGCGTCGAGCAGTAAATTCATTTTCAATGATTGAGAACAATCTTTTAAGCATAATAATTTTTGCACCGCTGGTTGGTGCGGTCATCAACTGGCTGGTGGGCGGACGCCTGCGGAACGAGATGTTCAGCGGCGTGGTCGCGTGCGGTTCGATAGCTATCTCGTGCATCGTGGCGTTCTACATCGCGTTCGTCGCGGATGGCGGAGCTTTGTTCATCGACAAGCCTGTTCTCTCGCACATCTGGACTTGGATCGATGTTGGCGGTTTTCGGGCGGATTTCGCTTTGGGAATGGACCGGCTTTCGGGCATTTATGTCTGTTTCATAACATTCGTCGGGCTGTTCATCCACATCTTCGCGACCGGTTATATGCACGGCGACAGCGGGTTCTATCGCTTTTTTGCATACCTGAACCTGTTCATGTTCGCGATGCTTGTTCTTGTCCTTGCCGATAACTATCTTTTGATGTTCGTCGGCTGGGAAGGCGTCGGCCTTTGCTCATACCTGCTCATCGGTTATTACACGAACCAGGACGAACCGCGACGCGCCGCCAAAAAGGCATTCGTCATGAACCGCATTGGCGACTGGGGCGTGCTGATGGGCATTTTTCTTGTCTTTACGCTTACGGGTTCGATCTCTTTTTACGACAAAACGGTTGGCGGAACCGAAGTCCACAGCGTTTTCACGTGGGTGCTTCACAACGTATCGGCGGCAGACCCTTTTACCTGGGGAGCGATCATCGCAGGCGGATTGACCTCGATCGGCGTGCTGTTCTTTATCGGTGCGACCGGAAAATCGGCGCAGATTCCGCTGCTGACATGGCTGCCTGACGCAATGGCAGGACCGACACCTGTTTCGGCCCTCATCCACGCCGCGACGATGGTCACGGCGGGTGTTTATCTCGTTGTCCGCTCAAATGCGATCTATCAGCTTTCGCCGACGGCAATGTGGATCATCGCCATTATCGGCGCCGCTACCGCGATCTTTGCCGCGACCATTGCCATAGCGCAAAATGACATCAAAAAGGTTCTGGCATATTCCACCGTGTCACAGCTTGGGTTCATGTTCCTTGCGGCCGGTGTTGGAGCGTTCGTCGTGGCGATATTTCACGTGATGACACACGCGTTTTTCAAAGCGCTGCTTTTCCTAGGTTCGGGTTCGGTCATTCACGGAATGCACCACGAACAGGACATGCGCAAGATGGGCAATCTGAAGAAATACATGCCCATAACGTTCATCACTATGGCAATGGGCTGGCTTGCCATCGCGGGCATTCCGATATGGTCAGGTTTTTTCTCAAAAGACGAGATACTTTACAAGACATTTGCGGCGGACAAATACTTTCAGGGCGGATATTTTCCCGGCAATGAGTTCCTTTGGGTCGTGGCGGTCATCACGGCGATCCTCACCGCCATCTATATGACGCGGATGATGATAATGACCTTCTGGGGCGAGGAAAGGTTCCACGACGCTCTGCCGGGAGAGGAGCATCATGACGGCCATGCCGATGATGGCGATCATCACCATGCGTTGCCGCACGACTTCAAACCGCACGAATCGCCGTGGGTGATGACAGTGCCGCTGATAGTTTTGGCTTTTCTTTCTACTGTGGGCGGCCTTATCGGCATACCGTACGCAATGAGTTCGCTGCCGGTCGTCAGTTCCATCGTCGGAAAAGAGGCAAACCATTTTGAGCATATTCTCGAACCGGTCATCGCCGAAGTTGAAACGCCGGCCGCGATAAAGGCAAGGGAAAACGCCGCGTCGCATTCGCCCGAGGCCGTCAGCACCGAACGCTGGCTGGCCCTGCTCTCGACCGTGCTGGCCGTTGTCGGCATCGGCATCGGCTTTGCATTGTTCAGGAACAATCCGCTGAGAAAGATGCCGAAGATCCTCGAGGAAAAATGGCGGCTCGATGAGCTTTACAACGGATGGATCGTCGATCCGCTGACGCGGCTTTCGACCAACACGCTTTGGAAGGGATTTGATGTCGGATTTATCGACGGCATCGTCAACGGCATCGGCGGATCTATCACTGAGGCAAGTTCGTATCTGCGCGGCATTCAGACAGGCTTTATTCGCGGTTATGCGGCGATGATAATCCTCGGTGCCTTGTGCGTACTCGGATATTTTGTCTATTACGGAATACGCCTGATCGGATAGAAAATGCGGATATTTTTTTCATCGATCATCGCGGCCGTCATTTTGGCATTTGCCGCCGCCGGAAACGCCCAAACGGCAATAACATCCGGCGCGTATGACCGCCTTTTGCTGGCGGTGGATGAAAAAGGAAAGCTGACCGGTTATTTTCACGAAACTACCGGAATGGATGATAAAGGCAGGCCGCGTTTTACGTGTGCATTCCTGATAAGCGGAACGCAAACGGACGAAGGCCGCTTTGAAATAAAGACGTGGCATCCGATCGCTCCCGATGACGTGATCCAGGGCGAGATACTCGCCGTGGAAAATGACGGCGAGAGGGCGGTCAGGGTAAAACTTGACAGCGAACACGGCGGATGCTGGAACGTCGCCCCGATGCTGTCCGATGAGGAAGGCACCGAATACGAACTGTCCGCTCCGTCCGGTTGGCAGGCCATACGAATGGCGGCATCGGGAAAGGTGTTCTTTCACAAGGCAGCGGATAAAAAGACACGGCTAAAGGCCTATGTCGTCAGAGGGAACGTCGTAAGAGTGTATAAAAGCTCCGGCGAATGGGCGGACGCCGAATATATTGATGAGAATGGCAAGTCGGTACGCGGATGGCTGCTTTTGGCGGACCTCCACGGCGATATGCCCTAAATTGGATCAGAACAGATCGTTATGGATCTTATTTCAGAAAATCTTTTGACCATCCTGATATTGCTTCCGGCGTTTGGCGGACTGGCCGTGCTTGGCCATTCGCTGTACTGGAAGGACGATGGACATCTTAAATGGATCACGCTCGGCTTTACCGTCGCGGCGTTCCTGATCTCTCTGCTGCTATTGAGCGGCACGCCCGGCTCCAACGGCTATATGTTTGAAAAGAACATTCCGTGGATACAGGCGATAGGAACGAATTACCACGTCGGCGTTGACGGCCTGAGCCTCTGGCTGGTGCTGTTGACGACGTTCATAATGCCGATCGCGGTGCTTTCGTCATGGCACGCGGTGGAAAAACGCCCGGCGGCGTTCTATGTGTTCCTTTTGCTGCTGCAGAGCGCGATGATCGGCGTTTTTGTATCGCTCGACCTGTTGGTCTTTTACCTCTTTTTTGAGGCGTCGCTTGTGCCGATGTTCTTTCTTATCGGCATCTGGGGCGGCGAGAACCGCATTTACGCAACGGTCAAATTCTTTATATTCACGGCGTTCGGCAGTTTGCTGATGCTGGTCGCGATCATTGCCCTGTATTACCTGCACCTGCAGGCAACCGGAACCGGAACATTCGACCTCCTTACGCTGCTTGCATCACTGGAATCGGGCAAACTGGCTTTTGCCGCTCCGGTGGGAACATTGTTGTTCCTTGCGTTCGCCATTTCGTTTGCAATCAAGGTGCCGGTCTTTCCGTTCCACACGTGGCTGCCTGACGCCCACACCGAAGCGCCGACGGCCGGTTCGGTCATCCTTGCCGCCGTTCTGCTCAAGATGGGAACTTACGGCCTGATGCGGTTCAATTTTCCGCTGTTCCCTGAGGCCAGCCGCGAACTTGCCCCGATCTTCATCGTGCTTGCGATCATCGGCATCATTTACGGAGCGCTTGTGGCAATGGTCCAGCCGGATATGAAACGTCTGGTCGCGTATTCATCGGTCGCCCACATGGGCTTTGTCGTTCTGGGAATGTTCTCATTCACCGAATGGGGAATGCAGGGAGCGCTTTACCAGATGCTCAACCACGGCATCTCGACCGGAGCCTTGTTCCTTCTGGTCGGCTTTATCTACGAACGGCGACACACAAGGGCCATTACCGAATACGGCGGCATATCAAGCGTGATGCCGCTTTACGCAACATTTTTCGTCTTTACCACAATGTCCTCGATCGGGCTGCCGTTCCTCAACGGATTTGTCGGCGAGTTCCTGATCATGGTCGGCATGTGGAAATCGACGATCCTGTCCGTGACAGATTCCGCCAACTGGAACTATATCGCGACAATGTTTGCCGGCACCGGCGTCATTTTTGCGGCGGTCTATCTTCTCTGGATGGTGCAGCGAATATTCTTTGGCAAACTGACGAACGAAAAGAATCGAGGCCTGAAGGACCTGACCTATCGCGAGATCGGGCTTATGGTTCCGCTCCTGTTCCTTATGGTCTATATGGGCGTGTATCCGAAACCGTTCCTTGAAAGGTCGCGTGACACGGTGGTCGCCATTCAGGAACGCGTAATGCGGCAGGCGGGCGGAACCGTCGATCATGACGAACACACGGCAAAAGCGGAATAGAAATGCCGCAAAGCAGTGTCCTTAGTTAACTTTTATTGTTATGCAATTGGCTGATCCAAATGTAAACCTTACCATCATCCTGCCGGAGATCATTATCGCGGTCGTCGGTGTCATGGTGATGCTTTATGACTGTTTCTTTCCCAGGAACCGCGTTCTTACCGGCGCCGTTTCGCTTATCGGCATCGGCCTTGCCGGAGCGGCTCTGGCGTGGATATGGTCGGGAGCCGGCGGCGTTCCGCTGACGGCGTGGGGCGGCATGGTAACACATGATAACCTCAGGCTCGGTTTCACGACGGTTTTTCTGCTGGTTTCGGCCCTGACGATACTTATCTCAACCGTCTGGGTAGAACAGGAAGATGTCGCGGCAGGCGAGTTTCACGCCCTGCTGCTTTTTGCCACTTTTGGAATGATGCTGATGGCGGTCGGCAACGACATGGTCGTCATCTTCCTCGGGCTTGAGACGCTTTCGATAGCGACCTACGTCCTGGCGGGCCTTCGCAAAGGGGATCTTCGCTCCAATGAATCCTCGATGAAGTATTTCGTTCTGGGTTCGCTGGCGTCGGCATTTCTGCTTTACGGCATTGCCCTTATCTACGGAGCAACAGGTTCGACCAACATCACGGAAATAGCCGCCAGAATAGCCGACCCCAACTTCCCTGCCCTGCTCCTTACGGGTGCGGCGATGCTTATTGTCGGATTCGGCTTCAAGATCGCGGCGGTCCCGTTCCATGTCTGGACACCGGACGTTTACGAAGGCGCTCCGGCGACCATCACGGGATTTATGGCGACCGGCCCAAAGGCGGCCGCTTTCGCCTCTTTCACGCGTGTGTTCGTCATCGGTTTTCCGTTCATTGCCGGGGCCGAGGCCGCGGGCTATCTGCATCAGGCGTGGATATCGGTAATGGCGGTCATTGCCATTCTGACAATGACCGTCGGCAATATCGCCGCCATCATGCAGAACAACGTCAAGCGAATGCTGGCGTTCTCGTCCATCTCACACGCGGGCTATACGCTGGTCGGCCTGGTCGGGGCCGGTTTTGCGGCAACGACAGCGGCCCGTGACGAGGCCGTCGCCGCCGTCGCGTTCTATATGCTGACCTACGCGGTGACGACGCTCGGAGCATTTGCTCTCATAACGCTTCTTGCCCAGAGGAACGACCGCCGAGCCGAATTCAACGATTTCAACGGCATCGGGACGCGTTCGCCCGTTCTGGCTTTCACAATGGCCCTTTTTATGCTGAGCCTTTTGGGAATGCCTTTGACCGCCGGTTTCATCGGCAAGGTGCTGGTGTTCCGTCCCGCTCTCGAAGCCGGAAACACGCTCCTCACGGTCATGGTCGTGGCGGCGGTCCTTAACACGGCGATCTCGGCGTATTATTATCTGCGGCTGATCGTAGTGATGTTCTTCAAGGAAAGGACGACAAGCTGGACGGCTCCGCAAATTCCCGCCGCAGTCACGGCGGCGATCATCATCACGGTTCTCGGCGTATTTTATCTCGGCATTTTCGGCAATGGTTTGATCGAAAAATTCTCGCGTTCGGTGACGGTCGCTGAGGCACAGGTAAAATAGCCAATTTTGCAAAAGGCCGTCCCGGGCCAAACGGTCCGGGCGGTTTTGTCTTTAAACGCGATGGATGTCATTCAACAGATCCGTTCCGACCTGGGCAGGGATTGGATATCGGCCATCTACGAAGAACGCATCAGGCCCGGCCGGACGCGTTCGTTCAAAATGGACATACCTGAGCGCGAAAATTCACCTGCGATCCTGCATACGCTGCTTGGCACTGAACTTAAGGTCGGACGACTTCGCATTCATTGCCCCGACCTGGGAACCGCTCGCTATTTGCTGATATTCGCAACATTGGGCTGTCGTGAAATCGCCGTTCCGTACGATATAACGACAATTCCCGCAATGGCGGACAGCCTGACAACCGCTTTGGACAGAACATTTGAGGCCTTCACCGCATTGACCGGCAAGGAAAGCCCACAGGCACGCGGCCGAATGCGTTCAAAACTTGTCAGGACGCTGCGGGAAGAGATAAAAGCCATAGGAGCAGGCGAAATGATGCCGCTTTTCAACCGTTCGACCAGACAGCGGCAAAACTGATATAATGGTTTGATGTGCTTATGGTCGAATAAGCGGCCGGAGCAAAACAAGGACAAACATGCTCGACGCAGCAACGACAACCAAAGAGGAACTTCGGCAGGAGGAACTGCCCTTCCCCTACAATAAACAGGCATACTGCCTGTATGAACCGATAGAAAAGACCGTCTCTCATGCCCGCGTGCTGATAGTAAACAGCCTCCTGCGCTATGAATCGGACCTTTCAGACCTGGCACGCGCCGAATGGAACGGCACGATGGAATCAAAGCTCAGGTTTGAAAGAAAAATATCGTCGCTTGCCTGTAACAATATCGCCCAGAACGTCAACCGCCTCGTTCAAAATCCCAAAACACTAACCGTTCATTTGTCCGAGATCGCCGAAGCGGCAAATGCTTTTGAACCGGACGCGATAGTGATGAGCGGAACCTTCGCGGATTTTGACTATTACGACCCGAAACAGCTTGCCTCCTTCAAAAAATTCATTTTAGAGACAAAGATACCTGTGCTTGCCATTTGCGGTTCGCACCAGCTTGTCGGAGTTTCGTTCGGCGCTGACCTGAAAACACTGGACGGGCTTGAACTCGGTGAAAAGCGAAATAACAGGCTGGTCGAATATCAATACCGCTTCGTCAAGATAACGGACACATCGGATCCGATATTTGAGGGCATCGAGGACAAAACATCGGGCCTCTGGCAGGATTATACAAAAGAGGATGACATACTCCGCGTTTGGCAAAACCACGGCGTGCAGGTCATCGGCGTTCCCGAAGGCTTTGAACTTTTGGCGACATCATATCTTTGTAAAAATCAGATGATGGTCAAACGCTCTGACGGACAGCTTATCTACTGCGTTCAGTTTCACCTGGAAAAATCCTTTGAGGACTGGTCAAAAAATCCGACCCGCTGGGAACATCCCAACGAATCGCGCGACGGCCGCGTCCTTTTTGAAAATTTTCTAAAACTTGCCCTTGCCCATAAACCGGCAGCCTAACCAAAGCATTTTTCCGGCACGTTCTCAAGTGTGTTCTTAATGAGCATATCGACAACTTGCGTGTAATCGCCGCCGCTTTCCTCATAAACGCGAAGCTGTTCGTCAGCGGACGTGCCGCGTTCCAAAATAGTGTGGACATGCTCGACCTCTTTACGTGAATCGAGCGGATCCAGCACATCGTCAACAAACTCCAGCAGTTCGCGTATCAGATCCTTTACCGGAACTTCTTTTTGCTTGCCCAGATCAAGCAGTTTGCCGTCCAGGCCGTAGCGAACCGCCCGCCATTTGTTTTCCTGAATAAGACGCCGGTGATACAGCCTGAAACCGAGATTTCCGTCGATCAGCACGTGCAGTTTGGCAACTATCGCCTGAAAGAGGGCCGCGACCGCAATGGTGTCATCAACGCGCGTCGGAATGTCGCAGACACGAAATTCGAGCGTCGGGAACAAATGATGCGGCCGGACGTCCCACCACACCTTTGAACCGTCCTGGATGCAGTTCATCTTTACCAAAAGATCAACGTAACTCTGAAACTGTTGGAAAGATTCAAAATGATCGGGTATGTCCGTTCTCGGAAATTTCTTGAAAACCTCTGAACGATAGGATTTCAGCCCCGTATTGAACCCAAGCCAGAACGGCGACGATGTCGTCATTGCCAAAATGTGCGGCAGAAAATACCTGGCGGCGTTCATTATATGGATGCGCCGTTCGGGGTCGATGACACCGACGTGAACATGCAGGCCAAAGATCAGCAGGCTGCGGGCCACCATCTGGAGTTCATCAACAAGCAGCTTGTACCGGTCGCCTTCATATATTTGCTGCTCTGACCATTTTGAAAATGGATGTGTCGAGGCGGCAACGATCTCCAGCCCCTTCTTTTTGGCAAGGCTGGAAATTATGCAGCGAAGCTTTGAAATATCCTCGCGGGCCTCGCCGATATTGGCACAAACACCGGTGCCAACCTCGATCATGGACTGGATCATCTCAGGCTTGATCTTTTCGCCGAGCAGGAGTTTGCCCTCGGCCAGTATCTCGGAAACGTGCGACTTCAGTTCACGGGTGTCCGGGTCAACGATCTGGAACTCTTCCTCTATGCCGAGGGTAAATTGTTCAAACATATATGTTCTTGGTTATATCCTGACGTCTCCTGTTTTGATGCTCCTAAGGGTTTCTGCCTGCATACCCCCGAAACCTGTCTCCAGTAAAGCGGAGATCGTTCCGAGAAACATTTGTAATGCCTTGATCTTAGGAGTAACGCCATTCTATAACATTTCCCCGCCGTGACCGGTATTATTTTTTGATTTTTTCGTTCTTTTTTATTATTTTTTTTCACGCCTGTCCGGCTGATGACATCTCTTTGGCGATCTTTATGAACTCCTGTGCGGCATGTGACAGCACCGACCGGCGGCGATAGATGATGTGCAGCTTTCGCTCAAGCTTTATTTCGGATATCGACATGCCCTTCAGCCTTCCGTCCGCTATCTCGGCGGTCGCGCTCAGCCTCGGCACCATTGCTATGCCGACACCGGCCTGGACCAACCGCTTTATCGCCTCGAGCGACGGCAACTCGACCGATATGTTCAGCGGCGTATTATTTTTTTCAAAGGTTTCCACAACCAGTCGCCTGTATGGCGAAACGGCGTTATGAGCAATGAAGGTTTCCTCGGCAAGTTCACGGATCGACACGGAAGTTTTGCCCGCCAGCCGATGTTCCGGCGAAACTATCAGCAAAAGCTGGTCATTCAGCACCGAGATGGAACGCAGAGTGTCATCAACGGGTTTGAATGAAATGATACCGAGTTCGACCTCGCGGGCTGTTATCTCCTTTGGTATGCGGCTGGCAACGCCGCGATGGACCTCGATCTTTATATGAGGATGCCTTTTTCTGTATTCGGCGATTATCGGCAAAAGATAGAACACGGTGTGTTCATTTGCGCTCAGCGTGACCTTGCCGCTATGAAGGTTGCGCATCTCCTTGATGGCGGTCTGCGCGGTCTGGCGCAGGTTCAGCATCTGCCGGGCATAATCGACCAAAAGCTCTCCTGCATAGGTCAGCGTCCCGTCCTTTGATGAGCGGTCAAAAAGTTTCTCGCCAACGTCCTGTTCAAGACGGCGGATCGCCTGGCTCACGGCCGGCTGAGTTCTCTGCAACACCTCCGCCGCCCGCGAAAAGCTCTTTTCACGAGCAACCACGACCAAAACCTCTAGCTGATTAATGTCCATATAATAGAAACCTGTCCCTTGATCATTTAGCTGAAATACAGAAAACTTCGGTTTATGAAGATTGACCGCAGTATAACATCAAATGACAATATGTATAACATACCCGTTGCAATTTAGTGAAATAAATAACTCATGCGTCATTGACCTGCTTTCTTTTGCATCGGACGCTCGGTTCCGGGCCGCCTTTTCTTAATTTATCGCTGATTTTGTAGTATGTTTGAAATAGCCTAACCATAAAAAGTTTGGAACTTTAACTTATGTCCCAACCGAACAAAATAGAGTCGGCAGGCCTGCGTTTCAGGTCCGCCATGGAAAATGAAAAACCGCTGCAGATAGTCGGCGCAATAAACGCCAATCACGCCTTGCTTGCCGGACAGGCCGGATTTAGTGCCATATATCTTTCGGGCGGCGGTGTTGCGGCAGGGTCGCTTGGCGTTCCCGATCTCGGCATCACCGGATTGGAAGATGTTTTGATCGACATTCGCCGGATAACCGATGTCACGGATGTGCCGCTGATGGTGGATATCGACACCGGTTTCGGGCCGTCGGCATTCAACGTCGCCCGGACCGTTCGCTCATTGATAAAGGCCGGAGCCGCCGCTTTGCACATGGAAGATCAGGTCGGGGCAAAACGCTGCGGCCATCGCCCCGGCAAAGAGGTCGTGACGCAGGACGAGATGGTTGACCGCCTGAAAGCCGCCGTCGATGCCCGCACCGACGAAAATTTTGTCATCGGCGCGCGGACTGATGCTTTTTCCGTTGAGGGAATTGAAAAAACGCTGGAACGCGCCGCTGCCTATGCCAAAGCGGGAGCAGATTTTATCTTTGCCGAAGCCGTGCCGGATCTTTCCTATTATCAGCAATTTGTCGATGCCGCCGGCGTTCCCGTTCTGGCGAATATAACCGAGTTCGGCATGATACCGATGTACACGGTCGATGAACTGCGTGAAGCTGGTGTCGGGCTGATATTGTATCCGCTGTCGGCATTTCGGGCGGCGAACAAGGCCGCGGAAAATATCTATCGACACATCCGCACCGAAGGCACACAGAAGAATGTTCTGGACACGATGCAGACGCGTGAAGAACTTTACAAGAGCATCAATTACCACAGCTACGAACAAAAACTGGACGAACTTTTCAAACAACAATAATAAATACAGCCATGTCAGAAGAAACAAAAGAAACACCAACATTCAAACCAAAGAAAAGCGTTGCCCTGTCAGGCGTTCCGGCGGGCAATACGGCACTATGCACTGTCGGACGCAGCGGCAACGATCTGCACTATCGCGGTTACGATATTTATGACCTTGCAGCCAAGGCGGAATTTGAAGAGGTCGCGTATCTGCTTATTCACGAAAAACTGCCGACCGCAGCTCAGTTAAAAGCTTATAAAACTAAATTGCGAACGCTTCGCGGATTGCCGCTTGCCGCAAAGGTCGTTCTGGAACAGCTTCCGCCTTCGGCGCATCCGATGGATGTTCTGCGAACCTATACGTCCGTTCTTGGCACATTGCAGCCCGAAAAAGATGACCACAATGCCGCCGGTGCGCGCGACATCGCCGATAAATTGCTGGCGTCGTACAGTTCGGCATTGCTCTATTGGTATCATTTCTCGCACAATGGCCGCGAGATAGAGGTCGAGACCGATGACGAAACGGTAGGCGGTCATTTTCTGCATCTTCTGCACGGCGAACCGCCAAGCGAAAGCTGGGTAAAGGCGATGCAGGTCTCATTGGTACTTTATGCCGAACACGAATTCAACGCATCGACATTTACCGGCCGGGTTATCGCCGGAACCGGTTCGGATATGTACTCGGCAGTGACCGGCGCCATCGGCGCCCTTCGCGGTCCGAAGCACGGCGGGGCGAACGAGGTCGCCTTTGACATCCAGAGCCGCTATGCCAACCCGGACAAAGCAGAAGCGGATATCCGCGAACGCCTTTCTCGTAAGGAGATAGTGATCGGGTTCGGCCATCCGGTCTATACCGTTTCCGACCCGCGCAACGTCATTATCAAAGGCATCGCCAAAGAGCTTTCCGAAGAAGCCGGTGATATGCAGCTATTCAACATAGCCGAACGGCTGGAAACGCTGATGTGGAACGAAAAGAAAATGTTCCCGAATCTGGATTGGTTCTCGGCGGTTTCCTATCACCTGATGGGCGTCCCGACCGCAATGTTCACACCGCTCTTTGTCGTCGCCCGTATAACCGGCTGGAGCGCCCATGTCATAGAACAACGCCAGGACGGCAAAATAATCCGCCCCAGCGCAAACTACACCGGCCCCGAAGACCTCGACTTCGTCCCGATCGAAAAGAGATAGGCCGTTGTTCTCCAACTTAAATTAACCTGATTCTAAACCCGTCGAATTCGATGGGTTTAGAAAATGATCAGGCTTGAACAGTTTTATAACGACGCTTATTTGACCTCAATGAAATTTAGAAAAGCCGTAAAAGAAGATGTTCCGGGGATCGTAAAATTATTGTCCGATGACGAGCTTGGGCGGATGCGGGAAGATTTTGGCGTTCCGCTTTCCGACGAATATTACGCCGCGTTCGAAAATATAAATAGTGACCCGAACCAGGAATTGATAGTTGTTGAGAACGAGGCGGGAGAAATGGTCGGGACTCTGCAATTGAGCTTTATCCAATATCTGACCTACCGGGGAGGCATAAGGGCGCAGATCGAGGCCGTAAGGATCAGAAGCGAGGACCGAGGCAAAGGTTACGGCAATGCCGTCTTCCAATGGGCGATTGGGCGGGCAAAAGAAAAAGGCGCTCATCTGCTGCAACTGACCACCGACAAACAAAGGCCCGAAGCCATCCGCTTCTACGAAAAACTGGGCTTTACGGCATCACACGAAGGAATGAAACTGCATTTCGATAAATAACAAACCCACGGCGATTGCAGTACGAAAATTGGAAAAACCGCACCTCCGCTTTGCGGACTTGCCGGATTCACCGACCGGCATTAAATAAAAATGCCTTATTTGAAACCGTTTTGCCTAAAGCGTAAAATTAAGACCAATACAGAAGTTTTTGTATCAATTCGGTTGTGCGCCGAATTATTTTATTAATTAACATTATATAAAACGAGAAAAAATGTCGTCACATATTTCAAATGAAAGGCCGCAGCCGGACAAGGTCCTGGCAGATATTGCGGATTATGTTCTGGGTTACGAGATCAAAAATGAGCTGGCGTGGAAAACCGCGCAGTATTGTTTGCTGGACACGCTTGGGTGCGGGCTGGAGGCGTTGACCTATCCGGCGTGCAACAAATTGCTCGGGCCGATAGTCAAGGGAACCGTTGTTCCGAACGGGGCAAAGGTGCCGGGAACGCAGTTTCAGCTTGACCCCGTGCAGGCGGCGTTCAACATCGGGGCGATCATCCGCTGGCTCGATTTTAACGACACATGGCTCGCCGCCGAATGGGGACATCCGTCCGACAATCTTGGGGGCATTTTGGCGACCGCCGATTGGCTTTCACGCACGAACATCGCCGAAGGCAAACCGCCGCTGAAAATGTCGCAGGTGCTTGAGGCAATGATAATGGCGCACGAAATTCAAGGCGTTCTCGCACTCGAAAATTCGTTCAACCGCGTCGGGCTTGACCACGTCATTCTTGTCAAAGTTGCTTCGACCGCCGTTGTCGGAAAACTTATCGGGCTGAACCGTGATGAGCTTATCAACGCCGTTTCGCTCGCATTTGTTGACGGCCAATCGTTAAGGACTTACCGCCACGCGCCGAACACCGGCAGCCGCAAATCATGGGCGGCGGGCGACGCCACCTCGCGTGCCGTTCGTCTGGCATTGATCGCCAAGACAGGCGAGATGGGCTATCCGTCGGTGCTTTCCGCTCCGGTCTGGGGTTTTTATGATGTTTCGTTCAAGGGCAACGAGTTCAATTTTCAACGCGATTACGGCTCTTATGTAATGGAAAACGTGCTGTTCAAGATCTCATTCCCCGCCGAGTTTCACTCGCAGACAGCGGTCGAAGCCGCGATGACATTCCACGGCAAGCTGAAAGAACTCGGCAAAACTTCGGACGACATCAAGAAGATAACCATCCGCACACACGAAGCGGCGATCCGCATCATCGACAAAAAAGGCCCGCTTAACAACCCGGCCGACCGCGACCACTGCATCCAATATATGGTCGCCGTTCCGCTGATCTTCGGCCGTCTGACCGCCGCCGATTATGAAGATAACGTTGCATCCGATGAACGCATAGACATCCTTCGCGATAAGATCGAATGTGTCGAAGATGCACAATTCACCGCCGATTATCATGACCCCGAAAAACGTTCCATTGCCAATGCAATGACCATTGAACTGAACGACGGAACGGTTCTGGATGAGATCGTCGTCGAATATCCGATCGGGCATAAACGCCGCCGCGAAGAAGGGATCCCCGAACTTATCAAGAAATTCAAGGTCAATCTGGCACGCAAATTTCCAGAAAAACAGCAGAAGCAGATATTGGATATCGCTCTGGAATATGATAGATTGGCCGATCTGAACGTCAACGAATTTGTTGATATGTTCGTGATCTGATAAGTATGGAATTAGTCAGTTCATTACAGCAGAACGGCGCGGAGTTTCTGGAAATTGACCGCGAGAAATTGGAACTGCCTGCGGGCGGCAGCAAACTGCTGCTTCATTCGTGCTGCGCGCCGTGTTCGGGCGAGGTGATGGAAGCGATCATCGCTTCTGGCATCGAGTTCACGATATTTTTCTACAACCCGAACATTCATCCGCGCAAGGAATACGACCTTCGCAAGGATGAGAACATCCGCTTCGCCGAAAAATACAACATTCCCTTTATCGACGCCGATTACGATACCGACAACTGGTTCGCTCGAGCCAAAGGAATGGAGGACGAACCCGAACGCGGTATCCGCTGCACGATGTGTTTCGATATGCGGTTTGAACGCACCGCTCTCTACGCCGCCGAAAACGGTTTTGATGTTATCAGCAGCTCGCTCGGCATTTCGCGTTGGAAAAATATGGAGCAGATAAACGACTGCGGCATTCGTGCCGCCGCCAAATATCCTGGCATCGAATATTGGACATATAACTGGCGCAAAAAAGGCGGAGCTTCGCGAATGCTCGATATCAGCAAACGCGAGGAATTTTATATGCAGGAATATTGCGGCTGCGCCTATTCGCTCCGCGACACCAACAAATGGCGCAAATCAAAAGGCCGCGAAGTAATAAAGATCGGCGTCAACTATTACGGCAAAAGCGACGCAAAATAACCGCATCTATTTTTCACTAAGATCTGACGCTTCATACAAGGCTCCGCAATATGCGTTACACACGGCGTATTGCGGATCTTTTTGCATGAAATTCCCGGATATTACATCAGTGATCGACATTGTCTTCATTCGACCCCGATACATCGCCTTTCCCGACCAAGGCCGTACAAAACTGACATAGCCGCTAAATTGTAATGTTTATGTATTATTGAAATAGATAACCTTGACTTATACTATGCTTTGGCGATAGGATTCGGATATTGCGGCGATCATTCCCTTTGCGCGTTTTATTGCGTGGCCGCAGCGGAGAGGCGATATGGAAAAGAAAAACATCAGGATCTTCGATACGACATTGCGTGACGGCGAGCAGTCACCGGGCTGTTCAATGAACCTTTCTGAAAAGGTCTCAATGGCCCGGCAGTTGGAAAAACTCGGTGTTGACATCATCGAGGCAGGCTTTCCGATAGCTTCCGAAGGTGATTTTGAGGCCGTAAAAGCGGTTTCGGACGAATGCCGCAATGTTACCGTCGCGGCACTCTGCCGAACGGTTGACGGCGACATCGACCGAGCCGCCGAGGCCCTGAGAAAAGCGGCCAATCCTCGCATCCACACGTTTCTTGCAACGTCCGACATTCATCTGGAATACAAGCTGAAAAAGACACGCGAAGAGGTTCTGGAAATGGCCTATCGCGGGGTCAGCCGGGCCAGGGACGCAGCATCTGAGGTCGAATTTTCGGCAGAGGACGCCACACGCAGCGATGTTGACTTTCTCTGTGAGGTGCTGAGTACGGCCGCCGATGCAGGAGCGACCATTCTGAACATTCCTGACACGGTCGGCTACACGCTCCCCGAAGAATACAGAGCATTGATAAAGACCGTAAAAGAAAAGGTCGTAGGCGACCGCGACATAGCTCTGAGCGTTCATTGCCACAATGACCTTGGGCTGGCTGTCGCGAACAGCCTGGCGGCGATAGACGGCGGAGCGACGCAGGTGGAATGTACGGTCAACGGCATAGGCGAACGCGCGGGCAACGCATCGCTCGAAGAATTCGTGATGGCGTGTACGGTCAGGGCAGACAGGCTTCCGGTGGGACACAACATTGACACGACACAACTTTATCCAACCAGCCGTCTCCTCTCGTCCATCATCAGTTTTGATGTTCAGCCTAACAAGGCAATTGTCGGACGAAACGCGTTTGCACACGAAGCGGGCATTCATCAGCACGGCGTGCTTAGCAATCCGCTTTGCTATGAGATAATGACACCGGAATCAGTCGGCGTTTCAAAGAACAGCATCGTTCTGGGCAAACACTCCGGGCGTCACGCTCTGCTCGCCCGATATGAGGAGCTTGGCTATCATTTTGAAGCCGAAGAAGCTGCCGCGATATATACACGTTTTGTGGCACTTGCTGACAGAAAGAAAAGCATCTACGATCAGGACCTGATCGCGATAGTGCCGGAGCAGGTCCGGCTTCAGGCTGCGGCTTAAGGATATATGAGACTCGTAACATTGCCCGGCGACGGCGTCGGCCCGGAAGTAACCCGTGAAGCGGTAAAGGTTTTAACCGAGGTTTGTGATGTTCACGGCATCGACCTTTCGATCGAAGAACATCTTGTCGGCGGCACGGCTATAAGGAATGCCGGATCTCCGTTTCCCCGTGAAACGGCAGAGGCGTGTTCGGCAGCAGACGCGGTTCTTTTGGGAGCGGTCGGCGACCCCGAATTCGACAATTTGCTGCCCGAACAGCGGCCTGAGATCGGCCTCCTGAAACTTCGTCAGGTTTTGGGCGGCTTCGCCAATCTGCGGCCGGCAAAAGCGGTTCCGGCCCTTATGGATTCGTCGCCGCTGAGGCGCGACATTTTTGAAGGCACCGACCTTCTGATCGTCAGAGAACTTTTGGGCGGGCTTTATTTTGGCGAACCGCGCGGATTCAGGGACAACGACACCGAAGCCTTCAACACAATGGTCTATTCGGAAGAAGAGGTTCGTCGCGTGGCTCGCGTTGCGTTTGAGGCCGCCGCGAACAGACGCGGCAAGGTTACGTCCGTCGATAAGGCAAACGTGCTGGAAACCTCGCGACTCTGGCGGCAGACGGTTGAAAGCGTCAGCAAGGAATTTCCCGGTGTTGAACTCGACCACCTTTTTGTCGATGCCTGTGCGATGCATCTGGTTACAGATCCGCGGCGTTTTGACGTTATCCTGACGGAAAATCTTTTTGGCGACATCCTGTCAGATGAGGCCGCCGTTTTGACCGGTTCGCTCGGAATGTTGGCATCAGCGACGATCGGCGGGCCTATTGACCTTTTTGAACCTGTCCACGGATCGGCTCCTGACATTGCCGGACGCGGGATCGCAAATCCGCTCGGTGCGATAGCCTCGGCGGCAATGCTTTTGCGCTATACCGGCGGACACGAAACGGCCGCGAGGTCGATAGAGGAAGCTGTGGCCTCAGTTCTGGACGAAGGTTACAGGACTCCCGACATCGCACGCGGCAGCGGCGAAACCATAGTTTCTACCGAGGAAATGGGCAGCCACATAGCAAAACGGGCGGCTGAAAATTCCCGATCCAGCCTTGCCTATCATGCGGTTTAGTATCAAATGAGAACGCTTTACGACAAGATATGGGATGCACACATGGTGCGGCAAGAGGAAGGCAAACCGGCGCTCCTTTATATCGATCTGCATCTTATTCACGAAGTGACCTCGCCGCAGGCATTTGAAGGTTTGCGCATAAACGGACGTAAACTTAGACGCCCCGATCTGACATTCGCGACGGTCGATCACGCGATCCCGACCATAGGCCGCAACCTGCCCTTCAATGATCCGATAGCCTGGAAACAGGTCGAAACGCTTCGGAAAAACTGCCGCGATTTCGGTGTCAGGCTCTATGATATGGACCGAAAAGAACAGGGCATCGTCCATGTTTTCGGCCCCGAACAAGGGCTGACACAGCCGGGCTTTACGGTCGTCTGCGGTGATTCGCACACCTCAACGCACGGAGCTTTCGGCGCGTTGGCGTTCGGCATCGGCACCAGCGAGGTCGAACACGTTTTTGCGACACAAACGCTGCCGCAGACAAAGGCAAAAAATCTGCTCATCGACGTAAAAGGCGACCTGCCTTTCGGCGTCACGGCAAAAGACCTGATCCTTGCCATCATCAACAAGATCGGCACAAGCGGCGGAACCGGCTGTGTCATCGAATATGCCGGCGATGCGATAAAAAACCTTTCGATGGAAGGACGGATGACCGTCTGCAACATGACCATCGAGGGTGGCGCCCGGGCCGGGCTTATCGCCCCGGACGAAACGACCTTTGAATATTTGAAGGGCCGGACATTCGCCCCGAAAGGCGACGATTGGGAAAAAGCGGTCGAATACTGGCGGACGCTGCCGACGGATGAGGGAGCCGCTTATGACCAAACGGTCGAGATAGACGCCGGGTCGCTTGCTCCGTTCGTGACGTGGGGAACTTCGCCCGAAATGTCCGCAATGATAACCGGCCGTGTGCCTGATGCTCCTCCGCCCGGACGCGATGCAAATTCCTTTGCAAAAGCGTTGGAATATATGGGCCTCGAACCTGCTCAGCCCATTGAACAAATATCCATCGACCGCGCGTTCATCGGTTCCTGCACTAACTCACGCATTGAGGATCTGCGCGAGGCGGCCCGCGTTGCCAAAGGACACAAGGTCGCCGGCAGAGTCAATGCAATGGTCGTTCCGGGTTCGATGCAGATAAAGGAACAGGCAGAGGCCGAAGGGCTGGCCGAGATATTTACAGACGCCGGTTTTGAATGGCGCGACGCCGGATGCTCAATGTGTCTGGCAATGAACGAGGACATTTTGAGCGAAGGCGAAAGGTGCGCCTCGACAAGCAATCGGAATTTTGAAGGCCGTCAGGGCCGCGGCGGCAGAACGCATCTGGTCAGCCCGTCAATGGCGGCGGCGGCCGCGATAGCCGGGCATTTTGTTGATGTCAGAAATTGGGAGTTTCGCAGCTAAAGATCATGAGACCATTTGACCGACACACCGGAAAGGCCGTTGCCATAGACCTTGCGAATATCGACACCGACCAGATCATTCCGAAACAGTTCCTTAAACGGATAGAACGCACCGGTTACGGCCAGTTTCTGTTCAATGACTGGCGGTTCAACGCGGATGGTTCCGAGCGTGAGGATTTTCCCCTGAACGATCCGGCATATAAGAATGCTTCCATTCTCATTACGGGCGCAAATTTCGGATGCGGCTCATCACGCGAACATGCCCCATGGAGCATTCTGGATCACGGTTTTCGTGCTGTGATAGCACCGAGCTTTGCCGACATCTTTCACAATAACAGCCTCAAGAACGGACTGCTGCCTATCACCTTGCCCGAAGATGCTGTTGCCAGATTGACCGCCGCCAGCAAACAACCGGGCGGGCTGGAAATAAGCATCGACCTCGAGGAACAGTCTGTCCGCGCCAAGAACTTTGACGAAAGGTTTGAGATAAACGAATTTGCCAAATATTCCCTGCTCAACGGCCTGGACGACATCGGGCTGACACTGCAAAATGCGGCTGATATCGAACGATTTGAACAAGCATCTGTTTCTTCGTACAGATTTGCCGCATTTTAACGCTGACGGCCCTCTGTTTACTAAATACCGTATTTGCTTTTTTGATTTCGCCAAGTTACCATATCTACTTGTAAAATCGGGATTTCACCGTCAGAATCTCAAGCTTACGACACAGAGCCAAACTCTATACTTTCCAATTTTTTTGCGCGCATATGGGCTTTTCTACAATTGCGATCCATGCCGGTAATGAGCCAGATGCGGCAACCGGAGCCGTTAGCGTTCCGATCTATCAAACCTCGACCTACGCTCAAGAAGCGCTTGGCAAACACAAGGGGTTTGAATATGCCCGAACCCAAAATCCGACCCGCTCAGCATTGGAAAAGAACATTGCCGCACTTGAGGGAGCAAAATATGGTTATGCCTTTGCCTCCGGCATGGCCGCCATTGATGCTGTGTTAAGGCTGGTAAAGGCCGGAGACCACGTTATTCTCGGCGACAACACTTATGGCGGGACCTTTAGATTGTTTGACAAGGTGCTGCGTGATTACGGGATCGAATTCAGCCTTGTCGATACGTCTGACATTCACGCCCTTGAGGCGGCATTTCTTCCCAATACAAAGATGGTCTTTGTCGAAACGCCGACCAATCCGGTAATGACCGTCACCGACCTTGCGGCTGTTTCCGAAGTCTCTCATGCTCACGGCGCGCGGGTCGTTTGCGACAATACGTTCATGTCGCCTTATTTTCAGCGCCCCATCGAACACGGCGTGGACATAGTTGTCCATTCGACGACAAAATACCTGAACGGCCATTCGGACAGCGTAGGCGGCTTTGCGGCTTTGAATGACGAGACGGACGCGGAAAGGATCGGTTTCATCCAGAACAGCGTCGGGGCAATACTTTCTCCCTTCGATTCGTTTCTGGTGCTTCGGGGCACAAAGACACTCGCCGTGAGGATGAAGGCACACGATGAGAACGGCCGTGCAGTTGCCGCTTTTCTTGCTGAACATCCGGCCATCGTTAAGGTATACTATCCGGGGCTGGCATCTCATCCTCAGCATGAACTTGCCAAAAGACAGCAGTCCGGCTTTGGCGGAATGGTTTCTTTTGAAACAGGTTCTTTTGATAACGCAAAAAAAGTTTTGGAAAACGTCAAGGTATGTACCCTTGGAGAAAGTCTGGGAGGGGTTGAGACCCTTATTTCTCATCCGGCCACGATGACCCACGCTTCCGTTCCGGCGGAAAAACGCGATAAACTGGGCATAACGGACGGGCTGGTCAGAATATCGGTCGGTATCGAGGATGTTGAGGACATCATACAAGATCTGGACCAGGCTCTGACATAGGTCGGAAATAAGACGGCCGGATGCTTGCTGAAACGGGCGTCCGTGTTACTGTTTTATCAGGATTATCGTAGAAGGTTTTGTGAACTTATTATGCTAATTGTCGAGACTCATGCAACTTCTCACGTAGGACGTGTAAGAAAGGGCAACGAGGACAACTATCTTCTTTTGAACATTTCGCGGTCGCGGGCGTGGACGAGCGCTCAGGACGACGGCGAATTTGTGATCGAGAGCCAGAAATTCGAGATCGACGACAATGGCATCGTGTTGGCCGTTTCGGACGGCATGGGCGGAGCAATGGCCGGCGAGGTCGCCAGCAAGATGGCGATCGAATGTGTATGCGAAAAGCTCCTTGATGAGGACATCGAGGAAACGCTGACACCTGAGGCTTACGAATATAACCTGATCGCAAAACTGTATAACGCCACGCTTTACGCCAACCACATCGTTCATCAGCAGGGGCGTTCCGACCCGCAATTTCAGGGAATGGGCGCGACGTTTACGGGCATGGGCGTCACCTCTCGCGGCATTGACCTGATACAGGTCGGTGACAGCCGCGCCTATCTTGTCAGAAACGGCAAGATCTATCAGGTGACAAAAGATCAGTCGCTGGTGCAGCAGCTTATAGACGCTCAGCAGATCTCACCGGAAGAGGCCGAGACACATACGCTGAAGAATGTGATATTACAGGCTCTGGGTGCACAGAACGAGATATTTCCGGTTTCCGCCCGGCTTGAACCAATGCAGGGCGATGTCCTCCTGCTATGCAGCGACGGGCTTTCAAACAAGGTCAATCCGGCCAATATGCAGCGGATAGTACTGGAAAATCTGGACTCGCTGGAAATGGCCTGTGCCGACCTTGTCACCGAGGCGAATGCCAATGGCGGAGAGGACAACATCACCGTCGTGATAGCTAAACTGACCGGAGAGAACCTCCCTGAACCGAACGGTGAGGATGTTCAGATAGAGGTCATTGATCTGGGCAATATCCACGACACCGCCGACCAGGACACCGCAGAAATAATCTAGGAAAAAATACGTTCAATCATCCTGTCGCCAGCCACGCAACTGTCGCTTGGCCGATCTGACGTATATCGTATTGCCCGAAACCCGCACGACCTTGACCTTTTCACCTTCTCGAAAAACGCTGTCCCCATCTTCGGGAAACGCGGTCCATATCGAACCATACAGGCTGACTCCCGCCTCGTGCATATCTCCGTGACTGGCTATCGTGACCGTGCCGACCTTGCCCGGAAGAGCGTCCATGCCCAATTTCAGGTCATCGGAACCCGCTCCCCACAGATATTTTGAGAATATGGTCCGTGACATGGCCGTCAGCAGAGTTGAAACCACCGCAAAGACCAGAAATTGCCATAAAAGCCCAAAACCAAGCAGCCCGGTCAGAGCGGCCGCAATGGCTCCGACCCCGAACCAGAAGAGAAAAAAGCCAAGCGTGAATATCTCGGCCACGATAAGCGTGACACCGAGTACCAGCCAAAGTATCCAGGAAAGGTTTTCCATTGTCAGGTTCAGCAAAGATCTGCCATTTTGCAACAGTTGCCGCAGCCGAACGGCAGCGGTTTCCTAGTCGAATCTTATCACAACCAATGTAAATTCAATAAGAACTCACTGTATCCGCAGCGTTTTACCCGTTCCCGTTAAAATTCACCCAGCCTAAAAATGATCCGCTTCCCGCCTCGGACGGATTTTTCATTTCGGACAGGGATATGCTAATCTCGGAAATCATGCTGGGGTGGCGGAATTGGTAGACGCCCAGGACTTAAAATCCTGTGTTCTTAGGAGCGTGCGGGTTCGACTCCCGCCCTCAGCACCATTACTTTAATTGTTGCCGGCGTGATATTTGTTTCACGCCGGCAGCTTTTCTTTTTGGCCTGCTGATCGCAGCAACAAAATCGTGTTTTGTCCAAACGTCTTCGAGAAATTATATGAGAAATATTTTTCCACGTACGTGCGTCTGCGTACATACACGCTGCCGCTTTGAAGTTATTCTGGATATATAGTTAAGCATTAACCTGAGTGATTCTTCGATCTTTTTATTTAAGTTCATTTGAACAGATACCCGATAAATCGAAGAAAACCACCTGCTACCGAACAAAGGGACTAAAAGGATGGTATTCGGGATGCCATCCTTCTTTTACAAGGCCGCGAGAGGCGTGAAATTTATTGTTCTTATCAAACTCTTTCAAAAAGGAGTGAACATGCCGAGGCCGGAAAAAATAAGAGTACTTTATCTGGAAGACGATGAGGACTCACGAAACATGGTCAGTTTCCTGCTTGACATGTCAGGCATCGAGGTTATCGCTGCAATAACGACGGAACAGGCTTGGCAATTGGCCACGACCCGGTACTTCGATCTTTACCTCCTGGACGGGCTGCTTCCATCGGGTGACAGTCTCAGCTTATGCAGAGATCTGCGTGAACACGCTCCGATGACGCCCATTCTTTTTTACTCCGCATTGGGATTTCCAACGGATGTGGAGAACGGTATCGCTGCAGGCGCAAATGACTATCTGATAAAACCATATTCCGGAGATCTGCCGGAGGTAATATTTCAGGCGATCAGAAATAGCAGCCTCTATCCGGTCGCCTATCTTCAGCAGCCGAAGGTAGAGAAGAAGAACTTCAAAAAGGTACTTTACGCGGCCCGGACCAACGGGCCGGTACGTTATAGCGAGGCGCTCATATTTGACAACACACTGTAATAATGACGGAACAATGGGTTGATGCCTCATCAGTATCCAAGTTCCGAAAACAAAATAAGAACGAAAAAAGGGAGAAGTAAGAATAATTATGAAAAATCAAGCAACAAGCACACAACAGGAACCGGGATTGTTGACGGGAATGTTCGGTGATAGGGAAACCTCGGAAAGCGCGTATAAAACATTGCGCGACCGCGGTTATTCGGATGCGGAGATCAATGTGATCATGTCCGATGCAACCCGCGACAAATATTACGGAGAAGGCTACAAATCCGAACTCGGCAGTAAGGCCGCCGAAGGGACAGGAATCGGCGGAGCCATCGGCGGAACATTGGGGGCCATCATAGGCGGCATTGCTGCTATCGGAACCAACCTTGTATTGCCCGGACTAGGATTGGTCGTTTGGGGGCCGATCGCGGCCGCGCTTGCAGGGGCCGGAGCGGGCGGCCTGACCGGAGGTCTGGTTGGAGCTCTTGTCGGATGGGGTATTCCGGAAGAACGGGCAAAGCAATATGAAAGCGGAATTAAGGACGGCGGCATTGTATTGGGTGTAAAGCCGAGGTCAACTGAGGACGCAGATCACTTCGAGACTGAGTGGAAAACCAACTCTCGCGGTGAGCATATCTATCGCTAGTCATTATATTGCCCACACACGGGGAGACTCTGTCGTAATGGTAGAGTTTTCCTTTTTTGAACAGAATTGAACAGAATAAGGACAGATCTTATGAGAGTAATTATAGGTATAGGGGTTTTTCTTGTAATTTGCGGGGACATGGCAGGCTGTACATCGACTACGGACAGCACAAACCTTCAAAACACCAACACTAACACGGGATATTTGAATACAAATTCCAATATGGCGTCGCCGGAGGTGAATAGCAATACCGCCGGAAACATGGCCTTGGAAGCAAATAGTAATTCAAACCGGAATGCACAAACGAATGGCAACGGAAATCGGGAATAACCAGGTGACAGAGATCAAAATGTTGGAACTAAGTCAGTTTGAAATGAAGATGGTTTCCAATGAGGACAAACCAGACGAGTTTCCCTCTCTTTTTGGGACGACGGTTGCAACAAGATTCGGGTCAAATGAGCCGGAGAGATCGTTGAAACCAATACCGAAGGACGTAAAGAAAATGATCGATGAGTTATGCGTTAGCAAAAGTTTATCTTACGGACGCTAACACTGGCCGCTTATCGATCCGGAGATAAATATTATGCTTTGGACAATTATAATAATACTGTTGGTATTGTGGGCTTTGGGTTTCGGGATCGGCGGAGCATCAGTCGGAAACCTTATCCATATCCTGTTGGTGGTGGCGGTGGTCGTACTGGTTCTTCAAGTGATCAGGGGCCGGCGGGTATAATGCCTGGCAGGAAAGGATAAACGAAAAGCGTTTTGCCGGTAAAGGTAACTGGTCTGTGGCCTACACAGACCGGCCTCTGCCTGTAAATATTTCCCGTTTCAGCAATTCCTTGCCGGAATGGACTAATGTGCCGACTTGCTCGAAGGAGTTAAGCAGGATGCCGCGAATGACAGCTTTGGTTTTGTCCGGCATCCGACTCGGCCTTTGCTGTTGCGGTCATCTTTATCATATTGCTCGATCTGCCACGGATAAAGCTACAATCGCAAGACTTGGCAAGCACGGGTAGCGGAACTGGTAGTTGCCCAGGACTTAAAATCCTGTATCCTAAGGGGTGTGCGGGTTCGACTCCCGCCCTCAGCACCAACTTAACCTATCTATTCATAAACACTCATGGGCCGGCCTAAAAAATGCGCCGGTCATATTCTTGTGAGAAGATCTGTTCCGGGAAAAATCTCGCAGGAAATTTCCCGGTATCGGCTTCGTCGATCTGGTGTCAATAAGCAAGTGCGGTTTCAAAAAGAAGACTCCCGGCAACTAATGGAATACCGTTTGCTGTTCTATACTGACGGAGGGTTGGAGGAACAACTATGAGAATTTTCAAGTATTCGGTGGCAGCGGCTTTATTGGTGGGAATATTTCTGGGCTTTACGACAGAAGTGAATGCTCAGGATCGGCGGACTTTGGCGGAGGCGGAAAAATATTCCGGAGACAAATTCAATTATTCCGCCAGGACCAGGCGCGGAGCAAGGGTTTATGCGGTATCGCGGCCATCCGCAGAGGTGCTGAATGCGATAGACAAGGGCCTGACGGACCTTTTCGCCATTGCGCGAAAAAATGGCTACAAAAAGAGGCTCAAGTATTCCGACTATTCGATATTCATCGCCAAGGCAGACCGTGAAAACAGCAGTTCGGGCGTTTATACGCCTTCGTTTGCCATCGGTGCGGCCCAATATGCCGGAACCGATTATGACAAGGGCGGCCACATTTACGTCGCCGGCATGGTGATCTCAAACAACCCGATGGCATTCATAATTGCCGAACACACGCGTGAATTCAACAAGGTTTCGGATATTGTGCGGTACGAAGGCGAGCATTTGGTGCTATATCATAACGACCGCCGGAAATATAACGAGACCGCCGACCACAGCAAGGGCGGCGGACACCCGATATTGAAGTAGGCCGCGCCCGATTTGGTGCAGAGAATAGACCATTTTGTAAGGCGGCAAAGGGCCGCTTTTAGAGAAAGGCAGAAGACACCCTAAGAAATAGGCGTCAATGGAGACGAGCCGTGCCGAACATTGTTGTGGCACGGCCGTTGCTTTAAGACCAGTAACAATTGAACTTGACCAATAGCTAAGGTTAGAGGTCAATTTGGAAAAGCCTGATGTGAAGGGGAGAGCGCGTCAGGCTTTTCTATTTGGGTTTCGATAATGCTGCGTAAAATGCCGCTTTCTATTTTGACTCGGAACGGGCCTTTGAAACTATCTCCCGCACCTCGGCGGTGAGTGTCGGCACGTGGAACGGAATGCCGTCCTTTATCGTCCATTCTATGCCGCCGCCGTGAACTACTTTGCCGTCACGCACCATGTCGGTTCCGGTCGGATACAGCACCTTAAAGTTTTCAAGCGGATTGCCGTTCACCACGATCAGATCTGCCTTATAGCCGACGCGAACGCGGCCTATTTGATCGCCCTTGCCCATTATCGTGGCGTTATTGACCGTCGCATGTTTTACGACCGTCAAGGGATGAAAACCTGCTTCCTGGTGCAGTTCAAGTTCGCGGATCAGGCCAAAGCCATAAAGCTGGTAGATGAACCCGGCGTCCTCACCGACACCGATCATGCCGCCGCGTGTGCCGAAATCATATAGGGCCTTCATCCAGATGCGGTAATTCTCTTTCCAGAAAGTCTCATCCGTAGTTGACCAGCCGATAAAATAGGAACCGTGGTTGGAAGGATTTGGCCTGAAAAACTCCTCGAGCGCGGGATGCAGATATTCTGCAAATGCCGGATTTGTCTGCGCCCTTTGCAGGTCGCGAGACGCCTCATAAATAACGAGCGTAGGGTTCCATGCAACATTTGCCTCGATCATTCCGTCCAGCACTTTGCTAAGGCGTTCCGGGTCGGCCTCTCGCCACAATCTGCCCGCATAGCGAAAACGGTGAACCTCGTCGTTGTAATTGTAATCGGAAGGAAAATTTTGCCTGCCGCCGACTATCGCAGCATCTGGAATGCCGTACCAATGCTCGATGCTCGTTGTGCCGAATTTGATGTCGTCCCAGGCATTCGTTTCCTCAACGCCGGTGTGGTGCATCACGAGCATTCCCTGCTTTTTCGCCTCGTCTATCATCGCCGCCATCAGGTCGCGGTCGATGGTGTAAAGCTTTATACCGTCGTAACCTGCGGCTTTCAGGTCACGCACGCGTTGGCGCACCTGCTCGGCCGTGTTCAGGTTGGGCGCGGGAAATCCGCCGTAAGAAAATATACGCGGAGCGGCAATCGTATTGGCGGCGGAGCGGTCACGGTATTCAAGGATCTTGGCATTGGCCCACGCATCGCGAACGGTCGTGATGCCGCAAGCGAGCCACAGCTTCGTCACGTATTCGACCGGCCACGGCTTGCCCGAGCGCGAATCGTGTGTGTGGCCGTGCAGATTGATAAGCCCCGGCAAGACGTATTTCCCCGCCGCGTCAATATCGAGGTCTCCTTTCTCAGGACGCCTCGCACGTCCCTCAGCCGCCGCCACCGGATCGAACCCGACGATCTGCTTAATGACGTCGTTCTCAATAACAATGTCATACGGCCCAGCCGCCGGTTTGCCGCTGCCGTCAACCACCGTCGCACCGCGCACGACAACCCTTTTCAGCCGCTTGCCGGACAACGAAGATGCTGTCTGCTGGGCAACCGCAGATAATGTAAGAAACGAAAGAAGCACGGCGATCACCGTGACTGGCCTGAAAGCTGTTATGTTCATAATAAACCTGTTCGGGGAGATCTTTAAAACATCGGCAATGTAGCATCGAATCGGATGCATAATCAACTCTCCGCCTTTGGATCGTCTCCAACTTTGCAGCTATAAGAGTTGTTTTTGCCGTTTTACGCTCTCTATGACAAAATAATCCTTTATCTCAATCAACTATTTCAAAACAGGAAGGTTAATAATGGCTGGAAGACATAAAGTAACGGTTGTCGGTGCGGGAAACGTAGGCGCGACGGCCGCGCATTGGATAGCAAGCAAAGAGCTTGCGGATGTTGTATTGGTCGATATCGTTGAAGGCACGCCACAGGGCAAATCTCTTGATCTGGCACAGGCAGCTCCGATAGACGGATTTGACGTAAAGCTCGTTGGCACAAATTCCTATGAGGAAACGGCCGGTTCGGACGTGGTCATCATCACCGCCGGACTTCCCCGCAAACCCGGCATGAGCCGCGACGATCTTTTGAAAACCAATTCGGACATCGTCGGACAGGTGACGGAGCAGGTCGCGAAATATTCGCCGGATGCTTTCATCATCGTCGTTTCAAATCCGCTGGACGCGATGACTCAGGTCGCGTTCCGTCGTTCGGGATTCCCAAAAAATCGTGTGATAGGCATGGCGGGTGTTCTGGATTCAGCCCGTATGCGATGCTTTTTGGCTGAGGCCCTGAACGTTTCGGTCGAGAACGTCACCGCGTTCGTGCTTGGCGGACATGGCGACACGATGGTTCCGCTGCCGCGATATTCAACCTGTGCCGGTATTCCGGTCACGGAACTGCTGGACAAGGAAACGCTTGATGCCATCATCGACCGCACCGCTAACGGCGGCGCCGAGATCGTCGGCTTGCTCAAGACCGGTTCGGCTTTCTATGCACCATCGCTCGGAGCAGTTGAAATGGCCGAAGCTATTTTGAAGGACAAGAAAAAGATACTGCCCTGCGCCGTTTTCCTCGAGGGCGAATACGGCATCAGCAATCTCTTTGTCGGCGTCCCCGTCAAACTCGGCAAGAACGGCGTCGAGCAGATCATCGAGATCAGCCTGACAAACGATGAGCGCACTGCCCTGCAAAAGAGTGCCGCTGCCGTCCAGGAACTGGTCGATATTCTTGAAATATGATGCGCTTTTAACACGACGCCGGTTCCGGGCCTTTAACAGCAAAGGTTCTGGACCGGCGTTCTGTTTGAATTTTTACACCCTGCCATATTACCGTTTTAATAAAACCCGTCATTCATTCTGACCGATTCGGTCATTCAAACTGCTTGAAAACCGCCTCCGAACGGCACACATCGCTCAGCTAACCCCTTTATTTGCAGCACTTGATGTTTGGCATAAACCTTGTATTAGTGATTGGCCTGGCACACCGTGCCCCGATCAACAGATATTACAGGAGTAAAAATGCTTCAAACGCTAAATTTCTTTGCCCCCACTAAAAAGATACTTTCCGGTGTCCTTCTCTTTTCGCTTGTTTTTGTCAATCTGGCATTTGCCGGCGGCACACACTCAACTGACGGAAACAGGAACGTCCCGGAAGCCGCTGTTTCCCTTACAGACCTGACACAGCTTGGCCGCGAGGGCCGCCTGCTCGATGACCTGTCATACGAGGCCGAAACGCTTTCATTGGAAAAGATGCTGGCAAGCGGCTCCAGGCGGCAGCCGATGATCCTGGACGATGACGGAACTGCCCGAAACACCATCGTCGAGCAATTGGCGCGAAGGATAGCGACAGGTTCGGCCCCGGCGGAACTTGCAGGAAAGCAGGTGCTGAGACTGGAAGAACGCAGCATAACCGCTGATGCGGTTAATGAAGCACAGGCAATTGAAAAGATCAATTCTGTCATCACGGGCCTCACGAACAACGGCAATAAGGCCATCCTGTTCGTCAATAACACGATCGGACTCCTTAAATACGAAGCGGTTCGCGAAACTCTTGTTTCCGCTGTCGAAGCGGGCAAACTTTCATTGGTCGCTGCCGACCTCAAAACATCCTATGCAGATGTTGCCTTGACCTATCCTGAAACACTTGAGCTTTTTGACACGCTGCTGATCGAACCAACGACAGCAGACGAAACTCAGGACAAGGCAAAGGACACAACAAGCTATCGCGGTGACAATGTCTCATCCGATCTTCGTGAACTTATAGCCAATGATCCCTCAAAACGAGTGGACGTTATCATTCAGGCAAAAGACGCCAACAACGCCGCTCTCCGCGCCCTTTTGCAGAGCGGTGAGGCACAGATCGCCAGCCGCGTCGGTTCAACGGACACGCTCGTTGTCAATCTGCCCGCGTCAACGATAGAGACATTGTCCACAAGCGGACTTATAAATTACGTTTCCCCCGACCGTCCGACATCCTCGACCGGCCACGTAGCCGAAACGACCGGTGTCGCCGCAGCCCGTAACTTGCCCGGAGCAGGCAGTTCCACACTACCGCTCGAAGGGAACGGCATCGGCATCGCCATAGTCGATTCGGGTATCGACACGAATCATTCCGGTTTTGCGGGCCGGATCAAGGCAAATGTAAACTTTACCGATTCGGGCCTGGGCGACCGTTACGGACACGGCACACACGTTGCCGGATTGGCCGCAGGCCGTTCGCCGAAGAACAACGGAGCATATCACGGCGTCGCACGCGGAGCCGACATAATCAGCGTCAAGGTACTGAATGATCAGGGTATCGGACAAACCTCATGGCTCCTCAACGGGCTTGACTGGGTATTGCAAAATCGCCAGCAGCACAACATCCGTGTTGTAAACCTCAGCCTCGGAACGCTGGCGGTGGACAGCTATCATAACGACCCGCTTTGCCTTAAGGTCAAGGAATTGACCGAGGCAGGTATAGTCGTTGTTGCCGCAGCCGGAAATCTGGGACGCGGAGCAAATGGCGGAAAACTCTATGGCACGATCCATTCGCCGGGCAACAGCCCGTATGCGATAACCGTCGGCGCGACCAACAGCTTTGGGACCGATGATCGTGGAGACGATTCCATAACGACATACAGTTCGCGCGGCCCGAGCCGCAGCTCATATCTGACCCTGAGCGGATCTCGTGTTTTTGACAACGTCATGAAGCCCGACCTTGCCGCTCCCGGCAACGAGATCATCTCGCACAAAGCCGCAAATAACCGCATCTCTGAACTGAGTTCCGAATCGGATGTTCCGCTGGCGGAAGGCGAAACGCAGGCCGATGCCCTGATGTATCAAAGCGGAACATCGATGTCCGCTCCGCTCGTTTCGGGCGCGGCCGCTCTGCTGCTTGAGGTAAACCCCAAACTGACACCGGGGATGGTGCGCATGATCCTGCAATACACGGCACAGCCGATAGCCGGCGCCGATATGCTGGAGCAGGGAGCGGGACAACTCAACGTCGAAGGCGCGGTGCGTTTGACCCGGTCGCTTAGAACCAATGTTGATTTTTCAACTCTTAGCCGTGGAGCCTCGCTCCTCCCATCCGGAACGTCCCTGCCGACTACATTTTCAGACATCGCCGGCGGCGGTTTTGCGTGGTCGCAGGTCGTAACGGCAAACCATAACTTTATGACCGGCCAGGAGCTTGTGACCAAATTTCAGCTCCCGTACAAGACCGGCGGCCTGATGCAGCAGGGACTCCAGACCATTCAGGGAACAACAACGATACGAACCGCTTACCTGACTGCGGCTGTCACGGCTCATCAGAACCTGACCGTCAGCAACGGCGGTATTCACGGTGCCGGATCGGTACTTCTATCATCCGGTGTCCTGATAGGCGACGGAGTACTCATTGGCGATGGTGTTCTGATAGGTGACGGAGTTCTCATCGGTGACGGTGTCCTGATCGGCGATGGCGTACTCATTGGCGACGGTGTCCTGATCGGCGACCGTGCGGGTGTTTTGATAGGTGATGGCGTCCTCATCGGTGACGGCGTTCTGATAGGCGACCGAACGCCTAGGATGTTCTGAATGAGATGACCGTAAGGGATCGTTCTATTTTTTGTCCGAATGAAAAGATAGGAAGGTGAAAAATGCTGTCAACCTCACTCAAAATGCGCCCGCCCGTCAGTGACTTTCGGCCTATGCCGTTCATCATGCCGGTTCCGGACCTCGCTCCGGTGGTCAAACTGGGAGTATCCGACACCGAAGAGGTGATGAATTTTCTCAATGAAAGGCCGGTACACACAGTCGCTATGGCGAGCCTGATCACCGATAACGGCATCGAAAACGATCTTAACCGAGGCGTCTTTTATGGTTATCGTGACGGATCCGGCTGCCTTGAGGCGGTCGCCCTGATCGGCCATTCGACACTGGTCGAGGCCAGATCAAACCGCTCGCTTCAGGCCCTTGCCTTCAAGGCACGATCATCGGCCACGCCGATAAACCTGATCATGTCCTCGGGCGACGATGCGGAAACATTCTTTGCCTATTACGGCAACGGAGCATTGCTGCCAAGGGCCGTTGCCAGCGAACTTTTATTTGAAACGAGCTTTCCGTTCCCGGTTCCGGAATGTGAATGGGACCTGCGGCCCGCCGCTCCTGACGAACTCGACCAGATCGCATGTGCCCATGCCGAGGTGGCGTTCATCGAAAGCGGTATAGACCCGATGAGCCGTGATCGGCAGGGCTTTCTCCGCCGCGTTCTTCGCCGCATTGAACAGGGGCGGACCTTTGTGGTCTTTGAGAACGGCGAGCTTGTTTTTAAAGCGGACATCATTGCGGAAACACCCGAGGTCATCTATCTGGAAGGCGTCTATGTGGCACGCGAACACCGAGGGAAAGGCGTTGCCCCTTCCTGTCTGGCAAAGCTGTGTCTGCGGCTTCTGGAACGAGCATCGACGGTATGCCTTTTGAGCAATGCGTCAATGCCGCATGCCCATCGCTGCTTTGAAAAAGCGGGTTTTCAGCATACAGGCTCATGCAGGACGGTCTTTATATAAATGCTGGCAACTAATATAAATACTGGACTTAATAGGGTAAAAAATAAGATAATAGAGGAGGACTAGGCTGTTCGGTCGTGGTCACATTTCATTCCTCCCTCGTTCCACAGACTATTAAAAGATCGCTCCCCTGATCCTGAGTTTGTTCAGCCGGTTCAAATTGTCAGGACAGATGTCAACAAACAACACAATCCTGTCCGAAGATAACCGCAAACGCCTGACCACACGCTTTATGTTCGTCGTGGTGGCGGCGGGCGGTATTTGTCTGTCTATCGCCCTCATTGACCTGCCCTACGCAAAACTCGATCCCCTCTCTGCCATAATTCTTGTTTGTACGCTTGGGCTTGGTTCACGTATCTCAATAAAGATACCCAGGCTGAAATCACACGTCGCAGTATCAGACAGCCTTATTTTCCTGACATTGCTCCTGTACGGCGGTGAAGCGGCCATTGCCCTTGCGGCGGGCGAGGCTTTTCTGTCATCGCTTCGCTTTTGCAGCCGACGCCTCACTATTTTGTTCAATGCCGCCGCAATGGCAATATCGACGACGCTGGTCGTGATGATGTTAAGGATCGCGGGGCTTTATTCGCCTGAGCAGCTTCACGGAGCAGATGGAAATCTGGATGACCTTTTGATCGCTCTTTCGATCATGGCGATAACGCAATTTGCCGTCAACACCGCGCTTGCCTCCATTCATGATTCGATCAGTTCGGGCGAGCCTCTTCCCGAAATATGGAAAACAAGATATCTGTGGACATTCATCACCTATCTTGTCGGGGCGATCGGGGCCGGAGCTTTGGTTCAAATGATCGACCATGTTGGCTGGGGCATCATTCTGGCGGCGATCCCACTCATCTTTTTTGTTTTTATGACGTACCGGATGTACCTCAGAAATGTGGAAATGTCCGTGGCAGAGGCGGATCGGTCGGCTGAGTATGCTCGTGAGATAGAGGCAGGCTCGGTCGCTCTGGCCGAATCCGAGCAAAGATTTCGAAGCGCCTTTACCTATGCTCCCATCGGTATCGCCCTCGTTTCGCCCGAGGGCAGATGGTTAAAGGTCAACCGTTCGCTTTGCGGCATTCTTGGGTATCTGCCTGAAGAACTAAGGGAAATGTTCATAATGGATGTAATGTTTCCGGAAGACATCAAACCGACGATGTCCCGGCTGGAAGACATCCTTGAAGGCCGGAAAATGAGCCATGAGATGGAGCAGCGTTATATCCACAGCTCAGGACGAACCGTCTGGACCTCATGGAGCGTTTCCTCGACAACGCCGGGCAGCGACAAAACCTCTGATCTGATCTTTCAGATACAGGACATAACCGACAGAAAACTCGCCGAGGAAAGGCTCCAGCACGAAGCCAGCCACGATTCGCTGACAGGCCTGCCGAACCGATCTCATTTTATGGGAAGGCTGGCCGACGCTCTCAATCGAAGGGCAAAATTGAAGGGCCACGACGTCAGCGTGCTTTTCATCGACCTTGACCGGTTCAAGTTCGTGAACGACAGCCTCGGGCATCTGGTCGGAGATCAGCTTTTGGTCAGAATAGCGGAACGTCTGAAGGCGTGTATGCGTCCGAATGATGTGGTCGCCAGGCTCGGCGGCGATGAGTTCGTCATCCTGGTTGAAGGTGAACATTGTCTGGATGAGATAACGCAGATAGCCGAACGCATTCAACAGAGCTTTGACCTACCGTTCGAGATACGCGGAAATATCATCTATAGTTCCGCCAGTATCGGCATCCTCAATGCCTCGGAAAAACATCTCAGGGCGGAAGAGATGATGCGCGACGCGGATACGGCAATGTATCACGCAAAACGGTCGGGCAAGGCACGTCACGAGGTCTTTGACGAAAACATGCACGCCGAGGCACGCGAAACGTTAAGGCTGGAGACCGACCTTCGCCGCGCCATCAAGGAAGAAGAGTTATACGTAGAGTATCAGCCGATATTTTCGCTCGACGACCACACGGTGACGGGGCTTGAAGCTCTGGCACGCTGGCATCACCCTGAACTGGGCGAGATCGCACCGCACCGCTTTGTACGCCTCGCGGAAGAGATCGGGTGGATAGACAGCCTGTGCGAACAGGTGCTTCGCCGGTCGTGTAATGAGCTTGGCGACGTTTTCCGAACGGATGACGGCCCGCCGCTCAAACTCAGCATAAATCTTTCCTGTCGCCAGTTCGTCTCTCGCGGACTGGTCAAAAGGCTTCTGAACGTTCTTGAGGAGACAGGCTTTCCGTCCAACCGCCTGCGGCTGGAAATTACGGAATCCGTCTTTCTGGAACATCAGGAAAGAGCGGTGGAAATGCTCCACCATCTCCGCTCGCATGACATTGAGATAGATGTTGACGATTTCGGCACAGGTTACTCCAATCTTGGATACCTTGTCACGCTGCCGATCTCAAACCTAAAGGTTGACCGTTCATTTGTCACCGCGATGGAAACGGAAGGGCCAAATCAGGAGATCGTAAGAACCATCATTTCGCTGGCAAGGAACCTTGGCCTGGCTGTAACGGCCGAGGGCATAGAGAACGAGCGGCAGCTGACGGCGTTAAAGGAACTCTCTTGTGACCGCGGACAGGGATATCATCTGGCGCCGCCGATGGGAAAAGACGAGGTGCTGGAATTTCTCGCCGCCGAGGACCGCCTGCCGCACATAAGCTCTCCGTCGATACATATCTCGCACATACCGGCCATACAATAAGAGCCGCTCCTTAAATGTAGAGCGGCTCTTATTATTATTTTCTTCTTTTAAGTTTATTTGGACAGCCAACCGAACAGCGCGTTAACGGTAATGTCGCGGTTAGTTTCATAGATCGCCTTTGGCAGCGGGATCGACATCGGACATACTTCAAGGCAGTTTTGCGCGTTGCCGCAATTTGTAATGCCGTCCTCGCCCATCAGCCCGGTCAGGCGTTCGTCGATGGTCGTTTTGCCGGTCGGGTGCATGTTGAACAGCCTTGCCTGGGCTATCGCCTGCGGGCCAATGTAGTTGTCATCGCCGTATTGCGGACAAGCCTCCAGACAACAGCCGCACGTCATGCATCTGGAATACGCATAACGCTCCTGCGCCACCTCATTCGTGATATGCGGCCCCGGCCCAAGGTCGTAGCTGCCGTCAAGTTCGACCCAGGCGTGAACCTGCTTGAGATGATCGAACATCTTTGTGCGGTCAACTTTAAGGTCGCGGACATTCGGAAATTTCGACATCGGCTGCAGAGAGACGGTGTCGCTGCCCGAAGCCAGCAGAAGGTCATCGATCAAAGCCGAACACGATTGTCGTACGCGGCCGTCTATGACCATCGTGCAGATACCGCACACCTGCTCAAGACATGACATGTCCCAAACAGGCGGCGTGGTCTGCTTTCCATCGACAGTGACCGGATCTTTCCGTACATCCATCAAAGCCGATATAACGTTCAGGTTACGCCTATACGGCAGTTCGAACGTCTCCCAAACCGCCGGAGCATCCTCATTCGCCCGCCGCTGTATCTTTAGCTTGAATGTCTTCGGCGGATTCTCCAGCCTTTTCTTTTCTATGTGTCCGTTAGTACTCATTATTATCGTCTTTTTACCCCAAGGCTATAACTCAAAGTCACGGTCTTTTCGAAGACCGGTCAATATCAGGAAACTATGCCAACCGTATTTGAAAAGCAGTCCTCCCAGTCCAAATCCTCCAAATAGAAGAGCCAGTGGTGATCTTGGCCCCGAATAATGTTCTTGAGTCTCAACAAAAAGATTATAGAGAACCCACAGGATTATCGTAGTTCCAAATATCAAAGATATAAGACCGAGAATGATACGTGGTTTTGTCTGCATTTATGATCCAGGCTTTTCCCATTTATGACTTACCCTTGCTGTAATCACGCTTCCTCGGTTCGACCAGCGATATATCGACCGGTTCGTACGACAGAATCGGAGATTCGGCCGAGTACTCCGCAATGGTCGTTTTGAGGAAATTCTCATCATCGCGATCAGGAAAATCCGGTTTGTAGTGCGCTCCGCGCGATTCGTCGCGGTTAAGCGCTCCGAGCGTTATCACACGGGCAAGCTGGAGCATATTCCATAGCTGACGCGCGTGCGGAACGGCCTGTGTCGCCCACAGGTTCGAATCGTTTATCGAGATATTCTGGAAACGCTCCTGCAATTCGAGGATCTTTTCGTCCGTTGCCTTGAGCTTGTCGTTATATCGAACGACCGTCACATTATCGGTCATCCATTTACCAAGCTCATCGTGAAGTTTGTACTGATTCTCGCCGCCTTCGCTGTTGATTATGCTTTCGTTTATTTCCTTTTGTTTGCGAAGTTCCGCGTCGTGTATGCCGTTGGTTTCGGTCTCGCCGCGTTCGACGTTCTTTGCGTAATCAATGGCCGACGGGGCGGCGATGAATCCGCCGTAAACACACGAAACAAGAGAATTCGCCCCCAGGCGGTTCGCTCCGTGGATCGAATAATCGCATTCGCCCGCGGCAAAGAGTCCGGGAATATTGGTCCGCTGTTCAAAATCGACCCACAGGCCGCCCATCGAATAATGAACGCCGGGAAAGATACGCATCGGAACGTGTCGCGGATCGTCACCGACGAACATCTCATAGATCTCAAGGATCGCACCCAGCTTACGCGTCAGCGTTTCAGCGTCAATGTGGGTCAGGTCAAGATAGACCTGATTCTCACCGGCGACGCCGTGGCCTTCTATACAGACCTGAAATATCTCTCTGGTCGCAATGTCGCGCGGAACAAGGTTGCCGTATGCCGGATATTTTTCCTCAAGAAAATACCAGCGTTCCGATTCGGGAATGTTCTTCGGATCGCGTGTGTCGCCGTCCGTTCTGGGTACCCAAACCCGGCCGCCCTCGCCGCGGGCCGATTCTGACATCAGACGCAGTTTGTCCTCACCGGGGATCGACGTCGGATGCACCTGAATGAACTCGCCGTTCGCATAGCGCGCTCCCTGCTGATATGCAGCAGAAGCCGCCGAACCCGTGCATGTCATCGAGTTGGTAGATTTGCCGAAGATCAGTCCAGGCCCGCCCGTAGCCATGATGACAGCATCGGCCTTAAATGACCTCAGCTCAAGCGTTTGCAGGTCCATTGCAATGAGGCCACGGCATACCTGATGATCGTCCAGCACCAGCGAGAGCATCTCCCAGCCCTCATATTTTGTTACCTTTCCGCCGACCTCGTATTTGCGAACCTGTTCATCCAGTGCGTAAAGAAGCTGTTGCCCGGTCGAAGCTCCGGCAAACGCTGTGCGGTGATGAAGCGTTCCGCCAAAACGGCGAAAATCCATCAGGCCTTCCTTTGTCCGCGAGAACGGTACACCCATGCGATCAAACAGATTTATGATATCCGGCGCCATGTCGCACATACGTCTGACCGGCGGTTGGTTCGCCAAAAAGTCGCCGCCGTAAACGGTGTCGTCAAGATGTTTGGCGGGCGAATCGCCCTCTCCTTTTGTGTTAACGGCGCCGTTTATGCCGCCCTGCGCGCAAACCGAATGTGACCGCTTTACCGGCACGACCGAGATAAGATCCACGTCGTGTCCCGCTTCGGCTATCTTCATCGCTGCCGCCAAACCGGCAAGGCCGCCGCCGACAATTGCTATTTTCAACCCTGTAGATGCCATAAATTGTTCATTCTGAGCAGCTGCAATGCCGCCGCTCGAAAATCTTCGATCAGATCCTATACGTTTTTCGGAATCGCGGATTTATTGTGATCCGGCTGCTCACACAATATTTCCGGAAGCAATCCGCACGGCCTTACGAATGCGAGGGCGGCATTTGTCCCGACAGCAAAAAGCCCGAACGCCAAAGCCACACACGCATACAGAGCATATTTCTGTGCCCGCTGGCCTATGACGATACCCCAATCGACCGCGAACAGCCAAAAACCGTATGCCAAATGCCATGCCGTAGCCGCAACACCGAGAATATAAAGGGCCAGCACCCACGGGATCGAGAACTCTCCGGCAACAATGTCATAAGCCAGGTCTGCATTTCCGGCCACGGGCGTCATATTCAGTCCCGGCATCAGGCCGAACCGCAGGTTCAAAACATGAAAGAAAATGAACGCGAACAGAAAGATGCCCGTGGCTCGCTGGAGGAAATAGAACCAGTTGCGGCCGTAATTGTATGTTATGACGTTCGGTTTTGCCTCGCCTGAGATGATCACGCCATATACGGAATGAAACAGCAGCGGCAGAAAGATACCGAAGATCTCAATAAAGAGAAGATACGGAATATCGTGTATGTCCTGTACTGCCTTTTCAAAACTTGCTTCTCCGCCGACAGCCTTTGAGTTCGTGAACATATGGGCGAAAAAGAAAAGGCCGAGCGGAACTATGCCCGTCAACTGATGTAGTTTTCTTAATAGAAAGGTTCTGCTGTATTTATAGGCCATTGGCTTTGCTGGTCCCGGATCGGGCCGTAATCGGTTTTGAAACGATAATAAATCGAAATCCTCTCTACGGCAATCCAATATCGTCAATTTTTATTTTACACCTGATCACATATTAGTTGAAATGAATTCTGTTGCGTGGATTTTACACGTTTGCTAATATTAAATTATCGTATGCATATCGAGACCCTGAAAGTTTTCTGTGACCTTGTCGATCTGCAAAGTTTCTCGCTTGCGGCCGAGCGAAACTTTATAACCCAGTCGGCGGTCAGCCAGCAGATCAGGGCGCTTGAGGAAAAATTCAAGCGCAGGCTGCTGGAGCGCGTCCGCGGACGCCGCGATGTGAAACTCACTCCGGCCGGAGAGGTCTTTTACCGCGAAGCCAAAAACGTCCTCGCCGCCTACGACCACCTGAACGAAAGCCTTCGCGGCCTGGTCGGCAAGATCGGCGGAACGGTCAAGGTGTCGTGCGTTTACAGCGTCGGGCTTCACGAAATGCCGCGCTATGTGGGCGAATTCATGGCAACATTCCCCGCGGCCCGGATCGATCTCGAATATTCCCGAACAACAAAGGTCGTCCGTGACGTTCTGAGCGGGGCCGCCGAGCTTGGCGTGCTGGCATTCCCCGAAGCGAGACGCGGGCTGACCATCGCACAGATGCCGCCCGACAAAATGGTGCTTATCTGTCCCAACGATCACAAGCTTGCCTCAAAGCTCAAGGCAAAGATAAAAGACCTGGACAAACAGAATTTTGTCCATTTTGAACGCGACACTCCGACGCGTAAGGCCATAGACAAACTGCTCAGGGCAAAGGATGTCGAGGTCGTAAAGGTCGCCGAGTTTGACAACATCGAAACAATAAAACGCGCTGTCGAGGTTGGCTTCGGCATCTCGATCATCCCGCGTACAGCCGTTGCCGATGAGGCCAGGGCCGGACGGCTCGTGGTCGTTGAACTGGCGGAAAAGGAATGGATCCGTCCCGTTGGCGTCATTTACCGCAGCGACCGGACGATCTCGCTGGCGGCAAAAAAATTCGTGCAGATGCTCTCAGGCGAATGACCCTACTCAAATGAAACGTATGTCAGCGGCGATGTCGGGGCCATTTCGTTCAGGGTCGTTTGCAGCATTGCCGAAAGGCCCTCGGTTTCCATATATTCCCTGCCAAGCAGCTTTCTGAAACGCCGTTCGGGAGATTCGCCGTTCAGTTCCCGCAGCATACCTCTGAAAAACGCGGTGACAAGTTCCGGCGCGAACTGTTTTCCTGCGTTTCTCTTCATATCATCGATGACCTCATTGGCCGGACGGCGGCGCTTGTACGGCCTGTCCGTCGTCATCGCGTCAAAAGAATCGGCCACATTTACCAGCTTTGCAATGTATGGGATGTCGGTGTCATATAGGCCGTCAGGGTATCCGCGTCCGTCAATTCGTTCATGGTGATATTTTGCCGCCAGCGGCACATCGGCATACGGGTGATGGATCGGCTGAAGTATCTCAAAACCGACGCCGGGATGTTTGTTCAGTTCGGAAGATTCCTTCGCATTGATCCTGTACGGCGCGTTTATGATCTTTCGTTCGACCGTTATCTTGCCCACGTCGTGCAGATAACCCGCAACGGCCGCTCCCTCTATCTCTTCGGCGTTCCAGCCGAGTTCGGATGCGATCGCCTCCGCGTATTTACCGACGCGAACCGAGTGTCCTTCGGTATATTTATCCTTTCTGTCAATGGCGGCGGCAAATGCGCGGACGGTGTCCTTGTAGGTCGTTTTCAGATTTTCGTAAAGGTCGTGGTTCTCTTCGGCCTTGCGTTCCAGTTCGGCCAGCATGTTGCGTTGGGCGATGGCGACGCCAATGTGGCGGCCCATTGCGCACAGAACATCTTTGTCGTGCGACGTGTAGCGGTCGCCGCTCGCTTTTTCTCCGAGAAAGACCGCCCCGAGCAGTTCGCCGCGCATGATAAGCGGCAGGACCAGTTCGACACGCGATATTTCCAGGCTGCGGTCATAGACCTGAAAAAAGGGAAGCGCCTTTGCCTGAGTGTTCTCGATAGGATAAAGCCCGGCGGCCAGAAACTGCCGCTCGTCCTCATAACAGAGCGAAAGCGAAAGCGGAAAATTATCGCCCAGGCCGCGTCCCGCGACCATGTTCAGTTCGTGGCTAAAGCGTGAGAATCTGGCAACGCCACCTCGCATTATGGCAAGCGAACCCAGTATCAGGTGAAGCGACGTGCGGATCGTCTCGTGAAATCCCTGACGGTTTGAAACCTCCTGGCCAAGCTCCGCCAATGCCCCAAAAGTATGGATGAGTTTGCCGCGCTCGGCGGCCAGCGGATTGATGCGGGGCTGTTTATAATTAAGATCTTTCACGATTAGCGCACTTCGACATGTTTTATTATGCCGAGCATTTCAAAAAGTTCCACCGTATCCTGATTGAGGTCGGAAAACACAACGCGGGCGCCGGTTCCGGCAGCGGAATCGATGACCCCGAGCAGAATTGACACACCGATAGAGTTGACGATCTCCGTTTGCGAAAAATCCACGACTATCTCACGACAGCCGCTTTTTAAACGGTCACGGCATTCACGCTCTATCCTTTCACCCGAAAGTTTATTCAGATAATCGCCCGCATGGACGATGGCGGTGTCGCCCTGTTCCTCGAAAAAGCCCGAATAGCCGGGATCGCTCATTGTTTAACTTGTTTTCCTTGTGTTATTTAACGGTTCTGACCTTAACCGATAACTTAGCAATAAGTTGTAACACAATGGAAAGAAGAAAACAACAAAAAAGGGCGGAAAACCCGCCCTGACATCTTAAGAATCAACAAAAGACGGAACCTGTGTTGTTTAACAGTTAAGTAGTATTGACATTTTATTTCAGGGGTTTCCGTAAGTTTTAGCATAGCCACGCCGTAAAGAGGCCGTGTCAAACCGGGCTTTGCCCATCTATTTGCGGGAAAGCTGTGCTTTTCCGATATTATTATTATCGAAAAATGACTTTGCGGCTGCGCCGCCGCTTCCCATGCCCATAAGATCGGCGGCATAG
>CAZOXY010000009.1:15867-72605 GCA_964583955.1 uncultured Chloracidobacterium sp. | reverse complement strand
AATTCCCGACTGCTGCCTCCCGTAGGAGTCTGACCCGTTATTCAGTGTCAGTGTGTCCGACCGCCCTCTCAGGCCGGATACAGATCGTAGCCTTGGTAAGCCATTACCTTACCAACAAGCTAATCTGCCGCAAGCTCCTCCTCAAGCGAATTTCTCCTTTAACAACTGTCATCTTATGATGCCGCTGCATTATGCGGTATTAGCACCGATTTCCCGATGTTATTCCCCACTCGAGGGTAGATTACTTACGTGTTACTCACCCGTACGCCACTCTATGCACTCCCCGAAGGGAGCTTTAATCGTTCGACTTGCATGTCTGAGGCACGCCGCCAGCGTTGATTCTGAGCCAGGATCAAACTCTCGTTGATTTCTGTCTCATTTTGTTTATCGTCAGAAATTCATCTGACGCGTTCATTGGGCCGAAGCCCTATGAACATTGTGTTCGTTATTACGAATTAACACATGGACCTACATATCTAGTTTTCAAATATCAATGATTTCTTGCATTCGCTCCTCCGTGGGGCGAAACTACTGATTATACAGAAGCAAATCTTATTGTCAAGCCCTCTCGAAGATTTTATTGTCGGCCTTTCTCTTTTCCCGGCCGAACCGTTTTCTCCAGAGGCAAATATGTATTCTCTACATCGCCCCCCTATCTGTCAAGCCGGAAGAGCGATAATTTAATATTTATCCAATAAATGCCCAAAAGCCCAGCAAATATCAGCTTTTGTAGTAAGAATCGGGCCAATAAAAGCGTTCGAATGCCAATGCATTCACGGAATTGTTTTATAAGTTATCGCAAAAATAGAGATATGAGAGATTTTTATTGCAACAAAGGATCTCGATCATCTATGTTCTTTCTTCGTAACTGCGGTAGTTTAGAAGCAGGTCGATCACTTCGCGGACAGCGCCGCATCCGCCTTTTAGTTCGGTCATATATGATGCAGCTTCACGAACCTCGTCAGCGGCGTCGGCAACGGCGACAGAAAAGCCGACACGCTGCATTATCTCAAGATCGCCGACATCGTCTCCGATAAAGCAAACTTCATCAGGCGAGAGTCCGGCATCGGTGAGAATGGTTTCGAGGTCGCGGAGTTTATCATCTGACGGCGCGTAGAGATATTTCATTCCAAGCTCCGCGCTTCTTGCCTTCAGCAGTTCGGAACCGCGTCCGGAGATTATCCCCGAAATGCCGCCGGCCCTGTGCCACAAAGCAATTCCCTGTCCGTCGCGGACGTGAAAGACCTTCATCGCCTCGCCGGCCGCCGAAAAATAAAGACGGCCGTCGGTCAGAACGCCGTCGCAATCCATAAGCAGAAGTTTTATTTTCGGAGCGATCTCCTGAATGTTCATCGCCGAAAGCCTCACGGACAAGCAATGTCCCGTTTATCACCGTACCTCAAAGATCTCGACACCGCTGAGTTTCCATCCGCCTGCGGTGTTGGTCATTCGATAGACCGCCATGCCTGATTCGGCGTCGCGCCCGAGCAGCTTTAACTCCAGCCGAACCTCGACCAGGGCTGTCGAAGGGTCAAGCCGGTCCATGTGCTGCACCGTCGTTTTCCATGTCGTCACCTGTCCGGCCACGCCGCTTGCAAAACGCGTCGCGTCTCCGGCAACTGCCATCGACTCCAGATCAGCCTTGCGATTAGCCGTTGCGGCCTGGTCAAAGCGCGTGAAAAATCCCTTTAATGATTCATCCACCGATGAAGACGCATTTATCCTGTTGCGGATATTCCTCGCGGCAAGGCTCGCTCCGTATTCGGCATCGGCGCTGATGGCCTGTGCGGCGTATTGCAGAGCTTCAGAGTTGCGGTTCGTGCGGGAAAAGATGTCCGCCAGCCCAACGCTTGCCCACGCCAGCGAACGGGCGGCGGGCAGTTTGCTGTTCAGCACGGCCCTGAATTCCGTTTCGGCGTCAGCGAGTTTGTTCTGTGCAAGCAGCGACCTGGCAAGCATAATGCGGACATCGTCAAAAGCCGGATACTGGCGAAGCACGACGCGGGCTATCTGTTCCGCCTCGGCAAATTTTTGCCGGTCAAATTCCCTTTTTGTCGCCAGCAGCGGATCGCTGTCCGTTCGCTCACGCGGCGCCACATCGTCGGAATAATCGGTTTGCGGATATATCTTTTCCGGATCGATCTCGACCTTAACGATCTTTTCCGGCGTTTTGAAAATTATCTCGCCATAGCTCTTTGCCCGGATCGAAACAGGCGATGTCATCTTTTCCCCATTCGCAAGTGTCGCTGCCACGTTCACCGTCACATCGAACGAACCGGCGTTCCTTAGAGCGACCTTTGCCTCGCCATTGCCGACAACCGGAAGCCCGGCCTGAAGATTCGTGTCCGTGACCTGATCGAGCATCTGGTCCATGAATTCCTTTTGATCGGGAAATGACGACCGGACACCTGCCAGGTTCATGATGCCGCTTGCCCTGTTTTCCCTGATCTTTTGATAGAACACATCGCGTCCCGCCCTTCGCTCCAATATTCGCCAGAACATCGCTCCTTTGTTGGCGACAGCGGAAAAATAATAATCGTCTATCGGCAGAACGGTTGCCAAAGGAGCGTCCCTCTGGGCAACGTTGCCATAAGCCGTCTGTTGTCTATTACGTTCGACATCCGCGACCTCCGGCCCGAATTTGTTCTCAAGAAACTGCGTCGCCAGATAACGCGAAAGGCCTTCTCTTATTATCCCGCTGCCGTCATCGGTCAGCGCGGTCGCATCACCCAGCCACATCTTTGCAACAGACTCGGAAACGCTCATTGCCGTGAATGAATCAAGTTTGGCCCGCCGAAAAACACTGTCATCTACCAGCAGCGTGCCGCCGTGAGCGTAACCGGAACCTCGCCTGACGGCAACAATACGGATCGGCACATTTGGAAGCGGCCCCAGAAGCGGCGTCATAAAAGCCCGTGCGTCGGCGATAAGCTGAGCAAGCTCCGCCGCTCTTTGCCTGCCGGCCTCGTCGATGCCTTTTGGAAGATAAACGGCCTCGCCGGAGGCCTCGACCTTGTCCCAATTTCCGGCAACGAAGAAGGGCTGTCCGTGCGACTTGTTCTCGAACGCTCCGCCTTCCTCGGTGCCGGCGGAAAGCGGCGTCAGCCCGGCCGGAGCATTGACGCGAACTCGGAACGGAGCATAATCAGCACCGCGAGCGAAATACCAACTGTTCGGCGTGGGGTACCAAAATGAAAGCGGAAGGAACTGCGAACCGGAAGGCGTGATGGAACTAATACCGGAATTGTCACCGACCGTTAGCTTGTATTCCACGACCGCAACGGCGTTTCCGTTCGTAGCGACCGCCGGAATGCGGGCAGCAAGCCGTTGAAACTCCGCCGAACCGACCTTTTCCACACCCTTTGTAAAATCAACTGCCGTATCATTGACCTTTATCGAAGAGATCTCGGCATCAGGGCTTATCCTCAGCGTCAGGCTCGTTGCCGGACGCGACGACACATTTTTCAGCTCTAACCTGGCGCTCGCCGAAAGGTTCCTGTCCGTTTCAGCCTGCGGCAGCGTCGCCGTAATGTCATATTTCACAACCTGCCACGTTGCGGAAATGCGCTGTTCGGTCTGGGCAGAAACAACGAGATATGAGAATAAGAATATTGTTAAAGAGAGCAATAATAATTTTATATTTTTCATCTATACTAAGAACCCGCCCTCGATTTTTCGTCAGTAAGAATAGATACCATCACATAGCCTGTGACCTTTCCGGCCTGGCCGCCAGATGTGAACGGGCGGAATCGCCAGCCCAGGACGGTCTCTTCGGCGGCTTTTTTGTTTCCGGGGTCGTCAGAAAGCATCTCCGCCTTTATCACCTTTCCCGATCCGTCGATCTCAACCCTGACGGCAAGAACAACAATGCGGATCGAGCCAAACTCCTCATAATATTCACGGTGCAGGGTCGAGTTTGCAATAGATGCCGCAACGGGGCTGCCGCCGGCCGCGACAACATCTGTGACGTTTCTTCTTCCTCTAAGCTCGGCATTCTCTTTTGAAGACCGCTTGCCGCGTTCAAGGTCGCCGCCGATGCCGACCGAGAAAGATGATTCAGACCGATTTGAAAGGTTCACGAGATCTTTCGGGAAAGCGGCGGTCTGGCCGGTGATCCTGACTATCTCGCTCAGCACGTCCATTGCCTTGTCATCCTGTCCGGTCGCCGAAAGAGCGATCAGATACGAACGCATGGGAATGACCAGATCGCCGCTTTTATTGCCGTACTTTTCAGTTATCAGAGCGATGCATCTTTCATAAAGGCCGAGCGCCGTTTCGATCTCGCTGACCGCCAGTTCGAACTCCGCCCGGTGATATAAGGCCATTGCCAAAATATCCTCGCCGTCTTTTACAGAACTGAGGGCTATTGCTTCTTCAAGCAGCTTTCTTGCCTCGGAGGTGCGTTCATTGAAGATCGCTCTTTTCAATCCCTCATATTTTTCGCGGCTTTGTTTGTCAAACGACACGTTCAGATTTGCCGGTGGTGGAATGAACTTGTAAAGCAGAGAGGCGAGAGAAGATCTTAGTTCGGCTTGCTGCTGTAAGGCTATCTGGTCGCTGCCGCGGGCCTTTGCCAGAGCTTCCTTTAACGCGGCCTCGGCTGACTGAAGATCGTTCTGCCTGCGGCTTGCCTGAGCCGCTGGCGAGTTGGAACGCATTATGTACAGCTGAGAAAGATTTTCAAGAGCGTTGACCAGATTCCTGACGTTATTTTCCTTTCTCTGTATATCGACTACGCGAACCGCGATCGGGATCGCCTTATCGATCTGCCCTTCGCGGACAAGATCTATCACTTCCGCATTCATCTCAAGCGCCTGCGAAGCTCTTTCCTGAGAATAAGCTGAAACAGCGGCAAAGATGAATACTACGATTGTGATCAGCAGCTTTTTCATTTATGAGTTGACCAGGTCATGGATCGCTTTGAGCTTTTTCAGCAACGGTTCAAGCCGTTCAAGCGGCAATTGGTTCGGCCCGTCGCTTGGCGCGTTCGCGGGGTCGTTATGGACCTCCATAAAAACGGCATCGACGCCGCAGGCAACTCCTGCTCTTGCAAAGTGTTCGATGTATTGAGCTTGTCCTCCGGTTGCTTTGCCAAGCCCGCCCGGAAGCTGGAGGCTGTGCGTCACGTCAAACACCACAGGCACGCCGAATGAACGCATTATCGGGAACGAACGCAGATCGACGACCAGATTGTTATAGCCAAAGCTGGCCCCGCGTTCAGTCAAAAGTATCTTTTCGCATCCCGCCGCCGCCAACTTATCGACGATGTTCTTCGCATCCCACGGCGCCAGAAATTGCCCCTTTTTCACATTGACCGCCCGTCCCGATCTCGCCGCCTCGATTAGCAGATCGGTCTGTCGGCATAGGAACGCGGGAATTTGCAGAATATCGGCGACCTCAGCGGTCATTTCCACCTGCCACGGTTCGTGAATATCCGTTATCACCGGTACGCCGACATCTTTTTTGACCTGTGCCAAAACCTCCAGCCCAAACTCCATCCCGCCGCCGCGAAAGCTCTCTATCGAACTCCGGTTAGCTTTATCAAACGAAGATTTATAGATAAACCCGACACCCGCCCGCTCGCATATCGCCTTTATCTCCCGCGCCATCATTGACGCATGCTCGTACGATTCAACAACACACGGCCCAAGGATAAACGAAAGCTCACCGCCGCCAAAGGCCACACCATTTATATCAAATGAATTAAGATCACTCATTGTTCAAGACTCGATCGATACGCATAAAATTCATTGACGTCGGCCCGCGTATAGTTCCACCAGATAAATCCAAGCCAAAATAAAGGAGGTATAGGCTCAATTGCTAACCGCATCATGCTTTGTGGTGGTAGATCGTTTCCGGCAATAGCAAATATCACCAGCGCCGTCCACCACAACACATTAAGAGTAACAAAAGCCAACGTCGCGATACGGCCCTCCTTGTCACCATAAAAAGCCCAGATGGCGGAGGCGGCGGAAAAAGCACAAAGCAGTAAAGAGATCAAAATAATTGCCAGCGACGATTCGCCGTTCGGCCCATAAAGAAAATAGATCGACCCGTTCAATGGTAAATTCCATAAGCCGAACAGAATGAACCCTCTCCCATAAGGCATAGCAGAAATGAAAGGCATGATGCCGTATGCAACCACTATAAATATCGTAAGCACATATAACCTGATCGGTTTTTGAACTCGCCTCATAATGCTCTGTAACAACTATTGAATAAACACCGGTTCTTTGTTATGAAAAGGCCTGGTCTCCCGGCGGATACCAGCCTACCTTCACCCATTCCCTTCTCACCGTGACCACATGCATATTATTCAGAGAAAGGCTTTCTACTGTTGCTCTTCCAACATCTGTTTTTCCAATGATAAGAACACCGCCGCCTGCAAATTCAAAATGCTCATGCCAATCATCGTTTCGCGGATTGAACAGCCTTACTTTTTCTCCGGTGTCCGGGTCAGCCGCATGTGTTTTTGAGCTTTTGAATAGGTTGCAATCGCGGCAGGCAAGCCACAGATTCTCTTCGTCATCAGTGCCGCCCTCGGCTTTGGGCCAGATATGTTCGATTTCAAGCCGGCTGGCGTGGATACGCTGGGGAAGCCTGCAATAACCGCATTGATCGTTTGCAGCGGCTCGAACGCGAGCGTCTGTCTCAAGGGAAATTTTACCCATTCAGATCTTCTGGTGTCGAAATAAGTCCGCGTCTGACCGCCTCAACTATCCCCTGCGCTTTTCGGAAATTTGCCACGTGATACGATTCCATCAGGCCTTCCATTTCCACGCGCTCACTGGGAGATATTTCCTTTTCCCGCTGTCGCACAAGCAGATCGCCAAGCCGTTTGTCCTGATCTTCCGGGAGCCGCAAATTTGCCAACTCTAAAACATCCGCATCGCTCCAATCCGCAAGAACATCCTCGTTATCAACATTGCTGATATGAAAATCGGCCTCTATTTTTTCGCTTATAACATCGCCGACCGGCTTATTGGCAAGCTCCGCGTACTTTGTTATGTCCTGAAATACCTTTTCAGGCAGGGTGACTGTTATTTCCATAATGTTATACGGAGAAAGCTGTCTTCTTCCTTGCAAAAATCTTTGCCATTCGCATTAGATGTTCCAACTGCATATAGTGGTCAAGCTCCGTTCTTTCCTCAGCTGATATTCGGTTTTCCTTTTCCCGGTTTATGAGTTCCGAAACACGAGCCTTCGCTTCGGTCGAGGGCCTGAAAGCCAACACTTTTGCAGGGTCGGTGGCCGCAATAAAGCTGGCAACCTCTTCCGATGCTTTGTAGTTTTTTAGAGCGATCATACGGTCATTTACCTCATAGTCTTACGATGGGCAGATTATAACACAGCCGGCTCCGGCAGATCGGAACTTATTCTTCAGAACCGATACCGATACGCTCAGGTATCTCGACCTTTGTGTCCCGTGTGATGTCGTGTTCCAGGTTCTCGCTTCGCAGGCGGTTTTCCCACGCGGCTTTGACAAAACCTGTGAACAGCGGATGGGCGTCCAGCGGTTTTGACTTATATTCCGGATGGAACTGGCAGGCAACAAAATAGGGATGTTTGTCGCGGGGAAGCTCGACCATCTCGACAAATTTTCCGTCCGGCGAAATGCCGCTGAAGACGAGGCCCTCACGCTCCAGCACGTCGCGATATTCCGGATTGAATTCGTAGCGGTGGCGGTGGCGTTCACTTATCCGTTCCGCTCCGTGATAGACCTCTCCGGCCAGCGAGCCTTCCTTCAGGTCACAATCCCACGCCCCGAGCCGCATCGTGCCGCCCAGTTCATCGACATCGACAAGGTCGCGAAGTTTGAAAATGATCGGAAACGGAGTTTCTTCGTTGAACTCAGTGGAATCGGCGTCACGCAGGCCGCATTCATTTCGTGCAAATTCGATGCACGCCGTCTGCATTCCCAGACAGATGCCGAAATATGGCGTCCCCGACCGACGCGCGTATTTTATCGCCCGGAGCATACCGGAAATACCGCGTTTGCCAAAACCGCCCGGCACGAGTATCGCGTCAAAATCCTGAAGGTCGCTTTCGTAATTGTCCTTCATCAGATTTTCCGATTCGAGCCACGTCACATTTACCCGCAGATCGTTCGCAACACCGGCGTGGGTCAGCGCCTCGCGCAGCGATTTGTACGAATCCTCAAGCTCAACATATTTTCCGACAATGGCAATGTGGACCGAACCGCCCGACGGATCCTTTATTGTCGAGACAAGGTCACGCCATTTTTTCAGATCGGCGGCGGGAAACCGTTCAGTAAGGTCAAGGTCTCTGACAATAAGCTCATCCAGCCCCTGTTCGTGGAATGCCAGCGGAACCTCGTATATCGTGGGTACGTCCAGAGCGGAAATGACGGCGTTTTCTTCAACATTGCAGAAAAGCGCTATCTTTCGCCGCATATCGACCGAGATCGGACGATCCGAACGGCAGAGCAGAACGTCGGGAGCGATACCTATCTCGCGGAGTTCGCGAACGCTGTGCTGTGTCGGTTTGGTCTTCAGTTCGCCGGCTGCGGCTATGAACGGAACAAGCGTAACGTGAATGAACATTGCGTTCCGGCGTCCTTCCTCGTTCCCCATCTGGCGGATGGCTTCGAGAAACGGCAGCGATTCTATATCGCCGACGGTTCCGCCGATCTCGACAATGAGAACGTCCGGTTCGTGTTCTTTAGCGACCGTTCGGACAGCATCTTTTATCTCGTCGGTGATATGCGGGATGACCTGTATCGTCTTGCCCAGATAATCTCCGCGGCGTTCCTTTTCTATAACGGACAGATATATGCGGCCGCTTGTCCAGTTATTCGCCTGCGAGAGTTTTGCGTGGGTGAACCGTTCGTAATGTCCAAGGTCAAGGTCGGTCTCGGCTCCGTCATCGGTCACAAAGACCTCGCCGTGCTGAAACGGCGACATCGTTCCCGGATCGACATTGATATACGGATCAAGTTTCATCATCTGAACCTTCATCCCGCGCGCCTCAAGCAAACAGCCCAGGCTCGAAGCCGCCAACCCTTTCCCCAGACTGGAAACCACTCCGCCCGTAACAAATATGTATTTAGTCATAATGTTTGTTCGTTGTTCGTCGATCATTGTTCGTTGTTGTTCACGAACGCGATCTCCGCGTCCCCGTATCACCGCGTCTCCGCGTCGCTCACTGACTTCCCTTCTCGCTTCTTCTTCTGATATCTTCCGTCCTTCATCTGCATCACAACCTCTTTTGCCTTTGCCTCTTCGGGGTTCAGCATTTCCTGAAGGGCGTTCATCGTTCCTCCAAGAGCGGACGGGCCTTCGGCAATGTTTCGTTCAAATTCTTCGGCCGTTCGTGTCTTTTGTTTTGACAGTACCTTTAGGCCGACGACGGCTCCGACAACTAGCAAAATAATAAATCCAAGCCCAATCCAATCGTTCATATTCGCGAGATATTTTCCCATCCGTAGATAACGGTCTCAAAATGTCTGTCGCCAAGCTTATGGCCGTCTCGTCCGATTATTTTCCCACCCATCTTATCGTAGAACGCTCTGTACGGACTAACCTCAAGCGAATCCAGACACAGTTTTCGGTGTCCCTCTTTGATCATTCGGCGAACACATCGGCGAAACAATCTTTCCCCCAACCCACGACGCTGATATTCCGGCAGCAAATAAAACGAGTAAATCTGTGAATCAAAATTACCCGGAAGTTCCGGGGTCCCAAAATCGGCGAACCCCACAATGCCATCGATGGGATGTTCGGCGACTATCATGGTGTAGGAAAAACCGGCATATCTTTCGCCGAAAGCCTTCAATCGTTTTTCGACAGACATTTCCGACAGAAAATTAGCCGGAGCAATTCCCGAAAATGAACGCTGCCATGATTCGACATGAACAGCCGCAATTTGCGGAAGATCCTCACGCATCGCTCCCCTGAAATCTATACCTGTTTCGATCAGATCCTTTGCCCGTTCGAAATCTTCCGGTGTATCGACTCCAATCGATCTTGTCGCGGCTTCGACAACCTTTATCCTCGCACCGTTTTCGAGAGCTCGAAGCTGTTCAAGCATTTCAGCCTGTTCAAGCGGTGTTTGCGGCATCTGCGTGAACCGGAGCAAAAACTCCCGGCGATAAACATACAGCCCGGTGTGCTTTCTATACAGAGAGAGCAGTTCCGGGTCGTGTTTCAGAGCTTTTTTCGCATCGCCGTTAAACGCCTGCGTCGCCTCGCGCGGAAAAGGCATCGGCGAACGCGAAAAATAAAGAGCATTGCCGTTCGTATCAGTAACGACCTTGACGATGTTCGGATCGAAAAGGTCGTCAACCTCAGATATTCTTTCGCAGGTGGTTGAAATATCCGCCTCGGGCGATGTCAAAAGAGCATGTACGGCAGCGTCGATCACTGCCGGAGAAATAACTGGCTCGTCGCCCTGAACATTTACAATGATCGAGCCTTCGGGCAAAGTTTGGGCGACCTCGGCTATGCGGTCGCTGCCCGATCTGTGTTCGGGCGAGGTCATCACGGCCTCAGCACCGGCATCTCTTACCGTATCGAAAATTCTTTCGTCATCGGTGGCGACGATCACGCGGGATATGCTCGCCGCCTCGCCGGCACGGTCAACCGTATGCAGGACAAGCGGTTTTCCGGCAACGGGCAGCAGCATTTTTCCGGGCAAACGGGTGCTTGCATACCTCGCCGGTATTATCGCGATGACATTTTGTGAAGGATTATTTCCGTGTGGCCCCACGGAACTTTAGACTATTACGGATTGCCTGATATAGCAAGGTCAGAGGCCACAACTTGGATTTATTTTCCCTATTGATTAAACTTCGAGAGTGAAAGACGATCAGGAAACGATGTTTTCCGACATACCCAAAGCTCCCGTTACTCCCGAACCCGTTTTATCGGCAATATCGCCGGATTCTCCGAGATGGAACTGGGGCATTGCCCTGTTGGTATGGGGAGCCAGCGTCGGGGCGATACTTTTTATCCCGCTGATGGTATTTCTGCCCGCAGCTTATTATTTTGGCGTTGATCTTCAGAATAATCAGGCTGCGGCGGAGTTTGCCACGAATGACCCGCGCGGCGTGATCGCCCAGCTCGTGGGGACAATTCCGGCTCACATTGCTACGCTTCTGCTTGCCTTTGCGGTTGTTACCGGTTTTGGTAAGGACAAGTTTCGCGACGCGATAGGCTGGAGCGGAGCCGGTGTCAGAACATGGCATTACATTGCAATGACCCTGGGATTTTGGGTGCTTGCCATTGCCATTTTCAGCATTTTCCCTGAGCAGGAAGACAACATCACACGAACTATCCGCAGTTCAAGGACCGCTCTTTACCTTTTGTCGGCAATAGCTGTGTTCTCGGCCCCGATCGTTGAAGAGATCGTCTATCGCGGCATAGTTTATTCGGCTTTTCTGAAGCGGTTCGGGATGCCGATAGCCATTGCGGTGGCGGCGACGCTTTTCACGCTTGTCCACGTTCCGCAGTATTTTGAGAATCCGGCAAAGATCGCACTGCTTTTGGGGCTGAGCCTTGTCCTTACGCTGTTGCGGGCCGGAACCGGCAGTTTGCTGCCGAGCGTGATACTGCACACCCTGATAAATTTCTCGCAAACCGCACTGCTTATTTCCGAACCTTATCTCAGATCGCTGCTCGACATTCCCGACGCGGTGAACGGATTCCTGAAATAAAAACGGCCGCCGGAGATATTCCGGCAGGCCGCTTAGTTTTTACCTTATACCGTTTGCCCTATGGACGCGACGGTTTTGCGGTGTCCCCGCGGGAACTGGAAGGAGCCGGCGGCGGCACATAAACTGGAGCGCTCCGCATGGGCGCCGGAGCCGGGGATGAATCCATCGTGGTTCTGGACGACGGTGTGCTGGGCATCCTTGCAAAAGGCGGCGTCGAACGCTGAGGACGTGTCATCGGCGATGATGGCGACGCTGTCCGCTGAGACGAAGGGCTTGCCGTCCGGGCCGGTTTTGACGAAGCCTCGGACCTGGTTCGACCTGTCGTTCCCGGTGTGCCGGGCGTGTTCGGCGTTCCGGTCGGCGGTGTTGTCGGCCTGTACGGCGGATAATATATCCGCGGCGGCAGTTGATATGACCAGATGTCATATCTGTACCAGTATCCGTAAGGCGACGCCCAGCCGCTGCCAAAAGGCAGGAAGCAGTAGAAGCCGGTGTACGGGTTATAGACCCACAGGCCAAAGGAATCGTACATATTCCAGCCGCGCATATCGAACGATGTCAGGAGCGAATCGCGAAATGTCTTTGGCTTGAGCGACGCGGTCATCTTGGCAAGCTCCTTTGACCGGGCTTTGCTCCAGGCGTCCAATTCGTCCTTGTCCTTGCTGTCCAATTTTGCAACGGTGACAGCTTCGTCATCCGAGATGACTGCCTCACGGCCCTTTTTCACGACGGTGTTCTCGGCATTGGCAACCTCGGCACGGCCCTTGATCACGCTCAGGCTGCCTTTTTCGTTCTCGATGTCAACGCGGTAAACGCCCGACCTGACAAGCGAGAAATCGCCAGACACGGTCTCGACCTCAACGACGAAATCGTCGCTCGCAAAAACTTCCATGATCGCGCTGCCGCCGTCTATGCTGACCCGCAGGTCATCCAGCGATGTTGACTTGAAATGAAAACCGGAATTGCCCGTCATCCTCAGATAAGAACCCGGATTGAGCAATATCTCAGCGCGTCCGTTCGCTCCGGTCGTGACCCTGTCGCCGACCTCAACGCGGTCGCCCTTTACCAGAACGCCGCTTGTGCCGTCATTTCTGAGTATGGTGACAGTCCCTTCCACATAATTGACACCGCCGGCCTTCGCCGAAATGACATATTTATCACCAATGGAAGACCTGATCGCGTCATTTTGGGCAAACGACACCGACGCAAAGGCGGTCAACAACAGGCTTGCCATTCCAAATAAAATTAAACGCCTGGTCATATTTTCACTCCTTGAAAAAACCTGAACTGAACGGGAAGAGACACCTTAACTATAAACCTCTTTTCCCTCAAAAACAACCTTTTTCGCATTGCGGCTATGATGCCGCCGCCCGTCAGATGCGTTGCAGGCTAAAAATAGTCGAACAACCTTTGGATGAATATCGTAATCCAAGTCGTGATGAAAAGGCCCGGCCTTTTCGCAAAAATGGAGAATCCTATGGCGACCTTTAAAGATCCGGCACTGTGTTTCGCACCGCTTGAGGTTATCGACCGTCTGTTGGAGATACGCAGCGAACTTGGTTTTTCGCAAAGATTGTATATGGAAAGGGTCGATCAGCTTACCGATTCTCTCGACGCCTACGGCTTTGACATCTACGCATTTTCCACAAAGAACGACAAGCTGAACTACGGCGATTACCGCACACCGGTCGTTCCCGGCGGTGATTCGATGCATAATTCATTGCTTGCGCACTAAATAAACAGGAAAAAGACATCCAACTGAAAAAGCTCGGAAGGTTTTAACGCATTCGCGGCCTTTCGGGCTTTTTTTGCTGTTTTTTAGGTGGACTTGACGATGAAAAGCGTGCCGTCGTCATCGAGGAATTTGCGGCCGGTGAAATCGGCGACGCCTTTTCGGATGTGGTCGATCATCTTTTTTGCGGGCAGGTCGATGCAATCCAGAACACTTGCCGCGAAACGTTCCTTGCCGTATTCTTCGCCGTCCTCATTGGCCGCCTCGGTTATGCCGTCGGTGTAGAGGATCATCGTCTGGCCGCGGTCAAACCTTATGAAATGCTGGTGATACCGGGTTTCGTGAAACATTCCCAACGGCGTATCGCCGTATTCCACATAGCGATAGGTTCCTTCGGCATTTATCAGCATCGGCGGGTTGTGTCCGGCGTTTGAGTAAACAAAGGTGCGGTTGCGCCCGTCCAGGCTGCCGTAAATGCAGGTGATGAACTGATGGTCTTCGGTCGAATCCCACAAAAGGTCGTTGACCTTTGACAAGGCAATGTGCGGCGCGTAGCCGGTTTGGATGCCCGCCCTCAGCGACGCACGCAAAAAAGACATCAAGAGCGCGGCGGGAATTCCCTTCCCGACCGCATCGGCCACAACTATGCCTATCTGATCCTCAAAGATCTTTACCCAGTCGTAATAATCACCGGAAACTTCCTCAGTAGGAAAAACATAGGCGCTGATGTCAAAATTAATGATGACGGGATCGTCGTCCGGAAGCAGTTCGAGCTGGACCTGACGGGCGATCTCAAGCTGTGCCTCAATGCGCTTTTTCTCTATTGCCTGTTCCTGAAGCTCATCTTTTTCGATAATGATGGCTACGTGCGACGCCAAAAGCTGCAATACCGAAAGGTCGTCCTCATCGTATGCGTCGAGTTCGTTGCTCTCCAGGTCGAACACGCCGATAACGTGTTCGTTCGAGATTATCGGCACGACCATCTCGGACCTTGTCAGGCTTCGCGCCTCATAATAACGCGGATCATCCCTGACATCCGGCGCGATCACCGGCTGGCCGGTTTGCGCGGCAAAACCTATCAGGCCCTCGCCCATTCGCAGACGCGGTTCTATCAGCTCGAAACTGATGTCGTAACCGCGGATCACCTTTGATTTGAAAATATACGGATCGTTCCCTTCCGTGTTCTCCTCTATCAGATAGATGCCTGCCGCATCATACGGTAAAAGGGTTGACAGCGTGTCCATGACCAGATTCAGAACCTGATCGACATCGGTTGAACGGCTGATGGTCTTTGTGATGTCGAGAAGCATCCGCAGCTTGTCCACGGTGGAAAGCTTCTCGTCATGCCGGGTTGTGGGTGGCTGAACCTGCTCCATTTCCTAAGGTTTGCTGAAAATATTGTTCTTGTAAAGCTCCCACAGCCGGGAAACCTTGATGCGGTATTCGACCAAAGCACGGCTGACACCGTAATGACGGGCAATTTCCGCGACCGTCCGGCCCGATACGACCATTCGTTTTAACGCAGTGTATGGCACGAGGGCGGCGGCTCCGGTGGAGTAAGCTTCTTCTTCGATCTCGGCGTTATAATCGCGGGCGATCGTTCTTCCGTCACGCGTCTTTTTTTCTATCTGAAGCCGGCTTGGCTGATGCCCAAGAAAAACATGGCTTATCTCTTCCATCAGCGTGGCCTTGTGCCTGGCCGGACTGTGCTGCGGATTTAGTATGATGAGTTTCGACCCGTCAGGAAGCCTTTTCGACGCCGCGCCGCCCGACCACAGATCCTTTCCGTCGCCAAGCAGATGGTCGCGCGCTTCGGGACTAAGGCCTTTGACCTGATCGAACGAAACAACAAGAAGTCGTGCATACGAAGCCAGCTTGAACGGATCAAGAGGCTGATGATCGCTCCGCAGGCCCGCAAATTCGCGCAGCCCCTGAGCACGCATCTCATATTGTCGGCCTTTTTGGGTTGGCGGTTCGCTGTCGGCAGGTTGGCGTTGGCGGTCGATTGTTGGCAGGTTTCGGTCGTTTGTCATTGGCCTGTACTTATCTGTCAAAACAAACCGGGAAACTGCCAACCTATAACCGTTACACGACCTTGAATTCCGAATCGACATCCTCGGTCGAGAGCGCGACGCGGTAGTTTTTGGACTGTTTCTGCTTGGTTATCAGCAGGTCGTCCTTGGTCTTTAACAGGTCGGCACGGTTATATACCGAGATCTCAAAATTATAACCGTGCGTGATGGCGTCTTTCGGGCACGCTTCAACACAGAAACCGCAAAAAATGCAACGGCCGTAATCTATGTTATAGACCTTTGCGTAACGTTCGTCGCGGCCTATGCGTTCGGCGTATGGACGCGGGTCTTCCTCGGCCTCGATGTAAATACAGTCCGACGGACACGCCGCCGCGCACAGGTAACAGGCGACGCATTTTTCCTTGCCGGCCTCATCAACGTGCAGCAGATGCTGTCCGCGATAGCGCGGCTGAACCGTGACCGGTTCGTCAGGATACTGAACCGTCCATTTTTCCCGAGGTATCTCGGAGATGGTCCGCTTCATTCCCTTAACAATGGCCGCCGTTGACTGAATAACGTTTGATATCAAAGACATTTTTTAACTACTTCCCGATCTCTCTGAGATCACATTCCCTGCATCAGCATCTGCATTCCGCCAAATAAGAACACCCATACCAGATAGGCAACGCTAAGCAGCAATCCGAGAAGGCCTGTCAGTATGCCGACGAGAGCAAGTCCGGCACCGCCGTAATTCTGCGGATCTTTTGAAGCCTTGCCGCGAGCCATGAAACCGGTGATGATCGCTATCAAACTCGGCAGGACCGTTCCGCAGCAGAGCGTGAAACCAAGTATGCCAAGGATAAGAGAAACGATCGCAAGAGTTTTGCTCTGTCCGGCCACGGCCGCTGCGGGCGGCTGAAGCGGCGTATTCTGGCCAATTTCCTGATTCTGCCAGCTTGCATCCGGAACCGGCGGCGGTGTCCATTCGGCCTGTGCTATCTTTCCGCCCGCTTCTCCGAACGGTTCACCGGACAAACTTTCCGCTGTCTTTTCCGGTTTTGACGTGCCGAACGGACTGGGCATTTCCGCCGGCGGTGCGGCGGGTTCCACGGTTCGCGGGCCGGTCGGTTCAGGCGTCGGGGACGGGGATTTTTCAAACGGCGACGGTATCGGCGGCGTCGTATGAAGGAACGGGTCGCCCGTCAGGTCGTTTGCGAACGGCGATGATGGTGTCGGTTCAGGCGCCTTTGGCTCTTCGGGAGCTTTTGGCGGCGCGGCTGACGCGACCGGCGGCGGCGGAGGCGTAGGTTCTATGAACTTAGGCGGAGCCGGCGGCACGTCAACGACCTGCTGATCCTGTTTGGCAAACTCAGCGCGCAGTTCCGATTCGGAAACGATCTGCGTTTTGTTAGCGTCAAACTCCGTCGGGAGTTCCAGCACGTCATCGGCAGGTTTGGGCGCTTCCGCTTCGGGAAGAGGCGGGATCGCGGCGGCAATGTCCTCAGGACGAGCCACCATCGTTTTGTACGGATCGAGTTCCTCTACCGCGTCAGCCAGCGGCGAACCGCATGATTGGCAAAATCGCAGATTATCGTCAAAGGTCTTTTCGCAGGTCGGGCAACGTTTCATAAATTTATGTTCGGTCCTGAAAAGTTTGGGAAAAAGGTTCAAGCTACGCACCGCAAAAAGCTCCTACACGGGCGCAAGAACAGCATTGAACCTTTATACTCTTAGACCTAAACTAATTCAAGTTTGCTAAAGAAATATGCGATCTCTATCGCCGCGTTTTCCTCTGAATCAGAGCCGTGAACGGCATTTTCACCGATGGACGCCGCAAACTCCTTGCGAATCGTTCCCTCGGCGGCCTCCGCCGGATTTGTCGCTCCCATCAGCTCACGCCAAGCCGGAACGGCGTTCTCTTTTTCAAGAGCCAGCACGACACACGGCCCGCTCGACATAAATTCCGTCAGTTCGCCAAAAAACGGCCTTTCCGCGTGAACCGCATAAAACCCCTCAGCTTGGCTTCGAGTCTGATGGATCAGCTTCATCCCGCGAATGTTAAAACCCGCCGCCAAAATACGGTCAACGATCTTCCCCTGATTCCCCGCCCGAACAGCATCGGGCTTGATTATTCCAAATGTTAATGTGCTCATTTCTCTTGTAGTATTTTTTTTCCTAAGTTCAAATAATGATTGTTTTTATCCTGTATCTTTCACGGTTGTATTCTATGATCAAATTGATCTGAATCTATGCCGTCCCGCCTCAACCACAATAAATGCGGTCTTCAATACATCTTCTGTATATTCTTCTAAAACTCTTTTTAGCTCCATATGAACAGAATCCTGATTTGACGGCAGCATACGAAGATAGAGAGTTCCGATGCGCAGATTTCTGACGAAAACAAGATTTCCGTAATCTCTGTCCCTGGTGACAAAGATACGATCAAGTTCAAGGGCCTTCTGAAGATTGTCCTCGTCTTTCGCAGTCGCCATCCCTATCTCGGCAACCCGCAAAACATCGTGTCCGAGGCCGCCAAGGAATCGAGCCGTGACCTCGTAAACGTCCTGATCAAGGAGCAGATTCATGCGGCAACCCTGATGTCCTCTGCCGAGATCAAAGAAATCGCGTAATCCACGCAAGCCTTTATATCCTCGGTTGTAAGATCGGGATAGTAATCTGTTTTTATTTCTTCAAACGAAAGCCCGTCATTTATCAGTTCGAGGACGTTTTGAACGGTGATCCTCGTACCTGCAACGACCGGTTTGCCAAAATGAATATTCGCGTCAACCGTTATTCTCTTGTTCATACCAATGTACCCCATGCGTTTCAACTAACAAATTCTGCCTTTCCCTGCCAAAATGCTCGAAACGATCTGCCCCCCCCCCCTGCTTCCCAGCCCGAACCGCATCGGGCTTAATTATTCCAAAAGTTACATTGCTCATTTTTTAGTGGAGAGCTTTGAAAAACCAGGAATCTTTCTTCGGAATAAGTGAAAACTGAGAAGTTACAAGTGAAAAGGCCGGAAAACTTCTCACTTTTCACCTATCACTTGTCACTTATTCCGAAGTAGGCAGGTTTTTCAAAGAACTCTAGTAATTTATTTATCTTTATCATAAATAAATTCAGTATTTGATCACCTTCGTCTTACATTTCTTTGTATCGTGGCTGCTTATACTTTCCGTAAGAACAATATCGAGCATCATAGGAGCCTTGGTATCAACAACCCTGTACCCTTCTATTCTTACCGGACAAAAAAGAGTGTATTCGTCACCAACCTCAATCGAATATGTCCCAACCGCTAAACTCAACAAGAATTTTCCTTCTTTATCGGCGCGGATATCGATGGATTCTTTGTCCTTGTTCTTCGCGGTGACTCTGATTCCGTGCACAACAGCTCCATGGCTGTCAAAAATTCTACCGCTTACGCCGGAATTCTGCCCGGATACCATAGTAATGCCTGAATAAAATGCGGCAACTATTAAGACAACTCGCTTCATATAGAAATCCTTACCGCCAATAGATCGTCAAAACCTTCGATCAACACCTCCGGAGCATCGGCAACGTTACCGATATCGCTTAAACCGTGTCCGCCTCAGTTACAAGCCCCGGCAGAATAGGACACGTAATTGTCCACCCGCCCTCCGGCTGCGGTTCCATCACCAACGGCAATTTGTAAATGTTCTCCATGATCCCTATTTTACCACTTTCTGCACCGCGTCTGGCTTGATTATTCCAAATTTTAATTGCTCATTATTCTTTTTATTTATTGATTTATTAGTTTTATCAGACATCGTTGGTGTGTCCCCCTGAGAACATGTGGTATGTGACCCTCCCACATTCAATGCAACATCTAGCGACAACTTCCCAAATGTTGATTTAACAATTCGATATTCCCGAAATACTGCTGGACAAAATCCCTCTTTGCTTATTTGCAAGGTATATGTCCCTAAAGGCAACTCCAGTACATATACAAATTTTTCATCAACAAAGGCCTCCCACTTCGTCCCATCTCTTCCCGATGCGACAATTTTCGCTCCTACGATTATTGACCCGTAATCATCAAAGACTGTTCCCGTCAAAATCGAATAGTCAGTTTCATTCGCCGGTCTAGCTATTTTTTCCTTTTCTACCAGTGTCCCTTCAACCGGCGTCCCATGATCGTCCGCCCATCGCTGGCTGACTTTCAAAACAATTTCCAAAGGCTTACCGCCTTCAGCTACCTGATACCCATTCAAAAGAAACTGTTCCCACGCCTGATGTTCCTCATAACGAGCCGTGACCTTGTAAACCCCTGGCATCAGCCTGAACTCAAATCCGCCATCCTTATTAGATAATTCAGACGATACCTTTCCACTCGCATCCTCAAATGAAACTCGGGTTCTGGCGATCGCCGCACCACCTTCATCCGAAACACGCCCCGAAACCGTAACCACATTCTGGCCTGCTATGGTCAACCCGCAAACCAACATCAAAAATAACATTCGTAAAAGAGAATTACACATCCCAAACTGTCTTCACTTTACTACTTTTGACCCGCCGATAACCTATTTAGTTGCCTCATGACATGTTAAGCTACCCCCAATCTTCGTTTTTCTCTGGCTATTTCTCTTTTTTTTTGTCATTTCAGTCCTTTTCTCTGTTTGTCGCGATATTCGATGCGTGCCCGAAACATATTTTCCTTTAGGCCGCCTTTTTCAAGAAATTCTTTTTCAAGGTGTCGTATTTGTTGGTCAAGCAAATAATTCGTCACCTTAATAAGCCCAATTATTGCATTCGCTCTGATCTCAACATCGGGATTTTCAACTGCCCTGCGAAAGGTCTCGTAATTTGCATCGGGTGTGCGATTTATCTCACGCAGCCTTTTAACGTAACGATGCTCCTTCGGCCATTCGGAAAGGCCGCGTATGCGCAAAAAATCACGGTAATCTATAAGCAGTTCTTCAAGGCTCGCACGGGCGACATTGGTCAGCTTTATCTCGAACTCCTTAGAGGTTCCCGATGCCTGGCTGCCTTCTGCTATGTTTTGCTTTCCCGAACGAGCTGCTTGTACCATTTGATCTACAGTACGGTCACGTTTATTGAATAAGTCGGCACAAAATTTTACTGTCGCGTCATAAACTATTTCGGCACGTCGATATGCCAACAGTTTCTGATATCCGCCATGAGGCGGAATAAAGCCGTCGTTCATTATGGTAAAAAGGACAAAAAAGACCTAAATGACTTAAGTTTGTACATACAGGACAATACTTTTGGTCGTTTACGTCCTTTTGGTCGATTAAGCAGCAGCCTTCGATCCCAGAACCTCAACAACGGCGGCGCCGATGTCGGCGGGTGATTCCACAACGCGGATGCCAGCATCGGTCAGGGCCTTCATTTTTTCGGCGGCGGTTCCTTTGCCGCCTGAGATGATGGCTCCGGCGTGGCCCATGCGGCGGCCGGGAGGCGCTGTCTGGCCGGCGATAAAAGCGACTATGGGTTTTGTGACGTGTTCTTTTGCGTAGGCGGCAGCCTCTTCTTCGGCGGTGCCGCCGATCTCGCCGATCATGATGATGGCGTCGGTTTCGTCGTCGGCTTGAAACAGAGCAAGGGCGTCCGTGTGGGTGGTGCCGATTATCGGGTCGCCGCCGATGCCGATGGCGGTCGATTGGCCAAGGCCGAGCGCCGTCAGCTGGCCGACCGCCTCGTAGGTCAGCGTGCCGGAGCGTGAAACAACCCCGATGCGGCCTTCTTTATGAATATGGCCGGGCATGATGCCGATCTTGCACTTTCCGGGCGAGATGATGCCGGGACAGTTCGGGCCGATAAGCCGCGTGGAACGTGTCGAAAGATACTCCTTCGCCTTTACCATATCGGCAATGGGAATTCCTTCGGTTATGCAGACGACCAGCGCAATGCCCGCGTCGGCTGCTTCCATGATGGCATCCGCCGCAAACGGCGGCGGCACATAAATGACCGATGCGTTCGCTCCGGTTTCCTTTACTGCCTCAGCGACGGTGTTAAATACCGGAATGCCCTCGTGCGTTGTGCCGCCCTTGCCGGGCGTGACGCCGCCGACCACGTTCGTGCCGTAATCGACCATTTGCAGGGTATGAAATGTTCCCTCTTTTCCGGTAATGCCCTGAACGATCAGACGCGTGTTCTTATCTACTAAAACTGCCAATGCGGTTTTCTCCTAAGCTGATGTGAATAAATAAAAGCAAATTGTAGCACGAAGACGGCGAACCTGGCATCCGTTAGTGGCAATTTATATGTTGCGAATGACACCCGTCATTTTCCATCGTCGATATCATACAAGTTTCACCTCGCAAGTTCCCTTAGGCGGGTCAATACGACCTCCAATCTGCCCGCATCAGAGGATACAGAAGTTAAAAGTCCCGGCAAGGCATTCAGAAATCGGTCGTCATCAAGACAAGCTTTAAAGAAACCCGTTACGGCTTCGGCAACTTCCTCATCACCGTTTCTCACCTCAACTATCATTTCCGCGCGGCCATCTATTACGGCAATAATATCCTCAAGGTCATGGCTCGCATAATAGTCGCCTTTTCCTCGAGTATTAAAGGCCTCTATCTTCGTTACAAGAAAATATTCCGGTTTGGGAATTTTTATGCGAAGATCTTCGGCCAGATGAACTTCCAGAACATTTTGAATCACCTTTTTATACCAACGATTCGTAAACCCCAATACCTTTTCATCCAATGGCATCACATCCAGCACGGTGGAATCATTCACCCAACGGCACAGCGGAGCGTCATCGCCGGTGTCCTCAGCAAATCCTATTTTCTTTAGACGCTCCCCAAATTCCATATACTCGGCATACGTGAAAGCCTCGACGATAACATCAACGTCTTTTGTTTCTCGAATGCCCAAAGAGGCTTCGTCGGTGATGAACAATTCCACCGTGCTGCCGCCCACGAACACCAGTTCATCAAGAACCGGCATCAATCTGGCAGCAGCCATTCTCAACATTTCCAGATTGGTACTTGCCATACACCTTTCATTTATTTTCAAGCCGTTTCAGTAATTCCCGCTCGGCAAGTTTTCGTTCCCTTGCCCGGCCCGACCTTATGGCGTCAACCAACGCAAGCATCTCGTATAGTGACGGGTCGCGCTCCGCAGCTGCGGGAACCGTGCCGTATAAAGGATAGAATGCAATGCCCTTTTTGTTTCCCTTAGCATCCGGCCACACCGGTATCGGATCGTCTCCGGCATTGATCAGGTCACTGAGCGGCTCTGCGGCGTATGATGTCGGCACTCCGCGAGAAAGCGATCCCATCACCGGAGGAAACATATATTTGACACCGTGTATCAAAAACTCCGCAACTGCTTCCGGTATGGGCCTTTCATTTAATTCCTTTCCATGAAGAAGCCCGGCTGCCTGCAATCTCCTTACCGAGGCATTGACCTCTGACTGGCTCATTCCCAGGCTCTCAGCGATCTCAAAATAAGGCGGACGTTTGATATAGCGATAATTAACCAACTTGAGCAATATCACCACGTCTTGCGGTTTAAGGCTTATTTGCATCTTTTTCTTCATACCTCGTACATTATACATTCGCGATTCGCGAATTGCGAATATTTTTTTTAGCCGAATTGCGTAACGTTTGTCCGGGCGGTGCGGCAACGCGTCCTGCGTGTCAAAAACTTTCACGTGCGGGTCACTTTTTTTGAACTTTTTTACACTTCTTTACGTTTGCTTCGGTATCCCGCTTTTTGCAAGGCTGCGAAATGCGGCATGTCCACAAAAAGAGCGATTCCGAAGATTTAAGGACCGACACCTTTATGCGGCAGATCTATTCTTTTTATTACGATGCTTTCATGATCGCGCTGAAGTCGATCCTTGAACACAAGCTCAGGGCCTTGCTGACGCTGGTCGGCATCATCATCGGCGTCGCAGCGGTCGTCGTGGTCGGTGCGTCCATTTCCGGACTCAAGACCTACGTGATAGATCAGATATCCAAGGTTTTGGGTTCAAATCACTACATGATGACCCGCATGGCGAGCATGGAGCATCTCTCCGAAGATGAGTTTGAAAGACGAAATCGGCGAAACAAGGACGTCACATGGGAAGAATATGAGTATCTGCGTGACAATCTGCGACTCTCGACCTACGTCGGAGCGCAAATGAATGCCGGAGCCGACCTTCAGGAAGGCACCGTCGAAATGCCGTCGGTCCGCATCATCGGCGTCACCGACAACATGTACGAGATCGAGGACAAAACGCTGGCCGACGGACGCTTTTTTACAAAAGAAGAGGTCACGCGCCGTTCGCCCGTCGCGGTGATCGGCACTGACGTTCAGGAAAGGCTGTTCGAGTTCACCTCGCCGATAGGAAAAAAACTGAAAATAAGAGGCGTTCCGGTCACGATCATCGGTGTCGAAAAGAAACGCGGGTCGTTCTTCGGCCAATCGCAGGACCGTCACATTTATATACCTGTCACGCTGCACAACCAGATATTCAGCCGCACGAACGGCATTCAGCTGCACGGCAAGACCATCGAGAAAGAGGATTTTCTCCCGGCCATCGAAGAGGCCGAGCTAATGCTTCGCAACTATCGGAAACTGCTCGGCAGCGAAGAAAGCACGTTTTCCGTAGTAAATGTCGATGAATTCAACAAAACGATGGACACCATCACGAGTATGATCAACCTTGTGGTACTTCCTGTTACTTTGATCATTTTGGTAGTCGGCGGCATTGTTGTGATGAACATCATGCTCGTTTCGGTGACTGAACGCACGTTCGAGGTCGGTTTGCGAAAAGCATTGGGGGCCACACGAAACCAGATACTGCTCCAGTTCCTTATAGAATCGGCGCTGTTATGCGTTGTCGGCGGTATTCTGGGGCTGTTGCTTGCACTCGGAGCAACGCAGCTCGTCGGCTATCTGCTGAGCATGACGATGACGATCACGCTTTTTTATATATCGGTCGGCCTCGGGGTATCAAGCGTCATCGGCATCCTCGCGGGCCTTTATCCGGCATGGAAAGCGGCAAAACTTGATCCGATAGTGGCTTTGACCAAGAACTGAGGCAATATGAGAGTTTCCGCTTCATTACCGATAGAAGTTTTGAAGATGGCGTATGACAGCGTCATCTCGAACAAATTCCGTTCGTTCCTGACCATTCTCGGCATTGTGGTCGGCATTATGACGGCTATTGTCGTCGCGTCCATTCTTACGGGAATGCGGCAGAACATCGTCAAGATGTTCGAGGAATACGGAACGAACAATATCTATCTTTTTCATCTTTCCACAGGCTTTGGGCCAAGCAACCGCGACGAACGCAACCGCAAGGCCCTTACGCTGGAAGACGCCGAGGCGATACTCGCCTTTTCATCGACAGTTAAAGACATCGCCACCGTTGCGATAAACATCGGTTCATGGGGAACGGGCTTTGACGACAACATGATCTATAAAGATAAGAATTATCGTTGGGCTTTGACCGACGGCGTCACGCCAAATTATGACGAGATCGCGAACATACGGCTAAAGGAAGGGCGATGGCTGACCGAACTGGACAACCAGGAAAGGCGAAACGTTCTGATCGTCGGCGTAAATGCCGTCGAGGCCCTCTTTGACGGCGACTCCGCCGAGGCGATGGGAAAAGAGATCAGGATGAACGGATCGACCTGGACCATTGTCGGCGTTCTGGAAAAACGCGAAGCGGGTTTTTTCGGGGAAAATGAAGAGGACAGAAAGATCTTCATGCCGTATCGCACGGCGAGGAAAATGGCCCCGACGCGTGACGCCGTGCTTCACATCGCACAGGCAAAGCCCGGAGAACTGAACGCCGCCGTGCAGGAGATCGAAGGGATTCTCCGCCTTCGTCGCGGCGTCGCACACGGCGCTCCGAACGATTTCGACGTCAAGACCGCCGATGATTTCATGCGGCAGTTTGACGGAATGATGGCCGGTGTCGGCCTGGCCGCAATAGCCATCTCCTGCCTCGGGCTGCTGGTCGGCGGCATCGGCGTAATGAACATCATGCTCGTTTCGGTAACGGAACGCACAAAGGAGATCGGCATCCGCAAGGCGATAGGCGCCACGCGGGGGGCGATCGTGTTCCAGTTTTTGGCCGAAGCGATGGCTCTGACGCTGCTCGGAGGCGTGGTCGGCGTCATCCTGTCGCTCGGCATCAGTAATTTATTATTGCTTCTCTTGCCGAGCCTGCCCGCAAAGGTCGAAATGTGGATGATCCTTTTGTCGCTTGGCGTTTCCGTCGGCATCGGGCTGGTTTTCGGCGTCCTGCCCGCGCGAAAGGCCGCAAAACTCGACCCGATAGAAAGCCTCAGATATGAGTGATCTTATGTGGTAAATTCGACCTTGTCATAAATGTCACTCATTGAGACCGAGCATGAGAGAGACAAAAGATCGATAACTGCATCTTCGCCGATAAAGTCGGCCAACAGCCATGTATTGTCCGGCTGTCTTGTAAAACGAGCTGCTCGTTTTTTATCCTGCCATATAAGCACGTATTCTTTCAGCGAGTCGATCTCCCGGTAATGCTCAAATTTGTCTCCGCGATCGTAATTCGCAGTTGAAGGCGAAAGCACCTCAAAAATAACGGTTGGATTGATAAGAGTATCGGGATTTGTATCCTCTTTTCCGCAAACCACAGAAATATCCGGGTAGGTATATAATCCTGTGGATGTGACGTGCAGACGCATATCCGAAAGGTAAGCTTTGCAAGGCCGTCCCTTGAACATTGAATGAAGCATCGAGCTTATATTCCAGCAAATGATCACATGAGCTTCACTTGCTCCGTCCATTTCAAAAACTTCGCCGTCATGATATTCATGCCTCACATCCGATGCACGTTCCATTGAAAGATACTCATCCGGAGTGACCATGGTCTGTTTCGGAAGTGCCGTCATACATCACAAATCTACAACAGTTTCCCAATAAAATCCAGCATTTAACGAATTCGGGTTTATTCGCACTTCGCCCGTTTCATTGGGATGTCCATTCCGCGTGTCTGCCCGTTCCGCGTGCCTTCGATGCGGGCGAAAAGCGAATCCGCCTCACCTTTCCGGTAGATAATGCGTTGGGGAAAATCGTGTTCGGGATTTTCGAAGATCAGTTCCGAATCAGACGCGGTTTTCATCTTGAACGTCGTTTCCGTCGCGTTTTGCGAAGGCTTTGCGATATAGTCAAAGCCGCTTTCGGCCGTAACGATCCGCAGATATTCGAACGAAGCTGTCCTGCCGTCAACCACCGTTCGGCCCATTCCGATCAGCGTTCCGCCGAGCGGTTTCATCCACTGTTCGGTTATCGTCATCTTTCTTTCAGGAACGTTCAGTTCCCAACATCCTGCAAGCCAGTCGAGGCCGTTAACCGTCGGCGTCTTTGCCTTTTCCGTGTCTTTGTCCTGTCCGTAAGCGACGAAAGGAACCACCATAAAAGCCAGGGCGAACACCGCCGTTATCAAAACAGATCTCATAAGCGAATATCTCCGTTCAAACAAAAAAATCGTAAAGCTGAGAGGCAGTATAAGGTATGGCGGGCAGAAAGGTATTGTAAAAAACCGACACCTTCAACTGCCCGAAACGAACAGTTCCGAAATGCGGTGCGATGAGGTGAGAAATTCTGTCGGCGTCGTTTGAGCAAACTCGGCAAAATCGCGGTTCATATGCGGCTGGTCGTAATATCCGGCTGCAACCGCAGCATCAGCGAGCGCCGACACTTCGCCCGATTCCAGCATCTTTAGCAAACGCTGAAAACGCGAGATGCGGGCAAAAAGCTTTGGCTTGACACCGACTGTTCGCAGAAAATGGCGCTCAAGCCGCCTTTCGCTCCACCCGAGGTCTTTAGCAAGCTGCCGAACCGGTGTATTGTCCGCCAGCATCGCAACCGCGTGATCGATCTCTTTTGCCGTACCGTTCGTACTGGGAAAGTTTTTCAGTACATATTCCTCAAAAGCGGTGACGCGTTCCTCAAACGAACTTAACGACACCAGACGTTCGTAAAGCAGCGGTTCGAGGCTGCTCCAGATGTCTGAAACGTCCTCGATGCGATCCGTCAGTTCCGCTGCGGGAAAACCGAACAGGCCGAAAAATCCCGCCGGGCGAAACCTGATGCCGAAAAGATCGACCGCTCCGCTCGGGGCGATCAATATTCCACGGCTCATTTGTCCCGCGATAAGCGTTCGCGGCTGGAACGAGGAGGCTCCGTCCGCGTAAAACTTTCGGAACCGGTCGGAAAAATTAAAAACGATCTCGATGCAGCCGTCAGGCATCACCGGTTCGGGCGAGGCATCCGCCTGTGCCGAATGCTCCAGCGCCCAAAAATGCTTGATGGCCCCGCAAAGATGCGGCGACGGAGGTGATTCGAGATATATCATTGAATCTGCTGCTATTCAGTTTATCTCACGCGAACCTTCGGTTTGAGGGTCTTTGTCGAACTCGATTCGGTCGTAGATGTCGTTCATCGAAAGCGAGCAGCCGACGGAAACAAGTTCGATGGCGGCGTCATCACCGATAAGATCGGTAAGTACCCAACTGCCATCATCCCGACGCGTATAACGCGCGACGCGCTTTTTGTCCTGCCACACAAGAACATATTCCTTAAGAGAATCTATCGCTTTGTAATGATCGAATTTTGCCCCGCGGTCGTATGATTCGGTTGACGGTGAAAGCACCTCGATTATTACTTTCGGGTTAAGGAGCGTGTCGAAATGACTGTCGGGCAAAAACTCGTCACTGCCGCAAACTATCGTTACGTCCGGGTACGTATAAAGCCCCGTAGCCGGAATGTGTACGCGCAGATCGGATGCGACAATGCGACAGTTTCGATCTTTTAGGCACGGTGCAAGGCTGACAAGAATATTCGAGCAGATATATACGTGGTTCCTTTTCGCACCCGACATCAGATATATCTCGCCGTTGTAATACTCGTGTTTTTCGAGCGCTTCGCGCTCCATCGCAAGATATTCCTCAGGCGAAATGTATTTTCCTTTCGGCTTTGCTGTCATACACTAAATTTACACGATTTTCTTATCACAATTCAATGCTTTGTTTGTATTCAGGCACGACGACATTCCAGCCGAAGCGGTCGCGGATGTGCTGTGCCATTGCCTCGGCGGCCTCGGGTTCGCCGTGGGTCGTGAAAACCGTTTTCGGCGTGTTCGGCAGGCCTTCCAGCCATTGCAGAACGGCCTTCCAGTCGGCGTGGGCCGAAAAGCCCTCGACCTTTTCGACGTGGCACTTAACAGGGACCCACTGCTTCATTATCTTGACCTCGCTCTCGCCGTCCTGAACACGGCGGCCTGTTGTTCCCGCCGCCTGAAACCCGACAAAGACAACCGTCGCGTTCTCATTGGGAAGTATCCGCACCGCGTGGTGAAGCACTCGTCCGCCGGTCATCATTCCCGAAGCCGAGATGATGATCCGCGTTCCCTTCATTGTGTTGACCCGTTTTGATTCGTCGCGCGTGGCGGCCGTTGACATCGAACCGGTCCGCAACGGATGCTTTTTCCGCGAAAGGATCGAGACGTATTCCTGGTCGTGTGCCTCGTTCCAGCGGTTATAGACCTGCGTTGCCTGTGACGCCATCGGCGAATCGACCACAACGGGCAGGATCGGGATGCGGCCCGCTTCCTCAAGCTCGCGGATCATATAGAGCACTTCCTGCGTTCGGCCGACCGCGAACGCGGGGATCAATACAGGCCCGTTCCTTTCCGCTGCCTCGTTTATTATCCGCGCCATCTGATCTTCCGAACTGACATCGCCGTGCAGACGGTTGCCGTATGTCGATTCGACCATCAGATGATCGCATGAAGGCGGCGGAGCCGGATCTTTGACAATGGGTTGGTCGTAATGGCCGAGGTCGCCGGAGAAAAGGAAACGCAGCGTTCCGCCGTCATCGCCGGCACCGTCTATTTCCAACAACACGAGGCTGGCTCCCATAATGTGGCCCGCGACCAAAAAGCTCGCCCGCATTCCATCACAGATATGCACGGCCTGGCCGTTATTCGGTACGGGGCGGATCAGTTTAAGAGTTTCCTTTGCATCCTTCTCATCATAGAGCGGCAAAGCGGGCGAATGGCGTGTAAGTTCGTGGCGGTTGCGGTAATCGGCGTCCTCTTCCTGAAGCCTGCCCGAATCGGGCAGCAATATTTTGAGCAGATCATTCGTCGCCCGTGAGGTATAGACCGGCCCGGCAAACCCGAGCCTCACCACACGCGGCAGATAACCTGTATGGTCGATGTGAGCGTGAGTGATTATTATCGCGTCCAGCGACTGCGGATCGAAAAACGGCTCTTCCCAGTTGCGTTCGCGGAGTTCGCGAAAACCCTGAAACAACCCGCAATCGACCAACACCTTTTTATCGTTATGTTCTAAAAGATATTTTGAGCCGGTGACGGTTCCCACACCGCCGAGAAAGGTGATCTTCGCCATAGGTTCCCAGATTACCACAAACGGCGGTTCGACGCCTTTTGCCGAAACTGCCGTTTTGCAAGATCATCACGCGAATAAAACGCCGTCAGTTCAGATATTCCTCATCGAACCATACGATATTTGCCGGATCTTCGGACTTTGCCTGTTGTTTTTTTGCCCGCGCCTTTTGCAGAAGTTCCTGCGAGGTGTCTCCGTCCTTTTGAAACGCGGCGATGCCGAAGTTGAGCCAGATCTTCGTTGACTCATGCTCGGATATCTGAAATGCCGTCGCGGCAAAGCCTTCTCTGACCCGTGCCACAATTTCGTCCGCCGTCCGCTCGTCGGCGGTAGGAAGCAGTATGAGAAATTCATCGCCGGAGGAGCGGGCGAGAAAATCCATCCGCCGTAATAATGCCCGCATCGTCTCTCCGGTAAATCGCAGGATATTGTCGCCGGTAGCGTGGCCGAAAATGCGGTTCGCGTCGTCAAAGCCCTTTATGTCCGCCACGACCACAGAAAGCGGACGTTCCGTGCCGAACCGCTGCGATTCGGCGACCTGCGTTTCCAGCACAAGAAAGAACGCTCTTTCATTGGGCAGATCGGTTAACGGATCGGTCAGTGCATTTGAAAGCGATGCGTCGAACGCCCTCGCACCGAGGAAAAGCGGAGCTATCCTTTCGGCAACGGGCCTCAGAAGTTCCAGCAGCTTTTGCCTGTCGGCTATCTGTTCGGAAAAATACATCTGATACACGGCGAACGGTTCATCCTTGTGAAGCAGCGGAAGCGCGGCGACCGCCGCATATCGCTGACCGGCCTCGTCGTCGCCTATATCCACCGCGCCGCCCAGTTCGATCTCACCGGAAAGGAACGCCATTCCTGCCGGGCCGATGCCGACCTCGGCGGCGGGTTGATCGTCCATACCGGGCCCGCCGCAATGAGCGGCAGTTAAGCGTTTGCGGTCATCATCGGGCAGCATCAGGACAGATGCGTCGAACGGCACGATCTCACACACACGGCTCGAAACCAGACGAAACATATCGTCGGATTTCAGCGACGAGCCAAAGAACGCTCTTGCCTCTTCAAGCACCTGAAGCTTTTCGCCTATCGGATCGTCTTCCGAAACCGGGAAGCTTTCATCGGCCTGGTAGTGAATGAACGGCGCGGCTGCGGCCCGCGTCTCCTTATCCTTAAGGAAGGCCCAAACGCAGATGGCAGCGTATATCAGCGAGATCAGCAAAAGGCCGGCGGTCTTGCTTTCCATGGACGCGTCGGAGACCGCGATGAGGAACGTAAGTCCCGGAGCCAACAGGCCGGAAAACGCAAGTATCTTGTAAGCAAATGAGGAACGTGAAGACATACGAGGAAAACTCGCCGAAGGCAAATGGATCGGGAAAAGCTTCGGGCAGGACCGGAACGAGTGCTGCCGCGGATCACGGGCAAATCACCGCTAGATTCAAGATAGCCTTTCGCGGTGTCATAAGTCAATATTTTAGGTTATCGGCCTTGCGCCGGAGAACATGCCAAATTCCTGTTCATAGCGGCAAATATCCGTCAAAAAAATATTTCAAAAAAATGCATTTTGGGACTGTTTTCAGGTTGACTAAAGGCAAGTCAATCACTAACATTGGCGTTTGTTCCGATATTCACAAAATATCGGGCAAAACTGCCTAGGCAGTTAAATTTAGAGAGATTCAGTTCTTGCAGAAGACAGGAGATTTTGGTTATGAAAAAAGTTCTGGTACTTTCATCAGTTCTTGCACTAGGTTCCCTCGGCATTGCCTGTGGCGACACTGCACCCGCAAACAACGGAGCCGCCAACACCAATACGAACACCACCGTGAACACGAACACGTCCGCGGCTAACAACACCGCCGTCACCAACACGAACGGCACGTCCAACACAACGTCGTCAAATGCCTCGAACACCACACCGAGCAATACGGCAAACACCTCGAACTCGAACGCGGCAAACACCGGCAATGCGACCACAGCAAAACCGGCGAACGCCAACACGGCGAACTCGAACGCCAAGTAGATTTGGGAATGATCTGTTAGGAAAAGACACGATGGGTTTCGGCTCAAGTGTCTTTTCCATTTTTACGGAGCATCTGAAAATTTCCCGCCTCCGGCCGGCGTCGCTTATGAGGATCGTGCCGGAGCAAAAAACGCGATCAAAAGCCATGCCCCTGAGGCCTTTTCACGGGCTGTTGAACAGGCCAAAGATGTTAATTCCAAACGGTTTTTTCGCACTTTTGGGGTTGACTATCGCGTTTCAGCTTACTATATTGTCCAATGTTCCATAAAACTTTGGTTGGGACACGGGCTTAAGAAAGATAGGCCCGATGTAAATATAGGTTAAATTTAATCTTTGAAGAAGACAGGAGAAACAAACTAAAATGAAGAAACTTATTGCACTTTCATCCCTTTTGGCATTGGGTGCTCTTGGAATGGCTTGCGGTGATGCAGGTACGACCGGTAACTCTGCTAACAATGCCGCTAATGCGGCTGCTAACGCTGCTAACGAAGCTGCTAATGCCGCTAACGAAGCTGCCAACGCAGCCAAGGAAGCAGCTAACGAAGCTGTTAATGCTGCTTCGAACGCAGCCAACACAGCTGCAAACACAGCAGCTAACGCAACTGAAAAAGCCGCTGATGCAACCAAGGAAGCTGCTAACGCAGTTAAGGATGCAGCTGAAAAGACAGTTGACGCCGCAAAGGAAGCCGCCAACACGGCAGCCAATGCTGTCAAGAAGCCGTAGTCATTGGCTCGGTAAAAAATTAAGAGGCCGTCTGAAAAGGCGGCCTCTTTTTCGATCAGTTTAAGTTGCCACTAGCTTTAGCTAGTGGTCACAGATTGCAAAGTTGACGGCTTTAGCCAAATTCTGAAAGATATTTTTCCTTTTTGGCTGAAGCCTATGTTCTATTCTGGCTGCTGACCTCCACCTAAAGGTGGAGGCAATTTAAAAACACCTTTCAGACATCCTCTCTTTTTTATTTCAGCCTTTACTGTTAAGTGGCTACAGAAGATGTTTCAATTCATCGACGGTCGTCACCGGCCTTTGGCAGACAAAAGATTCGCAGACATAAGCTGTCGGCTTTCCGTCAACCGCTTCCCTGCCTCTTAGAAGTTCTGGCCGCTCCGACACGGCATCGCCCGATGCAACAACCTTGAACGGGCGATATTCACCAAAGACCGCTTTCCGCATTTCATTCGCCGCATCTCCTATCAGGGCTATCTCCTTGACCGGTGCGTGCAAAAATTCCATGATCGCCAATGCCCTGCCGAAACCCTGCGGATGGCGTTCGACCTGTGCGGCGGCAAGACGCAGAACCGTCACCGCAAAGCGCTCATACCGTTCATCGCCGGAAAGTTTCGCCAGCTTTAGCAAAACGTCAGCCGCGACCGAATTGCCCGAAGGCGTCGCGTTGTCGTAAAGGTCCTTGTTGCGGACGATCAGTTCCTCGTGATCATTTGAAGTGAAAAAGAAACCGCCGTCGTCCACATCCCAAAACTCCGTTATCATCGCGTCCGCCAGTCGTTTGGCCTCGTCATAATAACGAACATCGCCGCCCGCCTGATAAAGCTCAAGAAGCCCGTCGGCAAGGTTCGCATAGTCTTCGATATAGCCGTTGAGCTTTGCCCTGCCGTCCTTCCACGTCCGCAGCACGCGGCCGTCTTCCTGAAGTTCAGCGATCAGAAAATCCGCATTGCGTTTTGCGATGTCAAGATATTCCGGTTCGTTCAGCACGGCAGACGCCTCGGCAAATGCCGCCAGAGCGAGGCCGTTCCACGCCGTCAGTACCTTTTCGTCACGAAAGGGCTTGATGCGTTTTTCGCGTTCGTCAAACAGCAGCTCTTTCCCGCGTTCGATGACCTCGGAAAGATGATCGGGCGTTATCTTCAGGGCTTCGCAGGTCTCGGCTTCAGAGAGCTTGATATTGAGAATGTTTGCTCCCTCAAAATTGCCGTCGTCCGAAACATCGAAATAGAAATTGAAGATCGCAGCGTCCTCGGCTCCCAGCACGGCCTCGATCTCATCGGGCGCCCAGACAAAGAATTTCCCCTCTTCGCCCTCGCTGTCGGCGTCCTGCGTGGAATAAAAACCGCCCGACGCATCCAGCATCTCGCGCCGCACATACTCAAGTATTTCAACCGCCACACGCTTAAAAACTTCCGCATCCGCAGATTCCGCATTCCGCATTCCGCGTTCCGCATTCGCGATCTGATACAAATGCAAATAGACCCTTATCAACTGTGCGTTGTCATACAGCATCTTCTCGAAATGCGGGACCAACCACACTGCATCGACGGAATAGCGGTGAAAACCGCCGCCGAGCTGATCGTAGATGCCGCCTTCTGCCATTTTCCGGGCAGTGTGACGAACCATGTCCAGAGCATTGATATTTCCCGTTCGCTTCCAGTATCTGAGCAGGAAATCCATCGCCATTGCCGCCGGAAATTTCGGAGCGCCGCCAAACCCGCCGTTCCTTGCGTCAAAGGAACGAACGAAACTCTGAAAAGCCTTTTCCGCCAGGGCGTCGTTGAGCGCCGAGCCGCCGCGTGATAACTCCGCCGTCGTTATGCGCCTGAGTTCGCCGACAATGTTCTCGGCCGATTCCAGCAGTTCCTCTCGTTTTTCCTTCCACGCATCGGCGATGCTCGTAAGTATCTGCGGCCAGCTCGGCATTTGGTAACGCGGCTGCGGCGGAAAATACGTACCGCCGAAAAACGGCCGTTTGTCCGGCATCAGAAATACGTTCATCGGCCAGCCGCCGCGTCCCGTCGTCATCTGAACGAACGTCATATAGATCTGATCGACGTCCGGGCGTTCCTCCATATCGACCTTGATGCTGATGAAATGCTCGTTCATTATCGCGGCGGCCGCCTCGTCCTCAAACGATTCGCGCTCCATGACATGACACCAGTGACACGCCGAATACCCGATGCTGACCAGAACCGGTTTGTCCTCGGCCTTTGCCTTTTCAAACGCCTCCTCGCCCCACGGAAACCAATCGACCGGGTTGTGAGCGTGCTGTAAAAGATACGGGCTGGTCTCATCGATCAGCCGGTTCGTGTGTTTTTCTGTAGTTCGCATGAGTGGAATAAGGATAATCGCTCTAAAGACGACAATGTTCCTGAAATACTTTTGCCGCCTTTGGGAATGACTGAAAGTAATGATCAATAGTATTTTATTGAACGATATTCGGTGTATTCTGATGTGTCCTCTATCTTTTCATTTTTAAAATATTCGTATCTTCCGGTGCGTTTGGTCCAATTACCTTCCTTGTCAAATGATACGAATGTATATGTGTTCCGCCACTCCACCCCATTTTGACCAAATCTGTGGCTAACCTGTTTTGCAATTCGCCCATTGGCATCAAATGTATCAGTCCCCTTCCACGTCACATCGCCGTCGGAATCGGTCGTTGTTATTTCTAATACTCCGTTCCCGTAAACATATTCAGAAGAAGAGTAAACAGTGGAATCATTTCCGTAGAGAATTGTCTTCTCTATATCACCATTGCTCTTTGTCATGATTTCGTAAGAATTGGTGAATCTGGGGTCACGAGGCTTGGCTCCCGGACGTAGAGGAGGCATTCCGAAAAACCGATTCTCATACGTGGCATAACCTGATCGGGAAACTCGTTTATCGTCGATACAGCCATAAACTCTCACTGAATCGGGACGTCCATCGAACTCAAAGGTGATCGTCTTGGATATCCGTCCATTCTTATCAAATGCTGTCTGTTCCCGTACGAAGCGCTCTCCGGTCGATTCCTGCCTCTCTATAGAGATCGACTCCACTTTCCCATTTAACCCCTTTTCTTTCAGGTCGGTCATCATGGGGAAAGCAGGCGGACACTGAGGAAGCGTTTCCGGAGTTGCCGATTTTATCTTCTCCGCAATGATCTGATCCCGCGTCGGAGATTCTATCGAGTCAAGAAATGCCATTGAAGCCTTTTCTGCTTCCACCGTAGAGAACGCCGCTGTAAATCTAACTATCCCAATTTCGGTTGAAAACAGTCTGTAAATGAGCTTCCCTCCAGGCCCCCTAAAGACCAACTCACTGACATCTATACCGTTCACCCTGGACTGTCGTTCAAGTTCAAATTCAAGTGAAAGATCTTTGTTTTGAGCACGATAGCGTTTCAGGTTGGCTAGGGCAATAGAAAGCAGTTCCTTACGTTCCGATGGTGAGGGAATGGTTTCATCCTCATTAAAATTGACATGCCCGGCTTGCAAATATATTCCGTCGCCATTCCAATAGGCCGAATAGCTCGATCCCAGACCCTCGGTAAACTCCTTTTCCAGAGGCCCGCCGCCGCCAGATCGGACAGATGCCGGAACAGTCACAGCATAAAGGCCATCGAATGACGACATCCTTTTTCCATCATTCGAAGTTGACTGGCTAAGGACATTAGAGCCGCATATGAGAGTTAACGTAGTCAGTAACAAAAAACTCGATAATCTTAATTTCATCTTTTTTCTCAAGTGGTCAAACTCTTCACCGCACGGGTAAAACTTGTCAGACATATCGACTTATCAATAATGCCCGTTCAAACATTTAAGTTCACGACGGATCGAAAGCGTTTTTCCATTCCGATCTCTGATATAATGGCATGGAATATCACATTCATAACAATGATCCCAGGTTCGGATTCGTTACAACAGCATAAGCCCGTCGTGCGGCGAAGCACAAGGCAGACGGGAGAGAAAGGCGAAACGCTTGCGGCCCGTTTTCTGCGGCTGAACGGTTTTCGGCTTGTGGCGGCAAATTTCACCGTGCCGATAGGCCGCAACAGCCGCGGAGCGCAGGTCACGGGTGAGATCGACCTTATCGCTCTCGAAGAAGACACGCTTTGCTTCATCGAGGTCAAAACGCGGGCATCACGCGATTTCGGCGGCCCGCTCTCGGCTGTCGATCGGCAAAAACAGCGGCAGATAATACGCGCTGCCCGCGTTTACCGCAGGATCTTCGGCCTGTTCGACATGCGGTTTCGCTACGATGTTGTCACGGTCGTTACGCCGCCGAACGCACGGCCCGAAATGGAGATTTTCCGCGACTTCTGGTCAGAATCATCCTTTCGCAAGAAGGAATGGCTTGACGATGTACTTTAGTTTAGTAATGCCGAACTTTTGATCTGGTGCTTCGTAATTCAATAGGAATTCTATTCCTGAAAAGACAAGGACAAACTTAAGCTTATGAGATTTCTATTAAAGATCGCGGCAATCGCCATTTTTGTAACGGGAACGATGTCGGCCGTATCGGCACAGCTTCCGCCGCTTATTGATCGTGAGGTGATCTTCGGCAACCCGGAATACGCCGGCGCGCAAATATCACCGGACGGCAAATATATTTCCTTCATCAAACCCTTTAACGACACAATGAATGTCTGGGTAAAGGGCGTTAACGAGCCTTTTAATGCCGCGCGTCCTCTGACGAACGACACGCGGCCTGTGCGGTCGTATTTCTGGTCGCGTGACGGCAAATATATCCTGTTCGTTCAGGACAAGGGCGGCGACGAGAATTTTAATGTTTACGCCGTCGATCCGGCGGCAAAACCTGCCGAAGGCTCCGATGCCCCGGCAGCCCGCAATATCACAGCCGCTCAGGGCATCAGGGCAATGATCCAGGCCGTCCCGAGATCGGACCCGGATGCGATCTATGTCGGGATAAATGAACGCGACAAAGCATGGCACGATCTCTACAAAGTGAAAATATCGACCGGCGAGCGCACACTCATAAATGAGAACCACGACCGTTATCAGGGAATGGTTTTTGATAATGCAGACAAACTGCGGCTTGCCACGCGTGCGGCGCAGAATGGCGATACCGAGATCTTAAAGATCGGGGCGGACGGAAAAGCCACGAAGATATATTCCTGCGATGCCTTTGAAACCTGCGGCCCGATCCGTTTTCATAAGGACAATAAGCGTGTCTATTTTCAAACCAACAAGGGCAACCTTGATCTTATCGAACTTGTTCTGATGGACGCTGAAACCGGTGACATTAAAAAAGTGGAAAGCGATCCGCTGGGCAAAGTCGATTTCGGCGGAGCCACTTTCTCTAACTTGACGGATGAGATCATAGCAACAACATACGAAGACGACCGCGACCGCATCTATTGGAAAGACAAAAAATTTGAAAACGATTACAAAGAGATCAGGAAAAAGATCGGCGACCGTGATATAGCATTTCAATCTGCTGCAAAGGATGAGTCAAAATTCATTGTTGTTACCTCAAGCGATGTGGACCCCGGAACCGTATGGCTCTATGACCGCAAGACAAAGGGTTTGAGCGAACTCTACAAAGTTCGCGAAAAACTTGATCGGACGGCCCTTTCGCCGATGAAAGCCGTTAGATACAAATCGTCTGACGGCCTGGAAATTCCCGCATACCTCACAATACCGAAGGGTTCGAACGGCAAGAATTTGCCGACTGTTCTGTTCATTCACGGCGGACCGTGGGGACGCGATTCGTGGGGCTATCATTCGTATGCACAGTTCCTTGCAAATCGCGGCTACGCGGTTCTTCAGCCGAATTTTCGTGCCTCGACCGGTTACGGCAAAAAGTTTCTCAACGCCGGCAATAACGAATGGGGCGAAAAGATGCAGGACGACATCACCTGGGGAAAGAAATGGCTGGTTGAGCAAGGCATAGCCGACCCGAAGCGCGTCGGCATAATGGGCGGCAGCTACGGCGGCTACGCGGCTCTTGCAGGCGTGGCATTTACACCGGATGAATATGCTGCTTCGGTAGCGATCGTACCGCCGTCAAACCTGCAAACTTTGCTTGATTCGATCCCGCCGTATTGGGAAGCCATTCGAGCGGTATTCTACAAGCGAATGGGCGACCCGCGAACACCAGAGGGATTGGCACAAATGAAACGCCAGTCGCCGCACGCCCATGCGGACAAGATAAAAACGCCTCTGATGGTGGTTCAGGGAGCAAACGACCCCCGCGTTAAACAGCGCGAAGCCGAGCAGATCGTCGTAGCTCTCCGCGACGGCAAATACCCGGTGGAATACATCCTCGCGCCGGACGAAGGCCACGGGTTTGCACGCCCGGTGAACAACATGGCAATGCTCGCCGCGGCGGAAAAATTCCTCGCAAAACATCTGGGCGGACGCTATCAGGGATCAACGCCCGATGTCGAAAAACGCCTGAAAGAGATCACGGTCGATCCGGCGACGGTCAAGGTCGTTGACCCGGCAAATGATAATAGCGGCGGCTCAGCGGCGAACATTGCGGGCGACTGGACATTGTCGGTCGATACCGGCGGCGATATCATCACGCTTTTGCTTGCCTTTACACAGAACGGCAGCACCGTCAGCGGCACGGCCTCATCAAACATTGGCAACGGCGTTTTTCGTGATGCAAAAGTGACGGGAAATGCTTTTGACGCGACGCTGGACATCGTTGTTGAAGGCCAGCAGATGTCAGTTATCGTAGATGGCAAAATAGACGGCGACAAGATGGAGGGCAACATCCACGTTCCCAACATCGGCGCAATGCGTTACACCGCCGTCAGGAATAAGTGACGGCATCACGGCAAAATGGAAAAGGCGGTGTTTCTTTCATCAGAACACCGCCTTTTATTCGTATCTTTTAGAGCCTGAAAATCACGCTCCGGCTTCTGCCTTTGCCCCTTCCTCAAAACACCTTCTAAAAGCGTCAAATGTCTCGCGGGCGGCCTGAACGGTGTCGTCCTCGCGGCCGTTTGCCTCGGAAAATGCCGTGACTGCCGCTCCGAACTCCTTCCACATCGGGCCGACCTCTTTTCCATAGCTGTTGAAAAAAGCTCCGCCTGTTTCGGGTGTGATGTCGAGATGCTCCTTCAGATGACGCGTGATAACCTGGCCGCCAAGCGTCGCTCCTTCCATGACATAGATGCCGCCGAAAGCTCGTGCCGCGTCGGTAAGGTCGGGAATGTCGTCCCATTTGGCGATCTCGGTTTCGTCGCCATTTAAAACGCCCAGATGCCGCAGATCGGCCTCAAGAAACGGCAGTTTTTGCCGTGGGCCGATGTCAAAACCGTTGGCAAGCAGGTCGGCGGCGGGCAATGTCGGTTCAACCGCCGAATAGAACCTGTAAAATTTGACAAGCATTTCCTTGTAATCATCCAATGCCAGCGAACGGTTCATTACATCGACCGCCGATTCGAGCGCGTCGTGCTGGTCTCTTGTTGCTTCCTTTAATTTTTGTAAGATCATAATTTTTTCTCGGAACAGCCCGGTGACAGCGTCAGGGCTGATAAAGCTAAATTTCAGACGCAATTTTGCCGGATCATTTCCCGCTTCGCGGCTGTGACGCATCCGTCAAAACGACAAAATCGCCAAGCCCCTTGTGTTTTTCGGGATCAAATTTGTTGAAATCATCCTCATAACGGATGGTGACAACGACCGCTTTTGCGTCAGGCCTGTATTTTAGCAGATGTTCGACCGTGCCTAACCGGCTTTCGGTATGAAAACCGCCGTTCAGATGAATCACCAGCGTTCCTTTTTTGGCGTTCATCGCCTCCGCCACGGCGTGTGCCATTGCGGCGTCCCACAGCGTCTGTGAATACAGGATGGAACTCGGGGCCTCATTCGGGTCGTGGAGCCTTCCCATCAGGGCATTGAATTTTTTCGCATAAGCCTCTGACGGTTCTGCGAATGGCAGCGGCGGAAGCCACGTTCTAGCCTCCGGGCTGAGTTTTTCGAGCGAATCCTTACCGAGCCGCGAGACCATGTTCACATATCGGCGGGGAGCGTTTGCGGCGATGACCGAAAGTTTGTTTTCCTTTGCCAGTTCGACCAATGGCCGATAATCGGTCTTGTATTGCGGCCACGGACGCGAACTCCTCAGAAAATGGTCTTCGGAAATAAGTCCGGCAAGGTATTCGTCCAAAACGGTCTGGACATCGCGTTCGAACATCTCCAGCGACAGCGTAACGGGGCGATTCGGGCCGATCCGGCGAACGGCCGCCTCAAAAACCTCAAGCTGAAAGCGGTGGCCGACAGCGTCGTCGTGAAATTCGCCCAGAAAGACGGCGTCGGACGCTTCTGCCGCCTTAAGGATCGCCTCAAGGCTCGAAACTTCGCCATCGCCGGTAAACACGCGGTATTTTGCGTCCGGCTGTTGTGCCGAAATGAACGATACCGCCATAAAAAGCGTCAAAACCAGGCCAAAGATCCTTATCATGCTATTGAGATTACCAAAAAGCAGTGCCAAACCTGAAACCCGCCGCAGGACAGGTCACGGCAACGCGTAAAAGTCCAGGCCTGTCAGGTCGGTATCAAGGCTGACAACGCGGATCGGGTCGGCAAAGACCGCACCGCGAGCGGACACGGACACAATGTATGTTTGGCCCGCCTCAAGCCCCTCAAAGCGATAGTACCCGAACCCGTTGACCATGACCGAACGCGGCTGTATCAAATTGCCGCCGATGATCGTTATCCGCGCACCGTTCAATGGCCGCAGGCCGGATGAAACGACGCGGCCGCTCAATGTCGCCGGAGCCGCCGACGGCGCCGTTATCTCATCAGCACCGATGTCCGGCGTGGTCGTGCGGGCATCGCCGTCAATGTCTTCCAAAACTCCAACGTCGGCCCCGCCCGATTCAAGCTGCGTCATATACGCCGTCGGTATATGCAGATCGCTGTCCGACACGAACCGCGGCGCAGATGTCGTCGCAAACGACGCATTGTCGTTGGACGTGTTGCCTAAACGTGATGTGAGGTTACGAAAATTCGTAGCAGGCGTTGTTGAGTTCGGATCGAAATTAGACAAACTGTAAAGGTCCGCCGAATCAGGTAGTGCAATATCGCCTCTCTTTGCTAAGAGTGAATAGATACTCGACCCCACATAGTAGGCGTTATTATTGATACTAAGATTTCGGGAGGAGGCAATCGTTGTATAGGGCAATTGCACAACCACATGAAATGTCGCCCCGGAAACGCCGCCCGTTATCTGATTAGAAAGAATGTTGTTCGATATGGAGATGCCGGTCTGAACATTTCCCTCTATCCCCACAGCTGCAGTAAGGTTCTCACCGGCGGCTCCTGCATCGATGGCGCCATACATATGTACAGAATTATGAAAAACAGAATGATTATTCCCAGAACCGATTCGTATCCCGACTGCCGCCCTCCCAAGTCCCAAAGAAGGATTGCCTCCTCGATTGGAATTTATCACTCCTGAGACGAAATTATTACGAATAACGTGTCCCGTCCCGGAAGAAACACTGATCCCATAAGCTCCATATGTGGCACCGGAATTACTCCTGACACGACGGACATCATTCTTCTCAACCACTATGGTCCCGTATGCCAGGTTAAAAGCCTCAGGGCCGATCTCTATCCCGCGTATCGCTGTATCAAGATAGCTTTCCACATAAACAATGTTCATGGTGACAAGGATGGACAAACTTCCCTGAACAGACACTCCCATAGAGTAAACTCCGTTTGGATCCCCTGCTGTTGGGTTGCCTATTTCATTTGAACGGACGATAACTGAGTTTGATCGATCCGTATGTCGGCCCCAGAACAATATCGCGCGGGCGCAGTTAATTAGCGCATTATTTTCAGAGACAAAATTATTTGCAGTTGCAGAAGCGTTTATCATGTTTGCTGTATTATTAAGACCAATGCCGTTGATCGGCAGAGGATCGTCCGTAACATCTGCGGGACCACGTCCACCCACAAATATTCCAAAAGTCGTATTGGTTGAAGTGTTTGTAGATGATCCTGAAGAAACGTTCCTGCCGAGCGCACTGCCGCTAAGGTTCAGATTTCTGATCGTAACGTCATCGACGCTCGTTACAGCCGATGATGTCACGAGGCGAATTACGGAGGTGTAGGTGGTTGTGGCCGCGCTGGTGTTGGTTATGGTCAGGTTGCGGTTGGTTCCTTCGGTTGCGGGGTTGTCGCCGTCTATGGTGACGTTGTCGGCGCCGTTCAGTTCTATGACGCCTCGGCCCTGGCCCGTAGTTGCGGAAATAACGGCGTTGTCTATCAGAGGATATATCTGTATCGCGGAATAGTCTGCGGCTCCCGCTCCGCTGCTGTTCAGCACCGCCGGGCCTGCTTCGGTCGTGTCACCGCAGATCTCGATGGCGATATCGCCCGTATGAACGCCGGTATTGATCGCCATGAACGCCTCGCCAAGCGTCGCATATCCCGTTTGCGGCGTTCCGCCTGTCGCCTCTACCTCAACGTTCTCGCCCGTATCGCATTCACCGCGCACAAAACCCGAAGGCACACGTTTTTCCGCCGTGCGGCGGGTGATATCGGCCAAACCGGCGTCACCCCGCGTTTGTGCCAATACAGGCAGAACCGCTCCGAAAACAAAAAGACACAGAACGGGACAGACGGACGCTCTAAAAGGTACGCGACAATTTTTCATGATCTAATTTCCTCTGATCCAAGCGTTTGGCTGAAAGTATGGAAATTATAGACCAAACCTGCGTCCAGTCAAGCATTTTTCTTGTAGAATGCGGAAAAACGGAGAGTGCGGCATTTTGTCAACGCCTAAAACAAAGTGATTTAAAAGGTGGAAAGGACACTAAACACGTCTCCCACACCGCATAAAGCATCCTTTCCTGTATTCGGGATCCGGCCGTGGAGACCTTCTCCCGAATTCGATCTTTCATTTTTCAGATCGCGTTCGGCATCCGGGCCGTTCCGCAAATCTGTTTCCCTAAAACACAAGAATATACCTAACTTGAGGACTCGCGTCAAGCGTTTTTTTTCGATTCTCGTATTTTTTTTTCGAACCGTGTGAGATCGGCCTGCGACATTGATGCCCCGACGCCCTTCCCGACACCGCTCGATGCCGCCCTCGTGCCGTTATCATTGCGTTAAAACTTTGGCTTGGGTCGAATATAAGTAGCACCACGGTCAGGGAACAGGCCGGAATATCTCTTCGTCGCGGCCTGTTCCCTTTTATGCTATCTGCGGTCAAAACTCCACCGCAGGCCGAGTTTGAACGCCCTTCCGGCCTCATACCGAAGCACCGTGCCGCCCGTGCCGGCGTTAGCGTCCCGGCTGTCAAAAACATTGTCGATCGTGCCGTAAAGCTCCAGGCCTTTCCACAGCGTTTTGGCCGCATAAATGTCCCAAAGCTGGAACGCATCGCCCTTGACCGTTGCCGAACTCCACCAACTGCTGTAAAACGTCGCCCGCAGATTTGCATTAAACCCATGTTCAAAATTGGAGTATGCAAACTTAAAGTGGCCCTGATGTTTGTGACGGCCCGTTAAATATCTGTTCGCGACGGTTTCAGCCTTGTCCTTTGCGTCCAGATATGTGTACGCTCCGCTTATCAAAAAGCCTGACGGCAATTGATAAGAGCCGTCCAGTTCCACGCCCTGCGTATAGATATTTGCCAGGTTCTGATAAACGAACAGCAGACGGTCATAGGTAATAAAGCTTTTCAGTATCGGGTCAAGGCCGTTTGCCGCCAGCAGGGCATCAACGTTCGCCAGCGTGACCAGGCCCAGATTTCGCGAGTTTATCAGGTTTCGTACATCGTTCCGAAACAGATTCACACCAAACCGCGCCTTGCGCTTTGCCGCGTTGAATTCACCGCCGATCTGCCACGACCCTGAATGCTCGGGGCTTAGGCTCGGATTCCCTATCACCTGATATCCGAACAGCGCGTTGCTGAAACGATAAAAGATCTGTCCCAGATCGGGAGCGCGGAACCCGCGTCCCCATGAGGCCCGCAGGCTCGCAAAATCAGCCACGCGATAGTTCAGCCCGATCTTTGGCGAAACCGCCGAACCAAAGATCGAATGATGATCGAACCGCCCGCCAACCGTCAGCGTCAGCCGGTCAACCAGGCTGATCTTGTCCTGAAACCAGACAACCTGTGTGTCGGCCTGTCCGCGATCATTCTGAAGCCGGTTCAGTCCCGTATAACGATTTGTCGAAAACTCTGCTCCGGCCTGCAAAAAATGCCGTTCGCCGATTATCCTCGAAAATGTCGCATCAAACTTGCCGTAGTGTTCATAAAGCCTGCCTTCCGGCAACTCCGCGCCGCTCGGGTGGGCATTGCTCCGGTTTAGCTCGCCAAAACGCGAGAAATAACCGCGAACCTGAAGATTCGTCCGTCCATCGATAGCCCAGTCCGCTGTCAGGCCGTAATTTTGAGAATCGTCCCTGATGGCGCTTGTCTGCTGGCCCGTCGGATTTAAGACTCCCGGTTCGCCGACGACACGGCCAAGCGAGTCATTCCAATAGCTGTTCACAAATCCGTTGACCGAAAAGCCTTCGGTAAACTGGTATTTGCCTCTGGTGTAAAGGTCATACCGGTGAAAACCGCTTCCTTCGGCCGTAAATGTCGAAGGATCAAGGTCGAACCCGTTATGCTTGTGGCGTTCCAGGCTGACTATGCCCGAAACCTTCTCACGTTTGAAGCCGATGTTCCCTTTCAGGTCAACAGCTCCAAAATTGCCTCCCGCGACCGATGCAAAAGCCGAGATCGGCGCGGTCTGTTCCTTTGTTCTGAGGTTGATGACGCCGCCGATGGTGTCTGAACCGTAAAGAGCGCTTGAAGCGCCTTTAACGACCTCAACGCTGTCCAGGCGAAATGTGGATTGGCGGTCGAGGTTGAGTATGCCGCTCTTGATGCCGCGCGCGCCGACCAGCGGCTGGCCGTCCATCAGAACAAGCACCTGTCGCGAATCCAAACCCTGTATCTGCTCACCTGCGGTTCCCGATGTCTCAGAACCGCGACGGGTCAAAACACCCGGCAATTCGCGAAGCGTTTCGCCGACCGTTTCATGTCCGGTCGTTTTGATGTCGGCGGCGGTGATGACATCGACCTTTGTGTTAAGGCTTTCACGCAGTTCCTCCTGACGCGACCCGGAAACGACCGTAACCTGCTCGCGTATATGTTCCGGTTCCAGAACAAAGGAAACATCAGAGGCCGAAAGATCGGCCGCTTTTGAAACCCTTGCAAAACCGCTTGCGAATGCGATGACCTCAAATTCATCATCATTCAGCCCTGCAAATGAATAACCGCCGCTGCCGCCGGTGGTGGCGATCCTCTCCAAACCGGTCCGTTTATTCCTGAGAACCACCGTCGCTCCGGAAATTGGTTGTCCCGCCGCATCCGCGACGCTGCCGCTGACGGCCCGTGTCTGGGCCGACGCCGGCCCGATTATCAAAAAAAGAAATATTATTGATGCTAACAATAGTCTGCCGTTCATGATGTATGCTCCTAAACTTGCGAATATCATCCGGCGAAACTAGAATTACCCAGGTTCGGCGGATGTCTTTTTGTCGAACTCAACGGGTTTGCGTGTTCTGAGGTCCAATTCATATAACGCAAACCCCGTTTTGTGTTTTTGGGTATCAAAACGTCCTCCAATGCTCCTGAAAGGCCAAGAGCCGCTTTCCGTTCGAACACTTTGAAAATGAAAGTCGTTTTCAATACCTTGCGTATTTTTGCTTTTATGTAAATGATCTGTCAATCACATAATAAAGCAATGCGGCCTTATCTGACTTAGTAATCTTTTTGATAAATAAAAATGTACGGGCGGATCAAAGGGAGGTTAGACAACCGACATCTCGCTCGAACGTTCGCCCCGGCAAGGCAAATAAGGACGTAAAGACATGGCCGATAGATGCGACAACGATGAACCGCACTTTCTTTCCCGATTTCGCCGGTAATGGCGGCCCGAGAGTTGGCTAACCGAACATCCGGAATGATATACTGTTTTTACCGAACACACGGGCGACCGGATTCCGTGCAGGCACGGAGAACGGAATAACGCGGTTGTTCCACACATTTAAGAGAACGTACTGAGACCCTGTAAAAAAATAGGTTCATGCGGCGAAGGTGAGCGCCTTACGCTCAAATTTTTACAGGTACGAATACAAATAGAACTTGGCTGTGAAAATAGAGGCGGCCCCATGTATTGGGCAGCCGATACCGGCCAGGTAAATTACTATCTGATTTTCAAGGTACGAACTGTAACGGAGGATCTGATTTTGCCGAAAGCAGCAACACGACAAAAAGCGGAAGCCAAACCAAAGACCACCAGGACTTCCTCAAACGGGAGCCGCGGAAAAAATGCCGCAGCTGACCCGACGGAACTGGCCATTGAGACCGCAAAGGCCGAATTTGAACAGCGGAAACGCTCACAGCAGACAGAGATAAAAAAGACCGACAAAACTCTGCTGAGAGAGATGCTCTACCAAATGGTGCTGGGGCGCGTTTTTGAGGAACGCTGCGCCGAGGTTTACCGTATGGGCAAGATCGGCGGTTTTTGCCACCTGTACATCGGGCAGGAAGCGATAGGCATCGGATCGATGATGGCCCTTCGTGATTCGGATTACGCGATCACGTCTTACCGCGATCACGTTCAGGCAATGATCAAGGGCATAACGCCCGAAGGCGTGATGGCCGAGCTTTACGGCAAGGAAGGCGGATGCGTCGGCGGCAAGGGCGGTTCGATGCACATGTTCTCAAAGGAACACGGCTTTTTCGGCGGCCACGGCATAGTCGGCGGCCAGATCGGCGTTGGCACGGGAATGGCGTATGCCCAAAAATACAAAGGGACCGACGACGTCACGCTCTGCTTTTTCGGCGAAGCGGCGGTCAATCAGGGCATCTTTCACGAATCGCTGAACATGGCCCAGCTCTGGAAACTGCCGTGCATCTACATCTGTGAGAACAACCGTTACGGCATGGGAACCTCACAGGCACGCGCCATGAGCATCAGCAACATCGCCAAAAAGGCCGAATCATACGGCATGGCGAACGAATTTGTTGACGGGATGGACGTCATGGCGGTTCGCGGGGCAACTCTGAGGGCGATAGAACGCGCCAGAAAGGACGGTTCGCCGACCCTTTTGGAAGTAAGGGCTTACCGCTACATGGGGCATTCGATGTCCGATCCGGGCAACTACCGCACACGCGACGAGATCAAAAAACATCAGGAACGCGACCCGATCGTCCTTTTCCAGGAAAGCCTCAAGGCCGCAAAGGTAATGAACGAAAAGGAATTTGAGCAGATCCGCCAGGAAGCCATTGCGGCAACGGATAAAGCCATCAAATTCGCCGAGGAAAGTCCGTTCCCGGACGAGAGCGTGTTGATGACAGACGTTTTTGCCTAAATTTAACAAGACTTATACGACTTATAGGACACATACGTCCTATTGGACAAACCAGAATGCAAGTTTTAACTATAAGAGATGCCCTGAATCAGGCGCTTCGCGAAGAACTTATCAGAGACGAGAACGTCTTTATCATGGGTGAAGAGGTCGCGGAATATGACGGCGCGTACAAGGTGACGCGCGGCCTGTGGAAGGAATTTGGCGACAAACGCGTTGTCGATTCGCCGATCACCGAACTTGGCTTTGCCGGCCTCGGCGTCGGTGCCGCGATGGCGGGCCTGCGGCCGGTGATCGAGTTCATGACGTGGAACTTCTCGATACTTGCCGCCGACCAGATCATCAACCACGCGGCCAAGATGCTGTATATGTCCGGCGGCGAATTCAACGTCCCCATCGTCTTTCGCGGGCCGAACGGCTCTGCCTATCAGGTGTCGTCACAACATTCGCAGGCGCTTGAGGCAATGTACGCGAACTTCCCCGGCCTCAAGGTCGTCATGCCTTCGACGGCAGCCGACGCAAAGGGCCTGCTGAAATCCGCCATTCGTGACGACAACCCTGTCATTTTCATGGAACAGGAAACGATGTACGGCATGAAGGGCGAGGTTCCCGAAGACGAGGATTTCACCATCCCGCTCGGCGTCGCCGATGTGAAGCGCGAAGGGACGGACTGCACGATCATCGCTCGTTCATTCACCGTTCCGCAGGCATTACAAGCCGCCGAAAAGATCAAGGAAGAATTTGACGTTTCGGTCGAGGTGGTCGATCCGCGAACGATCAAGCCGCTTGATATCGACACCATCATCGCTTCGGTGAAAAAGACGAATCGTGTGGTTATCGCCGAGGAATCACACTCTTTCGCCTCCGTCGGAGCCGAGATCTCATATCAGATAATGGAAAACGCCTTTGACTATCTTGACGCCCCGGTAAAACGCGTCTCGACCGCCGAGGCCCCAAATCCTTATGCAAGAAACCTTGAGCTTGCAGCTCTGCCAAGCGTTGAAAAAATAATCGCCGCAGTGAAGGAAGTTTGTTATTTGTAGATGAAATTCGACTGGAAACCAGATAAGAAAGAAAAAGTTCTCGAAGATCACAAGGTTGATTTTGAGAAGATAAAGGACATCTTCAGCGATCCTTTTGCAGTTGAATTTATTGATGAAAAGCATTCCGGCGAGGCAGAGCTTCGTTATGGAATAATTGGGCTGACTACTGAATACGGTTTGATCTATTTGGTATATACTGAACTGGATGATCCTAATTCTGTGCACTTTATTACAGCAAGAAAAGCTGAGAAATGGATGGTGAGTGAATATGAACAAGCAAGACGCAGAATCTGAATTGGAGTTTATGGAAACAAGCCCTGAAGCGCGTGCTATGGGACTTAGACGCATCAAGCGGCGTCATTATACCGGGCGGCTTGAGCTGCTTCCGCTTGATGAGAATATCATTAGCTCAAAGCTGCTTGCTAAAAAAATCCGCGAGCAACTTTTGAACGATACAGAATTCATTGAAGGCATGCGCGAAAAATTGGCTGCTTGAGATGTGTCATTGCAAAATAAATTCCTCCCGATCGCTGCCAGTGATCTTGTTGATGATCTAAATAATATGGCCGAAAAATTTTTAATGCCGAAGCTGTCCCCGACCATGGAAGAAGGACAGATCTCGCGTTGGTTAAAGAACGAAGGTGATTCTTTTGAAGCGGGTGAAACGCTTGCCGAGGTCGATACCGACAAGGCAACAATGGAAATGACCGCCCTTTCGGACGGCACGCTTTTGAAGATAATCAAGGCGGGCGGCGACACCGCCGCGCTTGGCGAAACTATCGCCATCACAGGCAAAAAAGGCGAGGATATTTCCGCCCTGTTGAGCGAGGCGTCAACAGAGTCAACAAAGTTAACAGAAAAAGTGAAAGAGACACCGGAGGCACAAGAGTCGCCGTTACCCTCAAAAGCGGTTGCTGCTGCCGCACCTTCCGTCCCTGAGGTCGTTTCCGTCCCTTCCACTCCTTCCAACGGACGTATGTTGGTCTCGCCAATCGCGGCACGGATGGCCGCCGACAACGGCATCGACCTGCGATCCGTCACCGGATCAGGTCCCAACGGACGCATCATCAAACGCGATATCGAACAAGCTCTTGCCGAAGGCCAAAGCCCGAAGGCCGAAGCGAGAAAGCCGTTCACTCCCTCGACCATTGTCGGAGCTTCGCCGTTCCGCGACGAGACCACCTCAAAGATGCGTCAGGTCATCGCGACGCGCCTTGCCGAATCCATCGGGCCGATCCCGACGTTCTATCTGACGGTCGAGATCGAAATGGACGGCGTCCTTGCCGTCAGAAAACAGATCAACGCCAATCTTGATGACGACACGAAGGTCAGCGTCAATGACATCATCATAAAGGCCGCCGCAATGTCGCTCATCAAACATCCGTGGGTCAATGCGTCCTATCAGGACAAGACCGTGCGTTTTTATGAACAGGCGGACATCGGCGTTGCCGTGGCGATAGACGAAGGGCTGATAACGCCGGTCGTTCGCGGAGCCAACCTGAAAGGCATTGCGGAAATATCGGCTGAGGTCAAGGACCTCGCCGCCAAGGCAAAGGCGAAAAAGCTCCAGCCTGAGGAATACACCGGAGCAACGTTCTCCATCAGCAATCTTGGAATGATGGGCATCAAGGAATTCACGGCTATCATCAATCCGCCCGAAGCGGCCATTATCGCCGTTGGCGGAGCGACCCCGACGCCGGTCGTCAGAAACGGCGAGATCGCGGTGCGTTCGATAATGCATGTCACCATGTCCTGCGATCACCGCGTCGTTGACGGCGCGACCGGCGCGAAGTTTCTGCAAACATTCAAACAAATGCTCGAAACACCGGCAATGATGCTGTTGTAAATATGAACTTCAGGATCATCGGAGAAATATCCGATATTGAGATCATTGCCGTGGGAAGCAGTATCCGTATTCTGCCTTTTTTGCGAGAAGAATTTGGGCGAGGTAGATGGCGGAAATTAAAAGGAATTGCCCACGTAAGATTAGAGAATAATGATGTGCGGCTGGCCGAACTGCATTGGTTTGAAGCACATGGCATAGGCAAAAAATTCTTGCGTATAAAGCGCTATCTTGATTAAAATACCTATATGAACAGCGAGGACAAACTTGCCGTCTGCATCTTTACCGACAAGGACTCTCTTCTCACAACACGGAAGATCTATAAGATGCTGCCGGACGAATCCGCCGAGCGGTCCGATTATATTCGCATCATCGACGATGAAGGTGAGGATTATCTATATCCAAAGAAGAACTTCGTTTTCTTATCAGTTCCCAGCGAGATAGCACATACAATTCTTGGCCCGGCCTAGATGCAGTGACTTTTACAAGTATGGAACCGGATCCGTAGCTGATCTGTTTCGGTTAAGGCTTTTTATCAGTTCCGGCAACTTTCCTTTCCGCCCGCAAAAATGCAAAGATCACGAATCCCCATTTCGTTGAACAAGTATTTTTGGCGGGCGTGATCTTTTGTGAGCGACCAGATCAAACAACGTGAGATAACTCCGCACCTGGCGCTCCTGGCCGTGCAGATATTCTTCGGCTCGCTGCCCGTCATCGGCAAGCCGGTACTGGCGATCCTGCCGGCAATGTCGCTGGTGGGTTTTCGCGTCGGCATTACCGCCGCCATACTCTTTCTAGTTCAGGCGTATCGAAAACGGCTTTGGCTTGTCCGACGCGGCGATTACGTAAGGCTCGCAGTCTTGAGCCTTTTCGGCATCACCTTTAATCAGATGTTCTTCATCGGCGGGCTGGCAAAAACCTCCGCTGCCAACACATCGCTTCTTGCCGTCACGATCCCTATCTTTGCCATTACAATCGGCGCGATACTCGGCACCGAGCGGCTCAGGACGGTAAAGGTTTTCGGCATCATCTGTGCGGCAATCGGCGTTGTGATACTGATAGACCCGAGAAACGCTTCCTTTTCGTCCGAAACCACCATCGGCGATCTTTTTATCATCATCAATTCCCTCTCGTTCGGCATTTACGTCGCCACGTCCAAAGAGATCATCACGCGCAACGGCCCGTTTCGCTCGATGATGTGGGTATTTATTTTCGGCAGCCTGATATGCGTTCCCGTCGGACTTTTTTCGCTTTCGTCTGTCGATGTCTCGGCGATACCATGGTACATTTGGGCTGTTGTGATATACATAGCCGTGGGGGCCACCGCCGCTCCTTATCTTTTGAACGCCTACGCACTGCAAAAGGTAAAGGCATCAACGCTTGCGGTCTATATATATTTTCAGCCGCTTATCGGCTTTTTGCTGGCCGTCATCTTTCTGAACGAACAGATAGACGCGGCTTTTGTCGCGGCGGCTCTGATGGTCTTTTTGGGTGTATTTCTGGCAACAAAACGCTTTACGGCGGCGGAGCCGGAACCGGATCGGAAAACAGAAGAATAAATTTCTGCAAAGGCGTGAAACCTCACGCATCCTTTTCCGTATCAACTGAAACTAATACCTTATATGCCGACACAGATCACACAAACTGAGCATGAATTTGAGACATGTTTAAAGATCGAGGGCGAATTGCTTTACGATGACGCCGTCGTTATCGAACGTCTGGCAAAGGATATTTTGGCGGATTCCGGTGTGCCTGTCCGCGTTGACCTGGCGGACATAGACTTTCTTGACAGCGAGGCCGCATCCATTCTTGTCAGAATGCAGGCGAATAAAGATCTCATCATCGACGGCATGGAAATATTCCTCCAATCGGCTGTTGACGCCGCCGAACGCTCGCTGTGACCGCCCGGCGAAACTGACTTTTTCCCAAAAAACATATACATTGTTACGAATGAAAGCCGCTGAGATAGCAGAATTCGTGGGTGGAACCGTGTCAGGCAACGGTGAAGTTGAGATCGTCTCTTTCGCCGACCTGAAAACGGCAAAACAAGGCGACATAACCTTTTTGGAGAGGCCGGAAAACTTTTCGGGAACCAACGCCTCTTGCGTCATAGTCCCGAACGGCTTTGATACGGCACCGTTCCCTGCCGCTATAACGGTAAAACAGCCTAAACTCGCCTTTGCGCTTATAGCTCGGAAACTTCGTGTCCCTGAAATTCCAATGGGCATACACGAGACAGCAAGCATCGCCGAAGGATCGGATGTTCGGGCAGCCTATGTCGGCGCCTTTGTTTCTATAGACAGCAGCACAAATATCGGAGAAGCCACCGAGATCCACAGCGGAACGCGGATCGGAAAAAATGTCTCGATAGGAAAAGGCACGGTGATCCATCCGAACTGTGTGATATATGACAATGTGACGATCGGCAATGACTGCGTAATTCACGCCGGAACGGTCATCGGCGCGGACGGCTTTGGCTATGTCCGCGATGAGAAAGGCGTTTATCACCAGTTCCCTCAGGTCGGCATCGTCGTCATCGAAGACAATGTCGAGATCGGGGCAAACTCGTGCATTGACCGCGGAGCATTGGGCGAAACACGCATCGGCGAAGGCACCAAGATCGACAATCTGGTCCAGGTCGGCCACAACGTAAATATAGGCAAACATTGTGTGATAGCGGCACAGACTGGCATTTCCGGCAGTGTCACAATAGAGGACGGATGCGTCATCGGCGGCCAGGTCGGCTTTGGCGATCACGTGACGGTTCAGAGCGGCGCGGTCATCGGTTCACAGGCAGGCATTTTGCCGGGCAAAATTGTTCGGCCCGGCGTCTGGTGGGGAACCCCGATCCAGCCGCTTGACGAATACAAACGCCAAAACGCCCACATAAAAAGCCTTGAAAGAATGAAGGCCGAACTGAAGGAACTCAAGAAAAAGATATCTTAGAGCTGGTCCGCAAACGGAAAATTCCGGTTAAGAATAGAACACAGATCGACACTGATCGAACGGGTGAATACGGATCTTTTTCAGTGAATATCCGTCAGATCAGTAAGATCCGTGTTCTATTTTAGAGCGAAGAACTGCCTTTCAGTCAATTGAACTCAATATTGTCTCGGCGGCTTTTTTGGAGGCTCCGCCGGGGCCGAGCATTTCTCTCACAGCCGCCAGCCGATGCCGCATTTCCGCGTTAGTGTCGGGCAGCAGCAAACGCAGTATCTCATCCGAGATCGCCTCCGGTGTCAGATCGTGCTGGACCAGTTCCCTGACGACCCTTTCTCCGGCGATCAGGTTCACAAGGCAAAAATGCTCGACATTTATCAGAGGGCGAAGCAGCAGATAGTTCAGGTTTGAGCCTTTATAGACCATCACCATCGGCGTGCCGATGATGGCGGTTTCCAGCGTTGCGGTCCCGCTTGTTACGGCCGCCGCATCCGCCGCGTTCAAAGCGTCGTAGGTTTCGCCAAAAACCGCTGTCAGGCGCTTTGGCATTTCGATCCCCTTTTTTCGGACGATGTTTTCGGCTGAGGACAGTTCATCTCGACGCCGCTCATCGGCAAATGCCACGACGAATTGAGCTTCGGGAAGCTGTTTTTCTATCATCGAGGCAGCAGTAAGAAGTTCCGGCAGTATTTTCGAGATCTCCTTATGGCGGCTTCCGGGCAAAAGAGCGATCAGCGGCTTTTCATCATCAAACTCGTGTGTGCGGCGAAATTCTTCCCTCGAATGCCTCGGCGAAACCTCGGCTGCGAGCGGATTTCCAACAAATTCAACATGATGAATACCGCGTCTCGCGTACCAATCGGCCTCGAACGGCAGGATGGTCAGAAGCAGATCGACATATTTGCGGATCGTTTCTGCACGGTATCGCCGCCACGCCCAAAGCTGCGGCGAAATGTAATAAACGACCTTAACCCCCTTTTTTTTCAATGACTTTGCCAGACGCAGATTGAAATCGGGAAAATCGACAAGGATCGCGACATCCGGTTCTCTTTCGCTTGCCGCCGTTTTCAGATCGCCAAATGCTTTCAGGAACATCGGCAATGCCCGTGCGATCTCCGGCACGCCCACTATCGCCAGATCGTCAGCGTTAACGACCGGCTCGACACCTGCCTGACGCATTGCAGGCCCGGCAGAACCAAAGAATTGGAACGACACATCGGGCGCGGCCTGCTCCAACGCCGTTACAAGGCTGGCTGCGTGCTTGTCGCCGGAAGGCTCTCCGGCCACGATCATTACTCTGTATTCCCTTTTCGACATCTGTCCGTCGTCCTCTCGCTCACAATATGTTAAACGATAAAAACCCAATGTCTAACGACAACCCGGCGTTTCCGCTCTGCATCAAATAACGCGATCTTTTGTTATAGAAGACTTTTATAGGGTAATTGCCTTGCGGAACTTGGTCTTAGGACTTAAAATTAGGGTTTTGCGTTCGGCAATATTTTTTTAATTTAGCTAAAGGCCTCGGCACTGTTTGTGTCGTGTCCCGGAGGAGTTTGTGAAGCTTCGCAATATTTTTGGTCTTATCAGTCTCAGCGTCTTTGCTTTTTATTCTGTCGTTTCCGGCCAGGTGGACACGCTTATCAGCCAATTCACCAATTCGGGCGAGGCGTCGTACGCGAACAGCGTAAGCGGTGACGGAAGATTTGTCGTCTTCGAATCGCGCGGCAATCTGGCAACGGTCAACCCGAGAAACGAGGATGCCAACCTTGAGGTGTTTCTATACGATTACGCCCAGCGGCAGATATTTCAGATAACAGACACAAAAAGCGTGCTTTTCAACACGCTTGGCCCGGCTGTTTTCAGCAATGTCCGTATCGAGATAACGAACACGCGCCCGGTCATAAGCAATGACGGCCGCTACATCGTTTTCAGCTCCAACGCTACGGCCTCGACGCCGGACGCGCCGGACGGTTCAAATCCGGGAAGCTTTGACGGAAACGCGTACAGTTCGCCTACGCCGACCCCCACGCCGACACCGAGTCCTACACCAACTCCGTCGCCGACACCAACGCCAAGCCCGACGCCTACTCCGTCACCGACGCCAACGCCGACACCGGCGGCAAACCCGCTGATGGAAGACGCGAACACGGAGATCTGGATATACGAGATACCGGTCTATGCTCCGGCGGATCTGACATCGGGCGAAGAGATACCGTATGTAAACCTGTCAGCCGGCACTTTCACTCCCATTACGAATACATTCCCGAGCCGCCTTCCGGTTCCCGGATCGCCGACAACGCTTCCGGTGATAGCCGATGACAACCACGATGTCAGCGTCAGCGACAATGGCAGCGTCATCGCCTTTGCCTCGACACGCGACCTGGTCGAAGGCGGCAATTCGTTCCCGACCGACGACAACGACGAGATCTTTGTCTGGGTAAGCAGCGGCGGCGGCAGCGGAAACATCTCTCAGGTGACACAGACGCCGCGAGGACAGATATTCAATCCGATCTATAACAAGAACCCTTCAATTTCGGGCGACGGTTCGCGCGTGGCCTTTGCCAGCACGGGCCATAATCCGATAATCGGGATGACCGGCGGAAACAATGACGGCGACAACCGCAACGAGGAGGTTTTCATCTCCGACCTGTTGCCCACCGGAGCGCCGACTGGCACTATGCGGCAGATAACTGTAACGGAGCCGACCAATCCGGGCGATCCGGTCAATATTGTCGATCTGGGCAACCGCATCAGCCGTGACGGACGATATGTGGTCTTTGATTCGTATGCCGACCTGGCAAACGAACATAGCGGGGCGAATCAGGAATCTTTTGCTACGTATCTTTATGATGCGATCAGCGAGGATTTCAAACGGGTGAACGCACGCAGCGACGCCGACGAGGATGCTCCGGGCGGCGACATTGCCCGCTATCCGACATTTACTGATTACGACATCAACGGAACCCCGGCGACGATCGTTTTGCAGACAAGGCTGAACATAACGGCGAACGGAACCGTG
>CAZOXY010000009.1:0-15857 GCA_964583955.1 uncultured Chloracidobacterium sp. | reverse complement strand
AATCGGACGGAATGAACCCGATAGGCGGCCGTCCTGTTCAGATATATAAAACACCCGTAGACTTTTCGGAAAAGGGCAGCGGTGTTTTCTCCCGCCTGACCAAATTCCCGCTCTCACAGGTATTTCTTGCCTCGGTGCGTCCGCTGCCGGCCAATTCCTCACAGAGGATCGCGTTCAACCTTTCGCTGACCGAACTCGGCACCGGAAACCTGGATCTGCAGCCTGAGGTTTATTACCTCTACACGCCGACCGCCACGACTGAAGGAGAGAACGACTTCACCTTTTTCACGGGAGCTTCGCTGATGGAGGTCGCACCGGCACCGTCGCCGACTCCGACACCTTCACCGACACCGACTCCGTCACCAACCCCGACACCGAGTCCGACGCCGACGCCAAGCCCGACACCAACGCCTTCACCGTCGCCGACCCCGACGCCAACAACGCCGCCAACTGTTGTAGGCATATCGCCGGGAATGCTGGCTGTGATAGCCTTTGACCCGCCGCTGACGCCGGCATTTACTCCGCGGACGGCTACGGGATCGCTGACGAGGACAACGCCGCTCCCGACAGAACTCAGCGGTGTATCGCTAAGCATTGACGGGCTTGCATGTAGCATCAAATCGGTCAACCAGAACCAGGTCGTCTTTGTTCCGCCTATTTACATGGCAAGCGCCATCGCCGGAACGAGTTATCCGTTTGTTCTCAACAACAACGGAACGGTAATAAAAGGCCATATAGGTATCGTCCCGTCCCAGCCGGATATTTTCGCGATCAACCACATTGGGCCGGGCGGAAGAGCGGACATTAAGAACGTGACCAATACCGTCCATTTGAGGGAGCCGTTCACCGTTACCACGATTAAGGTAAGAGGCGGGACCAGAGTTCCGACCGTCTTCAGGTTAAGGGTCACCGGCATCGAGAACGCCACCAGCGTTGTCCTAAGTTTCCGTATCGGAGACCAGAGATTATCTTTCAACTCTATCGTCGGCGAACCGGTCAAAATAGAACCTGGTGTCTTTACAATAGATTTCACCGTTCCGGCGGCACTGGACAACGCGGGCGACGTCCCGGTAATTTTGGACGTCAACGTGGCCGGGACCACATTCTCATCCCGAATGCCCGACACCGGGCCGTATATGTTCTTCCTGTAGCAACACGGAAGATCGGTCGTGGATATGACAAGGCGGGTGAAATTCCCGCCTTTTTCATTTGCACACCACAGCCTTATGCTGCCATAACCGGGACTTATGGTTGCCTTGCCTGACGGGTTGTATTATTCTATTGTTTTGTTCCCGCAATGTATTTCTGGATCATTTCGCCGGAACATCCGCGCCTTTCCTACTCAGTGCGCCGCCGATCATAAAAAAGTATTTATAGGAGTTCACAATAAAATATGGCAGAAAATAAAGACGTATCAACAATGAGAGTATCCGCCAAGGTCTGGAAGAACGGCAGCCTTATAAATTGGGACGACGCCCGCATTCACGTAATGTCGCACGTGATCCATTACGGTTCGAGCGTTTTCGAAGGCATCAGATGTTATGCCAACCCCAACGGCTCGGCGGTATTCAGGCTGGAGGAACACATTCAACGTCTTATGAATTCCGCCAAGATATACCGCATGGCACAGCCCTACAGCCGTGAGGACATAATGAAGGCGACTGTGGATGTCATTCGCGAAAGCGGCCTGACGGAATGCTATATCCGGCCGATCATTTTCAGAGGACTGGACGAGGCAAAACCGGCTTTTGGCGTCAATCCGTTCCCTAATCCCGTTGACTGTTACATCGCGGTCTGGGAATGGGGAAAATACCTCGGCGATGAGGCACTGGAGAACGGCATAGACGTATGCGTTTCAAGCTGGAACCGCATCACGTCAAATGCCATGCCCGCGATGGCAAAGGCCGGTGCGAATTACATGAATTCGCAGTTGATAAAGATGGAGGCCATCCTCGGCGGCTTTTCGGAAGGCATCGCTTTGGATGACCGCGGCTATGTTTCCGAGGGTTCGGGTGAGAATCTCTTTATGGTGGCTGACGGAAAATTGCTGACACCGCCGCTCGGAGCGTCGATACTGCCCGGCATTACGCGCGACACGGTCATTCAGATCGCTCGTGAGCTTGGGATCGAGGTCATAGAGACCACGGTCCAGCGAGCGGCCCTTTACCTGGCCGACGAACTCTTTTTCACCGGCACGGCGGCAGAGATCACACCGATACGCTCGGTTGACCGCATCGAGATCGGATCGGGCAAGGCAGGGCCGATAACGAAGCGTTTGCAGGACGAATTCTTTAAGATCATCCGCGCCGAGCGTCCGGCGCCGAACGGTGCGAACTGGCTGACCTATGTCAATGCCGGTGAGCAGCTTTCGGCAAACATCAACAGCTAGAAACGGCGTCAATACCCGAAAGAACGCTCCGTTTGTTATAGTTTTTGAAACGGCAAACGGAGCATTTTTATGTCCGAAGAAAATAACATCTCACCGCTCGGCGTTTCGCTGGAAGTGTCTGTCTTTGTTTGCGGCGCGCTGGTGATGATATATGAGATCATCGGGTCGCGTATCGTCGCGCCTTTCTTAGGTACGTCAACTTACATCTGGACAAGCCTCATCGGTGTGATCCTCGGCGCACTAAGCCTCGGTTATTGGATCGGCGGACGCGCAGCCGACCGCAGGCCGAGCGTCCGCGTGCTTGCTTCGGCGATCTTTGCCGCCGGAGGGCTTGTGTCGCTCACCATTTTTTTGAAGGATGTGATACTCCAGCTTGTCGCTGACGCTCCGGTCAGTATCGAGCTGCGTTCGCTCATTGCCGCACTGCTTGTTTTTGCACCGGCAAGCGTCGCCCTTGGGTTCGTAATACCATACGCAAGCAAACTGCGGATACTTTCGCTTGATCAGGCGGGCAGCACCGTCGGCAGGCTGTACGCTCTTTCGACCATCGGCAGCATTGCCGGAACATTTCTCGCCGGATTTGTCCTGATACCTTTCGTCGGCAGCGTGCGGACGCTGTATCTGATAGCAGGAACGCTGTTTGCCGTGTCGTTTCTGCTGGCGGGCATGTCCTTATCGCGTTCAAGCGTCAGCGTTCTGCTGCTTTTTATGCTTGGTGTTGTTTCGAGCGAGGGCGGGGCCTATTATCTAACCAAAACGAACGGCCTTTACGACATCGACACGGAATACAGCCGCATCCGCGTATTCAACGCCATTTATCCGCCAAATGGCCGAGAGATAAAGGCTCTGGCGACCGATCCTGCAACGCTCCAATCGGCGCGTTATCTTGACAGCGACGAACTGGTGCTTGCCTATACGCGGTTCTATCATTTGGCAAAATTTCATACGCCTGAAATGCGAAAGGTGCTAATGATCGGCGGCGCGGGTTATTCGTTTCCAAAGGAATTTTTGCAAGAATATCCGACGGCGGAAATGGACGTGGTCGAGATCGATCCCGGCATGACCGCCATTGCCAGAGAGCATTTCGAGTTGAAAGACGATCCGCGTCTGAGGATATTTCATCAGGACGGCCGCGTCTTTCTTAACAAGGCAAGTCCGGCATCGTACGACGTTGTGATGATGGACGCTTTCAGCTCGCTTTTCACCGTGCCGTTCCAACTGACCACCATCGAGGCCGTCCGGCGGATTCACGATGTGCTTGGTGAGGACGGCGCGGTCGTCTTCAACATCGGCTCGTCGCTGGCCGGCGATTCGAGCCTTTTTCTTCAGGCGGAACTGGCAACGTATCGGGCGGTCTTTCCCGCCGTAAGTGTTTATAAGGTGGACAAGTCGGCTCCCGACAGCCGTTTGCAGAACATCATCATTGTCGCATCGAAGTCAGCCGATGCCGTTCCTCAAGCTGATGAGAACGCGAAACACGGCTTTCTGCTGTCGCATCTTCGTGAAGTTCTCGTAAACGCTGATGCTCCAATACTTACAGACGACCTTGCTCCGGTGGAAAGATACCTGTCTATCGCCCAGGCGTTAAAATAGAGGTCAGTACAACCCTTGCCCAAATTGTTCTGTGCCAAAGGCACCGATGCCGTTCAGGCGAAAGCTGAAGACGATGCGGTTCTCGTTCCTCGCACCGACATTGAATGTGTAATATTGAAGCGCGACGCCGCAGCATTTGCCAGCGTAACCGAGCGTGTAGAGCGAACTGATGCGTGAAGAAAGGCCCGTCGCCCGCCTGTTCTCGAAATCAAAAAATATCGAGGCTCCGCCGTACAAACCTTTGTTCCTGTCACCGACAAAAATGGACGGACTCCATTGCGAACCGCGAAGCGTTCCCGGTTCCCTGCCGGCAGCGTTGGCGTATTGGGCAAGCGACGGCACGAGTTCGACGGCCCTTGTGTAATAGAACGTCTGAAAGAATTTCAGCAGACGCGTGTCGTAACCGACCGTGGCGGAAATGGCGCGAAGAGCGTCGCCGTTCATGCTTACATCCGCCCGTGTGTTGACAAAGATCGTCCGCTGCGGGCGATAGGTCATATCGACTGCCAGCGGCGAAAACCGACGCGGCGCTCCGCCGAATGTGTAAAAAGTGAGAGCGGTTATCGGCTGTATCTGATTTCTCTGTCCGGGTATCAAAGCTCCGCCGAATGTCTTGTCAAAAAAATATTTTCCGCGAACCGTCAGATTAAAGATCTCGTATGGCTGGACCGACGAACCGGTGTCGCCCGTGCCGTCGGTCGCAGATTCGCGCAGCCTTTGCTGTGCATCTCCGGTCACGGCCTCGGCATATTTCCGCGTGTAGAAGCGGTTTATCACGCCAAACTCCAGTTCGTTTGTATCGGCTATCGTATCGAGGTGGTCAAAGCGCAGTATCCTGTTGAAATTATCAACGCCCTTTATGTATCTGTATGTGGCGTAGGTCTCAATAACGTGACGAAACTTGAACGCGTCGTTCTTTCCGTAAAAATTGCGTGCCAGCGCAACGGGACGAACATCGAACTCGAACTCGCCGTATTTTCTGAGGATGTCGGCGCCGACGACCTGCCGCATATCGTTGAACGAATCGGAATAATATGTCGCCCTGACCGCGCCGCTCAGCGTGAAATTGAAATACTTTGTATGGATCGGCAGCGTTAACTGTGGGTAAACGTCAAGACGCTGTCCGAGCATAGGCGAAACGACCGGATCGCTTCCTGTCCTGGACTGATATTCAGCAAGGTCATCAACCTCTTCACGTCGGGAAATACCTTCGGCGCTCGCCTTAAATGAAAAATACAGCGGCTTGAAGAAAGAAAGCCTTGACGGCCTTTTCTCAAAATTTACACTCGGAAGATTTTTTGTCTTTATCCTGACATTCTCTATGGCGATCTGCTGTGAACGGAAAAGCAGATTGAGAGTGTAGTTGTCCCAGCTTTTGTTGACGAACGCCTGCGATACCTCGATCGGCGAGATGATCTGTTGGATGCCGTCGGAGAACACCTGCCGGAACGCAAGATTTGACGTCAGGCGGACATCGACGGCGGCCGTAAAACCGTTTGAAAAATAATGAACGCCGTCCGCAAAGACCACCGAACCGCCCTGATCGGGATACTCAGCGCTTTCTTTTTTGCCGAAAATACGGTCCTTGACCGCATAAAACCCAAAGTTGAAATACGAACGCGAATTTGCCCTTGTCCGAAGGTCCGCTCCGTAGCCGATGCCGCGTGACGTATATAGGTCTGTGCGAAATGTCACATCTGCCGAACGCCCGAGCGTCTGAAAATACGCACCCGAGATACGCAGGCCTTTGTTCCGTGAATATCCGGCAGTCGGCGTCAGAAATCCGCTGACGCGGTCATCCTCTTTTATCGGCAGCGAGGCGAACGGGATCGGAACAATGGGAACATCGCTAAGCTGAAATTTGGCGTTCTTCAGCTTTATCGTCTCGTTGCGTTTTATTCGCGCCTCATCCGCGGTGAATGACCACGTCGGAACTGCTCCGTCACAGGCGGTAAATTTGCCGCGCGTCACGACCACCTCGGTCAGCGATGCGCGTTCTACGCGGTCGGCAGTGAAGTAGATGATGCTGCCGTCCGCCGTGCGGTTAGTAAAGCCGGTCGAGTTCTCAAAAACACCGAGTTTTGTCCTGTAATTCCAATCGGCCCGCGAACCGGTTATGCGTTGGTCGTCGCCCTGATCGAACACAACGTTCCCCTCCGCCAGCATCCGGTTTTGGGCCTCGTAGATCGTTATCTTGTCCGCCTGCATCCGGTAGATGCCATAGCGGACATCGACATTGCCGGAATGAGAAATGACGCGTTTCCCTTCCTCGCCCTCGACGGTGTGCGTTCCGGAATAGACGACAAGTTCATCGCCGCCGCCTTCGGGTTCAAAGGTCGGACGCCTGCTTTTGGGCGGGGTCATATCCTGTTCGGCGGAAACGGGATTTACGTTTGGCGTGTCGGTGATCGGGTTTGCGACCTGGCGGTCAACGGGATTGGTCTGCTGTGCCGCAACGGCAAAAAACAGCAATAATTGCAGCAGTATCAGTAAAGTTATCCTATGAAAATGCATCAGTTAACCCGTTTTATAATCTTTGATGCTAACACGAAACCTGATTAACAATAAAGCTTGTGCTAGACTACGTTTTTCACCAAAGGCGGTTCAAAAATGGCTAAGAAAAAGGTCCTTATCGTCGAAGATGAAGAGATGATGCGCTCCATACTTCGGCGTTTGCTCGAAAAAGAAGGCTATGACGTGCTTTCGGCGGACAGCGCCGAGGCCGCGTTGGTCATTTTCAGCGAAACGGACGTTTCCGTGACCCTGACCGATATAAAAATGGCGGGCATGAACGGCCTGGAACTGCTGGACAACATCAAATCGGTTGACGCGGACGCTCTGGTGATAATAATGACGGCGTTTTCGTCCGTGGATTCCGCCGTCGCCGCGTTGCGCAAAGGTGCCTACGATTACATAACCAAACCGTTCGTCAATGAGGAACTGGTCAAAACGGTTAACAACGCCATTGCCCAGCACAGCCTGTTCCGGGAGAACCGCGCTCTGCGGCGTGAACTTAGCCGCCACTACGCATTCCCGGAAATGATAGGCAGCAGCGAAAGCCTGCGTTCGGTGATGGCACTGATCGAAAAGGCTGCCGATACGAATACGACCGTCCTAATACGCGGCGAAAGCGGAACGGGCAAGGAACTTGCGGCACGGGCGCTTCATTTCGCCAGTTCACGGGCGGAAAAGAATTTTTTGGCGGTCAACTGCGGGGCCTTGCCGGAATCGCTCCTCGAATCGGAACTGTTCGGCCACAAACGCGGTTCTTTTACCGGCGCGGTCGCGGACAAGACGGGCCTTTTCCGCTCTGCCGAAGGCGGCACGATATTTCTGGACGAGATAGGCGAAATGTCGCTAAATTTGCAGGTAAAACTGCTTCGGGCGATTCAGGAACGCGAGGTGACGCCGATAGGAGCAACCGTGCCGGAAAGATTTGATGCGCGGATAATAGCCGCGACCAACCGCGATCTTGAGGCCGAGGTGGCTCAGGGCAGATTTCGCGAAGATCTCTATTACAGGCTCAATGTGATCGACATGGAACTGCCTCCGCTGCGTGAGCGGTGCGATGACATACCGCTGCTTGTCAGGCACTTTATCGGCAGAACCGCACGGCTGCATGACCGTCCGGTAAAAGAGATCGACGAAGCCGCTATCCGCATTTTGTCCGGCTATGATTGGCCGGGCAACATCCGCGAACTCCAGAACGTCATCGAGCGGGCTTTTGTTCTTGGCGATTCGGCAATATTGCCTGCTGACCTGCCGGACAAGATGACATCCCGATCAGATGCTAGAACATTTACCGCTAAATCGGACGTTCCGCCGACGCTGGACGATGTCGAGCGGAAATATGTATTGGACGTGATGCGGTCGGTGGAAAATGACAAGGCAAAAGCCGCCGGAATACTCGGCATTGACCTTTCAACACTGTATCGCAAACTAAAACGTTTTGAGGAAAATTAGTTCTTTTTCAGGTCAAGAACAAAGTAATCGGTTTCGTCAAGGTGAACCAGCCTGCCCGAGGTGTAAGGCGGCTGAAGAATTTCCTCAGCGGAATATACTTTTCCGGACAATGTCGTATCGGAACTGAGGTCACGCTTTGCGGTAAGCTCGGTCGGAAACCATTCTTCTACCTCTATCGCAGCGGCGACAGGTTCCCTGAGCTTTGCGGCTGATGATGTGATCCTGGCGGCGTTTTCTGATGAGAACCGCACAACGGCTATCATCCCGTCAGGCGTTTCACGCCAGGCGGCCTCGACCGGTTCGTAGGGCAGTTTTACCAGAGCGGCGAGTTCCTCGGCGTTGTCATTGGCTTTTTGGGCTTCCTGTTCGGCACGTTTGACCTGCGGCGTCGCGGCGTTGTTGGCCGTTTCCGGTTCGGAACCGCAGGCACCCAGAAACATCACGGCGACTGCAAATGATAAGATCACGGAAGCTCTGTATGTGAACATTTCGTAATTTTACTCATATTGGACAGTGTGATGCAATTCGCCCTGCTTTTGTTTTCTTATGTGGAACTGCCTCGGTTCGCCGGTGGCGGCTGTCAATAAATAAATGGTGGATCAGAAAACTTCAGTAACCAGAGCTTCCGCGTGGTTTGCCCTTACCGTTCTATTCCTGATCAATATGGTCAATTTTTTTGACCGGTTGATCATCGGCGCAGTCGGCGAACCGATACGGCGCGAATTTGAACTGAGCGACGCCTCGCTCGGGCTTTTAAGCACGGCATTCACGCTGCTTTATGCGTTCGTCGGCATTCCGTTCGGCAGGCTCGCCGACCGCGTCCCGCGTAAAAATATATTGGCGGCGGGCGTTTTTGTCTGGAGCCTGCTCACGTTTGCATCCGGCTTTGCACGAAATTTCTGGCAGGTATTTTTGCTGCGGCTTGGCGTCGGCATCGGCGAAGCGTCATGCGCTCCGGCGGCCACGTCGCTCATCAGTGACCTATTCCCTGAAGAAAAACGAGCGCGGGCAATGAGCATCTTTATGCTCGGCCTGCCGGTCGGCATCGCCCTCAGCTTTTGGGTCAGCGGAACGGTCGCTCAAACTTACGGATGGCGGGCGGCGTTTTTCGTCGCAGGTGTTCCCGGTATTCTGCTTGCGGCTGCCGCAATGTTCATCCGCGAACCCGCACGCGGATCGGCGGCAACGCAGGCAGAACCGACTGACAAGATCGAAAGGCCGTTTCGCAAAATTCTCTCGTCGCGGACGATGATCTGGCTGATACTTTCCGGCGCTATCCACAATTTCAGCCTTTACGCGCTGAGTTCGTTCATGACGCCGTACCTGATGCGACATCACGGACTTGAGATTCGCGATGCGGCGATCATAGCGATGCTGGTGAACGGCATCTTTACTCTGCCCGGCCTGCTGCTGGGCGGGATCGCGGGTGATATGGCCGCGAAATGGCGGCCCAACGGCGGCCTGCTTGTGGTCGCTGCCGCAACGCTGCTTTCGGTACCGCTTTTTCTTGCGGGCATAATGGCAGAAGCGGGCAACACTTCCCTCTTTCTCTGGGCGATGGGCGGAGCCTTTGCCCTGATGTATTTTTATTATTCGATCACCTACGCCACCATTGCCCGCATCGTTGAACCGCAGCTTCGCGGCACGGCAATGGCCGTGTATTTTATGGCAATGTACCTGCTTGGCGGAGCGCTCGGCCCGTATGTCGTCGGGGCCGTCAGCGATCATTTCACGCAAAAGGCCGCCGTCGCCGCAGGCGTGGTTGAAACCACATCCGCCGCCCTGGAACCCTTTCGCGGAACCGGCCTGCAATCGGCAATGTATATCGTCCCGGTGCTGTGCGTGGTTCTTGCGGCCGTTATGCTGATGGCATGGCAAAGCCGGGGTTCAGATTCGACCGCATAGTACTAGATATGGTATCATTCAAAACGAGTATTGCTGAGACAATAGAGATACTGGAAAAGGAAAGAGGCAATACACGATTTTCAGACCTGTTAAAAATTTGCGGAGCATATTTTGGCAAGCCTCGTATAAGCGGCAGTCATCATATCTTCAAAACATCGTGGCCCGGCGACCCTCGGTTAAACTTGCAGCCCGATAAACGCAAGGCAAAACCGTATCAGGTCGATCAGGTGATCGCCGCGTTGAAAAGGCTGGAAGAGGTCAAACATGGCAAGAGTAAAAACAACTAGAAAGAAAACCGATCCTCGTTCAGAAGAATACAGCTACAACGTTGGCTGGTCAGAAGAGGACGACGCCTATGTTGCCCGTGTTTTGGAATTCCCTTCGCTTGCGGCTCATGGCGATTCGCAGGAAAACGCCCTGCATGAAATACGCAAGGTCGTGGATATTGTCATCAAGGACCTGACCGCTGAAGGGGAACCTGTACCTGTTCCGTTCGGAAAGCGCAGATACAGCGGCAGACTGAATCTGAGGATGTCACAGGAACTCCACAGACGACTTGCTCTTGACGCCGAACTGCAAGGCGTCTCGCTCAACACGCTTATCAGCACAAGGCTTGCACATTCAGGCTGATAAAATCCTCCTCCCTTCATCACGTTGCCGTCTTGTCCACGCCACTGCTCACGAGTGATGCTTGCTCTCTGCAATCTGTGCTAAAATTCAAGTTATATCTGAATAACTTATGTCAACCGAAATCAAAGAAGCAAAGACGGCGGCTGAGGCTGAAAAGCAGCGTTGGGAAGAGGAAACATTGAGCAAGGTTCTGGCGAGGGCACCGGAGCGGAAGGAATCGTTCGAGGGCATTTCGCTGGAACCGGTCGAAAGGCTTTATACCGATGCCGACGCGGACGGCGTTGATGTTGGATTTCCAGGTGAATATCCGTATAAACGCGGTATCCATCCGACCGGTTATCGCGGCAAGCTGTGGACGATGCGGCAGTTCGCGGGTTTTTCATCGCCGGAGGAAACCAATCGCCGGTTCAAATATCTGATGGCCCAGGGCCAGACCGGCTTGTCCGTTGCATACGATCTGCCGGCGTTGATGGGCCTGGACGCCGATTCGCCGTTGAGCGAGGGCGAGGTCGGCAAATGCGGCGTGGCGGTTTCGTCGCTGGCTGATTTCGAGGTCTTGTTTGACGGCATTCCGCTCGATCAGGTAACAGTTTCACAGACCATCAATGCTCCGGCGCCGATATTTTTGGCGATGTATCTGGTCGTCGCCGAAAAGCAGAAAGCTGATTTCAATAAAATTTCCGGCACGCTGCAAAACGATATCCTAAAAGAATACATCGCCCAAAAGGAATGGATATATCCGATAAAACCGGCGATGAAGCTGGTAATCGACACGTTTGAATACACCACGAAACACGTGCCGAAATACAACCCGATCTCGGTTTCGGGCTATCACATCCGCGAGGCCGGTGCGACGGCGTTGCAGGAGCTTGCGTTCACGCTTCGTGACGGCGTCGAATACGTTCAATACGGCGTAGATCGCGGAATGGATGTGGATGAATTTGTCCCGCGCATCTCGTTCTTTTTTAATGCACACAACGATTTTTTTGAGGAGATAGCCAAATATCGCGCCGCCCGCGTCGTGTGGGCGCGGACGATGAAGGAACGCTTTGGCGCAAAGAATCCGCGCACGATGCAGATGCGTTTTCATACGCAGACGGCGGGAGTTTCGCTGACCGTACAGCAGCCGTTGATAAACATCGCCCGCGTCGCGATACAGGCGCTGGCCGGTGTGCTCGGCGGCACGCAAAGTCTGCATACTGACAGCTACGACGAAGCTCTTGCCCTGCCGACTGACGAAGCCGCTCTCATCGCTCTGCGCACACAGCAGATAATCGCCGAAGAGACCGGCGTAGTAAACACCGTCGATCCGCTCGGCGGCAGTTATTATGTGGAATCGCTGACGGAAAAAATGATCGAGGGCTGTCTGGATTATTTTGACAAGATCGATGGTTTTGGCGGCATGGTCGAAGCGGTCGAGGCAGGTTTTCCGCAACGCGAGATACAGGAATCCGCCTACCAGTATCAAAAAGCGGTCGAGCGAAATGAGCAAACCATAGTCGGCGTCAACAAATACGCCATGGAAGAAGAATCGGGCAAGATCAACATTTTGCAGATCGACGAAAACGTCCGCGACCACCAGCTATTACGGCTCGAACACGTAAAGTCCGTCCGCGACGCCGGAGCCGTTTCCAACGCGCTCGAAAAACTAAAAAAAGCCGCCGTCAATGATGAGAACACGATGCCCGCGATCATCGAGGCCGTCGGAGCATACGCCACCGTCGAAGAAATATGCGTGGCTTTAAGAGATGTGTACGGCATCTACGAAGAACCGGCGTTTTAGAAATACAGCTTCCAGCCGTCAGTTATCAGCTGTCAGTTTGTCTCGGTCATGCTCTAAAAAGCTGATAGCTGTTTATTAAAAGATCTGAACACCATTCAAAAATTATGCAGGATTTCAGAAACTTAAAAGTCTGGCAAAAAGGCTCATGAACTTGCATTATTGACCTATAAACTGACGGCCGATTTTCCTAAAGAGGAAATTTTCGGACTTAGACACTCGATGAGAAAAACGAGTGTCGATATCCCGGCATACATTGCCGAGGGATGCGGCAAAACAAACGATGCCGAGTTCGGCCGGTCGATCTCTGCCGCTTTCGGACTTACAAGTCGGTTGGAGTATTACGCTTTGATGGCATGCGACCTCGAAATGCTTGCCGAATCTGCTCACAAAGATTATCAACGAAAGGTCGTTGAGGTAAAAAAGATGCTTAGCGGCTTTAACCAGCGGCTTGCTCATGCTTTCGGCGAGCCGTGATCTATTTTCCATAGCTCACTCGCCATATCTTTTTTGCGCCGTCGTCGGCGATGAGGAGCGAGCCGTCGGTGTTGACCAGCAGGCCGACGGGGCGGCCCCAGACCTCGTTCGAGTTTTCGTCCGGCAGCCAGCCGGAGACAAATTCCTGATAGAAGTTGCCGACAGGCATACCTTCCTTGAACGGGATGCGGGCGATCTTGTAGCCGCTGAGCTTTTGTCGGTTCCACGAACCGTGAAACGCGACAAACGCATCGCCTTGATATTCCTTCGGGAACATTTTGCCCGTGTAAAAAACGATTCCAAGGGCCGCAACGTGTGAACGGAAAAGCACATCGGGGACGATGGCCTTTTTGACATGATCGGGGCTTTCGCCCTTGCGACGCGGGTCTTCGTTCTGGCCAAGATAAGAATATGGCCAGCCGTAGAAACCGCCCTCTTTTACCGATGTCGCATAATCAGGAACAAGATCGTCGCCAAGCCCGTCCCGCTCATTGACGGCGGTCCAAAGTTCGCCGGTCGCCGGATTCCACGCCAGGCCGATTGGATTTCTCAAGCCCGAAGCGTAAATACGATGGTTCTTTCCGTCAGGATCGTAAACCGAGATCGCGGCGCGTTTCGGGTCAGCCTCGACCGAAACATTCGTCGCCGAGCCGATGGATACGAACATCTTTTTGCCATCGGGCGAAAACAAAATATTGCGTGTCCAGTGCTGGTTATAACCGCCGGCCGTGAGTTCGACTATCTTTTCCGGTTCGCCAAGGGCCTCGGTCTGGCCGCTCTTGTATTTAAAGCGGACGACCGCATCTGTGTTGGCAACGTAAAACCAGTCTTTGTGAAAAGCCATGCCAAACGGCTGTGATAATTTATTGGACCAGACCCAACGCTGATCGGCCTTTCCGTCCTTGTCGGTATCGCGGAGAACAACGATCGAATTTGCACGCGAATCAGCGACAAAAACGTCTCCGTTCGGTGCGAGTACCATCCAACGCGGATACGTGAATCCGCCTTCGGCAAAAACGCTGACCTTAAAGCCCTTCGGCACACGGAATTTTGCATCCGCCGGCTGTTCGATCTGCCGCGACATCCGCCGGGCGCTTTCAGTATGAAAAGGCTCCGGCAGCCCGGCCGGATCGACCGAACGCACTATCGGCCTTTCCACCTCGATGAGTTCCGGCATTTTTTCAACTGACGGCGCCTGTGTTTGAGAGATCGTAACAACGGCGGCAGCAAATATCGTCCCGGCTGCCTTTAAGGTTCGGCCAATGTATCGCAAATTCATCGTATGTCCATTTCCTCGTGTAATATCTGATTTATAAACAGAATATACGCCGGCATTGCTTTGCTCCAAACGGTCAAACGGCTTTGGCTCCATCGTGAAAGAAGATTCACTCAAACGCGGAACTTTGGTATAATGGTGATTCCTTTATTTAGTTATGACCCCGCGTTCGATAGCAAAACTTCGTCCTGCCTGGCAGCGCGCCGATCTTTTCGGCGGCGATTAATTTTTCCAATTCGTTAAGCGAACGGTCTCTGACCGTTCAATACCCGATCTGGACGGTCAACGACCGTCAACTAAACGGATAAGAAGGAAAGGAGAAATTTTCATGATACCGACACAAGAATTGCAGAAACCCGTTATAAAAACCCCACTTCCCGGCCCAAAGGCTCAAGAGATCATCGAAGCCGACGCCAAATATGTCACGCCGAGCTATCCGCGGCCTGATTATAAACTCGTCGCTCACAAAGGTTACGGCGTCTGGATAGAAGATCCTGACGGAAATGTTTTTTTGGACTGCAACGCGGGCGTGGCCGTTTGTTCGACCGGCCATTGCCACCCCGATGTGGTCAAGGCGATCACCGATCAGGCGAATGAATTCCTGCATCTTTGCGGAACTGATTTTTACTATCGCCACATGCCGGAACTCGGCAAAAAGCTGGATGAGATCGTGCCTATCGACGGCCCGACCAAAACACATTTTGCCAACAGCGGCGCCGAGGCCATCGAAACCGCTCTCAAGCTGGCGATGTATCATACGAAGCGGCAGAAATTCATCTCGTTTTACGGATCGTTTCACGGCCGGACGCTTGGAGCATTGAGCCTGACATCAAGCAAAAAAGCTCAGCGGCTTGGATTTGCACGCCAGGCGTTGGACGTCGTTCATATTCCCTATCCGAACAAATTCCGCCATTTTGCCACCGACGCCCCGACGGACGAAGCGACCGTGACGCGCGACGTTATCAACTGGCTCGAAAATCGCGTTTTTCAGACAACGACGCCGCCCGAAGAGGTCGCCGGCATCATCCTTGAGGTCGTTCAGGGCGAAGGCGGTTACGTCCCGGCTCCGACGGCGTTCGTAAAAGAGCTTCGCCGCATCTGCGACCAGCACGGCATCATGCTCATCGTTGATGAGGTACAGTCCGGCATGGGCCGCACCGGAAAGATGTTCGCTCTTGATCATCACGACGGCGTTAAGGCCGACATCGTCTGTATGGCAAAAGGCATCGGGTCGGGAATGCCGATAGGCGTCTGCACCGCGAGAGCCGATGTTATGACGTGGCATAAAGGCGCTCATGCTTCGACCTTTGGCGGCAATCCGGTCGCCATCGCCGCTGCGTTGAAAACCATCGAACTGCTCGAAGGCGGGTTGGTCGCAAATTCCGCCGAGGTCGGAGCCTACCTTGAAGCTGGCCTGAACACGCTCAAAGGAAAATACGACTGTATCGGGGACGTTCGCGGTTTGGGAATGATGCTCGGTGTTGAATTCGTCAAGGACGGGACCTCTCTTGCTCCCGATGCCGAACTCCGTGACCGTATCGAAATGGAATGTTTCAATCGCGGCCTCATCATTCTCGGCTGCGGCACAAGCACCATCCGATGGTCGCCGCCGCTGATCCTGACCAAGGAGAATGTCGATGTCGCTCTCGATATATTCGACGCCGCCATCGCCGCCTCGATATAAGTCAGAACCACCTGCGTAAGAGGCTGTGTCAAAACTGGGCTTTGCCCGTCTATTTGCGGGAAAGCTGTGCTTTCCCGATATTATCGAGAAATGAGTTTGCGGCTCCGCCGCCGCTTCCCATGTCCATAGGATCGGCGGCATAGCCGCGAGAAAATTAGGG
>CAZOXY010000008.1:21048-80008 GCA_964583955.1 uncultured Chloracidobacterium sp. | reverse complement strand
CCGGCGGCGAGACTTGTCAATACTACTCTGCCCTGATCGAAAAAGAGGCTTTTGTCTCGGTTGCTGCCGATACGCCCACAGCGAACATTAGCCCAATCGAATCAATTCAAGTTGGAACCACCGCCCAGATCTCAGTAGAGATTGAAGGCGGGGATGGACTGCAATTTAGCGCCGTACTATGGCAGAACGGAGACTTTGCGAGTTCCGTGGAGTTCGATGGCGGAGGATCATCTAAAATATTCTCAGGCAGTGGAATCCATAATTTCACTATAAAGGGCATTGCCGCGAGCCATGATCTAAATGATACCAGCGTTCGGGTTAGATACTCAGGAAATACATTGGATGAAGAGCCTTTTACAAGCATCGGCGTCGAATTTCTCAAGGATGCGGATTGTGCAGGATTTGACAGTATCTCCGGACAATCTTATTTGATGGTACCGAAAAGTGGGAATAATATGGTTAAAGCAAAAATTTTGCCCAATGGTGCGAGTGGCTCTTTCTCGTTACAAGGACAAAGCGGCAGCGGTATTTCGGCCAGCCCTAATTCGATCACAACCGGTGAACAGACAATCACCGTCACTGCGGGAAGTAACGTCGGTCAATTCACTCTCGATGCAATTGCCAATCAAGCGACTCAGCCAGCCGCCGTATTAAATACGGTAGTAAGAAATAGAATAGAAAAAACTGTGATAATCCACCCGGTGGCAGAAGAAAATGATGATTTTCAGGCATCGGCCACAGAAACATCAGGGAATCCAGGAGATGCCTGTGTTCGTGCCGGTAACAATGGGTTTCGCGACACAGTACCTAGTGGAGATGACCAAATTGCCATAGATCCTACAACTGGATTTGAGTATATAAATTTCGGGTCTAATGGTGTTTGTCAAACTACCGCCAATAATACTAACATCCCCGCGCCCAGTTCCCACATGCCTAGTGCATCAGCTTTACAAGCGGCCTTGAATAACACTTACTGGGGAAAACAATCCAATGTTTATTTTACTGTCTCAAGTGGATCACCTAAAACCGTCAACTTTGATTTTGATCGCGACGTGCAGTTTAGCAATGTCAAGACAATAAGACTATTGGATTACTTGGCGATTGAGGGAGCGGTAAGAGACACGGATTATGATATTAACTTGTACTACACTGGACTAAGTTTCCAGAACGATTTTGCGAACGCGGAGGCTATTCCCGATGCGGAAAGTGTCTTCTTCAGCCCTAACCATATAGGTACAGTAACCTATTTGGCTAGCCATGAAATTGGCCATATATTGATGCCTAATGCAAGCGCAGGCACGGTTCACAGCAGTAATATCCTCGATTTAATGTACGCAATAGATATTGCAAGCAGTCCATGTAGGATAAGGAAGCGAGAGTGGGATTTGATGATTAGTCAGTAATCTAAATGGAGTAAGCATTATGTCTGGAACAAAGTGTTATTTTTTACTGTTGTTTTTGTTAGGTTCTGCTAATTGCTTTTCACAGTCAGAGGCATTGTCAGAGTTGAAACAAGAGATTCGAAGAGGAAATTTCCATGCTGTACTGGAGGTGGCCGCAGAACCATCAAAAGCCAAAGATGCAAGTGTTAATAAGTATCTTATGGAATTAATGTCTGACAAACAGCAGAGAGTCTTAGAGGGAGATCCGTCCTTTTTTGCTCATATTGCCATGGCAAGGCTTCGAAATAAAGAAGCAATCAACGGGATAATTGCCGAAGTTGAATCGGACACATCTTTACATCTTATTGGAATGAAAAAACTCTATCTTGTAGGCGGAAAAGTCGCTCTTACTAAGTTCTATAATTTATTGGATGATTCAACTCAAATTGATGGGAAAATGGGATGTACCGATAAGACGAATCATCTGAATGACATTTTTTTCTATCCCAAAAATGTTATGGCCGTATTTTATTTATCGCAAATGGTAGAAAATCCGCCGACGCGCGCAGGAGTTCCCTCAAATAATATTGCTTTATGGAAAGAGTGGTTTCTTGTTAATAAACACCTAATTGAAGATGAACCTTGACAAATTTTCACGCATTATTCATGACGTTTTTTCTAACCTCAATCTAGCTGGTGAAAGGGTCAAGAAAAGCTACACAAAAAAAGTCCCGCTTGGACTCTTTATATTTATCTTGTGGTGTTCTTCTTATGTTCGAATCCAACTTATCAACCAGTCCTTGTAAAATAGGAAAGAGTGAATGGGACGTGATTAACTAATAACCGATGTTGAGAGGTTTGTATGAAAGCTATTTCAAAACTATTGGGTTTATTTTTGCTTTCGGGGATTATCTGCTTTGTGAATGCACAGGAACAAGGATTATCTTGGTCGGCAAAACTTCTGAAAGAGCAAGTCGAACAAGGCAATAATAATGCTATTCTAGAAGCGGTCCAGACTGGTGAAATAAATTTGCTTCCTTATCTCAAGCAATTAAGTTCCAAATTAGAGAACCGAAGTAACTTCAATCATGCTGCCTTCTTTGCCCACGTTGCTCTCGCAAAATTAGGTGACGAGAACGCGGTCAAACAGATCTTGGAAGAGATTGATAATGATTCCTCCAAAATTCAAGATAGTGCTATACACAAGTTGAGTCTTGTTGGGGGAAAAGTTGCTTACAGTAAATTTTACGAGTTGCTTGACGATACAAAACCACGGGAGGACACGGATTGCTTAAGAATGTTTGCGAAACATAATAAGAAGCATCCCGACGACCAACGCCAGCCATTTTGTGGTGACGTTATATATTTTTCTAAAAGTGCAACAGTAATGTTTCGCCTTCGGTCTATGGCTGAGGATCCGCCGACCCAAAGGTTTTTAGGCACAAAGCAAGAGATCGATCTTTGGAAGGCGTGGCTTCGGAAACATAAGTTGTAAGATTTCTGAAGTGTCTCCCGCGAAAATCCAGTGTCAAATAGTCAAAGCTCAGAATGAGGATTGATCGAGCCAAATGAGACAAACACTAGATAACACATTCCCGCGCTGTTGACTTCAAAAAGTTAAGAGATGAGCAGACAGAGGACATCAACGGAAACACTATTCCGCTGAATATAGAGACCGACCAGATCACGTGGTCTTCAAAAGGACCGGACAACCGGACCACAAGCGGACGGAGCGAGCAGGTGAACGAGACGCTCGGCATAGCCAGCACCTACGCCTGTTATAACGAATGCATGGATTCATTTGACTTTGGATGGGTCGATCCTAGTGGGGCATCTATCTGGCAGGGACAGTCGGTACTGTTGACCGCTTACCAACAGGATAAAAATCATTATGGCGGGTCTTTGCCTCCTTATCCCGTTCTCTCTGCAATGTGGTCAAGTAACGCCTCATATGTCGCAAGCGTTTCACCTTTAGGCGAGGCATACGGCGTCTCCGGCGGCGGAGCGGTGATCGAAGCAACATGGCTCGTCATGAAACCGAGTGAGAGTGAAGCTTGCCATTACTATCAGGATCTGGCTCTTGAAACTGCCTCTATCTCGGTCACCCCTGCAACTGTTCAAGTAGATGAAGTAGGGTTCACCGGAGACCATACGATAACCAAATGGCCGCCCACAACACCATTAAATGTAATCGATGATCCCGATGGTTCAGCACCGACCTGGAAAAGAACAGGAAATCCTGATCACCCTGTTGCCTACACAAAAGGGGCAAATATAACAATGTTTGCTGAACTTAGCGTCAGCCCTTCCCTTCCAAATTCGGAGGCGATGATCAGGGTCAAAGACGGTTCGACAGTAATTGCCACCAAAGCTTTCACTTTATCGGGCAGCAGTGCCACCGTCACAGGCATAAGTACAATGGCACCCTTGGAAAACACTGTGAAAAGCACGACCCCAACATTTACATGGGATATCTCCTTTAACGGTGGCTCCAGTTGGTCCTCTATCGGGACCAGCGGCCCTCATACGCTCTACAGGACTTATGATGCGCCATTAAGCCCTCCTTTCAAGAATGACGACGATGATGAATTTCCCCCTCTCTATGATTTGGCATTAGATAAAGCGACCTGTTATTCGAACGGTGCTTCAACCGTAGGAGAAATAATTTCCAAGATCAACGGGTTGCCAACTGATGGTCCTCCGCAAGGAAATTCATGCGGAACGAGTGTACAGGGTGATATCTACTACGATCCAGCGATTAGCATAGGAACCTTGCATCCTCTTCAGGCATACGCAGTTCCAAACGGAATACAGTGTTCTGATAACGCATTTCTCCTTCGGGGTCTTCTCCGCAGCATCGGGATTGATGGAACGGTTCGTTATATTTGGGCCGGTCCCAACGCTAGTACCATTTATCTGTATCAAGTAGGAAGTAATGGAAGGATTGTGTCCTTCCGCATCGATCGATCGGCTCATGAGGGTTCGACCGAGACAGATCCGCATTTTTCGTTTCACGCGGTCGTCGCGGCAAATGGCACCTGGTACGATCCTTCTTTTGGAGGCTCGTATTCTACATTGCCATTTACCGAAACATTGAATAGCAGCAGTATACAGCAGGTTCATGATGCTCCCTGGGGATTTATGAACGTACCACCCTATTCATCATGTATTCATTAGCTTTAAAGTGAGGGAATTTATGAGAATACTTACAATGTTTATTACTCTTGTTGCTATGCAGATGTTTTTCTGTACGCAAAGCCTGGGTCAGGAACTTTCTAAATTGCGCGACAAGGCGAAACAAGTCGTCGAAAAAAAGCAACCCGACTGGAAACTTGTTGGCAAGCAAGAAGGTGAGAAAGAAACCTGGTACAGTTGGAAATCAGGACGCGAGGGAGCAAGTATTTTGATCTTTTACGGAAATTCAAAAGAAGAGGCCAAGGAGAGGATGGATCACACAAGTAGGCGCCTGTCCATCGGACCGGGAAAACCTCGGGACGATCTGGGGGATGAGGCTTATTTTTGGAAGAACGAGCATTCAGGTTCCATGTCAATTCGCTTTAGAAAAGGAAAGGTCTATATCGAGATCGCTGCACCTTCAGCCGAAATGGCAGAAGAACTTGCAAAGGAACTTGAAAAATTTATAAAGAAGTAAAGGCTGTGAAAATAATAATTACAATCATTCTCCTAACAACAGGCATTTTCTTTTCCGATAGTGCGTTCGGTCAAGAGCTTTCCGAATTGCGCGACAGAGCAAAACAAGCCGTCGAGGAAAAGCGACCCGACTTGGAACTTAGGTTTAAGAGTGAGGAAGGAAAACAGATTGTTTACAGTTGGGGGGCAGTACAAAAAGGAATTGGCTTACTGATCTTCTATGGTGATTCGCAAAAAGATGCCGCAAGTAGGATGAAGTTAACCAATAAGATTATTTCGGTAGATATAGGAAGAAAACTTACGGGTTTTGGCGACGAGGCATATTTTTCGGAAAATCCCAAAGGTGATTATGCCCGGCTACGCTTCCGTAAATCCCACGTATATGTGGAGATTGGAGCACCTACTCTTGCTCTAGCAGAAGAAATTACAAGGGATTTGGATAAATTTATAAAGAAGCGGAAGTAGAAAAATATGAAAGTAAGACCATTAATGTTGATGTTCATAGCAGTTACTATGTTTATTTGCGTTGAAGGATTTGGTCAGGAACTTTCCAAATTGCGCGACAAGGCGAAGGGATCTGTCGAGGAAAAGCGACCCGACTGGAAGATCGTCAGTAAGCGAGAGGATGGATCACACAAGTAAGCGCCTGTCCGTCGGACCGGGAAGACCGCGGAAAGATATAGGGGATGCAGCTTATTCTTGGAAAGATGGTAAGGCAGGTTTTGGAGGGATAAGATTCAGAAAAGGAAAAATTTATGATGACATCAGTGCAACGTCAGCCGCACTAGCAGAAGATCTAGCAAAGAAACCTGCCAAGGAAATACATACAAAGTGATAATCTCAGCAATCTCGATAAAATCTAAGAACCGAAGTAATGATCAGTCCTAGACATCAACGGAAACACTATTCCGCTGAATATAGAGACCGGCCAGATCGCGTGGTCTTCAAAAGGGCCGGACAACCGAACCACAAGCGGACGGAGCGAACAGGTGAACGAGACGCTCGGCATTGCCGGCACCTACGCCTGCTACAACGAATGCATGGATTCTTTCAGTAACGGATGGGTGTGTAAGCATCCCATAAAATGATACCACGGGAAAGTGGAGTTTTCGGCAGGTGATAGGATAGCATGGGAGGCTGAAGATGAAGCGATCGAAGTTTAGCGAGGGGCAGGTATTGGGGATATTGAAGGCAGTGGAGAACGGGCGGAAGGTGGCGGAGGTTTGCCGCGAGCACGAGGTCTCTGAGTCGACATATTTCAATTGGAAGTCGAAGTTCGGCGGGATGACGGCATCGGAGATCAGGCGTTTGCGGGAGCTTGAGGCGGAGAACGCAAAGTTGAAGGCGATGTATGCGGACATGAGTTTGGAGAACCGGGCGCTGAAGGGATTGATCGAAAAAAAAGGCTGGTGACGGCGAAGAGGCGGGAGTCTGCGGGTTATTTGAAAAGCGAATACATATTAAGCGAGCGTCGGGCGTGTGAGGCGGTGTTGATATCGAGACGGGTGTATCGATATGAGCCGAAGGCGGGATGCGATGACGAAATAGTCGAGACATTGAACAAGTTGGCAAGAGAGCATCCGGATCTTGGGTTCGGGAAGTTCTTTGAACTGCTCAAAGCTGACGGCCACGTTTGGAATCACAAGCGTGTGTACCGTGTTTACTGCGAGATGGGCTTAAATAAGCGGCGAAAGCACAAGCGAAGGCTGCCGGCGAGACGCCCCGAACCGCTATCGGTTCCGGCGGCTGCGAATCAAAGCTGGTCGGCGGATTTCATGTCGGACGCATTGAATGACGGACGCAGGTTTCGGACGTTCAACGTGATCGACGACCACAACCGAGAGGTGCTGGCCATCGAGATCGATCTGAATCTGGGCAGCCGAAGAGTCGTCAGAGTGCTCGGCCGGCTTGCTGAAACGAGAGGACTGCCTGAGCGTATCAGATTCGACAACGGGCCGGAGTTCACCAGCATCGCCGTCGCCGATTGGGCCGAACGAAACGGCGTCGAACTCGATTTCATAAAACCCGGACGCCCGATGCAGAACGGCTTTATCGAACGGTTTAACAGGACATATCGGCAGGCAATTCTCGATATGTATATATCTTTGAAAGTTTAGGCGAAGTGAGAGAACTGACGGCCAGGTGGATCGATTTCTACAACACCCGCCGCCCGCATGACTCGCTCGGAGGCTCGCCTCCCACGCTCATCATGCGGCCCAGTTCTCTTTAACCCGAAAACTCCAGTTTAGACTGGTAACAAAACGGGGAGGTTTACAAGAAAATGAAACTCATTAGACCGTTATTCATATGTATAAGCGCGGCGATGCTGCTTTCCTTAGGAGGAATCTCCTTAAGCAACTTACAAAGCAGAGAGCCAGAGTTTCTTAAGATCAAGATCTTACCATTAAAAAGTGAGTATTTACTGGGAGAGCCTGTTACTCTCTCGGTTGAGATTCTCAATAGCTCGAATGACAAGATAAAAGTTCCCATCAACATATTATCGTCTTCTGATGTTCAAATATCAGAAGACGATATTACCTACTACAACTATTATGGACGCAACGGAATCCAGCTTGAGGTTATTCCTGAAATCGATCTCCTACCTAGTCAATCAATACAACATCAGTTCAACATATTGTGGAACTCAAAACCGGAAGTGGGGCATCTGAATTCAGAAGTAGCCGAAAGAGTGTCGAAAGGGAGGATCTTAACCGACTTCGCTTTTACTAAGCCTGGCTTGTATTTTGTAAGGATCTTAGTCAACTCCATAAAACACAATAAGAATCAAATTGTATCTGAACCTGTTAAAATTATGATCAAAATGCCGCAGGAACAAGATTTGCTGGTATGGAATAAAATCAAAGACAATGGCAACATGGCATATCTACTTCAAGAAGGAGATTTTCTTATCCCAAGATATCGAACCGAAGAACGAAAGAAGTTGATTGAGCAGGTTGAAGATTTAATTGAAACATACCCTTCTAGTTTTTATGCGTCAAGACTTTCTCAAAAACTTGGGGAATTAAAATCGTACGATTTTCAAAGACAATCTCAACTTTGTGAGTATAATTCACTACTTGAACACTGTAAGCCTTAAGCACTCCTGTTATCATAGGTGTTTCGTCGTATGTACGAATTTGCGGTAACACCGGCTGTGACGCAGCTTCGCCGTCCGGGCGTGATAATTACGGAAGTGACGCCGGAGAGTTTGGGCGAGGAGCTTGAGCTGCGCCCGGCGGATCGCATTGTGCGTGTGAACGGCAGGCCGGTCCGTGATTATCTGGATTTTCGTTTTCAGACTGCCGGCGAAACAGAACTTACGTTTCAGGTAAAAAAAGCGAACGGCGAAACGCTTGAGATAGAATTTGACCGCGATGAGGGCGAAGACCTCGGGCTGATGTTCGAGCAGATCGTGCCTCGGCAGTGCGCCAACGAATGCCTTTTCTGCTTTTGCAAAGGCAATCCTGATGACGCCCGTCCGTCGCTTTTTGTCCGTGACGAGGACATAAGGCTCTCGTTCCTTTACGGCAATTACACAACGCTTTCGTCCATCACGCCGGACGAGATGAAACGCGTCATCGAACAACGCCTGTCGCCGCAATATGTTTCGGTTCACGCCACCGACCTGAAAACGCGCGCGTATCTGCTCGGTGTGCCGGAAGAACGCGCCGATATTTCCGACAAGCTGCGAACACTGCTCGATAACGACATTGAGATCCACGCACAGGTCGTACTCTGTCCCGGCATAAACGACGGAGCGATACTCGAAAAAACCCTGCGCGACCTTGCCGCCGAGTATCCAAAAGTAATAAGCACCGCCATCGTCCCCGTAGCATTGACGAGCTATAACAACGACGAACGCCTGACACGCGTAACACCAGAATTTTGCCGTCGAACGATCCGCGAGGTCGAAAAGCTGCAAAAAGAATTCAGAAAAACGCTCGGCGTCACGTTCGCTTTTCTCGGCGACGAGATATATATCAAGGCAGACGAACCGATACCTTCGCGGCGGCATTACGGCAACTATCCGCAGATCGAGGATGGCGTCGGCATGGTAAGGTCATTCGTAAATAAATTTGAAAAACTGCTTCAGCCTTCACAAAACGCTCCGGCTATAACAAAAAAGAGCGATGTCCGCACACGGGTCGAAGCGATGACGCCGGACAAACCCGCCCCAGACAGCGTTTCGCTTGAGCATATCCTTTCCGGCGAGCTGCACGGCACAGTTCTCACGGGCGAGATGTTCGCTCCGTTCCTGAAAGAATATGTAGAACGGTTCAACGCAATGCACGGTTCGCAGCTAAACGTTATTGGCGTTCCTAACACATACTTCGGCGGCGATGTGGCGGTGGCGGGCTTGCTGTCGGGCCGCGATTTCCTTAATGTGCGTGACCGGCTCAGGGGCAATTTTGCGATGATACCGCCCGGCGTTATCAAATCGGATGAACCTATTCTGATAGACGGGATGCAGTTTGCCGATCTCCGCTCCGCCTTTCCGCTTCCGATCATTGCCGAGGACATCATCGAATTTCTTGGCTCATGGCTCCGGCAAAAACAAGCCAAATAAAAATGCCGCCGAAGGAGAGAAGTTCGGCGGCCTGAGGGTTTGTCGCTTAGGAAGGAGATCAATTACCCGTGAATTTGTAAACTATTACGCCCGTGACCTTTACCGGTTTGCCGGTAAGCAGGGTCGGGTTAAATCTTGCCTGCCATGCTGCCTTTTCGGCGGCCTGACGAAGGAGCGGATGTCCGCTTACGGCCTTTGCTGAAACGACCTTTCCGGCTTCGTCTATCATCACCTGAACATTCACATTTCCTTTGGCCCCGATCATCCTGGCGGGCTGCGGATACGGCGGTTTAGGCAAAGAGATCGCATTGCCGTTAACAACGCCGCCCGATGTAGTGGCAGGCGCTTTTTTCACAACCGGCGGCGGAGGCGTCACCGCACGCGAGGCCGAAGATGTCCTCATATCGCCTTCGCTGCCCGACGTGCCGACGCTGTGACCGGAACCCGATCCGTCGCCAACATTTCGGCTCACACCTGAGCCTGAAGCGTTGATATTCGTCGGCCCGATCTCATAGTCGCCTATCGGACGTGACGGAACACTGCTCTTTACCGACGAGATCTCCTTTGGAACTTTTTGATGTTCATCAATACGGGCAATATGCTCTGTTCTAATTGACCGTTTAACCTCGGCATTGCTTGCCGAAGCAGGCTGCGGAGCTGCTTTTGGCGGTTCGGGTTTTGGCGCGTCGGCAACAACCGGAGCGATCATTCGCGACATATCAAAATTGCCCTCGCCGATGTCAAAATCCGCCGCATAGATGCTGAAAACAACCGCTGTCAGGAACAGCAGGCCAACTATTATCGACGAGCCGACAAAATAACGGCGGCGGGCTTGTAGATCGGTGTGTACCGATTCGGATTCGATCAATCTGTCAAACATATTCTTTTTCCTCCTAATGATCTTTCCGGTGCCAACCGTCCTTCATTCGTCCCGCTGCGTCGCAGCCTGTCGGACTTATAACCTTAGACACCGTCAACGATAAAAAGTTCCCGTGTTTTGTGCCGGAAGTGTTTTTGCATCCGGCGTCTGTCAAAAGTAAACTCAAATAGATGTTCGAACACCTGATAGGGAACGAAACCGCCAAGGGCAACTTGCAGCGTCTGGTTGAAAGCGGCCGCCTGCCCAATTCCCTTTTGTTTGCCGGGCCTGACGGAGTGGGGAAAAAGCGCTTCGCATTGGAACTGGCACGGCTGCTTGTCATCGGCAAAGGCGAGAGTGTTTCCGCACGCGACCCGAAAGGCGAACGCGTCAGCCGATACACGATCCCCGAAAGCGCTGATAAGAACAAGGACGATTTCAAATCGGTCTTTTTCACCGAACACCCTGATGTCGGCATAATCACGGCGTATAAACGCAGCATTTTGGTTGAGGCGATCCGCGATCTGGAACGCGAGGCGTTCTTTCGCCCTTACGAAGCGGACGTGCGCGTTTTCATCATTGACGATGCGGACAAAATGAATGCAAACGCCGCAAACGCGCTTCTGAAAACGCTTGAGGAACCGGCATCTACGTCGTTTCTGATCCTTGTAACGTCGCGGCCAGACAGCCTTTTGCAGACTATCCGTTCGCGATGCCAGACGATACGTTTTGCTCCGGTCGAAAAGGAAAAGGTCGAAAAGTTTCTTATCGACGAAAAGAATTTGTCACCTGACGACGCCCGGCTGGCCGCCGCGATGGCAAACGGCAGCATTGCCGCCGCCGCAATGCTGGACGTAAATGACCGCCGTGAGCGCCGAAAGGAAATGCTGGCAGTTCTGGAAAATGCCGCAGGCGGAACAGGCCTCGGGCCGCTGCTCCGTATCTCGGAAAAAATGAACGACGCCAAAAACAAGGACTTCTTTGAGGAGAACATCGCCATCCTGGGATCGCTTGTCCGCGACGCGTGGCTGCTTGCGAACGGAACGGACGAAAGGTTGATCGTCAATGCCGACCTCGCCGCCGAGCTGCGCCCCATCGCCGCTCTCGGCTCCGCCTCATTGGCCGACCGGCTCAACGCCATCGAGGAACTCCGTCAGGCATTTGCCGTGAACATCAACCGCAAGATCGCCACCGATGCGTTGATGGTCAGATTCGCTTCCGCCTGAATCGGCTGCGGCACTTGACCCGGCCGTTGAAAACATTCCCCGCAAAATGCTTGACCGGTGCTGTATAATAGGTGCTATGCGCAAACTTCTTCCCCAGTCGCTGCTTGCTTTGTTCTGCTTTGCGGTGTTGGCATCTGCCCAAATGCCCATTCCTTCGCCACGGATACCCGTGCCTGACATCAATGGCAGGGCGGTAACTTTGGTCAAACCTGCATTTCCTGAATCCGCCGTTACGGTCGGGGCCGACGGATCTACGCTGTTTGTAAAGGTCGTCGTCAATGGCAACGGTGATGTGATCTCTGCCACATGTGCCGTATCGTGTCATCCGCTGTTAAAGGACGCAGCCGAATACGCAGCACTTACGTCGAAATTCAGGCCGCTGATGCGCGACGGCGTCGCCCTTGAATACGAAGGTACGCTGCTGTACAACTACGTCGTCAAACGTGTGGATTGGTTCGCTTTTGGAAGCGCGTTGGAATCTGTTCGATGGTTCGACAACATCTCGTTCGGGCCTGTCGCACAGATACTCTCAGCCGATTTTGAAGAAGAGAAAAAACTTTTGTTGTCAGGAGATGAACCCGATACAACATTTGAGGTGCGTCAGCAAATAATAGTCGATACAAGATCTGCTATCAGAGCCAAACTTGAAAAAGAACCGTTGTGGCTTTTCGATGTTGCACTGGCATTAAGGCGTGTGACATTTTGGTCAAATGTCCGCCATGTTGATCGTGAAAAGATGAGGCTGTCGCTTTCGGAACTCAAGCCGTATATCGTATCGGCCCCGGAGGACACATCGCCGCAAATGCTTGAGGCTCTGGATAAACTGACAAAGTTCAAGATCCCGGACGACATCTCGGACCGCGACCTTATGAGAGCGATCATGGAGATAACAAGGAATATGCATCAATGGTAGGAAGCATCTTTTTGGGGAACTTTTTTCTGCCGATGGTGTCTAAAGTTGGTGTAGTATCAATAAAGATCAAAAGGAGGGAATGAAAATGAAACGGTTAGCTGTTTCTCTTTTTGTTATTTTTGCATTTTCTGTGGTCGCTTTAGCACAGAATACTTCGGAAAGGACCATCTCAGGAGGAATTCTTAACGGTAAGCTAAAAAAGATGCCGAAACCCGAATATCCTGTGGAATTGGCCGGAAGCGGCACAAAAGGCCTGGTCAGGATCGCTATCGTCATTGACGAAGAAGGGAAGGTCATTTCGGCCGAACCTGATCTAAGCCCGGTCAAAACATTTGCTGCGGGCAAAGACGGAACGGTCGTGGAAAAAGACTCAATAACAGAACCGCCGCATTTTCTTCTGCAGGAAGCCGCCAGACAGGCCGCGCTTAAGGCCGAGTTCAGCCCGACGATGTTGTCCGGAGTTCCGGTAAAGGTCAACGGTGTGCTGCTCTTCAGTTTCTCCGATCCAGAAAGCAGAACGGCCTCCAATTATCCTGTAACAACATCGGGCAAGAACGTAAGCGGCGGCGTTTTGAATGGAAAGGCGACCTCTCTTCCAAAGCCTGCCTATCCCGTAGCGGCAAGAGCGGTCAGGGCAGGCGGCGCGGTAACGGTCCAGGTGGTGCTGGACGAAGAAGGCAATGTCGCCTCGGCATCGGCCGTTTCCGGCCATCCGCTTCTGCGTGCGGCGGCTACCGAGGCTGCCCAAGGAGCAAAATTCTCGCCAACCACGCTTCAGGGCGAACCCGTAAAGGTCTCCGGCGTTATCGTATATAACTTCGTAGCACCAGACCCGGAAAAATAATGCTGATATAATGTCTGTGTGGAAGCTTCACAGATAGCAACAAGATCGGAAAGGCTCATGGCCGCAGCAGGTGTTGCGGTCATGACCTTTGGCGCGTGGCTGGTATGGTTTGTCGATCCGGTAAGGGCAAGCTTTCTCCCCGTATGTCCGTTGTATAAAATGACGGGTTATGCGTGTCCGGGGTGCGGGCTGACGCGCGGTTTTCACGCTCTGTTCCACGGCGACATCGTCGGCGCAATGGATTTCAACTTGCTGATACCGCTCTTCGTCGTGATCTTTGGTTATCTCTATATCTCGATGTTTCTGGTGATGGTACGCGGACGCGCATTTCCCAAATGGACGCTTTCGCTCGGCGCTGTTTGGGGGCTTCTTATTGTGCTGCTTCTGTTCGGGATATTGAGAAATATTCCCGTGTATCCTTTCAGTTGGATGTTTCCGTAAAAGATACCGTGTCTAAACAGAGACCTTTCTGTCATTAAGCTCCACGAATACCAATGAGATCAAGACCATAAATGTCAGGAAACATTACCTGCAAAAGTCGTTTTGTTTACCCTACAAAAGAAAGCATGAATCTTTGTGTAAGGAAGATTATGGGTTCTGATAAAATCCCATATATCAGTTAAGTGGGCTTTTTTCTTGGTCACCAGAAAAATATCCATTTTCCATTCATCGTTGAAAGACCATGCATCTGTTTTTTCATCGTGTTCCAAACTGTAATTCTCTGTAATATCGTTCTGATTCAGCGTCTCTGCCGGTGCATTGGTACAACTGCCCGTTGAAACTTTCCAGTAGGCATTTGTCCCAACGCAAACGGTGTCTGCCGGAGCATACATCTCAACCGTGATCCCTATCGGTATATGTGTAGTACCGCTTCCTTTATGGAAAATGCCTTTTGCGGGAGTGTAACCACCGTGGGTAATGATCGCAGCCTCAGTGTTGGCTTTGCTATTGAAACGCTTAAGCTGAAGATTCCTATAATCTATCGTTTCCATTTATTTGGGGGCCTCCAAAGTGAATTGTGTAAAACAATGATAGGTATATTGAGAGTTTCAAATAATAATTGCAAGTCGCCTTACTCTGTTCAGGTGTATATGGCAGACCTCGACCAACTTTTATCCAATGCAATCCATGTTTTTCGCTTACCCCTTTTTTGAGCTGTTGCAATGTCTTCTCAGTTTTCAACCGGGTCATGTAATTTGCACGAGCGGTTTTTGTTCGACGAGTGACTTTGCCGAAGTACCCTCCTTGCGGAGTTGTTCGACCTCTTTTACAAATTCCTCGACGATATCCTCGCCGGAGACGCGGCGCATCGGGACGCCGTCTTTGAAGATCATGCCGACATTGCGGCCAAAAGTGATGCCGAGTTGGGAATCGTGGGCCTCGCCGGGGCCGTTGACGGCACAGCCCATTATGGAAAGATGCAGCGGTTCTTCAACGTGAGCCAGGCGGCGTTCTACCTCGGTCACGATCTCGACAAAATTGTCTATGTCCAGCCTGCCGCAGGTCGGACAGGCAACTATCGTCACGCCGCGTTTACGAAGTTCGAGCGATTTCAATATCTCCCAGCCGACGCGAACCTCTTCGTGAGGTTCGGCGGCAAGGCTGACGCGTATTGTGTCGCCAATGCCGTCGTGCAGCAGCAAACCCAAACCCATAGCGGATTTTATCGTTCCGCCAAATGGTGTGCCTGCTTCAGTTACGCCCAAATGCAGCGGGTAATCGACCTTCTCAGCCATCAGCCGATATGCCGCCACCATGCGGTTCACGTCAGAAGCCTTTAACGAGATAACAATGTCGCCAAAGCCGAGGTCTTCCAGAATGCGGACATGCCGCATTCCTGATTCGACCATTGCTTCGGGCGTTGCGGTGCCGTATTTTTTGAGGAGGTCTTTTTCCAGCGAACCGCCATTGACGCCGATTCGGATCGGCACCTTTTGTGCCTCGGCGGCTCGGACGACCTCGCGAACGCGGTCTATCGAACCGATATTGCCGGGATTGATGCGAAGCTTGTCTATGCCCGCATCCAACGCCTTGAGAGCGAGTTTATAATGAAAATGTATGTCGGCGACGATAGGCACGTCCGTGCGTTTGCGGATCTCGTACATCGCCGCAGCCGCGTCGTCGTCCGGCACGGCAATGCGAACGATCTCGCAACCGGCCTCGACCATTTCCTCGATCTGTTTTAGCGTGCCGTCAACGTCGGTCGTGTCCGTTTTGGTCATTGACTGGACCGAAACGGGCGCACCGCCGCCGATCTGGATGTCGCGAACCTTTACTGCTCTTGAAACACGTTTCATAAATCAATTTAGCCACAGAGACCGCAGAGATATTTTCCATTTTTCTCTGTGCGCTCTGTGGCAAATCATGCTAGAAAAGTCTCGAAATATCCAGATACATCACAAACACCATCAGCAGCAGAATGATCGCAAGGCCCGTGACCTGTATCTTTTCGCGGACGGCAATGGACAGCGTTTTGCCGAACCAGGACAGCACCTTGTCAACGCCGAGCATCACTATCTGGCCGCCGTCCAAAAGCGGTATCGGCAACAGGTTAAATACGCCGAGGTTGAGGCTTATCACCGCCAGTATGCCGAACAGGCCCGCAAAACCGGCCTCGCGAACGACCTTTGCGATTATCTGGACAATGCCGACCGGCCCAGCCAATCCAGCGTCCTTGACCGAACGCTCGCCTGCAAACAACTGTCCGAAAACGCGTCCCGTAAGGCGCAGGATGCGCATGTTCGATTCGTACGCAAAAGCCGCCGCTCCGCCTACGCCGACCGGAACGCGGGCGGTTATGGCCGCTGCCGAAAAGCCGATCCCGACACGATAGATGCCGTCATCGCCCTGTTTGGCGACCATCTCTATTTCGTGCCGCTGGCCGTTTCGCTCAACGGTCAATTTTGCCGGAACGTCCTTGTTTTCCCTGATCTGATTTGTCAGTTCCTGGCTGTTGCGGACCGTTTGCCCGTTAAGCGCCAGAACGCGGTCGCCAACCTGCAGCCCCGAAGCCGACGCGGGCGAATCGGGCTGTATCTGTCCGACCTCGACCGGCTCCACCCCTATGTCCGGCGTCAGGCCAATGTCGCCTATCGCGTTGCCGTCTATGTCCGCTTTCTTCGGAGCAATCGTCAGCGAAAGCTGTTGTCCGCCGCGGTCAACCACCATCGGCATCTCTATCTCGGGCGAGATCATCGACTCGTCCTTTATGGCTTCCCAGGTCGGGTCCTGCACATTGTTGAATGACGTGATGCGGTCGCCGACCCTGATGCCGGCGGTCTCCGCCGCTCCGCCGGGATTGACTATCCCGACGACCGGCGCCGGCATTGACGGCACGCCATACAGCATCGCCGCCGCAAACGGGATCGCCAGCGCCAGGACAATGTTCATGAACGGCCCGCCGAGCATGACCAAAAATTTCTGCCAACGCGGACGCAGTTCGTAAAGCTCTGATTCGGGAACTGGTTCGCCTTCCGATTCGCCGCCCTCGAGCGAAGCCGTGGCCTCGTCACCGTAGAGCTTTACATAGGCGCCGAGCGGGATCGCCGAAATACGGTAATCCGTATGGCCGCGTTTGAAGCCCCAGATTCGCGGCCCCAGGCCGAAGAACGAGTACGCCTCGATCCTCATTCCCAAAAGCCTGGCAACGATAAAATGGCCAAATTCGTGGATGTTTATCGCAACGCCAAGAACAAAAATGACCGCTAAAATTACTACTAAAATATCAGGCATAACTATCTATAAAAAATATCAAAAATGCTGCTTTATTAGAACCTAAAACCGCTTGAAGCGTTGTCATTAATTCGCTGACGCGGTCTTTCCCAATTTCATTATAGCGCGTTCCCTGGCCCAGGCGTCAGCCGAAAGCACGGCCTCAAGCGATCCGGCCTCGCTCTGCGAATGTTCGCGCAAAACCGCCCCGTTTATGTCCGCTATCTCGTTCAGGCTGATCTTTCCGTCCAAAAACGCCTGTACGGCGACCTCATTTGCCGCGTTCAGCACGGCGGGCATGGTTCCGCCCGCACGAAGAGCTTCATAAGCCAGGGCAAGGCACGGAAAGCGTTCAAGGTCAGGTTCCTCAAAGGTCAGTTCGCTTAACTTGCCTATATTCAGCGGTTCCAGGACGTTCTGTTTGCGGTCGGGCCAGGTCAGGGCGTATTGGATAGGGTGTTTCATATCCGTTACGCCAAGCTGGGCGATGACGGAACCATCGACCATCTCCACCATCGAATGAACGACCGACTGCGGATGAACTATTACGGATATCTGATCGGCTTCAAAACCAAAGAGCCATTTGGCTTCAATGACTTCCAGCCCTTTATTCATCAGCGTCGCCGAATCAATGGTGATCTTTTCGCCCATTTTCCAGTTAGGGTGGTTCAAGGCCTCTTCGCGGGTCGCATGGGCGATCTCTTCCTTTGTTTTGGTGCGAAACGGGCCGCCCGATGCGGTCAAGATCAGCCGTTTTACCTCGTCGCGGCGCTCGCCGCGCAGGCATTGGTGAATGGCGTTGTGTTCGCTGTCAACCGGCAGTATCTCGGAACCGGACCTCGCGGCGGCGGCCGTCATCAGTTCGCCCGCCATGACCAGGGTTTCCTTGTTTGCCAGGGCAATCCGCTTGCCCGCCTCTATCGCCCGCAGCGTCGGCACAAAACCGACCGCGCCGACCGTTGCCGAAACGACCGTCTCAGCCTCAGGGTGTGTGGCCACATTGACCAGGCCGCTTTCGCCAAGCTCTATCCTCGGCGGCGGCGTATCGCGTTCGTGCAATTCCCTTTCAAGCTGTTGAGCGCAGATTTCGTCGGTGCATGACACCAAATCGGGTTTAAATTCCGCGATCTGCTCAGCAAATTTCGCCATATTTCGCCCGGCGGCCATTGCCCGAACGCGAATATCGCCAAGGTGACGCACCACTTTTAGCGTGTTGCAGCCGATAGAACCTGTGGAACCAAGTATGGAAACGCCCTTCATAACAGACACTAACGCTAGAGATTACCATATCCGCCGCAAAAGGCGGCACACCGCTTGCAACAATTCCATGTGCAATGAATGTCGGACTATCGGAAAGATATGTTTCGGGAACCGCGTTTTTCGCCGGTGCGCTTTTTTAGTGCGTCGCCAAAAGATGCGTGAGCCGACAACTCGCCCCTTCCCGTATTGCAAATCTTTTTAGTTATTTTGAAGGAGAAATGCAATGAAGAAGATAGTGCTTTTTACCCTGATGCTCAGCGTGACGGCCATATTTGTTCCGGTTGGTCATGCCAACACGACCGAAACCTCCGTCACCGCAGGCCAGATCTGGCAGCAGCGCCAGACACGCGGACGCAATGACCGCCGCCGTAACGACCGTTATGACCGCAATCGCGGACGAAATGACCGTTACCGCTATAACGCCCGATACAATAATTCACGCGTAAGATATGAAACCCGAATGGTCCGCAGAGGCAACAAGCTCTACCGCGAGACCTATCGCGTGTGGTGGGACAATGGCCGCCTGAAGACCAAAAGGGTCTCACGCGTCCGCATCCGTTAGTTGAAAGATCATCCCGTCGAAAAATTTTTCCTGTCAAAAAAGCGGAGTTCTACTCTCTCACTCCGCTTTTATTTTCCGCATCGGCATTGCATAAAAAGGCCTTTTAATCTGAAAGGTCCAAGTTACCGGAAAACAGATCGTCAATCGTACATTGGCTGATTGTAAATTGGTTGTGAAGAACATTTATTTACTACTGCCAATTTACAATTGAACAATTGCCAATTTACAATTCCGCGCAAGATCAGCCTCTGCGTTCTAATGCTGAATCTAGGTCAAACCTTTCCCTGTTCCGGCTTTCTGGTTTACACTTATCCGCAAAACCACTTTCCGGAGAGTTTGTAAACAATGAAAAGATCGTCGATATTCTCGTCTCTGTTACGCGGACACCACATAAAAGGCATCATAAAAACTCCCCTCCTTACAAAGGAGGGGTGGCCGGCGTTTCGCCGGACGGGGTGGTTCTTTCAGCAGTTCTCTTTGCGGTCTTTGCGGCTTTGCGTGATATTTCTTTTTCTTTCAACGGCTGCGTTTTCACAAGTTCCTGCGCCAAAGGACATACTCGGCTTCACGCCGGGCGATGACCGAAAGCTGGCAAGCTGGCAGCAGATAGTCGATTATTTCAAAAAGCTGGACGAAACAAGCGACCGCGTAAAATTTTACGAGATAGGCAAATCGACAATGGGGCGGCCTTTTGTTTACGCCGTTTTCAGCTCGCCGGAAAATATCAAGAATCTGGAAAAATACAAGGAGATAAATAAAAAACTTGCCGACCCCAGGAAGATTTATGGCAGAGGATATCAGTCATTTTTTGGTGATTTGCGTGACTTAGGGTCACGAGAACTTATCAAAGAAGGCAAAACAATCGTCCTCAAAACTTTTGGCGTGCATTCGACCGAGGTCGGTTCGGCGTTGTCGTCGGTGCTGATCGCGCATCGGCTGGCGTCGTCAGATGAGGCCGATATAAAGAAAATTCTGGATGAAACGATAACGATAATCGTTCCGGCTCTAAGCCCGGACGGCGTTGACATTGTTAAGGATTGGTACGACAAAACGCTCGGCACGCCGCACGAAGGCACTTCGCCGCCGGAGCTTTATCACAAATACGTCGGCCACGACCTGAACCGCGATTGGTACGCGTTCACACAGGTCGAAACGCAGTTGACTGTTGATAAAATTCATAACGTCTGGCATCCGCAGATAGTCCATGATGTACACCAGCAAGGCACGAACGGAGCGCGGTTCTTCGTGCCGCCGTATATGGACCCGGTCGAACCGAACGTGCCGAAGCAAATAGTCGAAGGCTATACAGAACTCGGGCTTTACGTCGCCGGCGATATGCGCAAAAAAGGCTATCAGGGATTGACGACCGGTTCGACCTATGACGCATGGACGCCGGCGCGCGCTTATTCGCATTACCACGGCGGCGTCCGCATTTTGAGCGAAACCGCCTCGGCACGGCTCGCGACGCCGATAACCGTCAAGGCCGAACAGCTTCGCGGCGGACGCGGCGTTGACCCGCACAAAGACGACGCCAACAACGGCCCCGCATGGAAAGGCGGCGAATGGAAAATGCGCGACATCACGAACTATATGACCACCGCCGCTTTCAGCATACTAGACCACGCCGCCGCCAACCGTACAAAATGGCTGACTAGGTTTTATGACATTGGAAAAGAAGCTGTAAGACCGAGAAAAGATGGAGAAGCGATAGCCTATATAGTTCATGACAAAGCTAATACATTTTTGTTACGAAATATTCTTGGTAGGGCAGGAGTAGAATTTGAAAGCAGATTACGCGGAACGAATTTGGATAATATTGAATGGATATTGTTGATTGATACAAACCAACCTTATTTTAACTTCGCAAAAGCTATCCTAGAATCACAAAAGTATCCTGATTTGAAAGATGAAGCCGGCAATCCTATTCCTCCTTACGACGTAACGGCTCACTCGATCTCGCTTTTACACAACTTCTCGATCGAGCCGGTCTATAAAAGTATCCCGCTTCCACCGAAAAACTTAGTTTCAAGCTACTATAGTCATGGTCCCTGTCCTCAAACAGAGCCTCCGTCTGTAATGGTTTATCGATCACATATTGTGTCAATGGATGAAGGCTGGACACGTTTTGTCTTGACTGACGAGAATTGGAGAAAGATTACTCGGCATTGTGGACGGTTCAATGTCGGCCAACTCAAAAATGAACAGATCACGCAAAATGCTATCAACTCAAGAACCATAATTTTTCCCGATCAGGCGCCGAATCAGATACTGAACGGTTATCCGAAAGGTTCGATGCCGGATGAATATGTTGGCGGTGTGGGCAAAGAGGGTGTTGAGAATCTGAAAAAGTTTGTCGAAGCAGGCGGGACGTTGGTTTTTCTGAATCGCGCGTCGCTGTTCGCGATAGAGCATTTCAACCTGCCGATAAAGAATGTAACGCAGGGGCTGAACCGCCGCGATTTTTATATTCCGGGTTCTATCTTGCGCACCGAACTTGATACCGCGCACCCGATAGCCAAGGGAATGCCCGCTCAGTCGATAGCGTGGTTTGAGCAATCGCCGGTCTTTGAGATAGAAAGACAAGAGACATCTGGCAGAAGACAAGAGACAAGAGACGAGAGACAGGAGAATGGGAAATCTGACTCTCCTGTCTCCAGCCCCACGTCTCCTGTCTCAGCAATCAAGGTCATTGCCCGCTACCCCGAAAAGCCCGAGAACATCCTGCTCTCCGGCTGGGCGTTGGGACAGGAAAAGATCGCCGGAAAAGCAGCGTTGGTCGAGGTGACTTACGGCAAAGGCAAGATCGTCCTGTTCGGCTTTCGCCCGCAATACCGCGGCCAATCGCTGGCAACGTTTCCGTTATTGTTCAACGCGATAAGCCGGTAGAAAAATAATCATAAAAAAGCTCCCCTCCTATGTTTAGGAGGGGTGGCCTTTAGGCCGGGGTGGTAGTAAACTTCCCGATCTCGCACCTCTCGGCCAATCAAAGAATGCATCAACTTGTTCGCGACGCGTGAGAAACTAAGGGCCTTGAATAGAGATGTTATATCCGTCTAACAAACTCCATTGAAAACATTCAGGAAAGAACTTAGAAGCAAAATGACTCCTGCTGAAGCATCGCTCTGGAAGTCATTGCAAGGATCAAAACTAGACGGGAGAAAATTCCGACGGCAGCATAGTGTCGGCAATTATATTCTGGATTTTTACTGCACCTCGGAACGGTTGGGAATAGAACTGGACGGCCAGGCTCACCGAAATGAGATCGCGGAGCTTTACGATCACGAAAGAAAACTATTTCTTAATCATTATGGGATCAAGGTTATTCGTTTTGAGAATTTTTTGGTTTTTGATGAAAGAGAATATGTGCTGCATAGAATAAAAAGTTTCTTTGGTTGGTGGCAAGAAGAAGAATTATTGCAGAACAAACCACCCCACGGCTAAAGCCGCACCCCTCCTAACTTAGGAGGGGAGTTTTCTTTTTGCACAATTTCTGGTAAAAGCCTGCGGTTTTAGTGTAATATACCCTCAACCGTTCATACGAAATTAGCTGCTTTTCTATCGAAGAGGCCCTGATGGACTTTTTTTCCAGTATAAATCTGCTTACGCTCTTTGCCATTATCGGCGGGGTCGGGTTCATTTTTCTCATTGCATCGCTTATTTTGGGCGATATTTTTGAGATGTTTGGTGCTGATGCCGACATCGGCGGTGACGGTGCCGATTTTGGGCTTTTTGACAGCCGCGTGATCGCCGTTTTCATCACGGCGTTCGGCGGTTTTGGCGTCATCGGTGCTCAGATGGGCTACGGCGCCGTCGTAAGCTCGCTTTTCGGCGTTCTGGGCGGCGTCGTTTTCGGTGGGGTTGTGTCCGCGTTTGGTCGATTTCTCATCAGCCAGCAGGCGTCGAGCAGCGTAACGGACAATGACCTTATTGGCCGCACCGCCCAGGTCACTGTAACCATCAAACCCGGCGAACTCGGGCAGATCTCCGCCAAGATAGGTGATGAACGCGTGGAAAAGATCGCTCGGGCAATGGGCGATATTGAGATAAAACCCGGAGCGATCGTAAAGATCAAGTCCATCGCAGGCGACTCCGTCATCGTTGAAACAGAATAAAAAAAGAGGATAAAAACGTGGATATTTTAGGTGATTACACAATATTGATATTTCCGGTCGTGATCCTCGGGATCGTCATCGCGGCACTGATCGCCATAATGCTGATCGGCCGAAACTATATAAAGGTTTCGCCAAATCAGGCCGCCGTCATTTCGGGACGCAGCCGCAAACTGGACGACGGGACAAAGGTCGGTTATCGCCTTGTCCGCGGCGGTGCGACGCTTGTTTTTCCCTTTCTGGAAAAGGTCGAATTTCTTGACCTGAACGTCATCACCGTTCCGCTTGCCACATCGCGGGCATACACGGTGCAGGGCGTTCCGGTTTCTGTAAAGGCCGTCGCCAACGTCAAAATAAAGGGCGACGACACCTCACTCCGTTCCGCCGCCGAACGATTTCTCGGGATGCCGCAGGAACAGTTTCACCGGCTGGTCTTTCAAACCCTCGAAGGCCACCTTCGCGCCATCTTAGGCACGCTCACCGTCGAAGAGATCAACAACGACCGCCAATCGTTTGCCCAAAAACTGACGACCGAAGCCGCAGGCGACCTCGAAAAAATGGGCATCGGGCTGGACGCTCTGACCATTCAGGAAATTTCGGACGACGAAGGCTACCTTGACGCTCTCGGCAAACGCCGCACCGCCGAGGTCAAACGCGATGCCGAGATCGGCCAGGCCGAAGCCAACCGCGATTCGAAAATAAAAGCGTCGCTCGCACTGCAAGAGGGTGAAAAGGTCCGGCTAGAGACCGAGGCCCTCATTGCCCAGTCTCAGAGAGAAACGGAAATTCAGAAGGCGCAGGTGCAGGCGGAGATCGAATCAGAACGCGCGAAGGCAAATCAGGCCGGGCCGCTCGCCGATGCCAAGGCGCAGCAGCAGGTTACGGTCGAAGAGGTCCGCGTCGAAAAAGTAAGAACACAGGAACAGATCTCCGTTCAGGAACAGGAAGTCCTGCGTAAAGAGAAAGAGCTTGAAGCAACGGTCGTAAAACAGGCCGAAGCCGACCGTAAGGCCGCCGTTCTGCGTGCCCAAGGTTTGCAGGAAGCTCAGATACTTGAGGCCGAAGGCCGCAAACAGGCACAGATCGCCACCGCCGAGGCCGAGGCCCAAAAGCTTCAGCGCGAAGGCCAGGGCCGCGCGTCTGCTGTCGAGGCTGAAGGTAAGGCAGAAGCTGAAAAGATCAGGGCCGTCGGCCTTGCCGAAGCGGAACGCCTGCAGGCAAAAGGCCTTGCCGAAGCAAAGGCCATCGAAGCACAGGGCCTTGCCGAGGCAAAAGCCATCATGGAAAAGGCCGCCGCGTGGCGTGAATTTAATGATGCCGCACGGCTCCAGACCATCCTTGAAAAGCTGCCCTCGATAATCGAATCATCGGCCCCGGTTTTCCGGGCCGTGTCCGAACCGCTCGGCAAGATAGACAAGATCGTGATGATCGACCAAGGCGGCGGCAACGGCGAATCGAACCAGAGCGGCATAAACCGCTTTGCCCAGACCGGCCCGACCGTCATCTTTTCGCTGCTCCAACAGCTTCAGGCCCTCGGCCTGAATTGGCCCGATGTCCTGGCACAGCTCGGCATTGAAAATAGTGGCGACGCCGCCAACAGTGAAAAACCTGTCACGCCAAAACCGACGGAACGGCAGCCGGGTAACGAAGGCTGATCTGAGAAGAGCTTTCTGAAAATTATCTGCAAGTCTTCCCGAACCGCTCCGTTCAAATAACATGGCCGAAAGGCGTGATGTTTTTGAACGGAGTTTTTTTATGTCCAGATTCGATAGTCCTTTGAACAACCTGAAAGTCGCAAGTCCCTGTCCGGCCGATTGGAACGGGATGTATGGCAATGACCGCAAACGGTTTTGCGGCGAGTGCAAACTGAATGTCTATAACCTTTCAGGAATGACGCGGGACGATGCCGAGAACCTTATCCTTCAGAGCGAAGGCCGCCTTTGCGTTCGCTTTTATCAGCGCACGGACGGAACCGTGATAACAAAAGATTGTCCGGTCGGCCTGGCAAAAGTGCGGCAAAAGATGACGCGTTTCGCCGTGGCGGCATGTTCGCTGGTGCTGACGTTCTTTGCCGGCATTGCGGCGTTTTGGACGTTTCGGGACGGAAAGGACTGCGGAAAGGGCTGTTACGGCAATGTCTTTGTCCGCATCAAGGACAAGATAGACCCGCCGGTCGTCATGGGCGCTATCCCGATGCCTGAGGAAAGGGAAAAACCCGTGAAGAAAAATGACGGCGATATCAAACAGATAAAGATCGGCCGCGTCGTAAATCTTGAGAAAAAGACTTCCGGCCAAAAGCGGTAAAAGAAAAAGGCCGAAGACGTTCATCTTCAGCCACGACAAAACATTTTGACATTTGCCCAGGTTTTATTGACATTTCTGATCTTGGTATTTTTTGAACACAGATCAAGCGGATCGGGCAGATCCGCACGGATCTAAAATTTCATATCCGCTCCCATCCGCCAGATCTGTCTGATCCGCGTTCAAAGATCCTTCACCGGCACGTATTCCTATAAAATGTCACCGGTACCTAATTCTTTACGTAATATCCCTGTCTTGCCCTGACCCTTGCTCCGCTGTTTCCGGCAAGGTCCAGCCTTACGCGGACGAATTTTCCATCGGCAAACTCTCCGTCGGAATAATACTGGACAAGATATTGAGCGCGAAGCTCATTGGCAAGCTGTCTGAATATCCTTTCCAGAATATCCGAATTTTTCCGCATGTTGTTCGCGTTCTCGTAGTTGCTCGCGGTGTCTATCGGCAAAAATTTTGGCAGAAAGGCGGTGCCGCCCGTGTCGTCGGCAAATTTTTGCATATTCTCCTGGCCGAACTGGCTGATCGAGTTCAACTGATAAGAACTGCCGGCCGGATTTATGGAATACAACACGGCGTCCGCGTCCTGTAGCGATTTCAGCACCTTGACCTGCTCAACGGCCTTTGCCGTGTCGCGGGCCTTTACGCGAAGTTCCCGCAATTTGGCGCCCTGAATATTTTCCGTGACCTTTCGCTCGGCTTCCCATATCGCCTTGGTCACGCCGTCGCTGTTCGTGTCCTCGCCGTCAGAGATTATCACGATAACTTTTCTGCGGCCTTCGGGGGCATTTTGCCGCAGATGTTCGGCAGCCATGCGAACGGCGTCGTAAAAGGCTGTTTGCTCCTTGGTCGGAACAATTCCCGAAACCGCCTGGGCCGAACGCTCCGCGTTCTCGCGCGACTGTACCAGCACGGGCTTTTGCCCGACGGTGAAAATGGTCGCTCGGTCGTCCGCCCGCATCACATCCTTAAGAAATTTTGCGGCCGTTTCCTGCTGAAAGCGGAACATCGCGTCCGTGCTGGCCGAAACGTCAAAAAGTAGCGCTATCTCGAGCGGAACGCTTTCCGCCGTTCCAACGCTGTCTATCGCCTGATTACGATTCTCTTCGGTAAGGCGAAAATCGCCGAGGCCAAGGCCCGTCACGGGATTTCCCTGAGCGTCCAGCACTGAGACCGGCACGACCACCAGCCGCGAATTGACGTGGATGACATCGTCATCCTCAATGACCTGCGGCGGCGGCGTTGCAACGGGCGTCTGTGCCGACAGCGTGACGAAACACGCCAGGCCTAAAAGAAAAAGGATCGTGACTCTGTGAGATAGGGGCGTTTGCATAAGATCACTGTGTGCGAAGGGGAAAGGCGGAGAGTCCGTAGCCGAATTTTGGGGAACAGCTCAGGCACTCACGCACCTGAAAGCCGTTCCCCGGTCATCATTTGAAACGAAATTAGTCTTCGTTCTCGTCGTCTTCTATCTGGCGAACCTCGACGTTCTGATTAAGGCCTCGGCTGACAAGCAGCTTGACCTCAACACGGCGGTTGGCTTCGCGGCCCTCACGGGTCGTGTTGTCAGCCACCGGCTGCAGAACACCGTAACCATACGAGTTTCCGAACCGACGGAGCGGAATGTCGTGCGTCTGGATCAGATAATCCCTGACAGCCTGTGCGCGGCGTTCGCTGAGAGCCTTGTTGGCTTTTTCATTACCCTCGGACGATGCAAAGCCCGTCACCTCGATCTCATAACCCCTAAGGGTCATCGTGGCAGCCGCAACCTCGTCCAACTGGGCTTTTCCTTCGGGCGAAAGAACAGCACTGTTCACGCGGAACAGGACCGTCGCCGAAGACTGGACGACATACTCGTCCAAAGCCGAGATACGCTGATTGGTAGCGTTCACACCGGCAACAGCCGCGTCAGCCGTGTCCTGTGCTGCCTTGGCTCCGCCTTTCGCGGCGTTGGAAACGGCCATAAGTTCATCTATCTGGCCGGAGATCCTCTGTGCATTCTGCTCGGCTGCTGTAATGCGGTCTTCAGCCGGTGTCACACGCGTATCTATCGATTGCGCGGTTTGCAGATTGCTCTTGTCAAAGCGAACTTTCGTTGCCGAGAGGTTTCCGGTGGAATCACCGCGGCCTTCCACTTCAAGATTCAATCCGCGAACCAGCGAATCAGCCGGATAACGGTCGCCGCCAAAAATGGCATTGTTCTTGATGCTGGCGCTCGGGGCGATAACGACGCGGGTATCCACGCCAACGCCGTCCCTGATAATAAAGGAACTGCTGTCTTCCTTGGATACGATAACGCCTTTGATCTTATATTTTTGCCCGTTGACCAGCTCACGAACCTGAGCGTCATCCTGAGCGAAAATGCTGACTGCTCCCAACATTAATGCCAAAGTAATGGCCGAAAGTTTCTTAAACATAACTTGTTCTCCTATGATCGTTAAAACGAATTTCAATCGTGAAAACCGGTTGTATTGACGTGCGGCAGGCGGTTTGGGTTGCCGAGGAACTCGTTTTTTTCCGCCGCTCAGCTTGCCCGATCCCTATAAAACTTTGTTAAAACACCATATTGCCAACCACGTCCGGTAATCCAACGGGGATTGTATAGTCAAATACCGTGCCATGGAATGTTTACGGGATATTGCCCGGCCGCATTAGCGAAAAAGCCTGTAAAACATTGAATAAATGTGATCTGAGTCAGATAAAGAGAGGCTGTCTTTTTTCTATACATATTCTCGGCCTGACGGCGATATGTATGAAATCCATACAACATAATGTTGTCAGAAGGGCGAACCGCAGCGACACGCCCTTTCAAAACAAAGATCGGCGGCCTAGTAGCCAAATTCAGCCGTTTCGAGGAACTCTTTGAGCGTCGAAAGGAACTTTTCGGCATCGGCTCCGTCAACGATCCGGTGATCGTATGTAAGAGCAAGGTAGGCCATGTGCCTGATGGCGATGTAATCCTCGCCGTCAGGTGTGGTCATCACCTTTGCACGCTTTTCAATGGTTCCAATGCAAAGGATCGCAACCTGTGGCTGGTTGATGATGGGCGTGCCGAACAGGCCGCCGAATACACCGGGGTTGGTTATCGTGAACGTTCCGCCTGTGACCTCGTCCGGGTTGAGCTTTTTGGCGCGTGCCCTGTCGGCAAGGTCGTTCGCGGCCAGCGCAAGGCCCGAAAGCGAGAGCGTGTCCGCACGCTTGATGACCGGAACGATAAGCCCCCAATCAAGGGCAACGGCCATTCCCAGATTGATGTCGCCTTTGTAAATGATGCTCTCACCGTCAACCTGGGCATTGACTATCGGAAACTGCCGTATCGCGTTCGTCACTCCCTGAAAAATGAACGGCATATACGTCAGCTTGGTGCCGTAACGCGCCTCAAAATCCGCCTTGTTCCTGTTGCGGAACCTGGCGACGTTCGTCATATCCACCTCGTAAACACTGGTGACGTGTGCCGAGGTCTGTTTGGAGAACGTCATGTGTTCCGAGATCTTCTTGCGCATCACGGACATTTTTTCCACGCGGTCGCCAACAGCGGCGGCCACCGGCGCCGGAATATATTCTGTTTTGGCGGCAGGAGCCGTCGACGGCCTGGCAGAAGTTTTTTGCAGGAGGTCCTCGGGCCTGAGCGCAGCGCCGGTCTCGATAAACGAAAGGATATCTTTTTTGGTGACGCGGCCGCTCACGCCCGAACCCGGAATGCGCGAAATGTCTATTCCGTGTTCCTTGGCTATGTTGCGTACCAGCGGGCTGGACTTTGTCCGGCGAAGGTCTTCAACTGAGGAATCGCCATTTCCGTTAGCCACAGGAACCGGCGCGGCAACAGGCGTCGCAACAGCGGAAACCGTTGTTTTTGCCGTTTCCACAACTGCTTTTTCCGCAGGGGCCGCAGGTTGTGTTGAGGGTGCACCGGCCGACCCTTCGGCCCCGACCAACGCCACGACCGAACCGACCTCGACCGTTTCACCTTCGTTGACCTTTATTTCAAGCAGAGTTCCGGCGGCGGGCGACGGAACCTCGGCATCGACCTTGTCGGTGGAGATCTCCAGTATCGGTTCATCCTTTTCGATCTTATCGCCAACGGACTTTAGCCATTTAGAGACGGTTCCCTCGGTTATCGACTCTCCCATCTGAGGCATCACAACCTCGGTGGCATCGCCGGCCGCCGCAGGTGCCGCCGTTTCCTGAACCGGGGCTTCAGTCGGACTCTCGGCCACGGCATCGGCAATTATTTCAGGCGTCGGAGCCTCAACAGCCTCCGGTGCGGAAGTTTCAGCCGGTGTTGCGGCAGATCCGTTACCCGAGGCGGCAGGCTGTTCACCTTCGGCCCCGATGACCGCCACTACCGTTCCCACCTCGACCGTGTCGCCTTCATTATGCCTGATCTCAAGCAAAACGCCTTCGCCGGGGCTTGGAACCTCGGCATCGACCTTGTCCGTCGATATTTCAAGGATCGGCTCGTCCTTGCCGACGTGTTCGCCGACAGATTTCAGCCATTTTGAAACGGTCCCTTCGGTTATCGATTCGCCCATCTGGGGCATTACGACTTCAACACTCATATTGTCTCCGATATTCGCAGTGATGCTGCGCAAAAACACCTCAAGCTATAAGAATACAGGATTGCCGTTGGAAAAAAAAGATGAGCAGGAACAGGACATTGCCTGAGCGTTGCCGGGTAACTCAATACCGGCGAAAGCCTTATCAATGGCAGAGACGATTTTCGGATAAAACCCTTATCCGGGACACAGGCCTCCGCTTCCGCGATCAAAAGCATTGCGGAAAGCCGTTTCATAATTCAAAGCGGCCTTATTCCCCGGCGGTCGCCGGAGATATCATTCTGACGACCTCAGAAATGCTGTTTGCGGGAAAGCCGCCTTTCTGTGCATGTTCAAGGATAAGTTCCGCGTTGGGCGAATCATACACACAGTAAATTTTGTCGCCTGTAACATAGCTGTGAAGCCATGAGATACCGCCGCCGAGGTCATCAAGAACCTGACATGACAGTGCGGACACATCCCTGAATTGCTCCGCGCTCCATGCTCCCACGTCGGGTATCTCACGTTCGATCACATATCTTGGCATAAGAAGCCTCCCGGAACCTGATGTCGGAAAATCTGTAAAGCGTGCTGTGATTTTAATGCTTTTTGCAGGATAATCAAAGAAAAATATACTATCCACAAACTGTTCGACAAATATGAAAAAGTTAACATTCCTCATTTTTGCAGCGGTAATGGTGTTTGCTTCGCAGAACGCCATGTCCCAACAAACTTCGGCGCTGACGGCAGCAGACTATCAACGGGCTGAGAAGATGCTTGGACAAGGCATCGCGTCTCTTGTGTATCGCAACGGTGTCAGGCCCGTGTTCTTGCCGGACGGCAGCTTTTATTACGAGGTTCAGACCGCCGAAGGGCGTGAATACGTTCTGGTGAACACGACGGACGGCTCAAAGAAAACCGCCAAAGACCCGGCCGCGCTTGGTATCGAGCGTCCCGACGGCGGAGGTGCCGTGGGCGGACGTTTTGGCGGCCTCGCCGTTCGCTCGCCTGACGGCAAGAAGGAAGTCTTCATAAAGGACTGGAATTTGTGGGTTCGCGACATCGCGTCCAAAGAGGAAACACAGTTGACGACCGACGGCGTCAAGGATTTTGGCTATGCGACGGACAACGCGGGCTGGAAACACACCGACCGAGCGATCGTTCTGTGGTCGCCTGATTCAAAAAAGGTCGTGACCTTTCAGCAGGACCAAAGACATATCAGCGATATGTATCTGGTCACGACCAATGTCGGCGCTCCAAAGCTGCAGCAATGGAAATATCCGCTTCCCGAGGACAAGGAGATCATTAAGATACATCGTGTGATCATTGATGTCGAAACAAAAAAGATGACCCGGCTAAAGGTAGCTCCTGACGCCCGCCGGGGAACGCTCTGTGACGACATCGCGTGTACCGGAGCTTTCGATGACAACGAGTGGAGTACCGATTCAAAAACACTGGCGTTCGTTTCCAGCAGCCGCGATCACAAGGAAGCAAGGTTTCGCATTGCCGACGTTGAGACCGGCGATGTCCGGGAGATCTTTGAGGAAACGGTCGCGACACAATACGAATCGGGCCGCGGCGCCATCAACTGGCGATATTTTCCGGCAACAAATGAGGCGATATGGTATTCGCAGCGGGACGATTGGGGCCACCTGTATCTTTATGACCTTGCGACCGGCGAATTAAAACATCAGATCACAAAGGGCGATTTTGTCGTCACCCGAATACGGAAAATAGACGAAGATGCCCGCACGATCTGGTTCGAGGCAAATGGGCGCGAAGCAGGACGCGACCCGTATTTCACACATTTTTACCGTATTGATTTTGACGGGCAAAACCTCAAGCTGCTGACACCCGAAGACGGAAATCATCAGGTCACGTTCTCGCCGGACGGAAAATATTTTGTCGATAATTTTTCCAAGCCTGATGTTCCGGTAACGGCCGTTCTCCGCAATATGTCGGGCGACCTGGTCGCAGAGCTTGAGAAAGGCGATGTTTCAAAGCTGACTGAGACAGGATGGAAGCCGCCGACGCCAATTAAGGTCAAATCGCGCGACGGTAAATGGGACCTTTACGGCCTGATGTTCACGCCGACGAACCTTGACCGTTCAAAGAAATATCCCGTGGTCAATTATATTTATCCCGGCCCGCAGGGCGGCAGTGTCGGCAGCAGGTCTTTTTCTCCTTCACGCGGAGACCATCAGGCGTTGGCAGAGCTTGGGTTTGTTGTCGTGATGATCGACGGAACGTGCAATCCCAACCGGTCAAAAACGTTTCACGACCTGTGTTATGGCAACATGGCTGACAATACGCTTGAGGATCAAATAGCCGGCATCAGAGAACTGGCGTCAAAAAATCCCTTTATTGACCTGAACCGTGTCGGCATGTGGGGACATTCGGGCGGCGGATTCGCAACCGCGTCGGCTTTGTTCAAATATCCTGATTTTTATAAGGTCGGCGTGTCGCAATCAGGCAATCATGACAACCGCAATTACGAGGACGATTGGGGCGAGCGCTACATCGGCCTGTTAAAGGACGACAATTATGAAAAACAGGCGAACCAGCTATACGCCAAAAACCTGAAGGGCAAGCTCCTGATCGCTCACGGAAATCTGGATGACAATGTTCCGCCGTACAATACCTACCTGGTCGTGGATGCTCTGATAAAGGCAAACAAGGACTTTGACCTGATAATCTTTCCGAACGCGCGTCACGGTTACGGCGGCGACAATTCGTACATGATGCGGCGGCGGTGGGATTATTTTGTCAAGCATCTGCTCGGCGCCGAACCGCCCAAAGAATACAGCATCGGACGGTGACACCGGCAATCTGCTTTCAGTCTGAAAAGACGCGGGATCTTCATCAAAGATTCCGCGTCTTTTCTGTTCTCCCGCACATACATATCCACAATCCCCAGCTATGGCTATTCCATTTTCTATAAACTTCTGTTATTTTGGTTCTTACCAAAATTAAGATCATTCGGAGGTCGGAAATGAAAAAGCGGGTAGTTTTGTCTTTTGCTTGTCTATTCTTGGTTGTTGGTTTGTTAAATGTTCCTGCCCAGAAAAAAAGGCTTTCTGATGCGGAACTTGAAGAAGATATCATCAGTTCGCGAGCCAAAATTGGTGAATCTCACGCATCAGGAAATCGGCCTGAACTTGGCCCGGTCAATCTTGGAACGCCCACACAGGTGGTTCAGGTCATTCGCGTTGGCCTGTATGCAAACACCTTTACGGCGGGCGGCGGCATCAGCAACGAATTTGCCTCTCTGCACCATGAGGTCGTGTCGCTGACCAACACGGAAGGCGTCGTTTCCGTCGTCGATCTTTCGACCGGAAACGAGATCACCACAATGGAACCGGGACAGACCTTTGATGTCAGCTTTGACGGAACGCAGTATGTCGTTTCCAGCGGCGGCTCATCGCAATCGGTCGTCGGGCCGGTCAGGTTTGTTCCTCAATCGGAAGCGAACCTTTTTCAGATAGAGAGCATTTTGCGCAGCACTCTCGGCGTTGTGAACAAACCTCAATACCGCGGCGAGATAGAGATCGCCAGAGGCTCCAGTACGACCGCAGGAAATGTAAATCTTGTGAATATCGTCGAGGTCGAGAAATATGTTCGCGGCGTTGTTGCCAATGAATCCATCGCCTCGTTTCACATGGACGCGCTGAAAGCTCAGGCCATTGCGGCCCGCGGTTACGCGATAGCCAACAAAGGGCGTTATGTGGGATTGGGCTATCCTTTTGACATTGTCGATTCATCAGCATCACAGGTCTATCGCGGATACCTGACGGAACATGTACGGGCGGTTCAGGCGACCGACGAATCGACCGGCCTGGTCGCGACCCACAACGGAACGATCATATCGGCGCTGTACTCATCCTCATTCGGCGGCCACAGCGACAGCAACCACTGGATATTCAATGTTCCCAACACCCAACTGCCGGGAACCAATGTGACCCAATTTCTGATAGGGATATACGATGGCGAAGGTATCGCACCTGACCTTACCGATCCTGTCGCTCATGAGGCATTCTGGAAAAACATCGTGCCGGAAGGCTACGACATGTGCGGGCGCGTCAACAATCGTTTTGCCCGCTGGAAAATGACCATCCCCGCTGCTGACATAAAAGCTCGCCTGACCGGAAACCGGTATGTGCTGATAAGCGGCGACCTGACCGGAACGGTCATCGGCGTAACGCCACTGTTGAGAATGACCGGCTCTAACCGTATCGCCTCCGCCCGCATCGACCTGACGTCCGGCGTCGCCGAGGTTAGAGGCTGGGACAATATGCGAAACGTTTTGGGACGAACCGTGGTGTCGGAGCCGGCTGTATGTCCCGATTCGGCGGCCATCGCGGCAAATTTCACGCTTACGAACCCCAGCATAATCGAACCGTACACTGATGGCGGCGGTGCTTTTGCGGGAGTGATAACATACGGCGGCGGCTGGGGCCACAATGTCGGGATGAGCCAATACGGCGCTCACGGCAGAGGATCGGCCGGACAGAGTTTTTTGGAGATCCTCAGATCGTATTACACAGGCGTCGATATCGGGACATATCCGATCAGCATAAGTTCTGCCCCTTCCGCGCCCGTTCTGTCGCAGGTGTTCTATGCACCGAACGCAACCGGACGTCTCATTATTCGTTCCTCGCGTTTAAAGAGCCTGGCTTTCACGGTAAACGGCACGTGGCTGCACACCTGGCTGTCCGGCCTGGACGGAAGCGTGAGGACCGTGGATATTTCGCCCTATCTGGTGGAAGGGCTGAACACGGTCGAATTTGAAGGCCTCGGCACACGCGGAACCGCCTCTATCCAGGTGATCGTGGAATAAGACGTTTGGGCTGGATACGATCTGGTATTGATCCTGCGGCCTTTGTGTTCAACCAGAAAAGAATATGAGAAATACCACGCCCAATTTGAGCATGAACGCTGGATAATATTTGGCGGAATTTATTAAGGGTCCGGGGTGATCTTTTTTGCCCCGGACTTTATCCTTTCCGCAAGATATATCGACCTGTCCAATGCGAACTTTATCTTTCCGGGAATATCATCGCGGGTACGCAGACCGAGGCATATTGATTGGGCGGAAATAATGATGCGATGAAACTTGTTGAGTGCGAAATTGATGTCACCGATCAGCGTCGGCTGTTCGCCATCCAGCATTTCGAGGTTGAAAAGCCGCAATACGCCGTCAGTGTCTGATATATGCAGGTCAAAATCGCCTTCCAGTCCGGCCAGGCCCCCATCGCCGAACATTTGATTGGTTAGCTTGTTCCACAGATTTTCGTGGCGTTCTATCTTGAATGAGAAAGGCAATTTCGCATCATAAATAATCTCGGCAAGGGCACATTCGTCGGTGGAATAGTAGTGGCCTGTGTGTTTTACTATGGAAAAAGAGGAAACGGTCACGGGATAGCCACGATACATTCCTGTCATGTTCTTTTTTAGACCACCGTGTTTTTCGACCGTCAGCCCCAACTGGTCAGCCGCCGCTATCCACTCGTCACGCTTTTGATTAATGATCCAGGCCAGCACACGAACAAAAATAAAGGCTCCAACGGCTAAACCGATCGCCATAACTAAAATGACAAGGATAAGATAAATGACGGCGTTCCAGCCCGAAATGGGTTCGGAGAGCATTAGAAATAAAATGAGATGCTGGGCCATGTCATTTCAATAATTTTGTCTCGTCTTCAGGATCTTCCTCAAAAAGGCTGCTGACGGGGCTGTGCGGCGGCAGAACTTCACGTTCTTCCGCGGCCTTTGTAAGTTTTTCGACTGCTGCCTGTGCCCGTTCCATGTCTTCACGGGCGATCTTCAAGATCAGTTTACCTTTGTTTCTTGGCAGCTCTGATATGGCGGAAAGGCTCCTTGGGGTTATCTCTATCTTTGCCCCGAGCCGGAAAAATCCCCGTTTGTATCTGATGTAAAGTATATCCGCGATCGGCAGCTTCATCTCGGCTATTCCCTGCCCAAAGATGCCCAGTATCTTCTTTTCAAACTCGAACACGATACCAGCCGCCGAAAATTTTGCGATGCCGTTAACGGATGACAGTCCGTTCTCGCTTTCGGTCTTAAAAGGTAAAGTTATGTATCCGGATTGCATTCTTATGTTGTTGCCCGGGCCGTTTCGGGTACTTCCTCTTCGATGTCCATCGTGTCCATATCAACGTCGTCAGGGTTCGGAGCACCGAAAATTCTCAGATATAAAAGTCCGCCAAGAGCTGCCACGGTCGATGCAAGCAGAATAGCCATTTTAGACCCGGTTATCAAATGAGTGTCACCGGCGAATGCGAGGTTGGTGATGAAGATCGACATCGTGAAACCGATGCCGCCGAGCATTCCCGCCCCGAAGATGTGACGCCAGGAAAGATCCAGCGGCAATCTGCATATTCCGACCGTAACCGCGACAAGGCTGGCAATGGTTATGCCTATCGGCTTTCCGACGACGAGGCCGAACATAATGCCGAGGCTGTTCATCTCCATCAGGCCGTCAGCCCAGCCCGATTCGATGATGATGCCGGTGTTGGCAAGCGCGAATATCGGCAAAATGAGGAATGCGACCGGTTTATGCAGAACGTGTTCAAGGAAATGCGACGGCGATTCCTCATCATCGGCCTTAGCGGTGAATGGTATCGTGGCAGCCAGCAAAACGCCGGCGATAGTGGCGTGGACGCCGGACTTGAACATCAGGAACCAGGCGACCCCGCCGAACACCAGATAAGGTATCAGCGACATCACGCGAAAGCGATTCAGGACGCCTAAAAATGCGATAACACCAAGAGCGCCGAGCAAATAGGCCAGTGACAGATCGGCAGTGTAAAAAACAGCTATTACGATTATCGCTCCGAGGTCGTCCATAACGGCCAGAGCTACAAGGAACACCTTGAGCGACGCCGGAACGCGATTTCCCAACAGAGAGATCACCCCAAGGGCAAACGCTATGTCGGTCGCCATCGGGATGCCGATGCCCGGCTGTGTCGGGGTTCCGTTGTTAAGGGCAAAATGGATGGACGCCGGGACCATGATGCCGCCCAGAGCGGCAACAATGGGCAGCAACGCACGCTTTACGCTGGAAAGCTCGCCGACGTAAAGCTCGCGTTTAAGCTCAAGGCCGATCAGCAGAAAGAAGATCGCCATCAACAGGTCATTGACCCAGTATTCGACCGTGAGCGGGCCAAGATAGCTGTGCCAAAAATGAACATAGCTCTCGCCCGCGGCCGTATTGGCGATAATAAGCGACAGGGCCGTGCAGGTAATAAGCACGATCGATCCGGCCTGTTCATTTGCCAGAAAATCCTTGAATGCTTTGGTCAGGGGAATACTTCGGCGCGTCATTAAAAACCTCTTCTTAATAATAGATCAATGGAACAATGGCTGTATTTTGAATGAAAGATTGTTTTTATCAAAAAGCCGTATCACGTTTAGGTTGCTGTAAAGATCGGCCTTCACCGGATCTTTTTGTTTGTCAGGCGATACACCGCACCGCGCGGCCCGACGGCCCACACCGCTTTTCTGCCCTTTGCGGCAACAGCATTCAGGTTTTCGGTACCAAAAGGCTTCCATGTGTCGCCGCCGTCCATTGAAACATCGCTGCCGTTCGTGCCGACCGCGACCAGCATTTTCGCATTGACATAAATGACCGCGGAGCGGTATCCGCCGATACCGGATTCGGCAAGCCACGTTTTGCCGCCGTCGCGCGTAACGGCCACGTTGTTGCCGGCCTCATCGGGCTTTTCATAGTTGCCGCCGACGATGACACCTGTTTTGCCGCTGCCCATCGCAATGGAAAAAATGCCGCTGCCGGGCGAGCCTCTTATGATCGGCGTGTTTGTGGCCGTCCATGTATCTCCCCGGTCATTTGACCGAAAGACGCGGGCATTGCCGCCACCTGTGACCAGAAATGCCTTCTTTTTTCCGTGAACTATAAGACACGTTCCGCTTGCCGCAAACGAGGCTTCGTTCGACTGGGCCTCCGGCATATTTTCCGTGTTTTGCCGCTCCCAGGTTTTTCCGTCCGTTGTTTTGATGATCACATAACGGCCGTCAACGGGGTCAGACATTGCGATGCAATTATCTCTGTCCCAGCAGGCAATGGCGTCATAGAATGCCTTTTCATCCGCATTCTTGAACTGAAGCTGCCAACTGGCGCCGCCGTCGGTCGTTTTGTAAATGCGGGAATCCTCACCATTGCCGATGCTGAGGATGTATGCCGTGTTTGCGTCAAAAGCTTCGATGTCGCGAAAGTCGCGCTTTTCCGCATCCGGCACTCTTATCACATTCCATTTGCCGCCGCCGTCTATGGTGCGAATGACCGTCCCGCCAGTGCCGCTCGCCCAGACGACCTGTTCACTAACGACCGAAAGCCCGCGAAAACTTGCAGTTGTCGGAACATCGTGCTTTATCCATTGACCATTTCCAAGAATGGCAAACATACAGACGGCAATGAGGGTATTGATGAATTTCATATTTTATTCTTAAGTGGTCAGTGGGTAGTGACAAGTGGACAGTTTGCAGATCACTGACCACTATTCGCTTGTCATTATCCACTGGAGAAAATATCAGTCACCTACCGCATTTCGCCAACAGCTGACCAAGTCTTTTACTGCATCTTCCCACTTCGGGAACTCAAATTCAAAACCGGAATCTGTCAGGAGTTTTGGCACGACGCAGCGGCTTTTTAGTATAAGCTCGGTTTCGGTTCGCATAAAGAACGCTCCAATGGCAAGCTGCCATTCCATTGCCGGAAGGCCGATCTTAACACCTGCGGCATCGCGAAACATCTTCATAAATTCCCGGTTCGGCAAAGGATTTGGGGACGAGATGTTTATCGGCCCGCTCAACTCTTCGTGTTCGATCAGCCAATAGACCGAGCGGATAAAATCCTGTTCGTGTATCCACGAAATATATTGTTTTCCGCTGGCGGCGGTTCCGCCTAAACCTTTGCGGACAAGGCCGAGCATCACGTCAAAGATGCCGCCTTTGTCCGGCCCCATCGTCATTGCGGAACGCATCAGCACCTTGCGCGTTGCTGGCGTAACGGCTTCATTCGCGGCTTTTTCCCACGCTTTCGCTACCTCAATGCTGAAACGCCAAGTATCGGGAGCGTCCGGCTCGCTGCCGCCGATCATGCCCGTTACATCGTCATTTGGCGCATCATAGCGATGAGCATAGATCGTCGCCGTGCTTGCCTGAAGCCAAACTCGCGGCGGATTTGACGACTTTGCGATGGCCTCGCCGACGACACGCGTCGAATCAACCCTTGACGACATCATCTGCCGCCGGTTCTCGTCATTGTAGCGGCAATTCACGCTGCGGCCAGCGAGATTTATCACAACATCTGAGCCGTCGATCTCGGCGGCCCAATCGCCCGGCGTCTTGCCGTCCCAAGCGACGGTTCGCCACGGAACATTTCGCGGTGAGCGGCCAACCTCGACCACCTCGTGTCCATCCGCAACAAATGCGCGGGCCAAAACCGTGCCGACCTGTCCCGAACCTCCCGGAATGACGATCTTCATCTTTCTCAATAGACCATACGGGCGCGAATGGTCCCTTTTATCTGCTTTAGTATCTCAAACGCCTCTTGCGACAGCTTGGAATCGACATCCAGAATAACGTATCCGATCTCGTCGTTGGTTTTCAGATATTGGCCGGCGATGTTGATGCCGCGTTTTGACAGACGCGAGTTTATCTCGCCCAAAACACCGGGGATGTTTTTGTGAATATGCAGAATGCGGTGCGTTCCTGCCTGCGGCGGTAGCGAGACGGGCGGAACCGTATGCGAACCTTCGCTGGTGCCAAAATCAAGATACTTAATGAGCTTTGCCGTCACGTCCACGCCGATATTTGCCTGAGCCTCTTCGGTCGAACCGCCGATATGAGGGGTCAATATGACGTTTGGCAGATTCTGCAAAGCACATTGAAACATATCACCGTTCCTTTCCGGTTCCTCGGGGAAAACATCCACAGCCGCACCGGCAAGCCTGCCGCTTTTCAGAGCTTTACGGACAGCATCGAGATCGACCACATCGCCCCGGCTGTGATTTATCAGGATCGCGCCTTTGCGCATTGCCTTTAGCGTGTCCGCGTTGATCAGGTTTCGCGTTGTCGCGTCCGACGGAACATGAAGCGTGACAATGTGCGAGCGTTTCAGCAGGTCTTTCAGGTCGCCTGCCTGTTTTGCGTTGCCGAGCGGGAGTTTGGTCGCGGCGTCATAATAGATCACGTTCATTCCCATCGCTTCGGCCAGGTTCGACACCTGCGAACCGATGTTGCCGTAGCCGATAATGCCGATGGTCTTGCCGCGAAGCTCAAAACTTCCCTTTGCCTCCTTCAGCCATTCGCCGCGATGCGCCGCCGCGTTCTTGTCCGCGATCTTGCGTATCAGCATAACGCACAGGCCGATGACGAGTTCCGCAACCGAACGCGTGTTCGAATATGGTGCGTTAAAAACTGCCACGCCCCTTTCAGTGGCGGCCTTCAGATCGACCTGATTGACACCAATGCAAAACGCGCCGATCGCCAGCAGCTTATCTGCCGCCTCTATCACATTCCGCGTGATCTGCGTCTTTGAACGAATGCCGATAAGGTGAACACCTTTGACCGCATTCATCAGTTCGGCCTCGCTCAACGCGCCGCCGATGCGGTCGATCTTTGTATAACCGGCAGCGGCAAATTGCATTGCGGCCGCCTCAGAGATGTTCTCCAGGAGCAGGATGTTTATCTTGTTTCGCGGATAGGATGTTTTTGGGGCTTTCATACCTGTACTGTTTTCTTCATTGTAGCGAGAAACCGTATTGAGGGGAAACAATGCACGGTGTAATATAGGGCATAATATAAAAATTGGACGGCATTGCTTTGTGCAAGATCCCGTACCTGAAACCTTTTCCATATAAAGACTAGAAATGAAAAAAGAACAAACACGCCGAGAGATGCTGAAAAATTCGGTACTTGCCGGATTTGGTTTGACACTTTTTGGAGCGGAAGTAAAAGCCGCCGCCGGCAATGAAGATGTGCTGGCGGAACTTATTGACGGCCCCGTGCAAAAAGACAGGTCTATGGCCGATGTCCCCTTTGAACGTCACGAAACGGTCAGGATCGGAATTATCGGCACGGGCCTTCGCGGAAGGAGCGTTTTGGGCGAATTTCTCAATGTCCCGAATGTCCGCATCACCGCCCTGTGCGACATCGTCCAGGAAAAAGCAGACCGGGCAAAGGCAATGGTCACAAAGACAGGCCAGCCGGAACCCGCCGTTCATGTAAAAGGCGACCGAGGATACGAAGAACTGTTGAAACGCGATGACATTGACTTTGTATTTATCGCCACGCCGTGGGAATGGCACACTCCGCAGGCTCTGGCGGCGATGAATGCCGGTAAACACGTCGGCGTCGAGGTTCCCGCCGGATACACGCTAAAAGATCTGTGGCAGCTTGTGGACACGTCCGAAAAAACACGCCGTCACATGATGATGATGGAAAACTGCTGCTACGATTATGACGAACTGCTGATACTCAACATGGTGCGTGACGGCATCTTCGGCGAGGTCATTCACGGCGAGGCGGCATACAATCACGACCTGCGGGCGATACTTTTTGAGACAAAGGACGAAGGCCTCTGGCGTCGCGCCCATCATGTTCTTCGCGACAGCAACCTTTACCCGACACACGGCCTTGGGCCGGTAGCAAATTATATGAACATCAATCGCGGCGACAAGCTGGATTTCATGGTCGCGATGAGTTCCGGCAGCCACGGGCTTCAGGATTACCGCAAGGAACACCTCGCAGCGGACGATCCGCGTCAGAATGAGGTTTACAAATGCGGCGATTACAATACTAACCTGATAAAGACCGCAAAAGGACGGTCGATTATGGTGCAGCACAATGTAACAACACCGCGGCCCTATGACCGCATCAACCTCATTCAGGGAACGAAGGGCATCTTTCGCGATTATCCTTCACGCATCTACATCGAAAAGGACAAGGCCGATCATCGCTGGCAGACCATAGACGCCTACAAGGAAAAGTTTGAACACAGCCTGTGGCGGGTCGTTGGCGAACAGGCGCGAAAGCTTGGCGGCCACGGCGGAATGGATTATCTGATGTGCTGGCGGCTGGTGCAGTGTATGCGCGAGGGCCTTGTCCCCGATATGGATGTTTACGATGCCGCCGCGTGGAGCGCTCCGGGGCCGTTGAGCGAAATATCCGTCGCAAAAGGTTCAGCGCCCGTAAAATTCCCCGACTTTACACGAGGAAAATGGAACACGACGCGAAAAACGCCGATCCCATCATAAAACAAGTTCAAGAACGTGATCATAAAGTTGAAATGGAATCCTGCAAATTGAAACGATCAGGGTGATACCCGCACATCAACCATTACTGAAAATCACTCAACTGTCAGAGCATGCCTTGATTAGTACAAATTAGTACAGTTTGAAGGGGTCAAGTTTTTATTCAGCTTTTATGAGATGGCTCAGCTTCGTTAATCCAACAACAATGGATTTCTCAACGCATCAATTAATACCTGTTTTTCGAATTTTCCAATTATCTCTTTAGACTCTTTTAAAAGTTTATGGGGTGTATTCATGAAAATTTCAAGATTATGCATATCGATATAATATCCGCTAAATGCAACATCAACATCCCTTAAAACGATGTTTCCATTATCGAAAATAGCTTCAAGACACTCAACATCTTGATCACACGGTGCATATGGAAGGAATAATGGCCTTTCATCTTCAACCTCTCTATTTTCCAACTCAGCTGCCCAGAATTCCAAGACTTTCTTAAATGCACCTGTCATTGTAGAAGCCTCGAATTCTTCGGTTGAAAAGTAGTATAGAGAATAAATCAACCTTTTCCCTTCGATCACACATCCCTTATTGTCGATAACAATTACCATAAATTTTGCCATACTAAACAACATTGAGTTTTCCGCAGTTTAGATCATTCACCAGATTGCAAGCTGACAATCTCTGTGCGTGATAATCATTTTGGGAAAGCGCTTTCAACTATCTTCCCATTGTTGTCTGTTCTATATACAACGTCCTTTAAGGTGGTCTAATGAAATGACACAGAAAAGTCCCCTACTAATGGAGATATTATAAAGAGATATTCATGTCGACATCAAAGATCGCGAAGATGCTCAACGTCCTTTAAATACAAGATCCTGTAATGTTCTGTATCTTTCGATGTCTCACTCGAAGAAGCGGAAAGCCTTTCAAGTCTCAACATGATGTTCCTATCATTGTTAACACATTGACAATCATTATGTATTCGGTGCAAAACACGAATCAGCCTCCACTTCTCGTAGAAGGCTGTATTCTGATCTTCGATCCGACTGACAATCTGCGAAATTTTTGATTTTCCATTTAGTGCAAGGATCGCTTCAAAACGCGGGTCTTCGGAATAAAGAAATACGTCGATCTGTTTATTGATCGGATAGGAATCAAATCTTTCAATGATAGCCGAGTTTCCCTCCCCGGCATTCCTGGTTATTTCGTTATATTCAGTAGCCCCCGGCCTACTTACACAACTCGGCAACAGTACTAATGAAATAACCGTCGCAAACATCAGAATTGATCTTCCCATCATCATTTCTCCATTCTAAATCTCAATAACAAGGATTTCTACTGTTCTCTACAGCATTCACAATTTTCATAGCTCTCACCTTTGCTGCTTTTTCACACTAATTGAAGGTGGTCAAGTGAAATCCTGATCGGGTCAACAGTCGTATAACGTCCTAATTTACTTTCGTACATTCTTGCCTGAGCGAAATCAAGATCGGTTTTTGCGGAGCTTAAATTACCTAATCTCCGCAATCATGCGGAGATTGCTCTTGCAAATGCGGAGATTGATCAGTATAATCTCCGCAAGAGGTGCGGAGATTATGACGTATATTCACGAATTGGAAGATTGGCCAAAGTTTTATTGGCAGGATGAGCTTCTCGCTATGGATCTCGCAAATGTTCGGCATCGACAAGGCAGGTTGATCGGTCGCATGGAATCATTGGGCTTTAGGCTGCGCGAAGAGTCCGTATTGCGAACTCTTACTGAAGAAGTCGTCAAATCAAGCGAGATAGAGGGGGAACATCTCGATAGAGAGCAAGTTCGATCATCTATAGCACGCAGACTTGGGATGGATCTAGCCGGCATGGTCCCCGCAGACAGAAACGTCGAGGGCGTCGTCGAAATGATGTTAGACGCCACCCAAAATTACGCAGAACCTTTAACCGAGGAACGGTTGTTTAGCTGGCACGCCGCACTCTTCCCCACCGGGCGCAGCGGCATGGCCAAGATAACTGTAGGAGACTGGCGTGATGACTCATCAGGGCCGATGCAGGTTGTTTCCGGCCCCGTCGGTCGTGAGCGTGTTCATTATCAGGCTCCGGATGCGCCGCGCGTTTCGGACGAGATGCGTGCGTTTCTTGGTTGGTTTGAAAGTGAGAAACCTTTCGACCCCGTGATTTCCGCTGGAATCGCTCATCTGTGGTTCGTGACCGTTCATCCTTTTGATGACGGAAACGGCCGCATAGCTCGAGCCATCGCAGACCTGTCCTTGGCTCGATCAGAAAATAGCTCTCAGCGGTTTTACAGCATGTCCTCTCGGATAAGGACGCAGAGCAAGCACTATTACGACATGCTGGAGGCGACCCAAAAAGGAGATCTCGACATCACTTCATGGTTGCTATGGTTCCTCAAGTGCCTTGATGGAGCATTCGATCAGGCCGAGGCGGCCCTAAGTTCAGTTCTGGCTAAGGCGGCATTTTGGGAAGCTATACGGGACACACAATTAAACGAGCGTCAAAGACTTGTTCTCAACAGACTCCTCGATGGCTTTGAGGGCAAGTTAACCTCGTCTAAATGGGCAAAGCTTACAAAGACCTCACAGGATACAGCATCGCGCGATATAGAAGACTTAATAAACAAAGGCATTTTGGTTCGCGGCCCGGCAGGAGGACGCAGCACTAGTTATGATCTTGTCACGTTTGATAAAGCATACGAGTGACATTAATCAAATTTCATTAAACTATTCCAGAAACTATTGGAGCAAGGGGTGATCGGCTTGAGAGGGGTGACTTTGGAGTCTGTATCAAAAGTTGTGGAATCAGGGTATAGCACGTTGAACGGCGATCCTTGTTATCGAGGGTTTTCAGGGCCGGTTATTAAGATGGCGTGAAGCCGATGTCGATTTGTTTTCCTGGCAGTTTGACCTCCTTTAGGTTTTCGGGGTGGCTGAGTCTTTGCCACGTTTTCTCGCTTCGTTCGAGCAGTTTGAACAGAAGATGCAGGGCCGAGCGAAGTGTACGATACCTTCGCCGGCACGTGATCCTGCGAAATGCCAATAGAACATAGACAAGGCCGCCGGCCCAATAAATGTCAACTTTTCAACCAACCCCCTTGGGATCAGTCAAGCGTGGTGGGAACATCGCGGACCTTGACCTTAATTTCCCTGGCAAGATTTTTCCATTTACCCTTTTTGGTCTTGAAATAAACATAGGCAAGGTCTATGCCTTTACCGTTTACCTGCACTTCCCAATATTCCTGTCCCTCGATCTTTACTGCCTCAACAGTTGAGATCTCTTCAACGCTGTCGCCTTTGTCACTGCACGGTGCGCAATAATGACGTATCTCGTTATGTTTTTTCAGAAAGGCGGCGGCTTTTTCCGCCTGAGCTTTTGTGATCCAGGCCGCCTGATCTGCCAGAACGGAAACAGCCGTCACCGTAAAAACGGCAGCGAGTAAAAAAGCGGTTAAGGTGTATTTAATTACTTTCATAAATTCTCCTAAAAGATATTGAACCTGATTCTTAGAACGTCTCATACGACGAAGTGTTGCCGCAAACCTCAGCGGACATATTTTCTGAAAAGCGCCTCAAGCGTCGCCAAAGGATCGGATGTCAGCCCTGTATGAACTGGCGAAGGCTGAATGATCGTGCTTCGTTGTGCCGTCAGCCAGTAAAACCGTTCCCGCTGCGGCATTTGGCTTATTGTGTCATTGCCTGTTCCGGCGCATATCTGCGGAATTATCGACAGATATTCTTTCACTTCATCCAACGGCGTGTCAGGCGCAAAACATCTAAGCTTTTCCTCATTGACGGCGACGCGGGCGTCAAGAAATTTGAACGCCGGGCAAGAGACGATAACTCCGACATTGAAAAATTCCTCAAGTTCGACACGCGGCACAAAACGAAAGACCGCATAATCGAACGTGCATTGTTTTTCACTCATTTTGCCGCCTCCGTTACAAAATCTCTTGGTTTCTCAAGCCTTTTGGCGAGAAAATTCATATAAGCATCCCTTTCCGCTTCCGGTTCATCAAGCCACGCATCGGGGATCAAAGAAATTATATCGGAAAGCTTTTGCGCGGAAAGCATCTCTGATAATTCATTATCCACATCCGATACATTCTCCGCGAAAGGCTTCAGGATATGGTCTTTGACCATCGGGAAAGGATTTCGCGCATTGTCCGCAAACGTCGTCCAATTATGATGAAAATACAGCGAAGCGCCATGGTCGATCAGCCATATTTCATTGTGCCAGAGCAGCATATTCGCGTTTCGGGCCGTGCGGTCAACGTTTGCAATAAATGCATCGAACCAGACGATACGCGATGCCGGATCGGCGTCGGGCGGCCTGATCGCCGGGTCGTACATTATCGATCCCGGCAGGTAGTCAAGGGCAAGATTTAGCCCCTCACTCGCTTTTATCAGGTCCTGTATCTCAGGGTCAGGCTCGGTCATTGCAAGCGCCGGGTCAAGTTCGGCAAAGACCAGTTCGGGAACCTTCAGCCCCAATGCACGCCCGATCTCGCCGCCCAAAAGTTCGGCTATCAACGCCTTTTTGCCCTGTCCCGAACCGCTGAACTTCAGTACGTAAAGCCCGTCGTCGTCCGCCTCAACTATCGCCGGCAGCGAACCGCCCTCGCGCAGCGGCGTTACGTACCTTGTGACATTGACCGTTCTAAGCTGCATAAAGAGTTCTGAAATTGTAATCACAAATAAAAAAGGCGAGCAAGTCCTGCCCGTCTTTCTTTGTGTGATCTATCCGATTCTTGGGTATGTATGTCAGGTTGTGGACACCTTTGGCAGCTTTTATAATGATCTCTGCCGGCCACGAGTCGATCGGCAAACAAGATCAGAATGTTTTCCAAACGATCTCTCCTTTCTTATTAACGTAGCCCCACTGATCTGTTTCACCGTGAACTAAATAGCTGTCACTAAGGTTTACCCAAGCAAGTCCATTATAAAAACTCCCAATTTGAACAAAACGCGGCGGGATAATGAACTTTCCTGTCTTGTCGATCACACCAAAAAGGCCGTCTTTGGCGACGGTCATATTCCTTTCAGGCGTTATGGTCACAGCCCTCAACCCATCCTCAGTCGGTTTCTCAGGTTCCCCGATTCTAACAATGGCAACACCGTCCGAAAATGGTTTCACTTCGGCAAATTGTGGTTCAATGACCATTTTGCCCGATTTGTCGATAAAACCGTATTTGTCGGCAACTCTAACTGCGGCAAGTCCTTCTGAAAATACCTGGCAACCGTCAAAGACAAAATCGATCTTAGCATTGCCTTCCGTATCAATGTAACCAAAGCCTTTTTCTTTGGAAACGCAGGCAAGCCCCTCAAGAAAATTTGTGCCGAAATGATACTGAGCCGAAATCACCACGTTGCCAGTTTTATCAATATACCCAATTCTGGAATCGGGCATGTTGCTGTTTGTTTTGAACAAAGCAAGGCCATTACTGAAGTTGTCCCAAATATCGAAGTAGAATAAAATTTTGCCATTACGATCAATCACACCATTTTTGTAATCTTCGGTAAGTACCTGGGCAAGTTCGTCTGAAAATGAGAAAGCTACACCAAATCGATCTTTTGTTATCAATTGACCGGTGTCATTGATATAACTATAAAAGCCAACTTTACTATCAATGATTTTCTTTCTCGGATACCAAACCCCGACGGACGCGATTCCATCTTGAAACCTGCCTGCTTGAAAAAATTGAGGTTTGATCACCAGTTTTCCGGTTGAATCAATATATCCCCAATCATCACCAGATCTTACGGCAGCTAATCCTTCAGAGAAACCCCGTGCTTCATCGAACTTCAATGGAATGACCACCTTTCCGGTTTGGTCAATATAGCCAGCTTTGCCGTTCTTTTCTACCGGGAAAAGTGCGGGATCCTGCGCGAGTAAGGAATGCGTCAGCACCAAGAACGATAGCATCAACAACAAGACTGTTTTCATCATTAAACCTTAGATGTTTGAAAACTTGTGACCGATGCTTTGAGCTAAATATAAGGTCATGTCGTGGATGCCTTCGGCCACCTTTTGATCACGCTATTTCAAGACGCATTTCCTTGCCCAGAGCCTTAGCGTATTTGCGAAGAGTTGAAAGGCGAATATCTTCGGAGTGGTTTTCCATACGTGAGATCGCTGATTTATTGGTGCGCAGTTTTTGGGCAACTTGCTCCTGCGTGATCCCGGAACTTTCGCGAGCCTGACGAAGCATTACACCTATCTTAAAATCTTCAAAACCCTTGTCGTAACCTTTGGCGAATGCTTTATCCGTTCGCTTTCTTTTGGCAATATATTTTTTTCAGATCACTCACTGTTTTTACCCGTAAGCCATCAGATTACGATAATCGCAGCAATCTCACCATTTGGATAGATCTGCATCGATTCATACTCGTCAGAATCGTCAAGCAATTCCAAAACGAAATTGTCGTCAAAATCAATCCGCAGAGTTTTTGAATCCGGTATTGAATACCCGATAACATCATGGTTTACGAGCCTTTGAAACGACAGATCGCTCCAAGCACCTTCTTCACTCCACGTTGCAATTGATTGTCCGCTTTCGAGAATATTGGCGCCGCCCTGAACTGCAATGAAAGTACCTGAGCTAAAGCGAAACTGTACGTCATACTTTCCGATACATATTTGATTGAGGGTATGATCTATCATACCCTCAATCTCAATCTTCGAGATGGGATCTAAACCATACATAAATCTCTACATATGTATCGTCAGGTCGTGGACGCCTTCGGCGGCTTCCATTATGGATTCGCTGACGGTCGGGTGGGCGTGGATGACGCGGCCTAGTTCGTCGGCGGTGGTTTCGAGCGCCATGGCGACGCAGGCTTCGGCGAGGAGTTCGGTAGCGTGCGGGCCGATGATGTGTACGCCAAGGACCTCGTCATATTTCTTATCGGCGACGATCTTCACAAAGCCGTCAGTTTCGCCGAGGATGCGTGCCTTGCCTGAGGCTGAGAAGGGGAATTTGCCGACCTTGACATCGTAACCGGCGTCTTTTGCTTTTGCTTCGGTCAGGCCGACGGATGCGACTTCGGGGTCGCAGTAGGTACAGTTCGGGACAAGGTTGTGCTTGATCGGCTCGACCTTTTTGCCGGCGATCTTTTCAACTACGAGAATGCCTTCTTTTGATGCGAGGTGAGCAAGCTGTGCGGTCGCCACGATGTCGCCGATGGCATAGATGCCGGGTTCGGCTGTTTCGTAAAATTCGTTGACCTCGACCGTTCCTCTTTCGGAAACTTTGACCTTTGTTTTATCAAGCCCGATATTTTCCAGATACGGCATACGGCCCACGGCAACCAGAAGCATTTCGGCTTCGAGCGTTACGGTGTCGCCTTTCGCGTTTTTGCCTGAAACTTTAACGCTCTTTTTGCCTTTTTCGAGCTTGTCCAGCTTGAGGCCGGTCTCGACCTTCATCCCGGATTTTTTGAACGCCCGCTGCAATTCCTTTGAAACCTCAGCATCTTCAAGCGGCACGATTCGGTCAAGCAATTCGACCAGCGTTACGTCCGTTCCAAAACGGTGATACACGCTGGCAAATTCGCTGCCGACGGCGCCCGAACCCATTACGATCAGTGATTTTGGCACTTCCGTGAGTTCGAGGATATGGTCGGAATTGACGACCTGTTTTCCGTCCGTTTCAAAACCCGGAATGGGCCGCACGACCGAGCCGGTTGCGATGATGATGTTTTTGGTTTGAATCGTTTCTTTTTTGCCGTCGGCCAGATCGACCTCGACCTTGCCCGGCCCGGCGATCTTGCCAAAACCGTTAAAGACCGTGACCTTGTTCTTTTTCATCAGGTAGGTCACACCGGCGCTGTTCTTGGCGACAATGTCGGATTTATATTTCTGAACTCCAGGCCAGTCAAACGAAACATTTTCGGCCTTAAGGCCATAGTTTGAAAAATGCTGAGCCTTGTCATACAGATGAGCTGCATTGAGCAGGGCCTTTGTCGGGATGCATCCGCGAAGGCCGCAGGTTCCGCCCAGACGAGCGTCTTTTTCCTTTTCTACAAGTGCCACTTTTAGCCCGAGCTGTCCGGCGCGAACCGCCGCCACATATCCGCCTGGGCCTGATCCGATAATTGTTACGTCAAATTGTTCAGCCAATGCATTAACCTCGATATTCAAGAATTAAAAATAAACGCGAAACATCCATTATATGAGTTTCGCCGCAGGTAGGCTAGTTAGCCCACGGGCGTTTGCGGTAAACTTACCTTATGGAGCATTCAAAAGAGTTCATTGAACTGGTCGAGGCGGCAAAAACGGCCGTTCGCGAGGTTACGGTTGCCGGCACCAGGGAAAAGGTTGAACAAGGTGCTGTTCTGGTCGATGTCCGCGAGGACAACGAATGGGAAAAAGGCCATGCGGCGGGAGCCATTCACCTTGGGCGTGGCGTTATCGAACGCGACATCGTTTCAACGGTCCCGGAAAAGAATACCGAGATCATCCTGTATTGCGGCGGCGGATACCGTTCGGCCCTGGCCGCCGAAAACCTGCAAAAAATGGGCTATTCAAATGTTTGGTCGATGATCGGCGGCTGGAAGGCTTGGAACGAAGCAGACGCCCCGGCCGAGATCGGAGAAAACCGGTAACAGTTAGTCTAAGGAAATAAAAATGGCAAATGTTGACGACAGCGTTAGAGAAAAGACAAAACAGGTAGCTGCCGAATTTGGCGAACGCGGCGATCATTTCGGCTGGTTCGATGAGGTCTATAAAAGCGCCGCCGGAAACAATGAGTTGATACCTTGGGCGGACCTTGAACCCAACAAATATTTCAAGGCGTGGGCCGATGCGACAGGGCTGAAAGGCGATGGCAGACAGGCATTGGTCGTAGGCTGCGGACTCGGCGACGACGCGATATTTTTGCACGACGCCGGGTTCAAGGTCACGGCTTTCGATATTTCACCTACGGCAATCGATTGGGCGAAAAAATTAAGCGGCGACAGAGCGATAGATTTTTCCGTTGCCGATCTTTTCAAACCTGATCCGCAATGGCTCGGAGCGTTCGATCTCGTGCTGGAGGTCTATACCATCCAGCCGCTGCCGCTGGAAATGCGGGACAAAGTCATGGATGCCATTGCCGCCTTTGTAAAAGATAACGGAGAGCTTGTTGTCGTAACTAGAGGCCGCGAGGACGACGAAGAGCCGGTCGAACTTCCCTGGCCCGTTTCAAGAAAAGAGCTTTCACGATTTGAAACTTCGGGCCTTCGCCAGGCTTTCTTTAAGGAAATGCCGGGGAGTGAGGACGACCTGCCGATACCGCGTTTTGTGGCCGTGTATAAGAAAGCATAGAGCAGAGCGGCGGCCGCGCCAATATATCGTTGACACAGCCGCCGCTTTTTTCAGGGAGGAAACTCCTGAAAGATCAGCCAATTAAAATATTTGCCGCTTCCGTCCGTCTCAGTGGCCGGTGTGGCAGCACAAGCCGGAGTTTGCTTCCAGCGAATCGCCGAATACCTTTGCCTCAAGCTCAAGAGCCTGTTCAAAAAGCACGTTATTCTCAAGATGAACATGACGATGAAGGTCCCTTTCCAGGTCCTGCAGCCCCGCATACAGCGCCCTAAAGCTGGGACAGGCATCTTCCGGAAACAGGAATTCGTTAGTCACTTCATGCATTTGCCGAAATTCTTCGGCAGCCGTCTCGTGTTCGGCCATCATCGTGCGGATCGGATTATTCACCGTCCCGAACGGCGGAGCAAAAGCCGGATATGCACCGCTTGCGGCCAGGGCCATTTGCTTGATAAAAGGAAAGAGCATCATCTCTTCTTTCTGCATGTGCATCAGCATATCGTTTGCCATTTTTGAGTATATTTCGCGGAGCCTGTACAGCTCCTGATGCTGCTGTCCGTGTTTGCTGCACACCTTGTCCATCAGGCCGTTCAGCCTGCCGATCTCGGACTTGGTAAATTCATGATGGGTTGAGACGATATGGTCAATCAGTTGCGAGGGCGGCAGATGCTCAGGAAATATCTGGCCCGGTTCCGCCTGTGTGAGTACGGCATCCAGACGGGTTTTCAGTATTTGTGAGTCTATTCCGATGTTCTGACAAACGTCCTCAAGGTCGCGGCGCCCGCCGCAGCAATAGTCTATCTTGAATTCCTCAAAAACGCGCGTGGTTTGCGGATATGCCAGGGCTATATCACGTACGGTACTGTTTGAAAAATCATGCATAATACAAAGCCTCCATTGGATATGTCATCAAAGTTAGTACATCCGCATTTCCGCTTGCGGTGACATAAGTCACCCGCTCAGAAAATTTTCCCACGTTATAGTTGAGATGACGGCTATTGTCACAGCAGCTTGAATGCGGTGTCCAAAAGGCCGAAAATGGGTTCGTAATGAAATGGGAAGAGCAAACACCGCCTGATCTTTTACTGACGGCGGATCATGCGGAACTCGACGGCCTGCTGGCAGATGCATTCAAAGCCCTTAAAAGCGGCGATAGGGAGCAGGCATTTGCAAGCGTTGATCTTTTTTGGGCGCGGCTGGCAATGCATATCAGGGCGGAGCATTTGCATCTTTTTCCGGCGATAGAAGCATTGCCTTTCGCCTCGGCCGACAAGGCCGAGACCAATTCCATGCTGAACGAACTGCGAAATGACCATAACTTTTTTATGAGGGAACTGGTTGCCGCGATCAAGCTGCTTCGCGATGAAACAGGCGGCATGGCCGGCCTGGCAGCACCGGCTGAGAGTCTGCGGCAAGTAAAAGATCGCCTGGCATTGCATAATGAGGTCGAGGAAACGCGGATCTATCCGCTTGTCGGCCTGCGATTGTCGCCGGGAGAGGCGGCTGAACTTCATTCGAAAATGGAATTTGAGATCACAAATATGCCGCCGCGTTTCGCGGACAGGACAGAAACGGGGCCTTGACCAAAAGCCGTTTCGCCGCTGCCTTGAACGTCAGATAGAAAGAACAGGAAAATGATGTGCCTTTGAATAAAAAAGATATATTCAAAAAAACGGAGCTGCTCAAGAACCTGGATGATGAGGCGCTCGATTTTCTTTCGGCCCACGCGCTGGAAAAGAAGCTTGGGCGAAACGAGGTACTGTTCCTTGCCGGTGACAAGGCCGACGGTCTGTATGTCATCGCCGAAGGCTCCGTGCGTGCCTTTCGCACGGGCATGGACGGCCGCGAACAGGTCATCCATGTCGAACACGCCGTGACCACAATAGCCGAGCCGCCGGTCTTTGATGACGGGGACTATCCTTCGACCGTTGCCGCCGAAACGAACGCCCGCGTGCTGTTCCTGCCGAAAGCCGCTGTCATAGACGCCTGTCTGGCCCATCCGGCACTGGCCCTTGCCGGAGCGAGGCTACTGGCAAAAAGGCTGCGCCGCTGTGCCGAACTGGTCGAATCTCTGAGCCTTCGCGAGGTCGGCCAAAGGCTTGCCCAACAGCTCTTGAAGGAGGCCCGGAACATAGGCAAAACTAATGACGACGGCATAACTTTTACTCAGCCGCTGACACATAATCAGCTTGCGGCCCGCATCGGGACCGTTCGCGAGGTGGTAACACGCGTGATGTACCGCCTTCAGCAGCAGGGGCTGGTAAAGATAGACGGAAAAACAGTAAAGATACCCGACCTTGAAGCTCTGGCAAGTTATGCCGAAACCGAGATACCGCCGTCAAATGAAAATAAATGACCGTTGGCGAAAGGGCGGGATCGGGAATACAAAACGCGGACATCGCTTTTTGAAATGAGCCTCTGAAAGTGAAATAATCATCCTATAATGTCAGAAGCAAAAGAACAGAGAGCGGCGGTACGAACAGAGACCGATTCGATGGGCGAAATTGAGGTTCCGTCGGACGTTTATTGGGGAGCGCAGACACAGCGTTCGCTGAAGCATTTCAACATCGGGTTCGATGTGATGCCGCGTGAGGTCATCCGCGCGCTCGGGGTTTTGAAAAAAGCCGCGGCGATCGTGAATTGCGACCTTGGAAAGCTGCCGGCAGAAAAACGAGACCTTATCCTCCAGGCGGCGGATGAGGTCATAGACGGTAAACTGGACGAGCATTTTCCGCTCCGCGTTTGGCAGACAGGTTCGGGAACGCAGACGAACATGAATGCCAACGAGGTTATATCGAACCGCGCCATCGAGATGGCCGGCGGCGAAATGGGCAGCAAAACGCCGATCCATCCAAACGATGATGTCAATAAGTCGCAATCGTCGAACGACACCTTCCCGACGGCTATGTACATCGCGGCCGCCGAACGCCTGACCGCGCTCATTCCCGAAGTCAAAAAGATAAGCGATGCGATAAAGGCAAAGGCGAAAGAATTTGAAGGCGTCGTAAAGATCGGGCGAACGCATTTGCAGGACGCTACGCCTGTCACCGTCAGTCAGGAATTCAACGGCTGGGCGAACCTGATAGACCGCGACATTGACCGCCTTGAAATGGTCTTGCCGGGTTTGATGGATCTCGCTATCGGCGGAACGGCGGTCGGAACGGGGCTGAACTCGCACCCTGAATTTGCAGATCGTGCGGCGGCAAAGATCGCCGAGATCACCGGACTACCGTTCAAGGCCCATCCCGATAAATTTGCGGCTCTTTCGGCACATGACGAGGTCGTGTTTGCTTCGGGCGCATTAAAAACGCTGGCGGCTTCGCTGATGAAGATCGCGAACGACATTCGCTGGCTGGCTTCGGGTCCGCGTTGCGGTTTGGGCGAAATTTCGCTTCCTGAGAATGAACCCGGATCATCGATAATGCCCGGAAAGGTCAATCCGACGCAATCAGAATCGATGACGATGGTCGCCGTGCAGGTGTTCGGCAACGACGCCGCTATAGGCTTTGCCGGTTCACAGGGAAATTTTGAGCTGAACGTTTTCAAACCGGTGATGATACATAACTTTCTTCATTCGGTTAGGTTGATCCACGACGCCGCTCACGGTTTTGTCGATTACTGCATTGCGGGCATAGAACTCAACCGCGAACAGATAGACAGGTATCTGAGCGATTCGCTTATGCTCGTGACCGCTCTGAATCAGCACATCGGCTATGACAATGCGGCGAAGATAGCCAAGAATGCACACAAGAAAGGAACCTCGCTAAAGGAATCCGCCATCGAACTCGGCCTGCTGACAGCCGAGCAGTTTGACGAATGGGTCAATGCGGAAGATATGACACATCCGTGAGGATAGGCAGTTGACAGTAAGTGAAATGTGAGGATTCCGGTAGTGGCATGTCTTAAACTGTAAACTATTTAATGGTTAGAAAAAGGGAGTAAAAAGGTATGCTTTCGTGGAGTTTGATAGAGCGGAAAACCATGCCAAGTTTGGCCTTTATCGGTCTTATTCTGTGGGCTGCGTGCCTTAACGTGACGGCCCAAGATAAATTCGAGGCTAGGACGCTTTCAAAAAAGTATGACGTGAGTGTTGATGTTTATGGTTGTGAGAATGGATTGTGTAGTGGGAAAGTTGTTTTTTCGATCTTCAAAAAACGGGCAAAGAAACCTTTTCAACAAATTCACCTTAAAGAGACATTTATCCGTCTGAACGACAATGGGCAACCCGATTTCGTGTCTGTTTCGGAAAAGACGAGTGGAAAATGGAGTGCATTGTATTTGGACGATTTCAATTTTGACGGACTGGAAGACCTTGCACTGCCTGACGGCGACAATGGGGGATATCGAGGAACATCTTATCGGATATACCTATATGATCGTTCCAAAGACCGTTTTGTGTACAGCAACTCATTTACACGATTAGCTCAAGGACCGTATATTGGCATTCCTAAGATCGACACAAAAAATAAGACGCTAGAGGTGATCTGGAAGAGTGGAGCCGGCTTCCACAGTATCGAACGGTATTCTGTTTTTGGAAAACACCCTCGAAAAATATATGAATACTCCGAAGACTCAATGCTTAACGACGGTAATCGCTACATTACTACAAAAAAACTCATTAACGGAAAGTGGCGCGTTTGGAATAAGACCATAAAAGAGTCTTCCCAATAAAACTCACATCACGGTTTCGATCTCATCAAATCCCGGACGCACGAATTCGTAGGCGTTCGGGAATTTTTCTTCCAGGAGAAATTTTATCTCTTCAAGCAGGCTGATCCACGGCTGCATCTGCGAAGCATCGCCGATCTCGCTCAGATATTTCCATGCGTTGATCGAGCGGTCTATCGAGATCAGCGTATTTTTTGCGGTGCCGTTCGCGTGGGTTTGAGTGTCGGCAAGCGCTTCGGGGTCTTCACGACCGTCCCAATCCAGCAATGCATGATAGCTGCTGTTAACCTGCACGGCGATCATGAAGTGGAACCACTGTATCACGCTAAACATCTCAGCCGCCATCGGGTCGTCGGATTGCGGAAGCCATTCATCGACGCGGTCGAGAAACTTCGTTACCTCCAGCGCATATCGTTTGCCGAGTTCGACAGCCGGTTTGGATTCGACCCAGTCATCTGCTCTAGCAAGGTCTTCGTCTATCTCCGGGTCGTTCATCGCCTCATCAAGGTCGATGCCCATTTCTTCGGCTTTTTCAACGAGCATCCGTTTGGCATCGGCAAATGCTGTCCCGACAACATTGAGAGCGTCCCTCATCGGGTCATCGGAATCTTCGTCGATGGCGTATTCCTGCTCCATCTGATATGTCATACACCGAGCGGTGAACCGGCACCGCTCACACCAGCGGTCACAGTAGTTGTAGATACCGGGAATATTCTCTTCTTGTTTTTCGAACGTCATAAACAAATGATACGGCCCACCATCAGGCGGCCCGTATCCATAAAAACACAGAATTGTCTTTTTGTCTCTACCCGCCGATCAGCACTTTCCGCATTGCCATCAATTTTGGGTCGCCCAGAAAAACACCGCAGACAGCCAGATCGCCGGAAGGCGCCCACCGAGCGGCGGGCAGGAAATCTATGAGCACCGTCATTGAACCCTTAACGATCGGAGTACCGAAAGGCGGTGTCGGGACAGGCGGATGAACAATGCCTCCCGTTACTGCACCTGAACACACCGCTATGTCGGTCACATGAGCGGCCGGCATACCCTCGATTATCACCATGGACGGCGCGGCGACCGGAGCGATAACGCCGGAAGGCACAAGCATATCGTGTGTGATCGGGTCGGCAAGTCTGGCTGCTGGAAACATTGGTATTTACTCCTTTCTTCTACTTTTTCGGTTTACATTAACGGTGCTCGGTAATAATGTCCGTCTTCACGCCGCTGCTTCGTCCTCCGGCGGTATGTTTCCAAATTTCAGGAACGGCGGCGGCGCCCCGCGATACACAACACCCAGATTTTCCATACAGAACCTTTCGGCTGTCCGATAATCCTCATCGCTGTGAATATTATTCCGATACAGTTCAGGATATTCCGGAAAGTTATACATCAGAGCGTCCAGAACATTGAGCCTGACCGATTGAACGCTGCGGCCCGGCATGTGTCCCGGAATGTCTATCAGCCACGGCGAGCGAAGCTGTTCGCCGATAAAGCGAAGGCTCAGTTCGGTTCCCATCAAAGCGAGCGGGCCGAGCGCAACAGCCAGCGTCTGGCCGTCATTTGCCTCGGCCGCCGTGTCAAGAAACATTTTCTCTTCTTCTTTGTCCCCAAGGGCGCCTCTGGCTATGTGGGCCGCCTCAAGGTCTTCCCATTGCGGAAGTTTTATCAGCCGTTCTATGAGTTCGACCGCTTTCATGGCTTTTGCCTTGGCAACCAGCATGAACGCTTCGCCTGTCGGTTCCAGGGCGAGAGCGTTGGTGAACTCTTCGTCAAAGCGTGCAAGATCGGCACGGGTGCATAGTTTTCGCAATGCTTCCATCGCCGCCTCACGGCCCAGGTCAGGTTTGGCAAGCCCCGGTCCGACGAGGATCTCGATGATCCGCGGATAGCGAAGCGTTTCCGCGCCTCGCGGCGTCAGCGGATCGGTGCTGATTCCCATTTCCACCAACAGGTAAACTATGTTCTCGCGAACATTTCCGTCCTCTTCGCCGAGAGCCTTTCCAAGCACGCTCAGCGCCTCCGGGTCGGGCTGGCCTGCGGCATACACGGCCTTTGCGGGAGCCTGAAAATCCTCTCCCTGTTTGAACGCGGCAATATAATCAAGTGCGGCTTGTGACATGTTGTTCTTCTTCTTCTCCGTCCCGGTCGCGGCCAAAAGGCCAATGATCCGGGCAAAGCCATTTGGCGGCGCTTCAGATCACGGGCCTGACGACGCTTATGTGCGCGGGATGAGTTCCCACTGGTTCTCCTTGTCCGTTGTTCCCGCCGGATAGTTCTTCAGACGAGGACAATATCGCAAGCGATAGTCCGTCCATGATTGTGAAAAGTGCATAAAATTGGTCCTGTCGATAATATCCCTCAGGCCGAGTCCCTCGGCGCGGTGTCCGACCTCATGCAGTATCGTCCATTTAGCAACGTCAAGGCTGGCGTTTCCTTCAATTATAAGGATCGGGTCGCTTGACCAGCCTGCGGCCGGAAATTCAATAGCTTCTCCCGCCGCGTGATTGTGGGCCAGAGGAGCGCAGGTGATCGTCGATCCGTTCAGGGCCGTGATGCTGATATTCTCACGAGTGGCGCCAGATCCAAGCGGTGGGGAATCGCCGACATGAAAGAATGTAGAACCGGCTGTAACGGTAACGCTCGTATCACCCGCACTTGCCGCCGCCGCAAGATAATATACCGACTTCATGTCGCGAATGATCGCAACGCGGACCTTGCTTCCGGTTCCGGTCATCGCGGAACTGATGGCCGT
>CAZOXY010000008.1:0-21038 GCA_964583955.1 uncultured Chloracidobacterium sp. | reverse complement strand
GATGGCCGTAAGATCGGCTCCGCCGCCTGCATTGATGTCATAAGTGAGCGTTGATGTGCCGCTTGCCAGATTGACCGGCGTCGGTTTGTTGTTGGCGTCATAGTTGCTCAAATTATATTTGACGACGCCCTGTTTCAGCTTGTCATTGGCAGCATTCTGATGCGCGGCATAGTCAGCCGTCGGAAACTTCATATTGGTTCCGGCGTTCGTCTTGTCAAATTTGGCGATGCTGACGTTAACCACCCTTTCCTTGTAAACGTGAACCTTTAGCTGGGCAAAGACCTCAGCACCGGGGCATTTGCTCTTTGCCTTGAGGGTCGTCTCACGTTTATTATGCGCTCCGGCGTTGAGCCGCAGGTCAAAATCCGCAGTTCCGCCGGGCTGTACCACCGCGCAGGTTGCAGCATCGTCACATGCCCAATCGAAATCGGTGCCGACGGCCCCGCCTTCGATCTTTACCTTGACGAAAGTATGATCGCTTCTCTTTACACAGATGTGATCGTCGTCAGGATTTGCCGGAGTATCGAAATCATCATATCCGTAACGCTGATTGGGCGATGCCGAGAACGTCACCTTTGCGACCGTCACCTTTACGGCCTTTGTCACGGGCGCACAGCCCGGTGCCTTGCGCGTGACGTTAATGGTCTCTGAATCGCGGCCCGATCCCGGATTCGCCCCCGCCTTGACAGTCACGGTCCCGGATTTTGGGTTTTCAAGCGTTACCTTACCGCTGGATGTTGTCCACTCGTAAGTTCCGCCGGGAAATCCCTCCAGTTCGGTCGCGGATATCTGGAGCCTGCTGTTCACTTTTACGATCCTGCATGGGCTGATCTTAAAATCGGACGGACAGCACGTTTCGGCTGTACCGCCGGCGGGCGACCCGCCGCCACCCGAATTTGGCGGTGTTGGTGGTTTATCTTTACTCATATCTGCGTTTCTTCAAGGTTTCCTTTGATAACGTGGTCAAGCCATGTCAGGGCCTTTTTCTGGAGCCTTTCTGTTCTGGCTTCGGGCTTGACGATCTGTTCATCGCGAAGCGTATTGCCTATCCACGGATACAACTGGTCGTCGGCGCATCCGTAGCCGAAAGCGTAGCAAAGCACTATCATCAGCGCATCGCCCTGGGTCTGGTGCAGTTCAAATTGCCGTGCCACGCTTCGTCCTTTTCTTATCAGCGCATTTAGCTGTTTTTGGCCTATGTAAGCGGCCTTTTCCGGAAAGACCTGGGCCATTTCATGCCGTATCGCATAGGCGAAATCCTTGGCAGGAAATTTACTTATCATCTCGCCGCGTTCGGCCAGTCTTTCAAGAGCCTTATCGGTGTTGGCTCCGCCGGGGCCTGACACTTTTTCCTGATATTCGGCGATCTTTTCAAAAAGCCATTCGGCCCGCTGCATCTCTGACACGGAGTGGCGGTCAGACAATATCTCGGCTGCCCACGGATACTGCGGATCGGTGTCAAAATGGCTTCCGAAAAGGAGCATCATCTCCAGATAAAGGCGTATCGGGCCGCGGAGCGTGAACCCGTATTTATCGGACATTTCAAGCCCCTGCCGGACGACCTTTCTCATCTGGGCTTCTTTGATCACCTTGAACAATGGCGGCGAAAATTCGGCAAGGTGCGCCACCATCTCATCCTCAAAGCTCTTTCGCTGGCCCTGGGCAAGTGTCTCAATTTGTTCCTTACGAATTACAAGCATTCACCGGTCTCCTGATCTGAAGAAAGCAAATTTACGCTGACCTCTCATCGTCCTCTTCGCTCAATTTTGTAACACTTTGCAAAAGCCCTTCGCCCTCCAGCCGAAAGGTCGAATAGGCTGTTCCGTCCTCATTTTCGGCAATGAAACGGTCGATCGGCCCAAAGAATTTCCGCAATTCCTCCGGCGTACAGGTCGGAAGGAACGCGTGCATGACCCTTGGGTCATAAAAGCGAAAATACATCGGGTCGCCATCCTCTTTGTAAACGATAAAGAGGTCTCTGAAATGAAACCGCATCTCGTGGATCGATTGCCGCGATGTGGCGAACACGCCGTAATGACCGCCCGGTTCCGAGGCAAGAAGCCAATCGGTGAACGGCGCATTTCGCACAAGTCCGACAACATAAGGCGCGACCGATGCCATGTCGGGCCGCAGGTCTCCGCGAAACAGGCAAAAATTAGGCGGGGTCTTTTCATAAAGGATCTGCGGCAGATCCTTTATTGATGCGCCATCCAGAACGGCATAAACATTTGCCCGCTCATTGTACAAAAGTTGTTGTAGTTCGCTTTCAGCCATCATTAAAAATTAGGATCGAAAACAAATTGCCTGTTCCCTATTGGCCCGGACACGGATTGCAGAACGGTGTTCCGTTCTCTGCCGCCTTCTGAAACGATTGTGCCAGCGGCGACATTGAACCGGGCGGCTCCGGCGGACTGGTGGGCGGTGACGGCGGATTCGATCCCGGCTCGGCATTGTCCGCTTCCTTCGGCTTTTTGGGCGTGTTCGGTCTTACACCGGCTCCGGTGCCGGCCGCTCCGCCACTGTTGAGCATCACCATCGTTCCCTGAATGAAGACACCGCCGGGATTGATGTTCACAAAATTTCCGCCCACTTTGAGCGTCAGTGAAACACCCGCCTCTATAACGGCGGACATTCCCGCCTTGATATGCACGGATGAACCGCCCTCGGCCGCAAAGGACGACGAGGCCTTTTGGTGAATGTCCGAATCGGCCTTGAGCGACGCCGTTCCTTCCACGTGTTCATTAAGGTCTCCGCCTACCTTTACATGCTTGTCCTTTTTGACCTCCTCGAACTTGTGGCGATGAACGGTCAGATGCCGGTCATTCCCGATCGTTTCCATACGATCGCTCTTGACCCTTATATCCATGTTCTTTTCCGCATGGATGAACACCTGCTCACTGCCCTTTTTGTCCTCAAAGCGAAGCTCGTTGAAACCACCGCCTCCGGTGGTCGAGTTGGTCTTTATCGTCGATTTTGTCTTGTGATCCGGCAGGGCATACGGCGGCATCGAACCCGGATTATAAACGCTGCCGGTTATGATCGGCTGGTCAGGGTTGCCGTCGAGAAAATGGACAAGGACCTCCATTCCTATTCGCGGAATGAACATCGTTCCCCACTTATTGCCCGCCCACGGCTGGACAACGCGGAGCCAGCACGCGCTGTTCGAATCGTTCTTTCCGGCCCGGTCCCAATGGAACTGTACCTTTACTCGCCCGTATTTATCGGTGAATATCTCTTCTCCGCCAGGCCCGACGACCGTTGCGGTCTGGCTTCCGTGCAGGATCGGTTTCGGGATCGACCGTTTCGGACGGAACGGCGGCGAACCCGATCCGTGATCGAGGGCGCTGAATGAATTAGTATATGCTTCCCCAACGGATTCATCCGATACATAGGACGGCGACTGGACGCCGTTGTGCCTGATGGACGTGATGACATAAGCTCCGTTCGCGGTCTTGTTCGGATGTCCGGTCAAGGAGAACCTGTGGCCTGCCGTCAACGATGGGCAATCGCTGACGCCGACAGCCGTCTGCAATTCGACATCCAATGCTTGCATCAACACCTCGGCGGTGTGGGCCTTGTCGGTATAAAGGTGCTGTATCTCGCCGGCCTGTTCGCTGCCCGATTTATCAATGCCGTCATACTTTCGGGAATAGCCGCCGGGATAGATATACTGCTCGAGCGCCTGATTGCCGCCGACGTTGAAACGCGACGGCTGCTGCGCGTCAAGTTTTGTGGTCGGCGTCTGGAAATTGTGATCCCAGACGGTGATCTTTCCGGTCTGAAGATTGTAATCCTTATGAAAGCTGCGGATGGCGGTGACAAGGTCGTCGCCCTCCGCTTTTTGATAATACGGAATGGTGCTTTTGCCCGGACATTCCTGATGAGATTGAGGAGTGTCCGCCAGGATCATCTTGTGCAGCCCATTGCTGTGCTGAAAGTAGAAATAAATACCTTCTTCTTCCATCAGCCGGGCAATGAAATCCCAATCGGATTCCTGATACTGGACGCAGTAATTGCGTTTCTCGTAAGTTCCCTGTAATTGAACCGTTGTTTCAAAGCCTTCCAATACTTCCTTAAGAATTTCAGGCACGGATTTTTGCTGAAATATCCGGCTCTGAATATTCTGGGTCAGTATCCATACGAACGGCACCACCGAGATGTTGTAATACGTGAAACGGACGCGCCGGGTCCCATGCGACATCCGGTTGACGATGCCGTTGAAAAAGCGCTCGGTCCCGTCGGACTGCCTGACCTTGAGCGTCACGCCCTGTCCCAACAGTTGGGCCGGATCGACTATGGTCGGTTCAATGCCTTCCTTCTCTTCGGCGTGAACAAGCTCCGCCTCGATCGTGAAAAGGCGCGATATCTCCTCATTCGCCGTAAAGGCGTTGAGCATCAGATAATCTTCACCAAACGGCGTATCGATCCTCAGGATCCTGTCTTTCTGCGTAGTTGCCATCGATATATCCTTTATCTCAAACGAGGCCTGCTGCTATCGGTTCAATAAACGGCGGATCCCGTCGCAACCCTTATCTGCCAGGGCGATCTCCAGTTACGCGCAAGGGTATTCTTAACCATTTCGTAGATCTTCGGATCTTCCAGATCTGCCGGCTTAAGATGTTCCCAAAGGGCCTTTGCCGTGAGCTTGGCTATTTGCTTAAGCATGCTTTTCAATGATTTAGTGGGGTTGGCCGTTGCCCTCCACAGCCCCTCGATAAAACTGATCTGTTTGCTGGCCCTGATGGCTTCAAACATCAGGGCCTGTGCGAACGACCGGTCATTATAGGTAATATCCGACGGCAGAACTCCCGCGTTGCCGCCAAAGAACCACACCAGTATTTCCCATGCCTCGGCTTCGGAGACATATACATCATTAGTTTTGTAAAACTCTATTAACGCCATTTATCACCTCCTGTATCAGGTGATCGAGTAAGCGAAATTGCCGTCTTCTCCCACTGAGACATGGGCTTTCGATATCCCCTCACCTGACGCCATTCTTGACAGCACCTCACCGCTCATTTCAGGCAGCAGCGTTCCCGTCAGAATGTTATATACATTTCTTGCGCCGCTATCCACATCGGTACAGCGGCTTGCCACCGTATCTATGACGGAATCATCATAGGAAAATTGCGCACCGTGGTTGTCAAAAATGCGGTCTTTGATCTTGCCAAGCTGCAATTTGATGATGAGCCGCAGTATCTCATCGGAGATCGGATAGTAAGGAACTGTCACCATTCGGCCCAGAAGGGCGGGTTTGAAAGCCTGATTAAGTTCAGGTTTCACCGCCTCGATTATGCCGTCAGGATCGGGACGCGTTTCGGGGTCGGCACAGAGCTTCATGATGGTATCCGTACCGACATTTGATGTCAGGATGATGATACAGTTCTTGAAATCTATCTCGCGGCCCTCACCGTCCTCCAGAACGCCTTTATCAAAGACCTGAAAGAAGAGTTCCATCACGTCCGGATGGGCCTTTTCGACCTCATCAAGCAGAACCACGGAATACGGCTTTCTGCGGACGGCCTCGGTCAAAACGCCGCCTTCGCCGTAACCGACGTATCCCGGAGGCGAGCCTTTAAGGCTTGATACCGTGTGAGCTTCCTGATATTCGCTCATGTTTATCGAGATCAGGTTGCGTTCGCCGCCGTAGAGAGATTCGGCAAGGGCAAGGGCCGTTTCGGTCTTACCGACACCGGAAGTTCCGACCAGCATAAATACGCCTATCGGGCGTTTCGGGTCGGTCAGGCCCGCCCGCGAGGTGCGAATGCGTTGAGCGATGGATTCAAGCGCGTGATCCTGTCCGAGAACCCTTTCGCGGAGCGTGGCGGCCAGATTTAGCACCGCGTTTATCTCATCAGCGACCATTTTGCCGATCGGAATGCCGGTCCAGCCGGAGATGATCTCGGCAACGGTCTGGCCGTTTACGACCGGCTGCATCAGCGGATTCTCTCCCTGAACGGCCTTCAGCTCCTCATTGAAGTTTTTCAGTTCGCCCTTGAGAAATTCCACATCGACAGGCTCTGCGGGTTCCGGTGCGGCAGCCGTTGCCGCGGCTCCATCCTCGGCTGTGACGGCTTCGGCCTCATCCGCCGCCGCACCGTTGCTTCCGTTGGCCGCGATCTCGGCAAATTTGCCGTCAAGACGTGACATTTCCAGCTTCAGGCGAACGTTGCGTATCTTTTCGATCAGTTCCTTTTCCTTTTCCCATTGCTGGTTAAGCTTTTCAAGTTCCTGTTCGGTCTCGGTCCGGCTCGCCGTGAGATTCCCGATGCGTTCGCCGTGTTCAGCTCCGGTGACAACCTCGCGTTCGAGCGATTCGATCTCGGAAGAAAGGTTCTGTATGCGTCGCGTTGCGTCCTCAATGGCGGCCGGTGTCGCTCCCTGGCCGATGGCGACCTTTGCGCAGGCCGTGTCCAGCACCGATACCGATTTGTCGGGAAGCTGGCGGCCCGTGATGTAGCGGTGCGAAAGCTTTACACATTCCGTGATGGCCTCATCCAGGATGCGGACGTTATGATGGCCTTCCATCTTGTCCGCTATGCCGCGCATCATCGCAACGGCCTTTGCCTCATCCGGTTCATCGACCTTGACCACCTGAAAGCGTCGGGCAAGCGCCGCGTCCTTTTCAAAATACTTCTTGTATTCCGCCCAGGTCGTTGCCGCAATGGTGCGAAGTTCGCCGCGTGCCAGCGCCGGTTTCAGCAGGTTGGCGGCATCGTTCTGTCCGGCCTGTCCGCCGGCTCCGATCATCGTGTGGGCCTCGTCAATGAACATTATTATCGGCTGCGGCGAGGCTTTGACCTCATCTATCACCGATTTCAAACGCTGTTCGAATTCGCCTTTGATGCCCGCTCCGGCCTGCAGAAGCCCGAGGTCGAGCGAACGGAGCGCAACATTTTTGAGCGGATCGGGAACGTCGCCTTCGGCAATGCGAAGTGCAAATCCTTCGACGACGGCGGTCTTGCCGACGCCGGCCTCACCGGTCAGGATCGGGTTGTTCTGACGGCGGCGCGTCAGGATGTCCACGATCTGCCGTATCTCAAAATCACGCCCCAAGACCGGATCGATCTTTCCGGCAGCGGCCTTTGCGGTCAGGTCCTCTGTATATTGATCGAGTGCCTTGGTCTTGCCGGGAACGCCGGATGCGACCGGTGCTCCTTCGCCCGCCGACGTTTCGCCAAGAGCGACGGCGTCGCGTGCCTCGGCCGAATCGGAAGTAACGTCCTGCAGGTTTGCCTGAAGAGATTCGAGCGAAATATGACTGAATTCTTTTGAGACCTCGCGCGCGATCCGGGCATAACTTTCATTTGCGAGCAATGCCAGGATCAAATGGCCGGATCTGACACGGGCGGCCCCGAAATCGACCGAAGCCAACAGCCAGGCGTCCTGTATCCAGCGCGGTATGCGGTCGCTGAGGCCCGGCGTTCGCGAATTTCCGCTTTTCAGGCGGTCGAGGGCGACGCTGACATCCTTGCTCAGGCGGTCAACATTGACCTCAAAATGCGCGCATATCTTGTGAAGGTCGGTGTCGTCCTGTTCAAGCAGCTTTGCCAGGATGTGTTCTATCTCGACATCGTAGTTCGTCCGCGAAAGACACAGCCCTGCCGCTCCTTCAAGGGCGTTCCTGCTGGTGTCGTTCAATCTTCCAACCAGTGATTTTAGGTTTACGTTCATAGCTTTTCTCCTGCAAGGTCAACTTGATAAAATATCGGTCTCACTATTAAAACGGATCCGCCGGCCTGATCTTTTTATTCCATATCCAGTACCACCTGATCGTCATCTTGTTTGAATGGTTCGGTCTTCAGCCACGTGGTCCAGCCCAGCATCGGGCGGCGTTTTGCCCGCGTTGTCAGAACAAGGCTCGGAACCTGTCGTGCCGCCAATTTTAACTGAACATCAAAATCAAGCTCAAGTCCCGTCATAAAACGAATGATCGACGCCAGCGGCCTGTTGCCGGAACCGTTTGGCAAAAACGCCTGAAACTGTACAAAATTCAGCGGCCCAAGCACAAGCCTGAATTTTGACTGCTGATCCCAAACCCGCTCGCCGAGCAATGCCGTCCGGCCCAACGAACTGTTCTTTCGGCCAAGATACGTGATGTCCTCTTTTGTAAGGTTCAGCCATTGCCCATACATCTGACGTGTCTTGACCCTGATACCAAAATAATCTCCGAGGATGCTTTCCAGGGCGGTTGCCGAATGCGGCTTTTGCGAGATCAGCCCGACATAGGGCAAAAGCGATTCGTCCTCCAGCCCCATGCGGCCTCTCAGGCCGTCGGTCCCAAGGCCCGCGATATCAAAAAGATATGCGGTGAAATCATCGTTCCCGCGTTCGTAGGCGACCGGAAAGCGGTATTTTGCCCACGCCCTGTAAAACATCGACACCGCCCGGTGGGTAAAGATGTCCAGAAACGCGGCCATCGCCGAATCGCGGTGGCGGACGCGGTCAAGGACAAACTCGGTATAATGAACAGGCAATGCACCGCTCGGCCCGATCATTCCCATGAAATTTACGAGAACCTCAAAGCTTTCGCGGTCGTTTGCCGGGTCTTTTTCCGGACGTATCTCGTGTATCTCGCTGGACGGAAAATCAAGCCCTACCTTTGCCCTGAACCGCACAGGTTCAGCGGAAGGAAGAGCGGAGCCGCCGACCGTCCCTGACGTCGGGAACATTCGCTCAAAGACACGGACCGCCTGAAAAAATTCAAAGCGATACGGTTCATCGAGCAGTTCTTCTTTTAACGGCCGGTTTCCCATTTTCCAAACGGATCAAGGACACCTGCGGGCATTCAGGATCGCCTGACGCCCGGCAATGTCCGATCGGCAAAAACTTTATGACACGGTGCCGCCGCTTTGTCACAACAACACTTGTTCGCCAGCCCTTGGCGGAAAAGATCTTATCGGCTCCTCTCGCTGTTCAGAGCGTATGGTCAACTGGTTGAACGCATTCGTTGTCGAATAAAGGGCAAGAAACCTTTCAAGAACGCACGCGAAGAGGAAAAGCCCGCTGCCGACATACTGCTCCTCATCAAAGGTCAGCGTTGTTTCAAGTCCGCGAACAAAACCCGCTCCTATCCTGCTGCCTATCTGGCGAACGACCTTTTTGGTCTCGATGCCGGTAATGCCGAGTATCTGTTTTCTGATGACCGCCGAATCGTCAAAGTTATACAGATGCAGCATTTCCTGCAATGCCTCCGGCGTGCCGTTCTCACTGTTTACTATCGACAGATAGTTGAGGTTCATGTGCGATATCAGCCGCCACTGCAACGCCTTGCGTCGCGGAGGCCGGAGCGTTTCCGTCGGTTTGGTCAGGCATCTGACGCGCGAAACGAGCGCCGTGCCTTCGACCTCAAAATCGCCGTCCTTTCCGCCGAAAGGAAGCCGCGCCGGCAGATCACGGTTTGTGCAGGTCGTTCGCACATTCAGCACTTCGACGGCGGGCGCCAGAGGGTCAAAACTGGAATCGACCAATGAAAGAAATATCTCGGTTCCCTCGTCTTCTGCCCTTTGTGACCCGCGCCTGGATGCATACCAATACGATCTTTCCATCTGCTCGCCATAAGCATGGCGGAGCGAATAAAAAGGCGAGAACTCACGCGTGGTGTTCGTTCGCGGGTCTGAGGCAAACACGCCGTCGATGGAATATATCTCAGTTGATGACTGGCGGTGAATGTCAGGAATTATCTGATATTCGTATTTTTGCTGGGATATATAAACAGGATCGGCCATTCTCGAGAACAGATTGACGACCGGCGTACAGCCCATGCGGAACGTTTCGGTCACGACCGGCGCGGCGGGCGGCGTCACGTCTTTCAGGTGAATGATAATGTCAAAATGGCTGCCGAATTTTGACGCTATCGCCTTGTCCACGCCGTAGATGTCAACGAACAGGAATTTGTACGGAAACGAGAAATACTCCGTCAGCAGGCGATACCCTTTGAACGAACGGAGCGAATACGGCAAAATGCTCTCGTTATCCTCAAAACCGACGGGCCTGATCGCGTCCTCGGCAGGCAATATCACCGGATCGGGCAGCTTTAGTTGAATGCCCGTCAAAGTCTTCATCGTCCGGTTTCCGAGCGGCGGGTCCTTTGGCCGAAATTCGACCGAGACCGCGTGGTTCATGATGATCTCATATAACGGGAAAACAAGCTGCGGATCGCCGTCCAGATAGAACCTGAAAAATTCCGGCGGCGCGTCCGTTTCCGTGACCTTCATCTCATGAAGGTTCCCGCCGCCGTAACAGCTCATGCTGAGCTTTATCTGACATTCGGAATATCTTCCTTGCGAGTTCTTCGGCGCGGGCGAGTCCAATGAGGCTGATTCCAGCTCGATAGGCACCAGCTGGACATCGTATGCGGAACGGAACTGGCACGGCGTGCCGTCTATCGGCCTTGAGTTCAATTTTGAGCCGCGCTCAAGATGCTGGATCGAGGTTATCTTGTCGGTCGGCGAACCAAAGGCAAATTGTGTGATCGCCATTGACGGTATCGGGGCCAGATATTGCGGATACAGAACGTTTATGAAGGATTCCGTTATTTCCGGCAGTTCATCATCGAGCTTAAGCCCGATACGGCCGGTAAGGAACGCAAAGGCCTCGATCATCCGCTCAACGTGCGGATCCTCGACCTTTTCCTCATCCATCAAAAGCCGGGCGGCGACCTTTGGATACTTTCGGGCAAAATCCGCGCCCATACGGCGCAGAAATATAAGTTCTCGCTCGTAATATCCTAAAAGTTCGTCTCGCATTGTGTTCGCGGGTCACCGGATAAAGCCGATCAACAAGGGCAATAAATTATAATACGGCGGCAATACAGCCGGCCGTGCGCGAAGCCGCTATTTTTCGATCACCTCAAAACCGCCGCTGCCCGGCGACAGCACAGAATCGAACACGATCGGCTCAGGGGTCGGTTCGATGTCCAGTGAGGCTTCTATCCGAAAGCGAAGCTGGCGGTCGATGTTGTCTATCGGCTCCAGCGTCACCTTTATGTTCATAAAACGCGGCTCAAAGCGTCTGATGGCATCTTCGATCGCCTTTGTCATCCGCTTTTGCTCAATGTGGCTGTTGATGCTAACGCCCGTAAAATCAGGCAGGCCGTAAAAGGCGACAGAGTTCGGCGCCTCTTCCAGCAGGTCGTCCAGGGTCTCGGTATGACAGCGTGTGTTCAGCAGCCATTCCAGATCACGGCGCACCGATTGTTTAAGCTCGTGAAGTGAGGTTGACCTGGATTTTGGCGGCTCCTGCGAGCTACGCGGATCAAGATCAACCAGGCGGTCAAAGACCGACGGTGTGACCCTTATCTCATGATCCAGCCTCGACATAATACCAAATCAGAAAAATACGCTCCCGCCTTTTGGGCGGGAACGGAATAGGTGAAACAAACGATCCCAGGAACATCCGCCGAACGTCTCGGCCCGGCGGATATTCTTGAGTAGATAAGGACTCTTATGCTCCGGAACCTTCGACCTTCTTGATGTCGTAAGACGTCGTGTTGGTGAGGGCTACCGTTCCGTCCGGTTTCTGCTGGAAGTATTCGAACGTGATCTTCGTAAAGTTGAAGGATATCTGTTCGATCGGCAAAATGCCTGAGCCGTTGCTTCCGCCCGTCTGGAAGGACGAGACAATAATATCTCCGAAAGTGACCTTTTGGTAGGTGTATGGGTTGCCGTCACCACCGGCCTTGCGAAGGCAAAGGAACGCCTGGGGAATGTGGTTGCCCTTTGCACAGGCCAGGAACAACTGCGGCGATGCCTTGCCGTTCTGGACCGTGAAGTGAAAGTCCTGCAGGCTGACCTTGCCCACACCCAGACCGGTTCCCTGTGCCGAAGAACCTGAATTGCTTGCCCCAAAGGACCACGATTCGATCTGCATCTGCTTCTCAAACCCCTTAGCTTCAGACTCGCCTTCGATAGTATCAATCTTCAAGTAATAATCTGCATTTGCCATGTTATGTTTCTGCTCCTTCTCGTTTAATTAACTATTCCTGTTTGTCAGGACCATCGTAGGCTTTCGTTCGACCGCTTCCGTGTCCTACTCGCTTACAGAATAGAGACGAGACGAAAACCTACTTTTGCCAAAGAACCTAAAAAATTTACAGACGCTCTGCAAATCACTTAGCGGGCGGCGGAAGTTCCGCGACCAACCGAAGGCTGACCGACAACTCGTCAAGCTGGAAATGAGGCCGCAGAAAAGCGACGGCGCGGTAACAGCCGGGCTTTCCGGGGATCTCGGCAACGTCAACCCTTGCTTCGCGAAGCGGATATTTCGCTTTTTGCTCGGCCGGGGCAACGTCATTTTCCAGAACGTATTTGGATATCCATCGGTTAAGGAATCGTTCTGCCTCTTCACGAGACATGAATGACCCGATCTTGTCACGCATCATTGCCTTGAGGTAATGGGCAAAGCGTGACACGGCAAAGATGTACTGAAGCTGGCTGGAAAGCCGTGCATTGGCGTTGGCAGCGTCAGTATCGTATTTCTTTGCCTTGTTGGCGGACTGGGTTGCAAAGAAAGCGGCGTAATCCGTTCCCTTGCAATGCACAAGAGGAATGAAGCCGTTATCGGCAAACTCCTTTTCACGGCGGTCGGTGATGGCGACCTCGGTCGGACATTTCATCGCAACCTCGCCTTCATCCGTTTCAAACTGGTGGGTCGGCAGCCCCTGAACAAGGCCTCCGCCCTCAACGCCGCGAATGGCGACGCACCAGCCGTGCATCGAAAATGCCTCTGTCAGGCGTGTGCCAAGGGCGTAGGCGGCATTGCCCCACAGATATTTCTTGTGGTCGCGGCCGTCAACATCCTCTTCAAAGCGGAACGATTCGGTCGGCTTGGTCGCCGCTCCGTAAGGCTCACGCATCAGCACATGCGGCAGCGTCAGCCCGACGTAACGCGAATCCTCAGAATCGCGGAAGCTGCGCCATTTCATATACTCGGCACGGTCGAAGATCTTTGATATATCGCGGACCTCGGTCATTTCCGAGTAAGTGTCCCAGCCGAACAGGTCGGCGGACGCCGCGCTCAGGAAAGGAGCGTGGGCCGCAGCGGCGACCTCTGATATCTTTTCCAGAAGCGCCATGTCCTGAGGATGGTTACCGAATTCGAAATCGCCGATCAAGGCCCCGTAGGGAGCACCGCCGAACGTTCCGTATTCTTCCTCGTAGATCTTCTTGAAGAGTGTCGATTGGTCAAATTCCAACGCCCTCTCAAAATCCTTGAGGAGATCTTTTTTATTGACGCTCATTACACGGATCTTCAGCTGAGGCCCGGTGAGCGTGTTCCTGACCATGTGCTGAAGGCCGCGCCACGAACCCTCGAGTTTCTGAAACTCTTCGTGATGCATGATCTCGTTCATTTGAGACGAAATGAGACGGTCGATCTCCGCGATGCGGGCGTTGATCGCAACATCCATGTTCTTGGTCATGGTCAGTTCGCCCGCCATCACCTGGCTGACGAACTCGCCGATCATGTCCTTTGCCCGCTCTTTTTGAAAATCGTCACGGGCCATGCGGCCGTCGGTCAATATCTTGTCAAGAAGACTGGTTTCCTGAGAAGTTTCGACTGTTTCAACAGCGGCTTCCTTGCCTTTTTGTGTTGCCATATTTATTAGTCCTCCTTACCCTCGATACCAAGCGCGTCGCTAAGCTCTTTCTGCTTGTCGGAACTGGAAATGACCTCTTCCAGGAGGGTTTCCAGCTTTTCATTTCCGTCCATCTTTGAACGAAGATCGGCAAGTTTCTGCCGTGCCTCGACCAGCTTGCGGAGCGGTTCGACCTGCTGTACGACCTGATCAGGCTCAAAATCCTCGATGCTGTTGAATTTCAGTTCGACACCCATCTTGCTGCCGTCGTCCTGAAGCTTGTTGTCGATCGTGTAGGCCAGTCTCGGCTTCATGCCGGCAAGTACCTGATTGAAATTGTCAGGGTCGATCTCGACAAACTTCCGGTTCTTGAAGGCCGGGAGCGGTTCTTCGGGTTTTCCGACAAAATCACCCATTACACCAATGACGAATGGAAGCTCTTTAAGCTCTATCGCCCCTCCCGTCTCGACATCATAGGTTATCTGCACACGCGGCGGCCTAACCCGGTCGATCTTATGCTGCAAACTCTCTTTTTTTGGCATTGACGTTTCTCCTTTTCAATTAATATCCTCTGAAATTTAAATCCATGTAGCCTAACCGATCAGGCCGCTGCGAAAATCTATATTCCTTACTCTGTCTGGTCATTTGAGGATGTGTTGAAACCAAGCGTTTGTCTGAGCTGGTATAGAACAGTCTCGTCCTTGATCACATCCTGAAGCCACTGGTCGAACGGCATACTTCCCCATTTGACGGCACGTTGAATAAGATATGCCACGGGACTGTGCGGATCGGTCCTTTGAAAGAAATCCGCAATGTCCTGAAGCCGCTTTAAGGCGTCCCGGCGATTCTGTATCGCGCCGGCCGCCACTGCGACACCGCCAATGGTGACGGTTCCGCCTTCTCCCGAACCACCCTCCGCGCTCTCTTCGACATCGCTTTCGTCCGGTTCCTCAAGCCGCTTTTCATCCAAAAGCTTTTTGGACTGGTCATTGATCTCATCCAGCCCTTTTTTCAGATTGGAAAGTCCCGGAACCTGATTGCGGTCAAATTTTTCCTCGGTTACGCGGTTAAGCTCCTTCAAGGCTTCAAAACATTCGCCCAGAGTGAAGTTCAGTTGTTCGCAGAATACTCTGCGGGTCGCGGCCGTCTCTTTCCGCCACATATCCGCCGTAACGCGGCGTTCGGCCTCGGCACGCGCTTTCAGGGCATTGTATTTGACCTGATCCTCGGTCGAAAATGTCTCAAGGTCGTCCGGAATGTCATAGACCTTCGATTCGTCCCAGTTGAAGAAGCTGTATCCTGCCTGGCCGGTTATCGGGGCCTCTTTTGCCGCTAACGCTCCGTATGTATCGAACCATGAAATGGCATTTGCACGGCCTTCCATGTCGCCCTCGTCGATCTCGGGGTGAAGTGTGTCCCAAAATCTTTCCTGCAGCCCGACCAAAAGCTGAAGCCCGTCACGAAGCCCGACAAAACCGTGAAGTTTCACCAGAGCCTCACAGAGCCATACCGCAAGCTGAATGTCCTTGGTCTGCTCTGCCAGAGCTTTTGTCACCAGATCGAACACCTGACGAAAATCGGAAACCTTTACCTCGGTCTGCCATTCGCCCATGTTCATGTTGTCATCGGCGCGGCGGGCCTCATTGACCTCATCATACAGGCCGGAATAGCGCAGATTCTCCCCTGACGGCGCTTCATCCGATATTGGCTGAAGCAGGGCCTCAACGTCTATCACGGATGGTTGTCGAAGTTCATCGCTCATTGAAGAAAAACTCCCAGATCCTAAATTGAATAAAGGCAACAGCGACCGTTGTTACGGATGAATGCCCTAATAATATACGAAAACGCAAAATAAAGCACGAAAATCATTCAGCGGCGGCATCCGCCTCTTCCTCGTGTTTGAACTCAATGGATTCAAGCTCCAGGATCGGGCGGTCACGCCCGTCCATCCAAAAGAGTTTCAGGCCTTCGCCCACGTAAAGGTCTTCGCCAAGGTCGCGCCAGTCTGTCATGCGGCCAAGCCGCACGGCGTCGTTCTCATGTTTCCATGACCCGGCATACAGGGCCGGAAAGAACATCTCGCCGTTCGTTCCGTTGGTCAGTTCCACATTGGCCTGTATCCAGTAAAGGTCACGAAGCGTTTTCGGCTTGAAAAATTCGATCTTTTCAACGTACTCGAACGGCAGCCAGATATACGCATCCTTGAATATCACCTCAAACACCGCCGACGTCAGGTCGTTGTAATCCCTAAAATCGCTGATCTCCTCGCCATTGACAACGCAGGCAAAGGCCGGCCGGTTCTCCTCGACCGTGTCCAGCAGGCTTCGGGCCTCAAGGACAGATCCTTCGCGAAGACGGTTGTTTGCGTTCAGCATATCCGCCAGATGTGACGGCGAGCCGGTGAGCGTTTCAGGTTTTTGCCCGTCCGAGAAATACTTTAACCGGTCACGCTCCGCCTTGAAGTTCTGCTGATAGATCTTTGACCCGATCATCGCATTGATGTCCTGATGGCCGATCACATCCAATTGTTTTTCAGCCCTTTCCCAGTCACCCGAAAAGCACGAAAGCTCAAAAAGGAATGTTCGGGCGGCGACATCGGTCGGTTTTGCCTTAACTGCCGCAAGAGCCGCTTCGATAGCGCCTTTCAGATCGCCATTGTCCAAATGCTGTTTTGCTTCGTTCATAATCTTGACCTTCGCTGCCTATTTGATAAACGATGACGGCGTTTTTACCTTTCGGAACATTTCCTTGTCGAAAATATCGCCGCCGCTCGACCTGATGGTCGCGGTTGCCGACTTGCCGCCGGCCGAGAATGTCAGCAGGTATTCGCCGCCCGACTGCTTTTGCGGATTTGACGAATCAACGAACCGGAACAATCCCCAGTAGCCCTGGAACGGATTGGACGTTGCAGTTGTCTGCGTCAAACCGCCGCTTTGCGGGCTGTCCGTCGGTGTCGCGGAACCGCCCGTGGTCACGATGTTGACAACCACACCGGTCTCGCTCGACTGTCCGGGGAATGTCAGGCGTACGGAGCCTGTACCCTCGGACGTGATCTTCTGTCCGTCTATCGTCACCTCGACAATGGCGTCCTTTACGGGCCGCAGTGCAAATTCGTACTCGACCTTTGGCGCTTCGCTTGTGCCGAACAGTGCCCGACGCAGGGCAAAGGCGTCATTCAGATATTTGACGAACTCGTCGCTGAACTGGACCTCGGAACCTTCTCTCGGCGTGAACTGGCCGTTCACTTCTTCAAAATACTTGCTCAGCCGAGCATCAAAGAACTTCGAGAATTTACCGCTTGTCGGGTTCAGATAACCCGAAACCACCGTCATGTCAGCCTCAGTGGCCCCTTCGGTAAAAGGATATGCACCCTCAAACTTTTTCGCCTCGGGAACGATCTCGTCATTCCACGCCTTTACCAACTGCTGTTTGATACCTGCTCCGAGCAGTGTTCTGAGGCTGGCTATCGGCTGCTGCAGCAGCGACGCCACTTCCTGTCCGGCCGAGGTTTCGCCGAAACCGGAGACAAGGCTGTTTATGCCTTCCTCACGTTTGACCAGGTCCAGCGGATCTTCCTCTTTTCCGTACGCCTCTATCAGCCTCTGCATATCACCGTCGGTAAATCGGGCGAACGTGCTGTTTATCCGGCCGATCTGTGCCTGATATTTCTCGATATTGGCATTCTCGCCCTGATCGGGCGTGCCGACAAAGCCGACCAGCGGCCTGAACTCTTTCTCCGGCTGTGAATTGCCCGGCTCATCGGCGCTTTTCTTGGTGAAAAAGCTCATCAGCCAGTCAAGCAGCCCGCCGCCCTCGACCTTTTTCGACAGATTGGTGTTCCGCTCTATCTCAATGACCAGGATCTTCATCGGAGATTGGGCGAACGAGAATTTCTGCATGGCGTCGGCGGCATCCGCTCTGTCCTTGAACGGCCTGACCTGAGCGCCGCGAACAAGTTTTCTCCAATTATCGGCATAATCGCGGTAGTAAAATTCTTCAAGCTTGGCCGCATCGGTCGCCTGCGCCATTTGCAGGTCGCGCTTGCCGACCTCTCCCATCACCCAGTCGTCTTCGGAAAGCTTGCTGTCCGCCTCGGAAATGGCAGTTTTCATCATCTCCAGGCCGGGACGCGTAAATGCCCCGGGGACGCGGTACGTACCTGTAATGAGGCTCGAATCGGCATTTCCCCGGCTGATCAGGCCTTCTATTGTCGTCGGGCCGATCTTATCGTCGATCTCCTTGGAGATCATGGTTATCTGGTTGCTGTAATAACGATTTGCCGCCGGGAACGCCCTCAGTTTTTCACGAGTGTTCTTAACGAGGGCGTCGTTCAGTTCGATACGCGGAAACTTGCCGTCACCATCGGCGCGATCGACCTGTCTCGCCCAAAACTCAAGATGTTTCGACGCCGTTTCCTTCATTTCCGCCGGGATCTTTGAATCGGTGGTCCAAAAATCTCTCAGCGTGTTGACGAGGTGGCCTCCCTCGGCCTTGTCGCGATACCGAACCACGTTAGAGCCGATCTGCTCCTGTCCGTCCGACAGCATCAGATATGCTTTCAAAAGGTTGTAATGACGATCCAGCTTTTGTTCCTGCTCCGGTGTCAGTTGTCCGGCACTGAAACTTTCCTTGCCGTCTGCGAACTTTCTCAATTCGTCTTCCAGACGCCTGACCGTCGGCTGTTTGAACCGGCCTTCCACGATGTTGAAATACAACGGCAAAAGGTTTCGCGTATAGATCGCGTCACCGGAATACATCCCGAAACGCATATAGATGGGAGCGCCGTCACGATTGTATTCGTCAAATGTTTCAAGCAGGAGGCGCATATCCTCAAGCACGCGCATTTCCTGTCTGACATCGTCTTCCTTCTTTGCCAAGATGTCTTTGTTGGCATCGGCACGCCGCAATTCCAAGCCCTTTTCACCGACCACCGTCGCTTCCGCAAGCATCTGCTTGTTCGTGAACAGCGACACGCCGGCAAAACCAAGCAGCGTAAGTACCAGCAGCGTGCCCATTATGGTAAGGAACCAGCCCAGAAGCGGCGGACGCCGACGTTGGGCAACAAGCGTTTTGACAAGGTCCTTGTCGCGAAGCACGACATCACGAAGCAGCCTGTCGGTAAAATGCGTCGTTCCCACAGACGAGATCGCGCTCGGCGTGCCCTTTGCCGCCGGCGACGCCGTGAAATAAAAACCTCTCAGGAACGGGTTCTCGCTGAACGGATTGGGGCGGAAAAGAGCATTGACAAATGCTCCGAATTTACGCCGTCCCGAACCGAAATGCAGTGGAAAATTAAATATGCGAAGCTGGCGCACCGGCGGGAACGGGGCCGAAAGCCTCACCAGCCGACGCTTCATCACGGAATTGTGAAGCAGCTCATATTCGCCGTCGAAAAGCGTCTGTGCGTTCTCGCTTTTTTCCAGCGGAATGGTCGCGCCCCACACCAGGTTCTTGTCTTCCTGTTTTGACGTGGAGAACGAATCGCGAAAACCCTCTATCGAATCCGCGTGGGTAAATACGATGTAAACCGGAAAGCGAACCTTGAGCCGCTGCATCGCCTCGTCCAGACGGCTGCGAAGCACCTTTGCAAGCTCCTCGTTCTGCCTTTCGTCCGACCGCATGACGGACTCGGCGTTGACCGTCAGTATCAGTCCGTCTATCGGCCTGCTCGAGCGGTATTTCTTTATGGTCTCAAGAACCGCTGACCATTCGTCCGCGTTGCCGCCCTCGGTCTGGTATCGTCCTGACGTATCCAGAAACACCGCCTCGCTGGCGACGCGCCAATCAACATTGGCTGTCGGGCGGACGAACTTCATCTCTGATTCCCGCTGGCTCGGGAGCGCCTGAAAATTAAGATTTGAGCCGACGACCAGAGATGTTTTGCCCGATCTGGGAGCGCCGACCACCAGATACCACGGCAGAGAATATATGCCGCCCTCGCCCAGATTGGAACTCTTCAGGAACTGTACCGCTTCTTCCGCCGATCCTGCCAGGCCATCATAGCTGCCCTGCGGCGTGGAAAGCTTTTTCGCGCTTTCAGCCGCCGGAGCCGATTCTGCCGCCTGTTCGTTGGCGGCCGCCTCTTTCGCCGCTTTCTTTTTGGAACGGCGGCTGGCCAGATAACCGCCCAACAGCGTAAACGGCAGCGTCAAAAGCAGCAGGACGATCACCACGACCTTCTGATTCCTGCCGATGCTGCCTTCGGGCATCATCATCACAATAAATGTGACAATGCCGTAGAACGACATCAGCGAGCCGATGCCGAGGGCATATTTGATCTGTCCGGTGTGCCAGGATGACATATAACAGGAAACAATGTCCGGTATCAGTGGTAAACCGACCCGGAATATCAAACAAAACGGGCCGCCGCCAAAAGTAACGGCGAAATTACAGCGGGAAATAGGTCATGAAAACTTCTAAAGCTGCAGCCTTGTCGCAGCATCCTTCAAAAACTGGGATGACATCAAGAACATCACCAGATAAACAATTACGGCTAAACCTAGACCGCCCAAAGCCGAGATTTTTGCCCAAACAGGCATTCCTTTCTTCTTTGGCGGTTTCGGCTGGTCGTTGACCAGCCAGTGCGGAGAAAGCTCGACAGGCTTTATTTTACCCACCTTTACGAGTTCGTTCGCAGTGCTTTGCATTATGGCGAGGAGCTTGTCCTGTTCATAGATGGCATAGCGTCCCTTGAAGCCGAGGAGCATACAGAAGTAATAGACCTCGACCGCGTCCTGCGTGACCTCGATCTGTTTGAGCATCGCGCTCAATTTATCAAAGAATTTGTTGCCGGCAAGCTGTTCGCCGAAATATTCCAACTGCAAGGGATTCTTTTCCCATTCGACCTTCAACGGAAAGTTGTTCGTAAGTACCGTTTCATCAACGAACGAGGCAAGGGCGAATTTGGAAACCTGAACTATCTTGTGATTAAAACGATAGCGCTCGGCCCTTTTTTCAAAATCCTGAAGCATTCCAACGATCTTCGGGCGAAGCTCGTTTGACGGCGCGACCAAACCCGCCTGGAGCCGAAGGATCAGGTCAAAGATCGGCCCGGCAAAGGTTATCAGATCGTTTTTTACTACATTATCCGACATTTATCTTAGGGTTTTACGGCATAAAGCTCGATCTTTTCGTCCGGTATCTCGTTAGGCACATATACGGATATGACCTTTGAACCCGCGATACCGTTCCAGTATGGCCCGATGGAATCGAGCTGGAAATATTTGAACCCGACGCGGGCCGGTATCGGCGCCGGCGGCGGATTTGAATAGGTCAGAACAACGCCGGGAAGTGCCGACCCGATGACCGAATCGATCACATCCCGCGAGGCTATCTTGACAACCCTCGGCACGCCTTCTATCAGCTTTGATTCCGGCATCTGCGCACGGACGGCCAGATAGAATCCTGCTTCCTTGAGCAGCCGTTCGTCCTCTATGCGGCCGACATACAGCGTGTCGCGCGT
>CAZOXY010000007.1:76941-80437 GCA_964583955.1 uncultured Chloracidobacterium sp. | reverse complement strand
GCGAATCTGGAATTTCATATCCGCTCCTATCCGCTAGATCTGCCTGATCTGCGTTAAAAAAACCTTTGCCGGCACGTCTTTCTCCAAAATGTCAACACAACCTAAACATCTTCCTTCCACTTTTTTGCTCTTTTCTGCGCGGAGAGCGGCACTAACGGCTCTCCTCGCAGCGGACAGATCAGCTATGAAAAAACATTTGAAACCGGGATTCTTTTTGGCTGCGGCTATGGTTCTTGCCGCGGCTTCAGCCGCCTTTGCACAGATACGGCCCGCTAATCAAACCGTGCCCGGTGTTGAGGTGTTTTGGAGCGAGCTTCAAAAACTGTGCGGCAGATCATTCGAGGGTCAGGTTGCATCGGCTCCCGAGAACGACACAACATTCAGAGGCAAAAAGCTGGTGATGCACGTCCGCCAGTGTCAGGAAAACCGCATAAAAATACCGTTTGTCGTGGGCGACAATTTGTCGCGGACCTGGATCCTGACAAAAAAAGGCAACCGCATAGAGCTTCGCCACGACCATCGGAAAGACGACGGTACGGATGACAGCGTCACGATGTACGGCGGCTGGACGACCAGCGTCGGGTCGGCGACGCGGCAGATGTTTCCCGCCGATGCTGAAACGGTCAAAACGCTTCCGGGCGCCGGGACAAATGTCTGGTGGATAGACCTTGTACCGGGCGAACACTACACATACAGCGTCCGCCGCGTGGAAAGAGATCAGCCGATCAGCGTAAAGTTTGATATTTCAAAAGAGGTCGAGGCTCCGCCGGCTCCGTGGGGTTGGACCGATTCCGGTGTTGATGATTTTTGGAAGGAGCTTAACAAGCTCTGCGGCAAGGCGTTTGCCGGTGTGGTCGCCGCCGATACGTCGAACAGCCCCGATTTTGCCGGAAAACCGCTGGTGATGCACGTCCGCTCTTGCGAAAAGGATCGCATCCGCATACCGTTCTTTGTCGGCGACGACCGCTCGCGGACATGGGTTCTGACGCGTAAAGGCGACCGCCTGCAATTAAAACACGATCACCGCCACGAGGACGGCACGCCTGACAAGGTAACTATGTACGGCGGCTGGTCAACCAACTCCGGCGAGGCGATAAGGCAATTTTTCCCGGCCGATCAGGAGACCGTTTACGTCGTCGAACCTCCGGCAGGCAATGCTCCGACGGCAGCCGGAAATATCTGGTGGATCGAGCTTGTACCGGGAAGCCATTATTCATACAATCTGCGACGACTTGGCAGGGAACCTTCGCCCGAGGTCGGGCGGCTGTTCACGGTCAGATTTGACCTCACAAAAGAGGTCGCGGCACCGCCCGCACCGTGGGGCTGGAAAGATTAGTCTCGATTTCGGCGGCATGAATGCGCTATCCTCAAAATATGATGAAACCTAAGTTCCTTCATATTCTTGCGGTAATAGCTGTCTGTATTCTGCTCGGTGTCAGCGCTGCTTTTGCTCAGACAGCAGGCGGCGGCTCCACAGCTCCGGCCGGCAAAACAAAAGCGAAAAAACCGGCCGGCACGACTCGTAAAACCACTCCGAAAACAAAGGCGAAAACGGCCGCATCATCACGCAAAGCAACCACAACTCCGGGTCGAACCTCCCAACCGGCGGCATCCAGAGATGCGGTCTATTATTTCGATCACGCGTTGTATAGCTGCGGCGCGAACGATCTTGACTGCAAGATCGAGAATTTTACAAAAGCGATAAACCTAAGCCCAAGGCTTCCGGCTCCCTATTTTAATCGGGCAGTCGTTTACTACCAAAAGAAATTCTATAACTCGGCGATCGCTGACTATACCAAAGTGATCGAACTCGACGAGCAGAACGCCTTTGCGGCATATAACAACCGCGCCTGGACGTTTTGCCAAATGGGCCTCTACGACAAGGCCCTGGATGATGCCGAACGCGCCCTTGAATTAAACCCCGACTACCCGGAAGCATTGGACACCCGCGGCACCGCCTATATGGGCAAAGGCGAATACAACCTTGCTATGAACGATTTTAATAAGGCCATCAGGCTGGCGCCGTCAAATCCGGAACTGTACCGAAGCCGTGCGGCTCTTTACAGAAAGACCGGTCAGGTCGCATTGGCGCAGGCTGATGAAAGAAAGCTTGTGGAACTGGGCGGAAAACTTTAACCGAAATGCTCTATCAAACATTTGCACCGCCGCCGCTCTTGGCACCGTATGTCCGGTTCTTCTGGGCGCTTGAGGGCGAGGCCAATGGTGAATTCATTCACCGTTCGATAGCGGATTGCTGCGTCGAGATGGTGTTCCATTATCGCGGTGTGTTTGATGAAATAAACAAGGACGGAAAAACAGAATCCTCACCGCTTGCAAATATTCAGGCGCAATCAACTCTTTACCGAAGATACGTCACGCGGCAGAGGTTTGGCATCTTCGGTGTCTATATGTACCCCATTGCCTTGCCGCACCTATTTTCCGTTCCGGCGTCAGAACTGACGAACATCTCGCCAGATCTTATCTCCGCATTTGGACGCGATGGCCGAATGCTTCAGGAAAGGATGCTGGAAGCGGCTGACAATCGGGGGCGCGTTGCCATCGCAAGTGATTTTCTGCTCTCAAAACTCTCTTCGCAGAAATATAGCCTGCCATCCATCCATCAGGCAACGCTCAGCATCCTTCGTTCAAACGGCACGGCCTCCGTTTCTGAACTTGCGCAAACATACGGCCTTTCCAGAAGACATTTCGAGCGCAAATTCAAGGAGTTTGCCGGACTTTCACCAAAGCTCTATTCACGCGTCGCCCGGTTCCAGGCGGCTACGCAATTCAAATTAGCCGGCTGCCGCGACCTGGCCGAGATCGCATATTCCTGCGGCTATTATGACCAGAGCCACTTTTCCAATGAGTTCCGCAAATTTTCGGGCTACACGCCGGCTCAATATTTTTTGAATGAAGCCGAAGGAACACAGTACATAAACTCTGATGAGATGTCGCATTTTTCCAATACACCGGCCGGTAAACAGAGTTAGCATCGGAACATCCCGGGCGAAATATCATAAAATTTCCACCCTGAAGGAATGGTTATGAACAACGTGTCAGACAAGATCGCTACCGATATGACCGACGATGAAAAGGCGGTTTTTGAGGTCTCAGAAATGTGGGCAAAGGCGATGATCGGGAACGATGCCGAAGCCATCGGCGCTTTTATGGCCGATGACTGGCGGATGGTCTCAAAATTCGGCGTTACCGACAAACCCGGTTTTCTTGCTTTTATCGCTTCGGGCGACCTGACACATTCCGCAATGGATCTGAGTGAATTGGCGGGCATCACCGTTCGCGGCGATACGGCCATTTTCATCGGACGCGTAACGAACACCGCAAATTATCGCGGCCAAACGTTTGAGGCCGATGAATGGACGACCGACGTATTTGTCAGGAACGGCGACACATGGAAATGCGTTCTGACACACATTACCGACGCGGCGGACCGTCCCGGAAAACAATGACCGCAAGGAGTTAATATTTATGAGCACAC
>CAZOXY010000007.1:48000-76931 GCA_964583955.1 uncultured Chloracidobacterium sp. | reverse complement strand
GCACACCAGAACACTATTCACCCGTAATGCCGTATTATATCGTGCCGGACGCAGCGGGTTTCGTTACATTTATCACCAGCGTTTTTAACGCCAAAGAGATGCTGAGAGTGCCGAATGAGGACGGCGCCCTGATGCATGGCGAATATTCCATCAACGGCGGAACGATCATGTTCGGCCAGGCAAGCGAAGAGTGGAAAAGCTGTACCTGCGGCGTTTTTGTCCTGACGGACGACGTTGACGCCACATATAAGCTCGGACTGGAGAACGGAGCGACCGGAAATCAGGAACCCGGCGACCGCGGTTACGGGCGATCTGCCGGGTTCATCGATAAATGGGGAAATCAATGGTGGATCAATTCCCCGGATATGTAACTATCAGAGCTATTTCTGATCGGTCTTGGCAAAATAGCCGTTGCGGTGAGTAAGCTTGATCTTCTGCTTTTTCATATCGGCATTTACAAGCCTTATCTCTATCGTCCGGTAAGAGCCGTCGCGGGCGCGGTTGGTCGGTTCATAAGCCAGCAGATACTGCGAACGCATCTCTTCTTGTATCTGCCTGAAGGCCGCTCTCAGTTCTCCCTCGTCCTTTGGAAAATATGCCCGGCCGCCTGTGCGGTCGGATATTTTGTTAAGAGCGCCTTTGTCCACGTTGAAACGAAAATTGTCGCCGATGCCGATCGAATAAATGACGGCCTCTGCCTTTAACGCGGCATTCACGGCATCATCCAGCTTTTTCTTGCCGGAAGTGTTATCGCCGTCGGAAAGCAGTATGATCGCACGGCGTGTGCGTTCCGGCGCCGGGCCAAGTATCTCTTCTGACGTGACCCAGATAGCGTCCCAGATAGCGGTCGAGCCTTGCAGTATCTGATTGTCGGAGGATATCGGCGGAGTTCCCAAGATCACATTTCCACCGATGTATCCTGCCGGCGGAGTGAATTTGACCCTTTCTATCGCTCTGCGAAGCCGGGTCATATTGTTGGTCATTCCCTGTTCCAGAGTTGCCTCGCCCGTAAACGAAACGACAGCCACCTCATCACGGTCAGGCCGTATGACAGAATCGAGGAACGTTATCGCCGCTGCTTTTTCCTCAGGCAAGGTGCGCTGCTGGGAAACGCTTGTATCAATAAGAATGGTCAGGCTCAGCGGCAGATCGACCTGTCGTGAGAAATCGATTATTTCCTGCATTTCGCCGTTCTCAAAGACCTGTATGTCGCTTGAGGCCATGTCCAAAAGCAGCCTGCGATCCTTGTCCTGAGCGGTAAACAGAACATTCACCGCCTCGGTATCGATCTTCAAGATCTCGTCATCCTCTTCGATCGGCGGTGTCGGTTCAGGTATGGCGGTCTGCGAATTTACGCTGTGAATCCCGGCAAACTCCGTCCCGAACAATGAGAGCGCCAGCATCGCCCCGACGGCCAGCAAGATCACCAAATTCCTGTGTTTCAACATGTCAATACCTCTTTCTTGTCCAAGTCCGCCTATTTCAGGCTGTCCTGGACCGCTCGATAACTCTTCTTTGTGCGAATGCTGTATCCCTTTGTCTTGTTTTTGTCAGTAAAGCGAACCTCAATTTTGCGTTCGCGTCCGTCATAATTCTGGTTGGCAGGACGATAGGTGACAATGTATTGTCCGCGAAGCTCTTCGGAGATGCGTTTGAAATAGCGTTCCAGCTCGATCATATTGCCGCTAAAAAAGGCCTGGCCGCCGGTTTCCTCACAGAGGCGCGTCAGAAATTTGTCGCCTTTATCCTTGACCGTTCCCGCATCAACACCCGGAACCGAACCGAGAAAACCGGCTTTCGTCGAAATACCGAAAACCGTGGTCTCAGTCCGTTGGGCAATGTCTATTGCATCCACGATGGTGGCCCGGCTGAATGTGTCATCGCCATCGGTAACAAGCACTATCACCCTGCGGCCCGGAATATTTCTAAGCTTTTCGTCCGAAAATTGCCAGACAGCATCATAGAGCGAGGTTTGGGAACCCGGCTTTTTGACATCATCTATCGCTTTTTGCAGCAGATCCAGTTTATCAGTGAAATCCTGGCGAAGAAGCACCTCATTGTCGAAGGTCATAAATGCAGCCTTGTCCTTTCTTAACCTGACAACAGAATCAATAAAGTTCATTGCTGCTTCCTTTGAGAATTTCAGCTTCCCGGCCGTTGACGGTGATGTGTCCATCAGAACACCGACAAACACCGGCGGATTGGTCTGTTCATCGCTGAAGAACGTTATCTCCTGTTCGACGCCGTCTTCCAGAATGATGAAATCGCCGCGTGTCAGTCCCGGCACAAGTTCATTCTTTTTTCTTGTCACCGTAACGGGCAGCCGCACCTCAAAGGTCTTGATCGGCTGGCTGACATCATCAGGCGGCGGAGTGGGTGACGCCTGCTGGCCGTGGGCCGAGCCGACAAAAAGAAAAAGCAGGCCGGCGAGAAACAAATTGGTTAAAAGAAATGATCTCCTCATAATACAGTTGATGTGATCGACATTGGATCAGGTTTTGGATGCCGAAAAGGCGCGTTTTGTTGTCTTTTCTAAAATGAAAAGTATAGCAAATATCGCCCTTTGAGGCATAAAGCATTATAATTAAAGGAATTTTTGCGAATATGGCCGTTTTTTATCTGATGGCTGTTTCGCCGACCCTGATCTGACCAATATGGACCCGAACATTTTTAGAGAATACGACATCCGTGGGATCGTCGGCACACAGCTGACCGACGAAACAGTTGCAACGCTTGCACGCGCCTTAGGTACCTTTTACCGCAAGAACGACGCGAAAAAGATCGTGATCGGCTATGACGCCCGCGAAAGCTCGCCGCGATTTTGCGAACTGATGAAAAATGGGCTGAATGCCAGCGGCTGCGATGTTCTGCTTATCGGCATGGTCCCGACGCCTATGCTCTATCACGCTGTTTATACAATGGAAGTTGACGGCGGCGTGATGATAACCGGCTCTCACAATCCGCCCGACCACAACGGCTTCAAAATATGCCTCGGCAAAGGAACGCTTTTCGGCGCGCAGATACAGGAAATAAAGCAGATCGCTTTTGCGGGCGAATTTGCCCAGGGCAGCGGAACCGTCAGCGAGGAAAATCATCTGAACGCCTATTGCCTGGATGTTGTCTCGAACGTAAAAATGGGCGGCAGAAAGCTCAAGGTCGTCGTTGACAGCGGCAATGGCATGGGCGGCGTTACCGGCATCCCGATCTTTCAGGTGCTGGGCATAAATATGATCGAATTGTTCTCAAAGCCCGATTCGACCTTTCCAAATCATCATCCCGATCCGACCGTTGTGGAAAATCTTCAGCATCTGATCCGGGCTGTTCAGGAATTTGAGGCCGATTTCGGCATCGCATTTGACGGCGACGCTGACCGCATCGGCGTCGTTGACGAAAATGGCCGCATCATCTGGGGAGACGAGCTTATGGTGCTGCTTTCACGCGCCGTGCTGAGAGAAAAGCCCGGTTCGACCATCATCGCCGAGGTCAAATGCTCACAACGCCTCTTTGACGACATCAAGGCAAAAGGCGGCAAGGCTGTAATGTGGAAGGCCGGACATTCGCTCATCAAGGCAAAGATGAAGGAAACCGGAGCGGCCCTGGCAGGCGAGATGAGCGGACATATCTTTTTTGCCGACCGGTATTTCGGCTTTGATGACGCCGCTTATGCCGGAGCGCGCCTGATGGAACTGATGTCAAAGACCGAAGGGCCGCTTTCTGCTCTGCTTTCCGACCTGCCCGAAACATTCTCCACACCGGAGCTTCGCGTTGACTGTTCTGACGAGAAAAAATTTGAGGTCGTCCGCCGCGTCGCTGATGAATTTTCCAAAACGCACGAGGTCCTGACCATAGACGGCGCGAGGATACTTTTTGAAAAAGGCTGGGGACTTGTCCGTGCGTCCAACACACAGGCGATCCTTGTCCTGCGTTTTGAGGCCGAGACCGAAGATGACCTTATCGAGATACAGCAAACGGTCGAAGCAAAGGTCACTGCCCTTATTGCCTCTGTCACCGTATAGAAGCGACTAAAACCTAGGCAGAAAACCGGGGCTTGCATAAGATGGGACTTACGTCCAAGGTCTTGTCCTAATTGTAATACGACCTTGTATGACGTCATCCCGCTTTGAGATAATTTGTATTACTTGTAGCTTATATACTACACTCCAATATAACGGCCAAGCCGATGGATGTTGAATATTACATCGCAGAAAACGGGAAAAGCCCGTTTACCGGATGGCTTGATCGCTTAAAGGATGCGAAAGCCAAGGCCGCGATATTCAAGCGCATTGCACGGCTGCGATTAGGTTTGTTCGGGGACGCCAAACCCGTTGGCGGCGGAGTGCATGAGCTTCGGGTAGATATAGGGCCGGGCTATCGCGTTTATTACGCTCGATCGGGCAAAGAGATCATTTTGCTCTTATGCGGCGGCGATAAACGAACGCAGGATGCGGACATTATCAAAGCAAAGGAATATTGGAATGACTACAAAAAGCAAAGAAATAACGACACAGAAGAAACACGCTAGAACCGGTGATTGGGAAGAATACGTTATCAATTCATTGAAAGATGATCCTGAGCTTGCAAGCGAATACCTCAATGCGGCAATGGCCGATGACGACATTCGCGTTTTCCTGCTGGCTCTCGGACAGATAACAAAGGCTAGCGGGATGTCGAATGTCTCGAAGGCAACCGGATTGAACCGCGAAAACATCTACCGCATTGTTTCCGACAAAGGCAATCCTCGAATCAAAAGCATTACCGCGATCCTAAATGCGGTTGGTTTGAAACTGCGAACCGAACCCGTTGGAAAACATGCTCGGAAACCAATAAAGAAGCCCGCCTAAACAACCAGCAAAACCTTTCACCTTTGGCAGTCCCTTTTCGTGATATTGAAAATTGGTCGCGAGATACAGCAAACGGTCGAAGCAAAGGTCACTGCCCTTATTGCCTCGACCGCTACCGCGTGATGCACGGATGAAATTATCCGCTTAGGGGAAAATACCGAGTTCCATATAGCTGACGGCGATCTTGTCGATCGAATTGACGAAAGCGGCCGTGCGCATATTGTCCAGGCCATACTGCCGTGCCGTTTCATGTATCTGTGCGTTGGCGGTGATCATCGTTTCTTCCAATCCTGAATAGACAAGATCGGCTTCGTCGGCGCCGCGCGCGGCCATGCTTCTTTCTTCCGGCGTCAGCGGACGACCTGTTTCCTTTTCGACCAGCGTCAGAATGCGGTCATAGGCCGATTGCTCAAAACGCTTTTCAATACGGCCAAACCGCACGCGGGAAAGATTCTTCAGCCATTCAAAATACGACACCGTCACGCCGCCCGCGTTTATGTAAAGGTCAGGTACTATCAAAATACCTTTTTGCAGAAGAATGTCCTCGGCGGCGGCGGTCACAGGCCCGTTTGCCGCCTCAACGACCATCTTGGCATTGATGCGCGGAGCGTTGTCGCTGGTGATCTGGTTTTCCAAAGCTGCGGGAATAAGAATGTCGCATTCCATCTCCAACCCGGCTTCACGGTTGGGCAGATCGGCCGCTCCCTTAAAACCGAGTATCGAACCGGTCTCTTTTCTGTGGGCCATCAGTGCCTCAAGATCAATGCCGTCTGACTTTGAGATGGCGCCTTCGTATTCGGAAACGCCGATAAGAATGGCCCCGCCTTCAGTAAAGAACTTCGCCGCGTGATAACCGACATTGCCGAGTCCCTGAACGACGAACTTTTTGCCTTCGAGGCCGAGAGGCAGGCCGAGTTTTTTCATGTCCTCAGGATCGTTGCAGATCTCGCGCGTTCCGTAAAAAACGCCGAGGCCGGTCGCTTCCTTGCGGCCTCTGATGCCGCCCTGGCCGACCGACTTGCCCGTGACACAGCCAAGCGCGTCAATCTGTTCTGGATGAAATGCCTGATATGTGTCGGCTATCCACGCCATTTCACGCGGCCCCGAACCGTAATCAGGAGCCGGAACGTCCAGAGCCGGCCCGATGAAATTCTTTTTGATAAGCTCCGCCGTATAGCGGCGGGTTATTCGCTCGAGTTGTTCGACCGAATAGTTTTTCACATTGACCTTGATGGCGCCTTTTGCCCCGCCGAACGGGACATCGACTATCGCGCATTTATAGGTCATCAGCGTCGCAAGCGCCACTACTTCGTCCTCATTGGCATCGTCAGAATATCTGATGCCGCCTTTGACAGGCAGTTTATGGTGGCTGTGCTGCGCCCGCCATGCCTTTATGACCTCATAGCCATTCTCCGTACGGATCGGGAACTGCATTGAATAGATGGCGTTGCAAACACGTATTTGATTAAGCAGGCCTTCCGGATGCTTGGTCACTGCCGCCGCCTTGTTAAAGTAATGATCAACACTGGCCAGGAATTTCCGGCCGTCGTCATTCGAGCTCATTTGAATCTCTCCTGAAAATCTTTTATGTATTCACAGAAAATAAGGTCATTTTCTTTACTTATTAGAACATAACTGATGCTAATCGGCGAACGAGCAGGGCCGTGATACATACTTTGGGTAAAAATCGCGTATGAAGTGGCGGCGTTTTATGCTTACACCCGCCGAGCTTATGAAGGAGTTCTATTTATGAGGCAATACATGAACGCATTTTTACTGGCGGGAGCGCTTATTTTTGGAGCGGGAACCGTTTCCGTTTTCGCTCAGCAGGCGGACGTAACAGGCTATTGGAAGAACGGCAGCGTCGGCGCAATCCAATATCAGAACAGGACAACAGGAGCGACAAAACCCGGCCGCGGCAGTCTTTTTTCATACAGATTTCTGCCGAACGGAACCTACGAATTCATCGGCTATATGGAAACGACAATGTATAACTGCACCACCACATTGTTCAATGAGATAAAGGGAAAATACCGTGTTGAAGGCTCCAGCATTCACCTGACGCCCTCGCGCGATTTTTGGAAGAACACAAATTCCTGCGCCGCCAGCGGCAATAAACAGCGAACCCAAACACCCAAAAAGAAAACCATCAGCTTTGAACTTCGCCGGGACGAATACGGCCATGACCTCATCTGCATCGAGGACGGCGGCGAAACGTGCTACAGAAAAGAGGAACAATGATGTGAGGGCGTATTTGGTGACTGATATGAAGATCAGAACAATTTACAAACTTAAAAGCCCCGTATGCCATCCGCAGCTGGGGCTTTTTTTGCGCTTCTCAAAATTCATCTTTCCGGCCTGGTATGAGGTTTAATGGATAGTAACGGTTTTAGTGACCTGTTTTCCGATAAAACCGGCCCCGTCGTCCACAGCAGCTGTAAGTGTGTAAGTTCCCTGCTTTACGCCCGCAAGATCCCAGACAACTTTTGCTCCGGCTCCTACGATCCTTCCGCCGGTAACGGTGAAATTGTATGTAAGAATATCGCCTTCCGGATCGACCGCCGTTACTGAAACCTTGATCTGTTTTGGCGTCAAAGCACTTACATTATCATGGCTAAGGGAAACATCAGTCACATCGGCATGAGTGTTAGTAAGAACGCAGACAAACCTCTCCTCAAGCTTCTTGCTTCCAAACCAGCTTGCCATCGAAACAAACTCCTTGGCATATTTGGTCTTACAGGTTTTTGCTTTCGTACGGATAGGAGAAAAAAGAGTGACACTTTCAACCTCATCTTCGACCGCCTCAACGGCGATACCAGCCTTTTTGTCGTGGTAAATGAGTTGATCCTCAACCAGATTGTATACTTGCTCTTTTTTGAAATGCGAAATGTTTACCGGAAGATCTGATAGCTTTAATTCGTCAAACCCAAATATGCCTACACGAATAGCCAGGCCTTCCTCAACATCCCAAACATCTTCGTCATTCTCATTACAGGTTCCGCTCGAATAGAAAACCTCTATGCGGATATTTCCAAACGAAAATGCGTCCGAGTTGGCCGACGGATCAAGTACATACTCAGAGAACTTTTGCCGGACGGACGCTCGGTTGTCTTTTAGCAATTCGATCTCTTTTGCTTTTTCAAACGCTGAAACATGCTCCTGAGCAAAACCGCAGAAGGTGAACAGTAGAAGAACCACTATTGCAAGCAAGCTTTTGCTGATCTGTGCATGCTCCATTTTAAAAACCGTCCTACTTTACCGTAACAAACTCTGTCTTTGGTTGGCCGCAAAAACCACAGCCGTCGTCAACCGCTGCGGTTATTGTGTATTTTCCGGGAAGCACGCCGGTCAGGTCCCAGACCACTCTTGAACCCGTACCTATTATCTTCCCGCCCGAAACCGTATATGCATATGTAAGCGGATCTCCATCAGGATTAACAGCCGTAGTAACAACCTCTATCTTCTTATCGGATAAGGCAGACACCTCATTTCTGCTTAGAGTGAGGGTCGTTACTCCTGTATAGTAGCCGCAAACGGTTAAGGTCCTGTCTTCCAGTTTCAATGTCCCAAACCAGCCTTTTTCCTTTATAAACTCTCGAGCTTTCACCGAATCGCAGGTTTTGGTCTTGATGGAAATGGACGGAAATAAGATTATGCTCTCTACTTCATTATCATGGGCCTTTATTGCTATGCCTTTTTTCTTATCGTGGAAAATGAAATACTGGTCATCATTTGAATATATCTGTTCCTTTTTTAAGGTACTCAGATCCAAACCAACATCATTGATGTCAACGTCGGAAGGCTCAATTACAATACCGGTCACTTTCCCCTTTTGAACCTGCCATACCTCCTCTTCGTCTTCGTCACATTCACCGGTGGAATACTGAACCTCCAGATCAATGTCTCCCCACGAAAAATGATCTATATTTTCGCCAGCAGTATCTAACTTAAAAAAATACAAAAGCTGGCCTATTGTTGATCTCTCCGTTTCGAGCAGTTTTATTACCTTCGCCTGCTCTATAGCCATTTCAACTGTTTGCGAATTCACAGCAACACACATACATATGATGAATATCAGTCCGAAAGCGTATCTTTTCATATCGTTTCTATTTGTGTACGTGTAATTGTCGATCCCGATCTATCCGGCAGGTATAGACAGTTCAAGACTTACGTTGCCATAAGTCTGTTCAAAGACGCCTTGAACAGTTCCAGTATCTTAACCGCCTGTTCACGTTTTACCGTTTGCTTTATATCCCAACCTGTAATTATCCGCACTGCCCTATTCAATTCAATCTGTCCCAAGGATCAGGTTCGACGTCGGGAACCTTAGCAAGAACTGCCTCAAATTTCTCTCGCGAAGACCGTCGTCCACGTTCTTTCAGGTATTCAACGGTAAGCCATGCGGAAGTTTTTTCCGCTACAGCTGAACTAACAAATTGGTCCACGGTAAACCCTTCTTTTTCTGCCAGTTCTTTCACTTTTTTTATAAGAAAATCAGGCACTTCTACTGTTGTTGTATTACTCATAACCAATCTCCAAAAGTTTGAGAAAATCAAATGGCTTTACAGCTTTGATGCCAAAACTTTCACATCCGATAAAATCCCTCAGATTATACGTTACAATATATTTTGAGTCACTCGCAATAGATAATTCCAGCAGAAAATCATCATCTGGATCACGAAGCTGGGGCCTCCAGAGAAAATAGATGTCCTTATGATTCGAATTGCCGATTATGTAATCGAGGAAATCCTCGATATTGCTTTGTGTATAAAGACCTGAGTATTCAGGCCGCTTTATAACGTCCTCATACTCACATAACAAGGCGACCGATAAATTTATCTCGAATAAGCCTTTTCCGATCAGATCCACCAATTGAAAAGATGCGCCTTTCTTCGATCTCAGGGCAGATGCCATGACATTCGTGTCAATAACGATCTGTAAAAGTTTATCCTTCATTAACCTTCAGCACGGCCAGAAATGCTTCCTGCGGTATTTCGACGCGGCCGACCTTTTTCATTCGTTTTTTGCCTTCTTTTTGTTTTTCGAGCAGTTTGCGTTTGCGCGAGATGTCGCCACCGTAGCATTTGGCGATTACGTTCTTGCCCATCGCCTTGACGGTTTCGCGGGCGATGACCTTGTTGCCGATGGCGGCCTGGATGGCGACCTCAAACATCTGCCTTGGTATCAGCTCCTTCATCTTTGCGGTAAGCAGACGGCCTTTTGCGGTGGCCGTGTCGCTGTGCAGGATCAGTGAAAGGGCATCGACCGGCTCGCCGGAAACAAGTATGTCCAGCTTGACCAGCTTGCTTTGTTTATAGCCCGACAGATGATAATCGAGCGAGGCATATCCGCGCGAAACGCTCTTCAAACGGTCGTAAAAATCAAGCACGATCTCATTCAGCGGCAGTTCGTAAACAAGCATCACGCGGTCTTTTGTCACGTATTCAAATTTTTTCTGCACGCCGCGTTTTTCATCGAGCAGCGGCAGTATGCCGCCAAGAAATGAGTCGTTCGTGAGGATGGTCGCCTCGATGAACGGCTCCTCGATCTTCGAGATGCGGCCGGTATCCGGCATCTTTGACGGCGAATCGATCTCGGCAACCTCGCCGTCCGTGGTGGTCACGCGGTAACGCACGCCGGGAGCGGTCGTTATCAGGTCCAGATTAAACTCACGTTCCAGCCTTTCCTGGATTATCTCCATGTGGAGCAGACCGAGAAACCCGCAGCGAAATCCAAAACCAAGAGCGGTCGAGCTTTCCGGCTCGAAAAAGAACGAGGCGTCGTTCAGCCGCAGCTTTTCCATCGCGTCGCGAAGGTCCTCATACTGGGCAGAATCCGTCGGGTAGAGTCCGGCAAAGACCATCGGCTTTACTTCCTGAAAGCCGGGAAAAGGAGTTTCTACGGGCCGCGCCGCCTCCGTGATAGTGTCGCCGATCTGAACGTCCGCGACCGTTTTTATAGAGGCGGTCAAAAAACCGACCTCACCCGGCCCAAGCTCGTTTATCGGGGTCGGGCGCGGCCGGTTCACGCCGATCGTCTCGGTCAGATATTCGCGGCCGGTGTTGAAAAATTTGATCTTGGTGCCTTTTTTTATCGTGCCGTCTATCACGCGGAACAGCACGATCACGCCGCGATAGCTGTCATACCAACTGTCAAATATCAGGGCCTTGAGCGGCGCGTTTCGGTCGCCTTTTGGCGGCGGCACCTTTTCGATTATCGCTTCGACAATGTCGTCCACACCGGCTCCTGTTTTGCCCGATGCAAGAACGGCCTCGCTGGCGTCAAGCCCGATGATGTTCTCTATCTGGTCCCTGATGCGGTCGGGTTCGGCGGAAGGCAGGTCTATCTTGTTCAGGACCGGAACGAGTTCCAGGTCGTTCTCAAGCGCGAGATACGTATTCGCCAGCGTTTGCGCCTCAACGCCCTGCGTAGCGTCAACTATCAACAGCGCACCTTCGCAAGCGGACAGCGAACGCGAGACCTCATAGGTAAAATCCACGTGTCCGGGCGTGTCTATCAGGTTCAGGACATACTGTTTTCCGTCCCTGGCCGTGTAATCCAGCCGGACGGCGTGCGATTTGATGGTAATGCCGCGCTCGCGTTCGAGGTCCATGTTGTCCAACAGCTGATCTTCCATCTCACGTTCGGTGACCGCACCCGTGAGCTGAAGTATCCTGTCGGCCAATGTGGACTTGCCATGGTCGATATGAGCGATGATTGAAAAATTTCTGATCAGTTCCAGATCCATATTGCTAAATAACGAACGAAAATTGTAACAAAACCGCTGAAGGCCTGCATTTGGGCAAAGCAATATAGGCGCCTGGGGCCAAAATTACATTGTCTTAAATAGCTTGTCTTGTTATACTTTAAAGTCCCCGGTTATTGATATTTTACTAATTGGCACTTTTTTGCGTATAGGAGAAATTTATGAGAAACGATTACGATAGAAGCGAAGCGAACGCAACGACAAAACTAACATATTTGCTTATCGGCGGAGGCATTGGAGCGGTAATTGCCCTGCTTTTCGCTCCAAAATCCGGAGTTGAACTTCGCGGCGATATTGCCGACGCAACCCGTAAAGGCATAGAAAAGGGACGTGAGACCGCTGCTCATCTGCAGGATGTGGCCGAAGAGTATTACGAGGTATCCCGCGAAAAAGCGAGCGAGATCTATCATACTGCACAGGAAAAGGCTGAGGAGCTTGGCGAAAAGGCCAAGGCGGCCGCGGCACGTTCCGCAAATCCTTTTACGGCGGCTGTCGAGGCCGGTAAGGAAGCCTATGCCGCTGAAAAAAAGAAAAATGAGGCAAAGGCGATCTCCGAGGGCCGTCCCGCTTATCCGGTAAAGGAAGAGAATAAATAGTCTATGAATGTCAATGAGCCGCAATTCTGGATGATGATCGCCTCGATCATCATCGCGGTATGTTTCATTGCGATGGCGGCCGCTTTGATCGCCATCGCAGTGGTCGTTCGCCGCGTTATCGGCACGGTCAACCGCCTTGAGGAAAAGGTCGAGCCGCTTATCGCGAAAGTAAATGCGATCGGTGTCCAAAGCCAGGAGATCTCGGTCCATTTTACCGAGGTTTCGTCAAATCTTTCGACCGCGACGAAATATCTGGCAGAATCGACAGAATTGATCCGCGAGGAGGTTTCCGACCTGCGCCTGCTTGTCGGTTCGACCGCGCTGGTCGCTCGTGACAAGGTCGAAATGGTCAGCGACACCATCGACAGAACGCACATGCAGGTGGTCGATACGACCGAGTTTGTCCAGCGCAAGATCGTCGAACCCGCACGCGAGATCGCAGCGGTAATGGCCGGCATCAAAAAAGGCCTTGAGGTGCTGTTTGCTCCGGCCCCGAAGCAAATAGACCGCGTCTATGTTGAGGACGAACTCTTTATCGGTTAAGCGGCAGGTATTTGCGAGGCACTTTTGAACGGCGTGTGGGAATCATCCCACACGCTTTTTCTTTATGCTGCGAACGGCATCAGACACTGCCGTTTTGCAGCTTTGTATCGGCCTTTATCTCATGCCCGTTCTTCCCATTACTGAAGGACTTGCCTATCTTGTCCGACGCGTTGTAGATACTTCTTAGCGGCAGAATGTTGAAGAGTTTCCAGTCGCCGACGGCGGCCAGTCCGGCCGACGCAATACATCCGCACTGTGAGCAATCCGGCGTACCGCCAAACTGGCACGGCGTGACGCGGCTGGTCAGATCGGCTGTCAGATTCAGCGTGGTTCGGGCAAAGATACATTCATCGGGCGAGCTTGGAGGCTTTTGATAACCTTTCAGCACCGCGTTCGGCATTACCAGCTTTGGAAATCGTTTGCGAAGCACAGCGAGTTCGTCCAGCAGTTTTTCCCGTACGTCGGGCAATAGTATCTCTTCGGCAACGGCCCCGATCTGCGGGGTGAAAAGGCTTATCCAGATCTTTTTCACCTCGGGCCGAGCCGACCAAAAGTCCAAAAACTCCTCGTAATACCCTTCGCGAACGGCGGTCTGCGATGTGACGGTGCAGTGAACTGTTATCGACTGGTCCTGAATGTTGCGAAGAATGCGTTCGTATGTCGCGGGTTTGCGGCGGGCGTCGTGTTCCGGCTGCAGGCCGTCTATCGAAACGACAATATACAGGCCCTTGATCTTGTTCCACGCCTTTGGTATCTCTCTGACCGCGCTTGTCACCAGTTGGACGGCAATGCCCATTTCACTGAGCTTTGGCAGCAATATGTCGAGTTCACGGAACCGCACCAACGGCTCTCCGCCCACTATGGAAAGATGCAGCGGCTTATGTTCTTTTACGAGGTCAATGACCCTTTCTATCAGGTTGTCGCCCTTAAAATCCGCCAGTTCACGCAAAAGCCCGTTGCCCTGCAGATGTTCCGGCTCGTAGGCATAACAGCCCGGACAGCGAAGCGGACATTCGCGGGTTATCTCTATCGACATCGACGGATACCCGCCTGTCAATATCTTTCCCCACGCTTTAAATACATCAAGTTTGTTCAAGCTAACTCCTCAATTATAAACCCCTCATCTCTATATAGCAGATGGACGCAAAACGGGAAACTGTCGCTGCGTCAATTCAAAGTGTCCGAAAAGGACAGCCGAGAACACCGGTTGGAATTTGTTTTAACTCCTTTTAGATCAACAGCTTTTGCCATGACTTTTTGATGCGGGCGTAAATAAGCGGAGAAAGAGGGGAAAGGATGAGCGCGTATCCTCGCCGGTATCTCTATAGAACACTCGACCGAAAATACACACATCAGATCTGACCAGCCGCTTCAATTCGCGAAAGCATCGTTATATCGGCTCGGGCAGGTATCCTGACTTGTAACTTTTTTTCGTCCGTCCTTCCCGCGTTGCCGCAGTGGACATAAATTAGAGAAAAATGGGGCGTTACTTACAGTTGCGCGACAGTTCGTGATTCACACACGATTCCCTTTTATTTTGCGTTAAGCAAAATCCTCGCCGTTTTTATACAAAATAACTTATTAAAGAACTTCAGTTGAACTATAACAGATGATGGCAGGTAAAGAAACAGAATGGGCCAAAAGTTGACGGACACGTTAAAGGAAAAAGCTTTGTACCGAGAGCCGCGAGATGTACGCAGAGCGGAAAGCCCTTCGGCACTGACCGGAAATAAAAATAAATGTGACATTCCAAAAACTCCGGCCGCCAACAAAAAAAGAGCGGGAACCGATGTTCCCGCCCAAATATGAAGAAGAATCGCTTTTGGTGGTCAGAGGGATCAGTTCGAAGGCTTGGCCTCACCGGCCTCTTTCCGCTGTTTCATTTCTTCGCGACGCTGTTTCATCAGCTCCTGCCGCTTTTCCATGCGTTCCTTCATTTCCTGCTTGCGGGTTTCTATCTGCTGTTTCTGCTCTGGTGTCAGAATAGCATCAACCTGAGCTTTGAAGGTTTCCATCTGAGCACGCTGTTGTGTACGAATGGCCTCTGCACGCTGTTTCTGGTCTTCGGTCAGCGTTCCCGCACGGCGGGCCTGCATGATGGTCTTCATCTCTTCGCGGGTCGAAGCATCCTGGCTGAAGGTTTGCCTCAGGGCCTTGATCTGCTCTTTTTGAGCGTCGGTCAATTCAATGCCGCGAAGGTTCATTCCCTTGCCGCCGCGAAATCCGCGTCCGAATTTACCGCGTTTGCCCTTGCCGCCGCGATGAAATCCCTGTCCCGCCTTTTTCTCGGCCCTTTTCGCCGATTTTTCGCCATCCGTCGTGGTTTGGGCCGAAGCTGCCACCGTGAACGAACCCGCCAAAAGAGCGGCTGCCGCAAACGTAAAGAATTTATTTTTTGATAGCATAATTTTTTTTACCTCTACTTACTTTTTACATTGTCGGCATATCGCCCACACATACCTTTGACGCGCTTTCTTCTGTAATAGCCGAAAGTTCTTGTAAAGAAATGTAAGCCGATGTAAGCTCCGCCGCCTGCTGAACCGTCCGGCGGTGTTGAACCCATAGCCCCAACAGGCTAAAATGCTGAACTTATACGCTTATTACTTAAGCGGGCAAAACATGAGATTTTTATCTGAGATAAATTCACCGGCGGACCTTAGACAATTAAAGGTGGAAGATCTGCAGGAAGTTGCGGATGAGGTGCGTCAGTTCATCATCGACACGTGTTCGCGCGTTGGCGGCCACACCGGGGCCTCGCTTGGCGCGGTCGAACTGGCCGTCGCAATGCATTACGTTTTTGACACGCCAAATGACAGGCTTGTCTGGGACGTAGGCCATCAGGCTTACGCTCACAAGATATTGACGGGACGACGCGACCAGCTTCATACGATCAAGCAATATAACGGCCTTTCCGGTTTTCTTCGGCGTGATGAATCTGAATACGACACATTCGGCGCCGGACACGCGTCAACGTCGCTTTCAGCCGCGTTGGGCATGGCGGTCGCCCGCGACCAGAAGGGCGAGGATTTCAATGTCGTTGCGCTGATCGGCGATTCATCGCTTGCCGGCGGCATGGCGATGGAGGCGATCAATCAGGCCGGCCATCTTAAATCGAGGATGATCGTCGTCCTGAACGACAATGAGATGTCGATAGCTCCGGCGGTCGGCGCACTGAGCCGCTATCTGAACCGAATAAAGGAAGCTCAGAGCTATCACCACATAAAAGAAGAGATCGGCGACGCGCTTGAGAGCGTTCCGGGCATCGGCGGTTCGCTTCGCCGTGCTGCCAAATCTGTTAAGGATGCCATTGCCGCTGCGGTTCTTCCCGGAGCTTTGGTCAGCGAACTCGGTTTCAAATACATCGGCTACGTTGACGGCCACAATGTCCCGATGCTGGTCCGTGCGCTGGAAGAGGCGAAAAAGATAGACGACGGCCCTGTCATCGTTCATGCCCTGACAACAAAAGGCAAGGGATTTCCGAACCCGGAAAAGAATTACTACGCATATCACGCGACCGGCCCGTTCGATCCAAAGACAGGTTTGCCGTACAAATCCGGCAAGGTCGCACCGCCGACATACACACAGGTCTTTGGCGAGACGATGTGCGAACTGATGGAAAAAGATGCATCCATAGTCGCCATAACCGCCGCAATGCCGGACGGAACCGGCGTTGACAAGATCCTCGAAAAATTTCCGAAGCGGGCATTCGATGTCGGCATTGCCGAACAGCACGCCGTGACGTTCTGTGCCGGGATGGCATGTGAAGGCATAAAGCCCGTGGCGGCGATCTATTCAACGTTCCTGCAGCGCGGCTTCGATCAGGTAATTCATGACGTCTGCCTGCAAAACCTGAACGTGACGTTCGCAATGGACCGCGCCGGCATAGTCGGGGCCGACGGCCCGACGCATCACGGACTCCTTGACATTGCCTACCTTCGCGGCTATCCGAACATGGTGCTGATGGCGCCAAAAGACGAGGCAGAGATGCGCGATATGATGCTGACGGCGATCGAACATCCCGGCCCGGCCGCTTTGCGATACCCTCGCGGCAACGGCTATGGCGTTGACATCAGCAAGGCTCCTGAAAATATCGAGATCGGACGCGGAGAGGTTCTCCGCGAAGGCGAAGATGTCGCGCTCGTCGCCTTTGGTTCAATGGTGCGGCCCTCGCTCGAAGCTGCGCTCAAGCTGGAGGCAGAAGGCATCGACCCGACGGTGATCAATGCCCGTTTTGTAAAACCTCTGGATGAGGAGCTGATCGTCGAGATAGCAAAGACGCACCGCCTTATCATCACGGTCGAGGAAGCCTATCTGGCCGGCGGTTTTGGTTCCGCCGTGATGGAAGTGTTGGAAGCCAACGGGCTGTTGGATGATGTCAGAGTGGTCAGAATGGGCGTCCCGGACAGAATAGTAACTCACGGCGACGCGCCGATACTGCTTGCAAAATACGGGCTTGACAGTGACGGCATATATCAGCAGACGCTGAACTCGCTAAAGGAACTTCCGGCCCGCAAGGTTGCCGGAAAGCCGCTGAGAGCCGTAAAATAGCATTTCATCACTGATATTTATTAAGGGATATTGTCCTGACAAATTAAATGGCTAAAGAAACAAAATCAAAGAGCGGAATGCCGCTTACACTCATCGCGATCGTATTGCTCGTCGTTGTCATCGGCGGCGTGTGGTTGTATAACTCGTCCTCGACAACGAACACACCGGCCGCTAATCAGGCAAATCAGGCGAAACCGACCGCTGTGAACATCCCGCCCGGAGCCTCGCTCGGCGTCAACATGATCGGCTCGCCCGACGCGGCGGTGACGATAGAGGAATTTGCCGATTATCAGTGCGGAGCGTGCGCCAGCGTGCATCCGGTGCTGAAGGAACTTCAGGGAGTCTATGCGGGAAACAAGAACTTCCGCTTCATTTTCCGTCACTATCCGTTGGGCATAGCCGGGCATGACAAATCCTATGAGGCGTCGGTGGCAACAGAGGCAGCCGGTCTGCAGGGAAAATTCTGGCAGATGCAGGATCAGCTTTTCCGCAATCAGCAGGCCTGGACATCCAATCCGAACTATCGTCAACTTTGGGTCGAATACGCCGGTGCCATCGGGATGGATGTTGAGAAATTCAAGACCGACATAGCGGGCATTCAGACAAAGGAACGCGTCGATCAGGATATGCAGCGTGGCCGGGCAATGGCGATCTCATCTACACCTACCGTGCTTGTAAACGGCAATCCTGTCCCGTTTCAGCAACTGAACATCACATCGCTCCGTCAGATAGTTGACACCGAAATACAGAAAGCGGCCGCCGCAAAGGCCGACAATGAGCAGGCTGACAGCGCCGCTCCGACAGGCTCCAATTCAGCATCCAATTCGAACGCTGACGCGAACGCAAAATGAACGATGACCTCACAGCCGAAGACGATGGCCAAAGCGGGATAAAAAAGCTCCCGCTTGCGGCGGCCCTCGTCGCCCTTATCGGCCTGGTTGACGCGGTATATCTGACCGTAAAGCACTTTCGCAATGAGGTGGTGCCGTGCAGCCTGGTCGAAGGCTGTGAAAAGGTCTTGTCGAGCGCTTACGCGGAGATCGGCGGCGTTCCGATAGCCGCGTTCGGGGCCGTCGCCTATTTCCTCGCTTTTTCCCTTGCGGTGCTTGCGGCATACGGCAACCGTATGACGTGGACGCTTTTCCGCATTCAGGTCACGCTGATGGCAGCATACACCTTGTGGCTGCTCTATCTTCAGGCTTTCGTCATCGGAGCCTTTTGCCAGTTCTGCCTGATCTCCGCTGCGACCACGCTTATCCTGTTCGGTTTTGCGATATTCGTGAGGTCCGGTTCACGGACGTAACATCTATCGGCTTACTTTCTCACCAGCACAATGGCGGACTGTTCCGCGTCCAGCATCTTTGCAAAGAATTGCCTTACGGCATCATATCTCTCTGCCGGGACCAAGGCCCGGTTCAGCTGATATGAGCGTGAAAAAAGCAGTACGCGGTCATTGACCTCATAATTGGTGACATAGCTGCCAAACTCGGATTCCAGCTTGACCGGATCTGGCATCTCGTCAACGTCGAACCCTTCGGGAAGCTTTATCTCGACCGTTTCCCGCATGAGCATCGATTCAAGCTCGATCGGATTTTTCCGCTTCGGTTCGGTAAAAGCGACCGCGTTCCGCCGCCCGATGACAACCGGCTTGAACACCATCAGCCTGTTCTGCATCAATTGGCCGTACCGCGGCGATTCAAACTTTACATCCAGTTCCAATCTGGCCTCGGCCTCATTGTCCCTGATGTCAAGATCCAGCAGTTTCGCACCGGTCGAGCCTCTTGTCAGCCATCCTTCTATCGCCCTGCGGTAATCGCTGGCCGAAAGCGCCCTGACCTCTTGCCTAAATGCCGTCGATGTCTGTCCGTTCGCTTTTTCGCTGATCGTCCCGCTCAACTGTCCCGACGGATCGAGGCCCACCTTGACCGTTCTTTCCAGAAGATCGGCCTCGGCGTCCGTGACAGGCATTTCAAAAAGCCCGCCGTTCTCGCCCGCTAGGATAACGGCCTGGCTGCCCTGCAAATAATCGGGAAGGTCGCCCACCGGTGTAAATGAATCGGTGGCATCGAATATCAGCAGGCGTCCCAATTGAGGATGCATCAGCACGGGCGGAGCCGTTGTTTCGTCACTTATTTTGACGGCGATGATGCAGTGGTTGAACTGCCTCGGCGAAGCCCACGACGCTCGAACATAGGTCGGATCGCCTGAATAGATTATTACGGGATATGCTTCGATACCGATGGTTTTCAGCATTGCCCGCATCAGATTTGCCTTGTCCTTACAATCACCGTAACCACGATTAAGCACTACATCGGACGCTCTCGGCTTGTAGCCGTTTCCGTGTCCAACGCCGATGTCGATGGAAATGTATTGCAGATTCTGAACGAAATTGCCGACCGCGCGTATCTTTTCCAGTTCGGTGCCGGCCCCCGCCGTTACTTCGCGCGTTTTGGCAGTGATGGCGGGCGTGATGACGACCTGCGGTTCGTATAACGCGGTGGCCCACCGCGACACGTCAAGCCATGTGGAAAAAACCTTGTTGCCGGCCCCGTCAACGTTTGCGGGTGAGAAATTGACGGCAATTCGCGGAGCCAGGTTTATCAGCGACGGGCTTAGCGGTTCCGGCGGAATGGGCGGCAGGTCGCGAAGTTCCCATGTGTAGGTATTACCGGTAACACGCGGCTCCAGCTCGGCGTAATTGAATGTTTGCGAAGCGGCCGTCCATCCCGCCGGCAGCGTCAGTGAATAACGCGACACAAGAGCGGGAAGCCGGTCCTGAAATCTATGGATGTCCTGATAAAAAAGCGGCGTGTCCTCGGAAACTATCGTGTATCCAAAAACAAAGCCTGTGTCCATGTCGCGCGTGGCATTGATGCTTTTTATGCGCCCCTCGTTATAGACATCATTCCTGTCAGCGATGATATCGACAATATCTTTTTTTCCGTATTCCTTAACGGTTCCGTTGGGCCGGATCGTCCACGCTTCAATGTCGCGAACACGGCCGGCGCTGACCAGATAATATGCCGTCGCTATCGCATGGGAAGCGCCCTCTTTATTCAGCATTTTTACGGCATAATTTTCGGTGGTGACAAGTTTGCCCGATGAATCATAGGTCACGCTGTAGTCTGAATGCAGCACCACGGCCGGTACGTCTTTATCGTATGCCGGGACCGACAACGCGGCGGCCGCCTTCATCCAGGCGGGCGGATCCTTCGCCAAAACAGCCGGAGCGGCAAACAAAAAAACAAGTAATACTGCCAAACGGCATATGGGCATGATCTTCCTCCTGAATAAATAAAGGCTGCCCGTGAAGGACGCTTCCGCCACGGGCCGGCGCCCTAGTTTTGGATAAGCGTCATCTGACGAGTATCAGCTTGATGAAATCCGTCAAACATCTGCTTTATTGCCGGATAGGCTGTCGCGGGAAATAGAACGTGTCCGCCGCCGCCAAAGAAAAAGTCTCGTTTATAGACGATCTTTGAGCCATCCGCAAGCGTTGACATTTGATATTTCAGTTCTGTGATGCCTGAGGATTCTCGCACGACATCCGGCACTTCAGGATTTTCAAGAGTAAGGCCTGCCGGAAGTTCCAGTGTCACCTCATCCTCGTGCGACCACGGATACTGAAAGAATATCTCGTATTTACGCTCCGAACTCGTGAATGCCGGACTTGTGCCGTGCTGGAAGAACGCAGGTTGAAAGATGAGCCTTCTGCCGGCTTTTTGAGCATAGCCCGGCACACGGATCTTGAAGGTATAAATGAACGGTTTTTCCGGGTCGTCAACGTTCTGTATCGAGATGTCAGAAATTTCAGCAGTACTCATACGTGAACGTATGAATTCTTTTAGCGTTTCCTCGCGTTTGTTTTCAGAATCCTTGTAGTTGTCCAACTTTTGTTGAGTGGAGTGGTGTCCCGTGTATTCTATCTTCACAGTTCCCTCAAGGTCTCCGTTTTCGGAAAGTTTAAGGTTTCCCGACCTCTTCACTTTGGACCTGCCTGGTGATGAAAGAGGTGTTGTGACGGTCATGTATGTCTTTTGCTCCAGCATGAGCGCCGACGTTCCTTCTTCCTGCCACCTTAGCATTCCAAAAGGAACAAAATAGTCTCCCGGTGAAAAGAAGTGCCACCGGTCGTTGATATTTACCGCCGCCGCGGCAAAATGAATGAACGATTCATGAGCGTCTTGCGGACGAAAGAACTTCTCGCTCCGGTCGCCGCTAAAAGCAAGCCTGACCTCCATTCCCAACGCAGCAGCAAGCGAGGCAAAAAGCTCGTTTATGTCGCCCGTTGTCCCTTGCAGCCGCTTTAGCGTGTCGGACGGATTCTTGTTCGGCTTTATATCGTCCTTTTCGTCTTCGGTCAGCTTGGTGTCGTAACTGATATTCTTTATCCACGTCTTGCAGAAATCATGCAGGCGTCTCATCTTCTCTATCGGGTCGCTGACACCTGCGGTAAGTTCTTCGGCTTTTGTCTTGATCTCCTTGCCCGGCCTCAGGATACGCCTGACGTCATAGACCGCAACAAGATATCCGCCATAACGCGACCAAAAATCAGCCGCATCATCTTTTAGCCTTCGCGGATAATAGACCAGCATCCATGATCTGACCTCATCCTCAGGCGGCATATATGGTTCTTCTTTAAGGGCAGGGATGTTTTCCAGGGTCGAGCGGTAAAATCCGCCTTTGTCCTTTTCAAAGCCCCGGTTTCGCATGTTGTATGTGAGAATACGAGCGTCCGCCGCCGGTTTGAAATAATAGCTTTTCTTGCGGATCGGCACATCTGTCTGGAATATCATCCGCATATCCTCGGCCGACGTGCCGCGATACACTTCCTGATACTGATACTCAACGATCACACCTATATCGATACCGGGAATTGCGAATGATTTTGCCCTTACCTTTATCTTGTCGGCGCGGACGATCTCCTGATCAAAAACATCGCTTTTGTCCATTTCCACTATCGAACCGTCAGGCTTTATGACACGCGCCTTTATGTTGCGGATCTTCATACCCTTTAGAAAAGGTATGTCGATCTTGCTGTATTTCTCACGGCCTTTCTCGGTAAATATCTTTGAGCGGACGTAGTGGTTCATTATCAGGTCCGTGGCATGGCCGTCATCGACCCGAACATCCCAGAACAGGACCTCGGCGTCGGCATTCGGCTCCACTCTGGACGTTTTTGCCCCCAGATCATCAGGAGAAACCGGCTCCCATTTCTGAGCAAACGAAGCGAGCGTAAGGCTGAGAGCCATTGCCAACAACAGTGCGACCTGCATTTTTGATACAGGTTTATAAAAAATCATTCATTCCTCCATTTTTTTGAGTACATATCTTATGTATGCACCAAACCGATAACCTTTTTCGTTCACAATATTGCTTTACTGCTTTAACTCGTCACCTTCGTTATTTATTAAGGAAAGCATGTGAGCATCAGCATGTTGAAACGAGTCAAACAGGTGTTTTAGCTCAGTGTAAGAACTGGCCGGAACCAGTAAATATCCATCGCCACCCAATAAGAAGTTACGTTTATATGTTAGGGTGCTGCCCGAACGGTTGATAGACATAGATATTCGCAGATCGCCTACACCGCCGACATCCGACACAGCCGCCGGGGAATCGGCATTCTCCAGTTCATACCCGGCAGGCAGTTCGATCTTTATCTCGTCCGACTCAGACCATCCAAACGGGATGTAGATGTCATTGATGCGCAATTCAGACGTAAATATCGGCTGTGAGCCATATTCGAAAACGCCGGGCTGAAATATCAATCGTCTTCCTGCCTTCCGAGCGTAACTAGGTATCTTTACATCAAAGGTATATCTCAGCGGTTTTGACGGGTCCTCAAAATTCTCGATCAACAAATTCTTGATCTCGATCATACTGAAGCGGCTCTTCAGTTCTTCCTTAAAGATTTCTTCGCGCCTTGCGTCAGAAGAACGATATTCATCACGACGGCGGGAAATTGCCTGATGGCCGTGGTATTCAAACACAGCTCTTCCTTCCAATGAGTTATCAGACTGAAGACGGAAATTGCCACTACGACGGGCAGAAGACTCCTGTGGTGTTGATAGCGGCGTGTTTTCCCATTTTAGCGATCTTTTATGTTTGGTTATCGACCTCATATTGTGTAATATGGTCGCCTTGACACCCTCATATTTCCAGTCAAGTTCGCCAAAACCCAAGTATGGCGTTCCAGGATCCAAATACAGCTCCTCTCCGGCAATTTCCACCGCAATTGCTATTGGTTCAACGAAAGAGCTAAACGGGTATTTTTCGCGCGCAAAAAACGTCTCGCTGCGGTCGCCTGCAAGAACAACACCGGTCTCGAACCCGGCCGCTGACGCCAATGAGGCAAAAAGAAGATTTATGGAAATTGATGAGCCTGCTTGTTGCTGAAGGGTATGACCAACATCTTCAAGTCTCGGCCTTTCATTTTGTTGCTCCAAGGCCGAAGTCTCAAAGTCGGTGTTTTTTATATTCTTCTGAACAAAACTATAAAGCTTCTCCAGCTTTTCAGTATCTGTATTGGAATCTCGTATTATTTCAAGCGACTTCTGTCGGATCTGCTTGCCGGGAACTGTTACCCGATCCATTATCGCTATCCATTTATTATAAAGCAGCGTATAACTAACATTTCGGGAAGTATTGATGTATCCCCACCACCTTACTTCGTCGTCAGGAGGCACGTATGGTTCATCTTTGTAGGCTGGAACATTGAACATCGTGAATTTGTAGAATCCGTCCGGTTGTTTTACAAATTCGCCTCCATCTACGTTGTACCAGTTTATCTTTATCAGATGATCTTCATACGACCGAATAAAATAGGTCATTTGCCCCATTGGTATATCACGCTGAAATATCAACTTTTCTCCGCCGACCGAATCGCCTTTTATCTTTTCCGTGTATTGATATTCGACGATGACGCCGGGTTCTATTGCGGGAACGGCAAATGATTTTGCCATCACCTTCAGCTTTCCGACCTTTGCGATCTCGCGCTCAAAAATATCTTTCGGTGAAAGCTCCTTTATAGAACCATCAGGCCGGATGACCCTTGCCGCAATTTCCTCTACCTTTTTTCCCTTGGCATACGGGATGTCCAGTTTGCTGAACCTTTCCCTTCCGCGTTCGGTAAAGATCTTTACGCGCACGTAATGTGAGATCGCCAGCTGCGAACTCTTTTTATCATCCAGCCGTGTTTCCCAAAAGATCGCTTCCGCATCAGCATCCTTTTCCACACTGGGCTGTTTGAGGGCAAGCTCTTCCGGCGACACCGGTCGCCATTCCGCCTGAGCCTTGGCTGTTGCAGGCCACAGGCAGGCAACGGCCAAGATGAAAGCGAGCCGCAGTAAACCAGAACTTCGGGGGGAAAAAGTCACGTCATATCCTCTTTTTGCTTAACTAGCAGAAGGTTATTTATTCTAGGCCTGTTCTTTTTTTGAAGACCTTTACGTCAGAAATGCCAGTGGTACATTTCCTTATAGGGTTGCCGCCATTTTACGAAGCTTAGTTCAAAAAAGCAATAAAAAAATCAAAACAGGCCTATACTGCGGCTTTATGTTATAATCTCCAAAAATCGCAACAGCAATTATTACCAAATATCACCATCATTTCAGGAGACGATCAATGGCAATTGATTTCAGTAAAATACAGGAGTTGCTTGGCGACGAGGCCGAGTCTCTCTTGGGTCATGTTTCTAACACCATACCCAAAGACAGCCTTTATCTGCCGGGCGGAGATTTTGTTGACCGCGTTGTTTCACAATCCGACAGGTCACCAAATGTTCTGCGGAGCATGCAGTCCCTTTTTGACAACGGAAGGCTTTCGGGAACAGGATACCTTTCCATTCTTCCGGTCGATCAGGGCATAGAACATTCGGCAGGCGCGAGCTTTGCCCCGAATCCGCAGTATTTCGACCCGGAAAATATTGTGAAACTTGCTATCGAGGGCGGATGCAACGCGGTTGCGTCAACCTACGGCGTACTCGGCTCGGTAGCAAGGAAATACGCCCACAAGATACCGTTTATCGTTAAGATAAATCATAACGAATTGCTGACCTACCCGAACGCATTCGATCAGGTAATGTTCGGGACCATCGAACAGGCCCGCAATATGGGGGCCGTTGCCGTCGGGGCGACGATCTATTTCGGCTCGGACAACGCGACAAGGCAGATAACCGAGGTCTCCGAGGCTTTTGCCTACGCTCACGAACTTGGCATGGCGACGATCCTCTGGTGCTATCTGCGAAATTCCAAATTCAAGACCGCCGACGGCGACATGCACACCGCAGCCGACCTGACAGGACAGGCAAATCACCTCGGCGTCACCATTCAGGCCGACATCATCAAGCAAAAGCTGCCCGAACGCAACGGCGGCTACAACATACTCAATACCGAAAGCAGCTACGGAAAGACGAATCCGAAGATCTACTCTGACCTGACGTCTGACAACCCGATTGACCTTGTCCGCTATCAGGTCGCGAACTGTTATATGGGCCGTGCCGGCCTGATAAATTCCGGCGGCGAATCGAAAGGCTCCGGCGACCTTGCCGACGCCGTCCGCACCGCCGTTGTCAATAAACGCGGCGGCGGAACCGGACTTATCTCCGGCCGCAAAGCCTTCCAACGTCCAATGAACGAAGGCGTCGAACTGCTCAACGCAATTCAGGACGTTTATCTGACACAAGAGGTCACCGTGGCATAACTTAAGGAAGCCGTCACGGATTCAGCCAACACCCGTTTGGTGTAACCCCGGGTACCAACATGCTCCGGACCAAAGAATTCAAACTGCTTCTGTTTCCTTTGGCGGCGGTCTTATTGATCGCCGCCTATCCGCAATTGAGCCTGTGGCTTACACAGGGATCAAGTTGGAACGGTTCGTATGCCGTCTCAAATTATGACGAGCCTGCCTACTCGGCCTATGTCGGTGCTCTGATAGACGGCAAACCTCGCAAGTACGACCCCTTTTTTGCCGCTGAGGTCGAATATGAATCGCTTTACTCGATCCAGTTCGTACCTGCATACTCTATCGCAATACCGGCACGTCTTTTTGGTGTTTCCGCATCGAGTGCGTTCATTATTTTGAACCTGGTGATAGCCGCTGCATCGGTCATGGCTATTTTCTGGTTGTTCTTTCAGATAACCGGCAACGGCATTGTCAGTTCGACGGGTGTCATGATCGTCTTGTGTCTTGGAACGGCCGCCGCATTACAAGGGGAAATAAGACATTTCATTGACGGACGCCTGCTGGTTGATCATCTTCCGTTCTTGCGGCGGTATCAGCCGGGTTTTGCGTTTCCGCTTTATTTTGTTTTTTGCGGCCTGGTTTGGCTCTCTTTCAGAAAAAACGAAAGACGCAGCAGGACTCTCCTTTACGCCGTCTTGGGCGGCATCGCATTTGCCGTCATTATTTTTTCGTATTTTTATCTATGGACGGCAGCGGCGGCGTGGCTTGCTCTTGTAACACTGCTGGCTCTGGTACTGCTTAAGGAAGACCGCAAACAAGTTCTGTTCAGCTTCGCCATTACAGGTTCGCTTGCCGTTTTGGCGTTTGTCCCATATTTTCTCATGCTGTCACAACGTTCGGAAACAATAGACAGCATCCAGCTACTGACCTTTTCGAGAATGCCGAATCCGGCATCGCCAACCCTTATTCTCGGGGTCGCCGTCGCGGCGGGAGTCGCAGTATTGATCTGGAAAAAACGGATCTTACCGAGTTCGCCGTCCACAATATTCGCGCTGGCCTTCGCCCTGACACCATTGATCCTTTTTAATCAGCAGATCGTGACCGGCCGCTCTCTTCAGCCGGTGCATTACGAGATATTCATTGCGAACTATATGGTCCTGTTCGCGGCAGTTCTGTTGATATGGATGTTCTTTGCAGGCCGGCTGGAGACCGAAGAACGGCAGCATTCATATAAAAAGATATTCGTTTATCTTGGGCTGGCGGCGACGGTCATCGGATTTGTGGAAGCGGCTGGTTCAACGCAGAGAGCCGCTGTCACCGCCGAAATACGCGATGGGTCTATACCTGCGATCGAATACATAAAAGCAGATGCCAAGGATCTTTTCCCCGTGGTCCACGCAACAAATTTCATAACGGCAGACATCATCCCGACCTTCGCAACGGTCCGCGTATTGTGGAATCCTCATTCCTCGTCGGCGGGAAGCATTGATGTTGCTGAGAACAAGCGTCTTTTTTATCTGTATCTTTATTACTCCGGCTTTAGCGACAAAGACTTGGCTGAGGCTCTTGCCGGAAATTCATTTGAAACGACCGCCGCGATCTTTGGTTCTGAGCGGGCGCTTCCTTTGCTGGGAGAGAATGCTGCAGCCGTCAGATCTCAGGAGATAAGATCAGAGGCCGCAAAATACGGCGAATTCGTCCGCAGCTTTAACGAGCGGTCGGCGGCGTCTCCGGTCATTTCCCATATCATCGTTCCCGCCGAAGCCGAACCGAGCTATGAAAATCTTGACAGGTGGTACTCGAGGGACAATGGGCAAGCCTTTGGCCTTTTCAAGGTTTACAAGCTTGAACCCAGGTTCGCGAGGTAACTTATTATTTCATCGAATAGCTCCGATGGATCGTTTCTATCCACTGAGGTGTTTTTATAAAGCCGGAGCCTGCCTCGGTATATTTTTCAGGAAATCCTGCCTCTTTTATCTCATCGAGCGTTTTGCCCGCCTTCATTGCGTCCAGGACTATCTTGACCGTTTCGGTCAGCGTGGAATGATAATTTTTCAGGTCGGCATGGGTTGAAACAGGGCCGTGGCCGGGTATCAGCTTTGCGTCCGCCGGTATCATATCGACCAGAGCGCCGATGTTGTTCACAAGCCCCTGAACGCTGCCGCCGCTGTCGATATCAACAAACGGAAATCTTCCCGCAAAGAACGTGTCGCCAAAATGCACAACGTTAGCTTTTTCAAAGAACACAACGGAATCGCCGTCCGTGTGTCCGTTCGGAAAATGGACGAGGCGTATATTCTCGCCGTTTATATGTATCGTCATGCTTTCGGTATAGGTCACTATCGGCAGTGCAAATGTCGGATAAGCCGGTGTCCGCTGGCCGAAAACCACCGGCGGATCAAGGAGGCGTTTTCTTACATTTATGTGAGCGACAATGGTCGAATCCTTCCCGAAAAACTCATTTCCCTGTGTGTGGTCGCCATGCCAGTGTGTATTGAGAACGAATCGGGGCTTGTCGCTGCCCAATTCCTTTAGTGCCGCCGCAAGGCTTTTGCTCACCTCGCGGTAATCGTCGTCAACGATCAAGATTCCCTCCGGCCCGACAACCGCTCCGACATTGCCGCCGCGTCCCTGCAGCATATAAACATTGTCCGTGACCTTTGTCGTTCTTACAGTTACGTCCTGCGTTCGCGGAAAGTGGCTGTCATTTCCGTGAGCGAAAATTGCTGTTGAGCATGAGGCCAGAAGCAGAAGGCATGTTAGGTGTCTGATCATATCGTTCTCCGTAAGGTGTTTGGGTCAACCCGTTTTTCTGTTGAATGGCTCTCTATCCTATATCATATAAGCCGGTCAGAAAAGGATTGGTCTGTCTTTCACGCCCGATGGTCGTGTCCGGGCCGTGGCCTGAATATACGGTCATGTCATCGCCAAGCGGAAGTATCTTGTTGTTGATCG
>CAZOXY010000007.1:0-47990 GCA_964583955.1 uncultured Chloracidobacterium sp. | reverse complement strand
ATCGAATCAATAAGCTGCCGGTGATCGCCGCCGGGCAGGTCGGTTCGCCCGATGGAACCGGCAAACAGGCAATCGCCCGCAAAAACGGCCTGTTCTTTCATCTCCGCAAAAACGACATGGCCCTGCGTGTGGCCGGGGCAATGCAGCACCTTGAAAACAAGCTCGCCGACCGGGTACTCCTCGCCGTCCGACCAATACCGCGTTATCGGCGGAGGCGGTGCGTAATCCAGCCCTAATGCCGAAAGCTGCTCCGGCGGCAGGCCCATTCGCAGAGGTTGCTGCGGCAAAGCGTGATACAACGCCTCATCGTCCGGGTGCAAAATGATCTCCGCGTCGGGAAATTCCCGCTTTAACGCCCCAACGCCTCCAATGTGGTCAAGATGGGCGTGTGTCAGCGTTATCGCCTGTAACGCATAACCGTTTGAGCGGATATATTCGGCCAGTTCCGGCGAATCCTCGCCCGGATCGATACAAACGGCCTTTCCGGTCTTTTCACAGGCAACGACCCGCGTATTTTGCTGAAACAGCGACAGAATGAACGTTTCTATAATCATTTTTCAGAAAATTGCTCCAGATGCGAAAAAAAATCGAAATTCGGTTCCATTCGTTGTTTTAAAATAATAGAGATCGCATTACGGTATGTTTCAGCGGTCGGAATTCCGGTAAAGCATGGCGTCTCGATCTCGGAAAGGCTGAGATAGCTGATCAGACAACTGAGCAGCATCCATAGAAGGGTCTCTTCTTCTGTGCCTATTGGGTTGTGCTTAATGATGCCCTCGCGATCAGCGGCTATGCCGTCGCAAATGCGTTTGAACTCCCGCTCAGTTATCTTGGCCATATATTTGAAATTACAACATATTGTGTCCCCAACGGCCAATGACCGAAAATAGGACACCTTCGGTCAAAGCGAATGACTGTTGTATGAAATAAATACATACAGAAAAACCGGAGCATTTCAGCCTAAACCTGTAAATTGTTATATTTACGCGGCGTGGCTGCAAAAGAGAGTTTTGGCACACCCTTTGCTTTAAGAATAGCGTATCGGAAGGTACGGTTTTGAAAATTTTTAAGGTCAACTGAAGGGCGGTTCGGAGTTTGAGCCGTCGGTGACGGTATTTGACCTCGGCCGCATCAGGCCGACGCAGTTTTGAGGGGAGGCCCAGATTGCTTGGGGGAAAATCTTCGAGTGTGGGCACGAAGACTAGATCGGGTCTCTTCTCAAATTAAAATTTTTGGTCTTTGAAAGCGAAAATTCGGCAAGCTTCTTGTCTAATCGTTATAGGGTGAACATTAATCTACGATAATCTTCCACACCTTCAAATAAAAGCTTTCGGAAATTCGTTTTCATTGAAGATCGGGGTCGTCTTAATCAGGCGATCCCGATTTTTTTATCTCTTCGTACAAAAGATAGTACGTTTCCTCCATCCCGAGCTTTTCATAAACCTGTTGCGCGTGCCGGTTGTCACTCTCAACGTAGAGGCGAAAACCGCAGATATTTTCTTTTTCGGCCTTTTCCCTGACAAACCCGTACAGCTTTGAGTAAATTCGCTTGCCGCGCGCCTCCGGCCTGATGTAAACGCTCTGTATCCACCAGAACCAGCCGTTTCGCCAATCGCTCCATTCGTATGTGACCATCAGGCCGCCGACTATCTGGCCGTCCTGTTCGGCAACAACATAAAATCCCTTGCCCGGATCGCCAAAAACCGCCCTTACGCCTTTTGTCAGCGTGTTGCGGTCCAGTGTTTTCCCTTCGGTTTCCATTGCCATCGCCTGGTTGAAATCTACCAGTGCATCGGCGTCATTCTCGGTTGCGGTCCTTATGATCATAGGCTTGCCTTGACGAACCCGCCATGGCTAACTATCCTAGAATGTTTTGCCCTGAGACGGATTTTTCTTTATGGATCTACGGATACTTTATCACGGAAACTGCTTTGACGGTGTTTCCTCCGCTGCCATTTTCACGAAGTTCTACCGCGCGGTCGTCGATCCTGACGCTGTCATCGGCTACACGCCGACGATGCATCGGGCGGGCAACGCCTTTGACCGCGAACAGCTTGACGGCAGGGAAAATGCAATCGTCGATTTCAAATACTGCGCCGACGACCGCCTGACGTGGTGGTTCGATCATCATCAGTCTGCCTTTTTGACCAAAGAGGACGAAGAGCATTTTCTGGCGGACACATCGGGCAAAAAATTCCTGGATGCTAAATGTGCCTCAAACGCCAAATTCCTCGCCCGCATCGCCAAGGAAAAATTCGGTTGGGAAGATGATTCGCTGGCGGAACTGATCGAATGGGCGCATATCATCGACGGAGCCTTTTATGAATCGTCCGCACAGTGCGTCGAGCTGCGTTCGCCCGCGTTAAAGCTGATGCAGCTTATCGAAGGCGAAAAAGATCCTGCTTTTATCGAAAAGATCATCCTGATGCTGACCGAGAGGTCGCTGGACGAGGTCATCGAAGAGCCTTCGATAAAGGAACGCCTTGACCCGATACTTGAACAGCACTGGAAAACAGTGGAAACGATCCGTGAACGTTCAAATTACGCGCGCGGCGTTGTCACATTTGACCTGGTCGGCACCGGCATCGAGGGCTACAACAAATTCATCCCTTATTATTTCTTTCCCGAAACGACCTACAACGTCTCGGTCAGCCAAAGTTCTTTCCGCACAAAGATCTCGGTCGGGTCAAACCCGTGGGCGCCGCGTCCGCGAATACATAACATCGCTGAAATATGCGAACGCTACGGCGGCGGCGGCCACGCCGTTGTCGGCGCCATATCGCTTCCCCGCGACGCCGTCGAGGAAGGCCGCAAATACATGGCCGAGATCGTCGAAGAGATCAGCTTCCCTGATTAGTAAGAAAGAGAACGTCTTTGAACCGCTTGCCGCCTCGCAGTGCGGTAAGGCTCCGCCTTATACTTTGAGGTCGAAAAAGATAATTCCTCTCTGCCAAAGGCCCTTTTCCAACAGTTCTCAGTTTCAAGTTTTCAGTTAAATGTTTGGCAAGCACTGGCCTCCGGCAGAGTGGATGAATTCTTTTTTTCAGAGGACTAAAAAGTGAACTTTTGTTATTGCCCGCTTCAGTGATAAATTTTACAGATCAGATGAACATCCCCAAAAACTTCAGCGATTCGTTTGAGCAGGTCGGACGGCTGGCGGAGCGCTTTGCCGCCAACTCATCGGTTTATCTTGCGCCGAGGTATCAGGAAGCCGAATTGCGGCAGGAGTTTCTGGACAGGTTCTGGATCGCGCTCGGCTGGGACGTTTTTCATCAGCAGCATCCAAATCCGTACGAACGTGAAGTAAAAATAGAAAAAAGCGTGATGGTTGGCGACCGCGGCAAAAGGGCCGACTATGCATTTTTCACGCGGCCAAATTTTCTTCAGGCGCGGTTTATGGCCGAAGCCAAAAAGCCATCGCGCCAGCTTGAAAATCCTTATGACTGTTTTCAGGCCGTCCGTTACGGCTGGAACTCGAACACGCCCTTAGCGGTTCTGACAGATTTCGAGCAGTTCATCATACTTGATTCGCGTTACAAGCCATCTGTTGAAACAGCGATGTCGCGCATCGTTGAGCGGTTCTCATACAGGGATTATCATGACCAGGAGCTTTTTCGGAGACTCTATTATCTTTTTTCGCGCGAAGCGGTCGGCGATGGTTCGATAGAAAAATATGCCGCCGGACTTAAAAAGACGCGCGGAACGAAAAAGGCCGCCGCTCCGGTGCAAGCGGAACAGGTAGGCGAGACTTTCCTTTCCGAACTGGACGACCATCGCGAACGGCTCGCACGTTCCTTCAAACGGAACAATCCGCACCTGACAGGCGAAGAGCTGACCGAAATAACCCAGCGGACGCTTGACCGGCTGGTGTTCATCCGCTTTCTTGAGGACAAATTGGTCGAACCGTCCGAGATAATAGACCGGCTCGGCAAAAAGACGGGCAGTGCGTGGCGTGATTTTGCCGCCGAGATGCCCCGGCTCAACCAGATATACAACGGCATAATCTTCAAGCCGCACGACATACTTGATTCGCCCGAACTCGCACCGGACGACCGGACATTTGCGGAAACGCTCGGATGGCTCTCGCACCGCAATTCGGCCTATGATTTCAACACGATCCCGATCCACATACTCGGCAGCATCTACGAGCGTTTTCTCGGCAAGGCCATAACCGTCACTGACAAGCGTGCAAAGGTTGAGGAAAAGCCGGAGGTGCGAAAGGCGGGCGGCGTCTATTACACACCCGAATACATCGTTCGCTATATTGTCGAGAACACGGTCGGCAAACTGATCGAAGGCAAAACTCCTAAGGAAATATCAAAAATGCGGTTCGCCGACATTGCCTGCGGGTCGGGATCGTTCTTGCTGGGGATGTTCGATTTCTTGATAAAATACCACGAAATGTGGTATAATAATGAACACTCCACACTCCACACTCCACACTCCACTTCGGCTCGGGTCAGTCAGTTCCTGTGCGGTCTCAACGGCGCAATGCGGCCTTGAAGGCCGGGCTTGCGCGTGAAACTGCAGATGGAAATTTGCAGCTAACCGTTTCACACAAGCGCGATATCCTGGTCAACAATATCTTCGGCGTCGATCTCGACCCGCAGGCGGTCAGCGTTGCCCAACTTTCGCTTTACTTGAAACTGCTCGAAGAAGAAACGGCAGCCACCGCACAGCAGTTCCTCGCCGGTTTCCGCGAACAGCTTTTGCCCGACCTGAACCGGAACATCGTTGCCGGAAATTCACTGATCGATTACGACATAATGAACGGTCAACTGTTCGATGCCAAAGACCTGCGCAAACTGAATCCCATGAACTTCGAGACCGCATTCCCCGAAGTCTTCAAAAACGGCGGCTTCGGCTCCATAGTCGGGAACCCGCCTTATCGAATGTTGCAGCCACACAACACGGAGCGGTCAATAATTGATTATTTAAAGAAGAATTATGTTGCTGCTGAATTTAAAATTGAATTGTTCCATTTGTTTTTACAACGCGCTATTTCCAAACTAAAAATTGGTGGAAAGTTAGGTTACATTGTTCCGACAACGATCTTGAATAATGTTTATGCCGAATCCCTAAGGTCGTGGATTCTTGATAATACAAATGTGGACAAAATCGCAGTCGCTCGCGGTCGAGTTTTTGCTGACGCCGACGTACATACTTCTGTTTTGGTTTTTGAACGAGCACTTAAAGATGCAGAAACTCAACATCAAATCCAAACCACGACCAATCTCGATGTTGAATTTGTTAACAAACCAAAATATGAAAGCACGACCAATCAGGCACTTTTTTCCAATCTTCCCGGAAAGGTGTGGAATGTTCTAATAAACGATGTGAATGGTGGGTTAATAAGCCGTCTGCAAAACTCTTATCCCTGTCTTGGTGATATTGCTGATATTAATCGGGGTCTAATTACCGGAAACCGCAAGAAGTATTTCTCTGACATTAAAGAGACCGAAACACATGTTCCAATAATTGCTGGAATGGATGTTCAACGCTATCTTGTTGCCCCATCAAAAGAATTTGTGTTGTTTGAAAGACCTAAAACTTCGGGAGGATGTTGGGATCGTGATGTTCACTTTGCCTCAAATAAAATCGTTGTTCGTCAAATTGGAGAAAAACCGACAGCAGGAATTTTGTTGGAGCCAATTGCAGTTACAGGAAATATTTTCACAGTCCGTGGTAGTTCGTTGACTGAGGAATACTATCTACTTGCCTTAATCAATTCTAAATTGATTGAATTCTTTTGGCGGATAATGTTTGTCGATTTCAAGAAGACATTTCCTCAAGTCACAATTTTTAGTCTTTCTCAAGTCCCAATCCGCGCAATCAATTTCGATGACCCGGAAGAAAAAGCCGCCCACGACAAAATAGTCGAGCTTGTAGAAAAAATGCTCGAAGCCAAAAAGCACCTCGCGTCGGCACGCACCGACCGCGATAAACAACTCTACCACCGCCTCTGCGATACGTTAGACAAACAGATCGACGATCTGGTATATCAACTTTATGAAATTACTGAGGATGAAAAGCGATTAATTGAGGCGGCATAATACAAGTTATGGATAGATGTTATATATGCACAATACCCTACGGTGATTTCCAATGGGCTAGAAATAAGGAATTTTCTTGCTCACTTTGCGGACTATATACTCTTTCAGAATTAGCTGCCACTAAAATGCTTACTGATTATCCTGATTTTGACCGCAATCTGGCCTCCGGGGCAATTAGAGAGCTAAATGAGAATGGTATCGTTCCCTTTGTCGAAAATATTGATGAACTTCTCTATTCAGTACGTGCCCCACGTAGTCCAATAGAAAAAATTGATCGTCTATTACTACATATTGAGAAAAAAACATCTGACGTTGGTCAGGGAGTCTCAATCAAAACCGATTTATACTCTGTTGTTTATGCCAGTAGTGCAATGGAAATGGTTTATTACATCAAAACAGCGCGCGAACAAATGGGTTATATAGAAAGGTCTGGAGGTGATAATTACCGACTAACGTATAAAGGCTGGGAGCGAGTTGTCGAATTAAAAAAATCAAGGCCTGATTCTAACCAGGCATTTGTTGCAATGTCATTTGATAAAGACCTTATGCCAGTTTGGGAAAAAGGACTTAAACCCGCTCTGGAAGAAGTTGGATATTCGCCAATTCGTGTTGATACAAAACAAACAAATGACAAGATAGATGACAAAATAATTGCCGATATAAGAAAGAGTGGCTTGGTTGTTGCAGATTTTACCGGACAAAAAAATGGAGTTTATTTCGAGGCCGGTTTTGCTCTTGGCTTGGGAATTCCTGTTATCTGGACATGTAAGGAGTCAGATATTAACGATCTTCATTTTGATACACGGCAATATAACCATATCTCATGGTTAGACGAAGCTGACCTGAAAGAACAATTACTAAACCGAATTGAAGCGACACTGCCGAATAGATTGAGGACGAAGTAAAATTGAAAAATGACCGCCCGCTTCATGAGCAGGCGGCACTGACAGGCACCAACAGCTTTATACTCTGGACTCCAGACTCCAGACCTCACTTCGTGTACACATAGGTCGTGGTCATGGCTCCGCGGGGATTTTGGTTCTCGCGTTTTACGGTGAGGGTTTTGCCGTCGGCGGAGAGGTTCCATTCCTCGGTGGTTGTGATAGTGTTATCGCCCATCGGGCCGCTGATGGTGCGTGACTGGCTAAGGCTGAGCTTTAAGCCGTCCTGTTTTGCCTTTAGCTTGAGGGGCATCGTTCCAACCGGAGTTTCCTGCTGGATCGTGGTTTCCTTGCCGTCCAGCGAGTAGGTATAGGACGTGTCGCCGCCGATAAAACCTCCGCCCAGGCCGGCCGGTCTTCCGCCGCCCGCTCCCATCCTGCCGCCTCCGCCGGGACGTGCCGATGTCCCTTCGGGCGGAGCGCCGCGTTTTGTTTGTGTTTCGACCGACAGTTTGCCGTCCTTTTGCGTGACGGTCATCGTTATCGACTCAATGCCGGCTCCCGCGCGGCCAAGATCGGACCTTTCCTTATCGAGCGTCCATTTTCCCGAAAAATCAGCTTTATCCTGTGCCGCCGCGATGCCGCACGCCGCAAAAACGAACATTGTCAGAACAATGATCCTTGTCATTGTGTGAACCTCCAAAAAATAAATATCAGAACAGGCATTTAGACGCCTTTCGCCGTCAAAAAGTTTGGCGCTAAATTGCTTTATTATCGCTGCTGCCGCCGATTTCTGGAAAACCCCGCCAATTCGTTCTATCTCATCACGAAACAAAGAGTTAAACACGAACACAACAGGCCTGAAAATAGCGCCTGTAAGGGAAGAATTTGAGAAAAAGGCAATGAGTCTAAATCCGATCCACGAAAATCTCAACACGTCCTTTGTAGATCTTGACGCACTGGTGCGATATCTGCGGTCGATGCAGTTCGTCGGCCGCGTGAGCATAGAGCTTTGCGCCTACGAAGCCGAGATAATCTTTACTCCGCTGAACACGCTGCAGGCGCTGGAGCGCGACCTGCACAGCGGAGCCGTGACCAAGGGCAAAGAGGCGTTTCAACATATTTTAGAACGGGTTCGCGGCTCACACGGCCGCATCGGGGTCTATCGGAGCGCGGAGCGAACCGGCTGGCCCATTCGCCGCGAGGCTTTCGTTGAAAGCAGCATCGCCGCCGAGGCCGAAAGAATTGCTCGCTCACCCGGCGATTCGCCCGCTTATCACCTGATCGCCGCAAAAGAAGCAAAACAAAAGGAAACCATCAGCGTTGCCGACACCGAGCATCTGTTGTCAGAGATACTGACGACCATGAACGTGTCGCTGGCAAAGGCGAACCTGAATTTCGCCGCGGCGTTTCACAACGCCTGCTTACAGCTTGAAAGGGCATATCCGTTTTTGGCTGATCGGGACGAACCGGTCGTTTTTCACGGCGAGTCGGTTTCAGTAAGGGTCAACGCCGATCCGGCGGAGTTTGCCGATGCGGTCTGCAAGGCGATAGGAAAGGTCTTTTCGCGGCTGAATGAGAGGCCGAGCCTGGCAAAGGTCCATGTCTATACAAAACACAGGATCCTTTATCTTTTAAAAACGCGGCGGCGGCAATACGAACGCCACGGCATCTATCGTCCTCTAAAACGGGCGGTCGAATAATGCTGCCGCTATCGCTTTAGGCGGTCAGCGAATTTTTGGCGAAACTTTGCCACCTTTGGCGCGACAACTGCCGCACAATACGGCTGGCCGGGATTGTTAAGGAAATATTCCTGATGATGGTCCTCGGCCGGCCAAAATTTTTCAAAAGGCGTTATTTCCGTCACCAGCGGATCGTCATAGATGCCCGCCTCGCTGACCTCACGAAAAACTTCTTCGGCAACGCGCTTCTGCTCGTCATCATGATAAAAAATGGCTGAGCGGTATTGCGTCCCTATGTCGTTGCCCTGGCGGTTCAGCGTTGTCGGATCGTGAACCGAAAAGAAAACGCGCAGAACGTCGGCAAAGCTGATCGCATCAGGGTCGAACGTTATCTGCGCAACCTCAGCATGGCCGGTCGTCCCGTCGCACACCTCGCGATATGTCGGGTTCTCCTTATGCCCGCCGCTGTAGCCGGAAATGACATCCTCAACGCCTTTCAGATCATCAAAAACCGCCTCAACACACCAAAAACACCCCGCGCCCAGCGTCGCCGTTTCCAAGTTTTGCATTTGTCTATTTTATCAAATAATGTTTGATAACATAATTTGCTTTTGTCCGCCCGACGGAAAGATCTCAAATGGACACAACTGTTTCCTTAAATAATGACGTGTCTGAAAAGTCACGGTTTGTACGGCTTGTTCAGATAGTGTTCCTGCTGCTTGTTCTTTCACTTGGATTTATGCAGCCGAATATGCGGATATACATTATCCGTGCGCAATTCACCGAGGCTGTATTCATAATTCTTTTTGTTTTGTTTACTGCGGCTATCCTGACAAAAAAAATACGGCCGCTATGGGACACGGCCTATTATTTTTTTGGGATCTACTTTGCGGCTCTGTTTTTGTCGGCAATTTTTTCGGTTTCGCCCAAGTTCAGTTTGCTGAAACTTTCGGGCGAGGCGTTTCTTATCGGACTGGCGGTTCTCGCCCATCAGATCATCCGCAGCGAGAAAATGCTGAAGCGTTCGGTCTTGGCCTGGATCGCGGCGGGAACATTTGTCAGCCTCGTCGGGACAATTACCGTTCTGATATTTTACATTGACCGAAGCAATATCTGGCACACATTCTTTTTGCATCATTACGGTTCGCTGCCGCCGGGAAATTATCCGCGTGTCCAGAGTACGTTTTTATATCCGGCGATGCTGTGCAGTTATCTGGGAATCAGCACCATGCTGCTGCTTGCCGCATGCAAAATTAAATGGATCGGCAAAAAGATATTCTGGCCGGCAATGCTGCTCCATTTGACCACGATATTTTTCACGGTGTCGCCGGGAATCGGCGGCGTTCTGTTCGGCCTGTCCGCCTGGGGGGCGGTTTGGTTTGCACAGAACGGGAAAAAGGCAGTCAGCAAATTATTGCTTGCCAGCGGCGGACTGGCGGCGGCCGCTTTTCTGGTCGCATCGGCAGTTACGCTGCGGCATATCCCGACATCGCCATACAGTTTTGATATTCTGGGAACCCGCATTGATCCCACTCAAAGGCTGCTGGCGTGGCAAGGCGCGTTCGATACATTTATGGCCGATCCTTTTTTTGGCAATGGCTTGGGTTTAGGTGTTTGCAAGGTCCTTTTTCTGGCTCCGTCAGGACAGCAGCAGATGCTGACCGACGCCCACAATATCTGGCTGAACGTTGCCGGCCAGGCGGGAATATTCGGACTATTGGCGATAGCGGCTGTTACGATTTATCTGTGTTGCCGCGTATGGCAAATAAGACCGGGTGAGAAGAACGATGTGATCTCGGCCTTACGCATTGCCTTGTGCATTGCATTTATCTCATCTGTGTTCATTCAAGGGCTTACCGGTTCTTTTGAGAACGCCCGGCATCTGTGGGTGATGTTTGGAATTATCCTGAGTTTGGACATATTGCCGCAAGGCTCCGTAACGCCAAGTCACTATGGCAATTGATCGAAGTCGGTGATTTTCTTTCGGCTGAATGTTTCTTTAAGAGGCGGATTGTCGGGCCTAAGCGATAGAGCGACGGCAAAACCGGCATCGACGGCGGCGTCAAGCTCGGCGGGAATATCCGAGACGAACATTATTTCCGAGGGATCGAGTCCGAGTTCTTCGGCTATTTTGCGATAGCTTTCGCTTTCGCGTTTATGGCCGATATTGGTGTCGAAATAGCGGTCGATAAAGCGTGTCAGGTCGCCCTGATCGGAATATTTGAAGATCATTTGCTGGGCCAGAACACTGCCGGAAGAATAGATGGCGACGGTTCTTTCCTCTTCCTTCCATTTTTTCAAGGCCGGAGGAACATCCTCATATACGTTTGAGACAAGGTCGCCGCTTTCGTAACCTGCTTGCCATATCATCCCCTGAATTGCCTTGAGAGGTGTCGATTTTCGGTCGTTGTCGATCAGATACACCAGATAGTCCGAAACGGAATTGGCTGCATCGGGCTTAAAGCCGCCCGTGTATTCGCTGTCTGCATCGTGTTCCTTTTCAAGCTGTGAGACCTCGAATTTCAGGTCGGCGATGTTCTGCTGCAAAAATCCCGCCACGCGGGCGCGCGCATACGGAAAAAGTGTGTTGTGAACGAAATCTATCGGCGTTGTCGTGCCTTCGATATCAAGAAGTATTGCTTGTGTCATTTATCACCGCAGAAACGCAGAGACGCGGAGTTTTCAGAGCAGTTTGAATTACTTTGTTGTTCCGCGTCCCGGCGGTTAGATCGTGTTGGCAGCAGGAATGTAGGAAACACCGAAGCACAACGGCTGAAAGCCGGCATCAACGCCCGAATTGGTATAATGCGGCGTCCAGCCCGACACGTCCTGAAAGAGCCTGATGGCCCTGACCGTTTTGTCACCGCAAAGGTTGAACCAGTGTTTTGTGCCACGCGGCACGCGTATCAGGTCGCCCGATCCCATCTCAACGGATACGACATCGCCGCCTTCCGGCGCGATGTGGAACAGGCCGTGGCCTTTTACGATAAAGCGCACCTCGTCCTCGTCATGCCAGTGTTCCTTGTTGAATCTGTCGAGCATCACGTCAAGGCCCGGCGTTTCGGGCGTGATGTTTATAACGTCCGCCGTTACGTAACCGCCCTTTGCCTTTAACTCCTCGATCTCGTCCGAATAGAAATTCAATATCTCTTCGTCCGAAGCGTCCGGCCCAAGCTGTGAGATGTTGTCCCACCGCTCATAATCTATCCCGATACTGCCCAGATATTCAGCTATCTCCGCCGGATCGGTAAACCTCAGATCTCTGTTTGGTACATCTACTACTGCCATACGAATATAATAACGTTTCTGAGGTGATATATGAAAGAAGAGACGCGGAGCAAAATGCTGCTTATTTATTTTCGGTGTGTTCAGTGTTCAAAAAGATCTTTAATGCAGGAAGCAGTAAACTCATAGAAAAAACCCGTGACTTTTCAGGCTCGCTTATTCTATTTGTTCTCTGGAACATTAGGCGGCTCGAGGTTGCGGTATATGCCGTAATTCGGATAATTTGAGTATCTTCGGCTTTGTTTTATCTCCGCTATCGAAAATGAATTTTTATTTTTCTTCCACCAGTTTGCCCAACATGTCTTTTGATCTTCCTGGCAATTTTCCATGACTATTCCACCACCGTGATGCCAAATGACATCGGCAACAGTGATGTTGGTCAAAGCAAGGTTTGCTGCGCGATTGATGCGGTAGGCGTTTGGAACGACTTTTATGTCGTCTTTCGCCACCATTGCGTTTATTATCGGTTCGATCACGGCTTCATTACCTATCCCGCCCAAAATGAAGATCACCTGATCCTTTATCTGCTGATTCCGAATGTTATCGAGCAAAGCATTTTGTGCGGACGGACCGATCGACAATAGATTGCGCATCGGCTCTGTCAATTGGAACTCCCACTCGGTCGGACTTTCACCGACTATCTCAGCGCCGGGCCAGGGATTTGAATACAGTTCTGAGATGAGTTCCTCGATATTCCTGTCGTTAATTTGAGCCTGGACGGGAACGATCTTTTGTGAAAAGCCATTGCCGACAATGCTTGCGTGTGTCCAGCCAATGCCGTGAACCCATCCGAACGAAACTGCAAAACGCATTCCTTTCGAAAAACCGTCGAATTTCCAATTCTTCATGCAGGCATTCGCAGCCTCATCTGGAACATATTCTTCTTTGCCGAGAATTCGAACAACATTATCCGGTGTGCCGTTGGAATCCAAAGTAAAGATATAGCTTTGCGTAAAATTAAGATTGGCCTGCATATAAGAGTCATCCAACCTAAAGTTGCACATTGAGAACAAGACATTCCTTTGTGCGTACGCGTTCGCGGTTCCCAGGCCGAGTACCAGAGCAAACAAAATAAAAACTTTGACCCTCATCTAAATACTCCACATTATCTGAGAACTGGAAACAAGCAGACTTATACAGATACTGGTTTATCGCAACTGGCGTCCTAAAACCTCAAACAAAAACTCGAATATCTCAATATGCCTTCGCGCGTCGGCGACGGTTTCGCCCCAGGTGTAGAGGCCGTGGCGGCGGAGATAGACGCCGTGGATGCCTTTGTTCTCAAGCAGGACATTTTCGATGACGTGCGAAAGGGCGATGTAGTCCTGCGAATTATCAACTATCGGAACGACCTCTTTGTGTTCGTGGGTCGTAATGTCCGACAGGCCTTTCAGCATCTCGTAGCCCTCGATCTCGATGGCGCCCTGTTCATAAAAATGATCGGAAAGAATGGTTCCCCAGACCGAATGCGTGTGCAGTATCGACCGCGCCTTCGGCAAATGCCGGTAGATGCATAGATGTATCAGCGTTTCCGCCGACGGTTTACCGAAACCCTGCAATATCTCGGCGTCGTCGTCCAGTTCCAGAAAATTCGTCTCGTCCAGGTCGCCTTTGTTCATGCCGCTGGCGGTCACACATATCCTCAGCGGCTTGCGCGCCAAAAGCATGCTGAAATTGCCGCTGGTCCCCAAAACCCAGCCGCGACGGTAAAATTCCCGGCCGGCAAGGGCCAGCTCTTCGGGCGGACTCGGAACTCCGGTTTTCTCAGCCATGCTGTTTTTTAATCCTCATCATCTCTCAGCTTTTCAAGCACCGAGAGGTCTTCCAGTGTGGTTACGTCGCCAGCAATGTCGGCGCCGGCGGCGACCTCGCGCAAAAGGCGGCGCATTATCTTGCCCGAACGCGTTTTCGGCAGAGCGTCGGTAAAGCGGATGTCGTCCGGTTTTGCCAATGCCCCGATCTCTTTCGCAACGTGGGCTCGAAGCGTTTCCTTCAGTTCATCGCTTCCCTTGCGTCCGCCCTCAAGCGTGACAAAGACCGATATGGCCTGGCCTTTCACCTCATCGGGGCGGCCGACGGCGGCGGCCTCGGCGACGGCTTCGTGCGAAACAAGCGCCGATTCGACCTCGGCCGTTCCAAGGCGGTGTCCGCTGACGTTTATCACGTCGTCAACGCGGCCCATTATCCAATAATAACCGCGTTCGTCGCGCCTTGCTCCGTCACCGGCAAAATAACGGTTCGGTATCTCTGACCAATAGGTCTTTTTGTATCTTTCGTCGTCGCCGTAAACCGTTCTGAGCATTGACGGCCACGGATGTTTCGCCACCAGATAACCGCCCTCATTCTCGCCTACCGGTTCGCCGCTTTTTGAAACTATATCGAGTAAAATGCCGGGCAGCGGACGCGTCGCAGTACCGGGAACCGTCGGCGTCGCGCCGGGCAGCGGCGATATCATTATCGCTCCGGTCTCGGTCTGCCACCACGTATCTACGATCGGACATTTGCCCTTGCCGACAACGTGGTGATACCACATCCACGCTTCGGGATTTATCGGTTCGCCGACGGTCCCGAGCAGGCGCAGGCTTGAGATGTCGTGTTTCAGAACGTGGCTCTCGCCCCAGCGGATAAATACGCGTATCGCCGTCGGCGCGGTGTAGAGAATGTTGACCCTGTGCCGTTCTATGATGTCCCAAAAGCGGTCGTAATCGGGGTAATTCGGCGCCCCTTCATACATCAGCACCGTCGCTCCGTTGGCAAGCGGCCCGTAAACCACATAGCTGTGTCCCGTTACCCAGCCGATGTCCGCCGTACACCAGTAAATGTCCTCATCGCGAAGGTCAAAGACCATTTTGGTCGTGTACGCCGTCTGTGTCAGATAACCGCCGGTCGTATGCAGAATGCCTTTAGGCTTTCCGGTCGTGCCGGACGTATAAAGAATGTAAAGCGGATGTTCCGAATCAAGTTCTTCGGCGGGACATTCGGTCTCGGCGGCGGCCATCAGTTCGTGCCACCAGTGGTCACGGCCCGGCGACATATCTATCTTTGTCCCGGTGCGTTTGAACACGATGACGGCTTCCACGGTCGGACAATTCGGCAACGCGTTGTCTATCGTGTTCTTTAACGTGATCTCGGCCCCGCGGCGATAGCCGCCGTCCGCCGTCACGATCAGCTTTACCTTGCCGTCATTTACGCGGTCCTTTATCGCGTCCGCCGAAAATCCCCCGAAGATCACCGTATGCGTCGCCCCGATGCGGGCACAGGCAAGCATCGCTATCGCAAGCTCCGGCACCATCGGCATATACAGCGCCACACGGTCGCCTTTTTTGACGTTCTGCCCTTTCAGGACGTTGGCAAATTTGCAGACCTCGGTATAAAGCTGCTGATACGTAAGCGTCCGCTGTTCACCCGGTTCGCCTTCCCAGATGATCGCCGCCTTGTTCCGCCGCCACGTTGTCAGATGCCTGTCCAGACAGTTGTATGAAACGTTCAGCGTGCCGCCGACGAACCATTTGGCAAAGGGTTCGTTCCATTCCAGCACCTTGTCCCATTTTTTGAACCAATCCAGGCTCTCTGCCTGTTTTGCCCAAAAGCCTTCGGGGTCGGCCTCGGCTTCCGCATAGAGCTTTTCATATTCTTCAAAGCTCTTGATATGGGCCTTTGCGGAAAATTCGGGTGACGGCGGAAAGACGCGCGTCTCGTTCAAAACGGATTCAATGGCTATCTGGTCTGACATAATGCACCTAGTATAGATTATTCGCGCAAAGGGCGTAAAACCGGCAGCGTGAACGGATTACAATGTCCGCACTTTAAAAACAGTCCGACAAAAGTGTAAACTTGCTAGCTGATCAGGTGATGTTGTCGCCGGGCTTCCGGCCTCGATCCGATAAAAACAAAAAATGCCGCTTTTGGAAATGAAGAACATCGTTAAGGAATTCCCGGGCGTCCGGGCGCTTGACGGTGTCAGCTTTACGCTGGAGGCCGGAGAGTTTCACGCCCTTGTCGGCGAGAACGGCGCCGGCAAATCGACCCTGATGAAGGTCCTTTCCGGTGTTTATCCGGCGGGACAGTATTCCGGCGAGATATTGATAGACGGCAAAACAATGGAGTTTTCCGGTATCCGCGATTCAGAGAATGCCGGTGTCGCGATCATATTTCAGGAACTGTCACTGGTAAAGGAACTCACCGTTGGCGAGAACATCTTTCTTGGCCGCGAACCCTCAACGCTTGGCGTCATCAACCATTCGGAGCTTTACCACCGCGCGGCAAATCTTCTCCGCGACCTCAAGCTGGACATCGACCCGCGCGTGCCTGTGGGCAGTCTCGGCATTGGGCGCCAGCAGCTTGTCGAGATCGCAAAAGCTCTGTCACAAGATGCCAAAATTCTTGTTCTGGATGAACCGACGGCGGCGCTGACCGATACCGAGGTCGAAACGCTTTACACGATCCTCGAAGACCTCAGGTCGCGCGGCGTCGGGATGATCTACATCTCGCACAAGCTGGAAGAGGTCTTTCGGATGAGTGACCGCATCACCGTGCTGAGAGACGGAAAAACAGTGGGGACACACCTTGCCGCCGAGCTTACAAAAGACACAGTGATCTCAAAGATGGTCGGACGCGAGGTCGGCGACATCTTTCCCGCTTCTCACCACGAATTCGGCGAAACGGCCGCCGAGTTTCGCGGTATCACCGCATATTCGCCAGACGTTCCCGGAAAGAAGCTGGTCGATGACGTTTCATTTCACGTCCGCAAGGGCGAGGTGCTTGGTATTGCGGGTTTGATGGGAGCGGGCCGCACCGAACTTCTGATGACGATCTTCGGTTCGTGGAAAGGGAAATGGTCGGGAACCATCGAGGTCGGCGGCAAACCGGTACGGCTTTCGTCTCCGTCCGACGCCATTCGCCACGGCATAGGTTTTGTCACCGAAGACAGAAAGCGTTTTGGGCTGGTGCTGGAACACACGATCATGGACAACATCACGCTGGCCGCTCTGAAGCGGATCTCGGGACAGTTCCTGACCGACCGCGCACGCGAGGCGGCGGCGGCTTCGATCCCGATGTCGTCGCTGCGGGTAAAGGCCGGTTCGCTGATGACGATCGCGGGCAATCTTTCCGGCGGCAACCAGCAAAAGGTCGTTTTGGGCAAATGGCTGCTGACGGAACCAAAGGTCCTCTTTCTGGACGAACCGACGCGGGGCATAGACGTCGGGGCAAAACAGGAAATTTACGCCGAGATAAACAAGCTGGCCCAGCAGGGCCTTGCCATCGTCCTCGTTTCATCGGAACTGCCCGAGGTGCTGGGGCTGTCCGACCGCGTGCTTGTGCTGCACGAAGGAAAGATAGCGGGCGAGTTCACACGCGCCGAGGCAACCCCCGAAAAACTTATGGCCGCCGCAACCGGACACCAATAAAACATTTGCGCCGCCACGGTAAAGATGTTATAGAATACGCATATCTAAATCGATTTAACTAACTTGTACGGACAAAAATAACTGGCCAAACTGTTTTGGCCGCAGATATGTGATCGGTTTTCCGAGCCTGTTGAAAAACAAGACCGCTTCCGATGCCTAATGAACGCAATGTCTGAAAAATCAACCCCTAAAATAAACACTTCTAACCTGCGCGCTTATATCATGATCGCGGTGCTGGCGCTGATCTGGGTATATTTCCACTGGGCAACGGATTCCATCTTTCTGACGCCGCGAAATCTCTCTAACCTGATGACGCAGATGTCCGTTACCGGCATACTCGCCGTCGGGATGCTGATGGTGATAGTTTCCGCCAACATCGACCTTTCGGTCGGTTCGGTGATGGGACTCGCCGGCGGTATAGCGGCGTATTCGCTCGCCTCTTGGGAATTCAGCGTTCCCGTCGCCATCGTCATCGCGGTCATGGTCGCCATGGCTATCGGCACTTTTCAGGGCATTCTGACGGCGTATATGAACATCCCGGCGTTCATCGTCACGCTCGGAGGCCTGCTTGCGTGGCGCGGCGCGGTCAAATGGCAGCTTGGCGGCAATACGGTCCCGATAGCCGAGGATTCCTACAAATTCATCGGACAGGGCAATCTGCCGATGTCCTACGGCTGGGCGCTTGCCGGACTGGCGATCATATTTGTTATTTTCATGGTTTACCGCTCGGTCAGATCGGCCCGCAGCTACGGCCTGGGCGACGTGAACTACACTGCCGCCGCTCTGAAGGCGATCATCCCCATCGCGGCCATTGTCGCGTTCATGTTGGTAATGAACTCCTATCAGGGCGTGCCGATACCGGTGCTTATATTCGTTTCCGTCGCTCTGTTCGGAGCGTTTCTGACAACATCTACAACGTTTGGCCGCTATCTTTACGCCATCGGCGGCAATGCTGAAGCTGCCCGGCTTTCCGGCATCAACAACAGGCTGAATGTGGTAAAGGTCTTTGCCCTGCTCGGTGCGCTGACGGGCATCGCTGCTCTGATCTTCTCTGCCAGGGTCGGCGCCGCCGCGCCTGACGCGGGCGTGCTGAAAGAACTCGACGCAATTGCTGCGTGTGTTATCGGAGGTGCTTCGCTTATGGGCGGACGCGGAACCATTTTTGGAGCGTGCCTCGGGGCATTGATAATGGCCAGCCTCGATAACGGAATGTCGCTGCTGAATGTCCGCGATTTTATGCAGGATATAGTCAAAGGATCGATCCTGGTCGCGGCGGTCGGGCTGGATATGTTCGGACGAAAACAAGGCTAGATACAAAAAACCGGAGCGGTGATCATCCTTTCCGCTCCGGTTCTAATTGGTCTTTCCAATTTCAATAAGGCCGCAAACCCGCGCGGCCTTTGCTTTTATTTTAATCAACCCAATCAGCAATAAAAAGATTTGTATCGCCCGGGTTTGCCGCGTTCCGGTTTGACGCAAAGACGAGCTTTTTGCCGTCCGGCGAGAACATCGGGAAACCGTCGAATGTTTCGTTGAACGTTATCCGCTCGAGGCCCGTGCCGTCAACATTGACCACGACCAGGTCAAAATTTGGCTGTCGCCGCGCACCCGGCGTTTTTACGTCAAAATGATCGCTCGAGAATATGATGCCCTTGCCGTCCGGCGTAAAGAACGGTGCAAAGCTCGCGGAACTGAGGTCGGTCACCTGGCGCTTGTTGCTGCCATCAGCGTTCATCACCCATATCTCAAAAACCGCAGGCTCGATCATATCCTTTGCCAAAAGCTCCTTATAGCGGGCGATCTCGGCTTCGGTCTTTGGGTAAAATGCCCGATAGACGATCTGTTTGCCGTCGGGCGAAAAGAACGCGCCGCCGTTGTAGCCAAGTTCATCGGTCAGGCGTTTCACGTTCTTGCCGTTGATGTCCATTGTGTAGATATCAAGGTCGCCGTCGCGGGTCGAGGTAAAGACTATCGTCTTTCCGTCGGGCGAAAGGGTCGCTTCGGCGTCATAGGCGTTGTTCTTTGTCAAAGCCTTTATTTTTGTGCCGTCGGCATTTGCGGTATAGATCTCGTATGTCGGATAGACCGGCCAAACGTAACCCTGAGAACGATCGGGCTGCGTCGGGCATTCATCACTTGCCGCGTGGGTCGATGCATACACGATCTTTTTATCGCCGCGTTGAAAATATCCGCAGGTAACGCGCCCTTTGCCGTTGGAAACCTGCCGAACATTCGTGCCATCGATGTTCATTGTGTACATCCGGTCGCAACCGCTGCCGTTACGTTTTGATTGGAAGATAAGCTTTTTGCCGTCAAAGGAAAAATACGCTTCGGCGTTCTCTCCGCCAAAGGTCAGTTGTTTGACGTTTCTAAGCCGTTTTTCGCCCTCGACCGCCAGCGAGTCTGCCTGCTGGGCAAAGGCGTTAAAGGCAAACACCGTCAAAATGATAAAAAACCCAAGTTTTGATCTTAGCTGCATGTTATGAGGCCCCTGTAAAAAAATAAACCTGTCTGAATTACGACAAGTTTACCGAATAAATCTGCTAAATGAAAATGGCTTTCAATAATAAATGAAAATAACTTTCAACAACATTTCTAATCTGTCAGGGTCATTTGCGATAGATCTCGACCCCATTTTTTGATTCAAGGCCAAGCTTTCCGGCGGCATATGCGTGGTCAAGGTGGGCTATCACCTCGGAAACCGCCAAAAAGCGGTGAACGCCGTGATCGAACGAATCGGCGAAAAGCCTTGCGGCAAGTTCAAATGCATTGATGCCTTCGTTTGGCACCAATGCGATGACCTTTCGCTGCCGCTCATCTATCGCCCGGACATAGCGGTTGAATATCTCCTCAAAATCCGTGACCGGTTCGCCGTGGCCGCCGTGAACCATCGTCGGGGCGGCCGCGCGAAGCTTTGCAAGGCTGACAAGAAATTCCGCGATGGAGGCAAACCGCCTTTCCGGATCTATCGGGTCAGGCGCAAGCATCGGGTTCGGCGTTATTCGCTTTAGAACGCAGTCGCCGCAATATAATGTGCGGTTTGCCTCGCGAATGAACGAACACGAACCGGGCGTATGACCGGGCGTGTGCAGAACGCGGAGCGAACCGCTCTCAAATTCGAGTTCCATATCGTCCGCAAGGCTGAGCAGATCACCGTCATCGAGCGCATCCGTAAGCAGGCTTACTTCGTCATAAAGCGAGCGCATCTCCGCAACAATATCGGCCGGAACACCGGCTTTGACCAAAAATCCCCGTTGCTGTTCCTGTGCAAGGCGGCCAAAAAGATGTCCGGTTTCCCAATCGTGGACAAATATTTCGGCGTTCCCGGCGGCATCGCGGACAGTTTTTGCAAGGCCGCAGTGATCTTCGTGGGCGTGGGTCAGAACTATCCGGCGGATGTCCGCAAAACCGACGCCCTGGGCCGCCAGGCCGCGCCGCAGGGCCTCAACCGCCTCGGGCGTTTTGGGGCCAACGTCAATCAGCGTGAGCGGATCTTCGCGGACAAGATATACGTTCACATCGCCTACATAGAACGGCGTCGGGACTGTAATGGGAACAATATGCATTGATTGCGATTTTCGTTTTTCGGCGGTGTGTTTGTCAAAAGCCATCCGTTCAGAACGCCGCAGCAGAAGCGTTCCTGTCCTTTGCCTTATAGAAGGGCGTTGGCAAAAGAGATGGCAGGGACGTGCTTTTGGACTGTTCGGCAAACCGCGATCAGGTTTGCGAATGCTTTCGGCCTAAAAGAAAATTTAATAGTGAATTAACAATTTTGCTTGCCTTAAATGCGAATTTGCGATACAAACATCAAAGCATATCTTGCCGTTTTTGTTTACCGCTGATCTTATCTGATCGGCGTTCGCGACCAGGGGAAGAACAAGGGAACATAGGTATTCCCTATTAGTATCACACCATCTTTCCACGTCGGCGAGCAGCAAAAAGGCTCACGCATTATAGAGGAGAATTAACTTGATGAAAGGAATTTCTTTCCGATCTTCCGGCTGGCTCGCGAAGATCGCTGCCTTGTGGCTTTTTATCCTGATCGGGACCGTTTCCGCTTTTGCGCAGGCTCAGGCCACGACGGCCGACCTGACCGGTTCGGTCATCGACCCCGGCGGAGCGGTCGTTCCCGGAGCAACGATCACGGCGCGCAACATCAGTACGGGCATTTCGCGAACCGTCACGTCGGGAACCGACGGCGGCTATCGTTTTATAGCCTTGCCGCCGGGTGAATATGAGATCTCGGCTGAGGCCGCGACATTCAAAAAGGTCGTTATCTCGCCGGTGCGCCTGACGGTCGGCCAAACCGCCGACCTGCGCATAAATATGGAGATAGGCGCACAGGACGCCATCGTGACCGTCACCGGCGATTCTGTGGAACTGATAGAGACGACCAAGACCAGCGTCTCGACAACGATAGATCAGGCAAGGATAGAGAATCTCCCGATCAATGAAAGAAGCGCGACGGGTTTTGCCCTGACCATTTCGACGGTTGGCCGCGACAATGGCCGCCCGATCGGGCCTGCTCCGACATCCGGCCTCAACATCGGCGGACAGCGCGGACGCTCAACACTGGTTCAGGTTGACGGGGCCGATTTCACGGACAATTCGATCAACGCCGCCCGCTCGACCGTTTCGCAGGAAGCGGTGCAGGAATATCAGGTCGCGACAAACTCATACGCACCGGAATTTGGCCGCGCAACCGGCGGCATCGTCAACGTTGTCACCAAACGCGGAACAAACGAGTTTCACGGCAACGTCTTCGGATTTCTCCGCGACAAGAGCATTCAGGCACGCAACGCCTTTGCTCCCATTGCCAATCCCGATTTTCGCCGCACACAATGGGGTGCCACATTTGGCGGCCCGATCGTAAAGGACAAGACGTTCTTCTTTGCCTCATACGAACGCCGCCAGCGTGACGAATCAGGTTTTTTCACAAGTGATCCGGCCTCTGGCCTCGGTTCATCGGTGACGCTCGGCGCTCCGATACTGCCGTTCACACAGACCTTTGGCGGTTTGACAACAGCACAGGCGGCATTTGCCAACAACCTTATCGGAACCGGGAACGCAACGCTCATCAATGCGGCGGTACAGTATCTTTACCTGGCCTCGAGCGGAACCTATACGGCCCTCACGGGAACAAATCCGCTGATAAGCGCCGGCGGAGCGATCCCGGCCGGAACTCAGGTCGGCCCTCGGTTCTTTATCAGCGGAGCGCCGGTTCCCGCCGGAACGGTCGGCTCCGGCGGATTGCCAATCGCCTTTCGTCCGCTTAATGACCTCCAGCGGGTCTTTCCCGTTACTGAAAGGACGAATTTCTTTTCCATCAGGGGCGATCACAGCATAAACGCGAACAACCAACTGACGCTTCGTTTTGGCTATAATCCGGGATCGATCACCGGTATTCAGGTCGAATCGCAGAACCAGTCGCTGGGACAGAATGATTTTTCGCGTACCGGCATTCAGGAACTCAAGGACTATTCATTCTCGGCGGGCCTTAACTCCGCCATCGGCACGAGCATGGCAAATGAGTTCCGGTTCTCTTTCGGACAACGCGACACAACATTCAAATCGCAAAACGGCGAGGCAGTGGCATTTAACATTTCGGGTACGGCATTTATCGGACGCGAACTCTTTTCGCCCGTTGACCGTACGGAAAAACGTTTTCAGTTCGCTGACAACTTTAACTGGGTCGTCGGCAATCACACGTTCAAATTTGGCGGCGACATAAATTTTGTGGATATTCCGCAGGCGGTTTTTGAACTGAATTTCGCCGGTCTTTTCAATTTTGGCCCGTTCGCGGCAGGAAATCTCAATGCGGCATTTGGCCAGCTAGGAGCTCCTGACCTGACGCCGGTTCAGGCTTACGGCCTGGGAATGCCGTCAACCTATATTCAGGGTTTCGGCAATCCGGTCAGTTCTTTCAGCAACAAGCCGCTGGCATTCTTTGCCCAGGACACATGGAAGCTGCATCCGCGTCTGACCGTCAATTACGGTGTCCGCTATGACATAGAACTGACGCAAACGATAGCTCCCGTCGATTTCAGCGATCCGCTGTCGGGCATCAGCCTGACGTCAGCCGATCTGCTTGCGGCACAGGATGCACTGAACGTCCAGCAGGGCTTTCCGCGCGACACCAATAACTGGGCGCCGCGTTTCGGCTTTGCGTGGGACGTTGCGGGCGACAGCAAAACCGTAGTTCGCGGCGCACTAGGCCTTTTCTATGACCATCCGCTGCTGGCGGTTGCGTTCAACTCCGACATTGCCGATGCCGCCCAGCAGCAGCAGGCCGTTTTGACGGCCGGCACTCCCATTCCGCTTGACACTAATCCCAGTTCACCCACTTTTGGGCAGGCGACCTTGCTGAACGCTTCGTTGGTATTTCACGGAACGGTCTGCGGCAATCAGGGGTCGAACGCGGCACTGTGCGCCGCCTTTGGCAATCCGGTCACGCGCGGCGTGGCGGCTTCGTCAATGTATCAGTTTGGCCGTCAGCGTTTTGATGACCAGACATTCCCCGGTTTCGGAGCCGTGCTTCCGTTCACCCTGCCTGTTGCAAAGGATTTTGAATATGCCTACGCAACACAGGCGAACCTGACCATCGAACGGCAGTTGACCAGGGATATGTCGCTTTCGGTCGGCTACATCTACGTCGGCGCAAGACATCTGCCGCACCCGACCGATCTCAACACACCCGACACGTCATTGCAGATAGAGAATTACCGCAGATGTTTCGGCGCTCTTCCGACCAACATTCAGGATGTTTCGACCGTCAGCCCGACGGCATGTACGGCCGCCGGAACCTGGGTTAATGTCATTCCGGGAATGATCGCCGTCAACGCCTCAACAGGTGAGGGCGTGATCGCTCCGGCTGTGGCAAACTTCTTCAGGCCGAACGCTCCGAACTACTTCCTGGCAAGCGCGTTGTCGGGCGGAGCAGTTTCAAAAGCTGTGCTGGACGGTGCTTTGGCTGCATCCAACACAGTTCGTACACCGGGAACGCTGACGCCGTTCGGCGCGGTGAACGCCCAGATATCTGACGGCAACTCCAGCTATAACGCGATGAACGTTGAGCTGAAACGCCGCTTTGCGAACAATTTCATGTTCCAGTCGTCATACACGTGGTCGCATTCGATCGATGATTCGTCCGATCTGCAAACGCTGCTGATAGCTCAGGATGTGAGCCGCTTTAACCTCGAAAAGGCCAATTCCCTTTTTGACCAGCGGCACCGTTTCGTCTTTAGCGGAGTGCTTTCATCGCCGCTGAACTGGAGAGGCTCCGATTCCGGCTGGAAGCGTGTCTTTGCTGATTTCACGGTCGCCCCGATCATCGAACTGTCGTCCGGCAGGCCGTTCAACATCATCACGAACACCGACACGAACAACGACCAGGCTTCACAGACAGACAGACCTAGCGTCAATTCGGACGGGACGCTCTGTGTTCCCGGCCGAACGGGCTGTTCGACGCCGCTGATAACCGACGGACGTTTCTCCATCGGAGATCTGGGACGCAATCGCGGCCTGACACATGGATTTGCTTCATTTGATCTGCGTCTGGCACGTGCTTTCCATTTTGGCGAGCGGTTCAAGATAGATGTGATCGCCGAAGGGTTCAACCTGTTCAATCGCTTTAACGAAGGATCGGCATCGCCTTTCATCGAGGATGTGAACGCAGTGGGCCAATCGCCCGGCGGCGGCAAGTATTACAGCCGTTCAACGGCCGCCTACGATTCGCGTCAGTTCCAGTTCGGCTTTAAGTTCAGCTTCTAAGCCGGGCAGATCATAAAAAATACGGGGCCGTCTGAAAAGGCGGCCTTGTTTTTTTTCCCGAACTACGCGCTAGAAATATCCCGACGAGAACCGGAACCGGCCTAACAGCCAATAGTTATGCAGGTTACAGTTATTGGTTTTTTCAACTGTTAACTAAAAACTGACTAACTATGAACTGTTAGAAACTAAGATAATCAGCCGGATCTCCTGCATTTTGAACTTTGGGATTCTTTAATGCGGAATCTGGGTTTATAAGAAGGTATATCGTCCGCATGGTTCATCAGCCGCTTTTCACAGAGTCAGCCCGCAGACAAAACTTTTCGCGCAAATTTGTCCCGAAATGATGTAAAATCATCCGAAATCTATTTAATGTGCCCAAACAAAAACACTCAATATGCCTTCCATAAATTTCACCAAGTTTCACGGCTTTGGAAACGATTATATCGTTATAGAAAGGCCGGCCATACCGGCTGACACGGACCTGTCGGAACTGGCAAAGGCCATCTGTCACCGCCACACCGGCGCCGGAGCCGACGGCATTGCGGTCATCGAGAAAAAAGATGGCAAGGACGCTGATCATTTCTGTGAGATCGTCAATCCTGACGGCAGCTACGCCGGTTTTTCCGGCAACGGCACGCGGTGCGCGGTCGCATATATTTACCAGAACGGCTGGAACGGCAACGAGCTAAAGCTTAAAACCCGCAGCGGCGTCAAAAATTTTACCCTGATCGAAAACAACGGCAACGGCTGTTACTGGTTTGAGGCCGCGATCGGAAAACCGCGATTTTCCAGCAGCGATGTTCCGGTTGCCACGGACGAACCGATGGATGCGGTGATCGATCTTCCGGTCAGGCTGGATGATGGTATTTTCCTGATGTCCGGTGTCAATGTGGGCAATCCCGTAGCGGTCGCGTTTGTCGGCGATTTTGATTTTGACTGGCGCAAATACGGACGCGAGTTGGAATCTCACCCCGTATTTCCCGAAAAAGCGAATATCGTTTTTATCAACGTGCTGGATCGCGAAAATATAGATATCCGTATCTGGGAACGGGCGGCGGGCGAAACGGCCGCATCGGGAACGTGCGCGAGCGGTTCCGCCGTGCTATGCGCCCTGACCGGGCGAACCGAACGCACCGTTTCAGTCATCAGCCCCGGCGGAACTACCGAGATCCATTGGCGTGATGATGACGAGATACTGCTCACCGGCAGGGCCGAACTTTCCTACTCCGGCGTGTGGCCCGGCTGATGGCCGCCTGGCTCGGTTTGCTGTTTCCGAAGCAGACCGATCCCAAGAGTAAGGACTCCCGCTGCGAGCAATATCGCACCGACATACGCCAAATTTATCAGGCCGTTTGGGCGTGCCGCATCAGGACTCAGTACCGAAAGAAAAAAGGCAGCCGGTATCAGTATCGCTGACATCGGTATTGCGATACGAGCGAACCAACGCAGTCTGTCAGTCAGCCGAGCCTCGTCCACATACCGCAAAGCGATCAGGGATAACACAAGGAAAACCCCTGCATGAGCGTGACCCGCGGCCCAAAGGGATTTTCGGAGGGGATTTGCCATATATGCGGGATCGCCAATAAGCATCGTCAACAGTGAAACTCCGCCAAACATCACGGTAGGCATGGTTATAAGTAAAGTACCTGCCATTAGTCTTGATTCATTTGTCATATCTATTTCTCCTTTTCGCTTTTCTATATATAGGCCGCAATGATCTTCTTCGTCATGATAACTAACTTAACAGCGTTAAGTTAGAGAGCAAAAAAATTTACCGTTCCAAGCCGGATACCAGAACCTCGATCGTATGTTTTACCAGCACATCACGCTTAACAAACGGAAAAGAGCTGTGCTTTATCAACAATGAGGTCACGCCGTGAATGCCGCACCAAAGCGTTTGCGAGATCAGCTCGGCATCATTGCCTTTCAACAGGTCCGCATCGATACATTCTTTCACCGCCTCGCGTAAACTGTCGAATGCTTCCGCCCCGTAAGGGCCGGCAACTTCATGATCGACCGGCAAGGGTGAAATAAACACCAGTTCATAATGGCTCGGGTTATTTAGCCCGAAATACACATATTCGGTAAGGCCTGCTCTCAATTTTTCCAACGGGCCGTTGGATAATTGCTGAATAGACCGTATATTACGGGTCAATTGGGCAAAGGAATTCTCGCATATTTGATGAAAGAGATCCGCTTTGTCCTTAAAATAAAGATATATGGTGGTCGGCGAATATCCGATCATAACCGCCAATTTCCGCATCGAAACATTCTGATAGCCTTCGGCAGCAAAGATCGTGCGTGCCGCATCCAGTATCTCCTGACGCAAATTTTCCTTTGCCCTCTGTGTTTTCCCCGGCGTATTCATATCTTCATCAGAAATGTAGCTTAACAGTGTTAAGTTTGTCAAACCGGCAGGCGGTATTTGCTTCGGGCCGGTTGCAAATGACATTGGAAGTGAAATTTACCCGTTCTTACCGAACCGGCGTCATCGAAAAATACGCGACAGCCGCGTCGTGGTCAGAGAATCTTTCGGGACGGTTCGTGTCATTGCGGTACGAATCGGGATGATCCGCGTTGACGCGGGCGTAACCGAACCCGCTTATATGATCCCGCAGCGTCACTGAGATAAGAAAATGGTCAATGACCTGAGCATTGCCGTCAAATGTATATGAATACCGCTGTGACGGGTCTATCACATCAACCAGGTTTATCAGGTCGGGTTCGACCACGTCGGGCGAAAAATTAAAGACGGCATCCTTTGCAGCGGGTTTGCCGGTGATGATGCCGAGCAGGTCAAGCACGCCGTCATTGAACTGATACGCGTTCATGTCGCCCAAAACGATGATCCGTTCTTTCGGGTCGGCCTTTTGCCTTTCCTGCACCAGTTTTGCCAGATATTCGGCCTGCAGCCGCTTTTTCATCCGCACATTGTCCCGCTGATTGGGGTCGTTGTAACCGAGAAATGATTTCAGGTGATTGGCGAAAATCGTCAGGCCAAAATCGCCGCCGACATTTTTTACCGAAACGCGTATCATCAGCGGCGGGCGATCGTTTAGGTGAACGCTTTCACCCGTTCTCGGATGTTTGTATTTCTCGTCCTTGCCGAATTGTTTTACCTCCACGACCCTGAGCTTTGACGTTTTGATCAGAAAACCGTTGTCGATGCCGCGTCCGTCATTTCCGTCCTCAAGGAACGCTTCATATTGCGGATCGGGCTTGCCTGCGCTGACAGTGTCGCGGTTTATCGTCTCTGCCAGCCGCTTTAATCCCGCGAGATTCTCCGCCTCGGCAACGCCGATGACATCGGGCAGCGTCAGCACGTCTCTGAAAGCAAGCGAGATCTTTTTCAGGCGGCCGGCAAATGCTTCCTTGGTTGCAACAGGCTCTTTTATTTTCGGGTCGTCATGATCGTCAAAAAAGTTCTCAAGATTTATGCCCGCAACCGATATCTGTCCCGCTTTCGGCTCCGGCATCGGAACCGGTTTTATCGTTGAGGATTGTTTGTGTTTGCTGTCTGCATCGACCAAAAGGGTGAAATTTCTGAACGCGTAGTGCATAACGCCGGTCAGGTCGGCGATCTCGGTGTTTGCCGCCGCTTCTATCGCCGAACCGCCGGTCTGGCCCATGCTTTCGACGCGAATTTTTTGCGGATTTCCGTCAAATATCGGCAGGTTCGGAAAATTCTTTTGCAAGGTTTCTTTTTCGGTATCCTTCAAAAAAATGATGTCAAAAATATCAAGTCCCGGTTCGCGAAACGGCCTCGGGATGCCTTTCAACACGCCAAAAAAGACGCCGTTCGACGTTGAGCGTGATGTGGCTATGTCAACGCGGCCGCCGGTCGGAGCGACGACCGTCATCGCCGCAACGTAAACCCGCATTCCCTCATATCGTTCAAGCTGGTCTATCTTGTTCGATTCAATGTCCTTTGGCGTTAGCTCCACCGGTTTCGGCAGCGGAGCGCCCTGTGAGATCACACGGACGCTGTCGCGTCCTGCCTGCATCGAGATCTCGGTCAGCGGCAGCGTGTTCGGCTCGTTCCGCGGGCGATATTCCTCAACGGTCCCGGTGACGGAAACCAGGTTGCCGATGGCGGCTTCTTTTGGCGGCGCGGTGCGTGTGAATACAAAAACGCCCTCTGACGTAAGCGGGTCGTCGTCCGTCTGATCGTCGGGCGTCTGGATAAAAAATCCGGTGCGGTGCAGTGCGGTGACAACGCCCTGAGCGCGAATGCGTTCGCCCGCGACGGGCGACATATTGCTGCTGCCCTGAATGGCGGAGATCGCCATCTCACGCTGCGCCGCAACGGCGAGGGCCGCTCCGACACAAACAACAGCCAAGAGCGCGGCCCTGACGGCCATGTCAGATATCTTTTTTGATCTCATTTATTCTCTGTCCCGGCGGCGTTCTATCAATTCCTGTGTGTTCTTGCCTATGTTCGTAAAGAAATCGTAACCGGTGAGGAGTTCGACCTCCTTGACCGTGACCCTAAAGCTGCGCCACGGAGCATTCGAGGCTATCGGGCCAAAATTCGGCACGATTATCCCGAGCGCCCGTGTGCCTTTATTTATGCGGCGAAGGTCGTCATCGCCGTTTGGAATGACCAGTATCACCTTCCATGTATATTGCGGCACGACGATGTTCCCATTGGCGATGGTCCCAAGCTGGCCGTGAACACCAGAATAGATATAGATCTCATTTCCGGCCGCAGCCAGTTCGCGCGAATACGACTCGAACCTTTCCCACGGCCCCTGATTGTTCGGGCCGTATTGCGGAACCATGTTCGTCATCAGGAACGTCGCGGAATTGTCGGCAATGCTCCGCGTCCTGTCACCCGAAGGACACATATGCCCACGGTCATAACCCGAACCGGAGTAATCAGTGTCCTCGACGCGGTACCAGCCCGCCGGCAGGTCCGGATCGGGACGATAATCGTCCTGACGGCTTGCCCCGCCGATCCAACTGCCGTCCAGCCGCCACGCCACCCAATTCGCAGTCGCTCGCGAACGGTTGTACGAAAGCGAATACTGCGGCTTGTGCATCAGGTAATTATTTTCATTCGCAACATCAGGCGTGGCATTGCTTGGGTTGCCGAGCAGTAGCGGGTCGTCATTTGGCAGAGGAGCGTTGATGGTCAGCACCTGCTGCATCACAACGGTACGAGCCTGGGCATCGACCGCAACAGCGACCACCAGCCTTGGCCCTCCTGATGCATTGGCCGGAACAGTGGCGAGGTATGAAAAAACATTGTCGCCGGGAGTTATGTCCCCATTTGTCCCGTCGCCATAAAATACCTGATTTTCCGATCCGCCGATTGCGGCCAGGCTGCCTGCCACGGTTATGTTGGTGCTGGGAGGCGATGTCGCGGGAATGACCGTTACGGTCAGCAGCGTTGTGCCGCCCGGGGAAACCGTTGTCGGATTCGCATTCATCGCCGCAAAAAGCGTCTCGCCCGAACCGCTGCACGGAACCGGCGCGGAAGAGGAGTTTCTCGGTGCCGACGGTACAAGCGTTTCAAAATCGGCGGAATTATTGTCAGTGTCCTGACAGCCGTTTTCCTTTCTTGCCTTGCTGTTGTTGTTCCCGGGAGCAGTTGTTCGGGAGCCTTCAAAGAATATGTTCGTACCGCTTCCCCACCCAACCGCGTCGATCACGGCGCCTGTATTTGGGGATCCCTGCCTGATCGCCAGTCCGCCGTCTGCGGCCGCCAACGCGCATGAGCAGGTCGTGTTATTGTAAGTTGCGTTTGGCGTCGCGGAGCCGGTGTAGGAGGTTGAGGCGATGAGATAATATTGTCCCGGCAACAGAGTGGTTGAGGTCGTCCAGGCATAAAAATTGACATCGTTGACGCCGTTTTGCGAACGATAAACGATTCGATAGCCATTCAGGTCAACCGGCGCGGAGCTTGTATTCAGTATTTCGATGAATTCATCGTTTACCGACGCGCCGCCAGCCTGAAACTGGCTGATAACAAGGTGCGGCGAAACAAGAACGGCCGAAGCCCTCATCCGTTCGGTCTGGGCAAACGAGACGCTGTCGCTGAAATAAAAAGCCGTGACGGCAATGGCCAGGCATACCAGGCCCGCAATATATCTATTCATCAATATATCCTTATAGTGGTGTGCAGCAAGAAATTATCCTAACGCGGCAATTTTACATTTGTATCACATTTTTTAGGGTAAAGGAATGTTTGCGCAATATGGATGCAGCCTTTAGTTAAGGCTAAAGAGCGGCCATTTTTTGTTCGATAAAACGACGGACGGCGGAATTTGTGGTGAGGCCGAGGGCTTTTTTGTAGGCATTAGCGGCCGCTTCGGTGTCGTTTGCCGCTGACAAAAAATAGGCCCGCGTTATGTGAAAAAGGTTGAATAAGGTCATCAGATAATTTTCCGCAAGCCGGGAAAGCCCGTTCAGAGCGGCCTGCGGCCCTTCGGCGTGTCCGACGGCGACTATCCTGTTAAGGTCAACCACCGGCGAATATCTCCGTGCAAGGAGCATGTCGTAACATTCGATCATTCTGTTCCAGTTCGTCGCGGCAAAATCCGGCGCTAGGGCATGAAGCGAGGCTATCTCAGCCTCTACGTGATAATCGGAAAGTTCATCGCCCGCAATGCTTCGGCGAAACCGCCCAAGTCCGGCGGCCAGCATTTCCCTGTTCCACTTCGAGCGGTCCTGATCGGCCATCAGAATAAGCTCGCCGCCCGACCCGATCCGCGAATCGAGCCTTGCCGCCTGAAAAAGGAACAGTGCTGCAAGTGCGTCGGCTTTAGGCGCGGACGTGACCGGATGATCGGCAGCGATGCAGACAAGACGGATCGCCTCGCGGCAAAGGTCATTGCGGATAAGCTCATCACCGGCGGTCGCAGCATAGCCCTCATTGAACATCAGGTAAATAACGCGCAGAACGGCGTCACGTCTTGGCATCAGCTCATCGCCGGCAGGTATCGTCAGCGGTATCTCGCCGCTTTTGAGCTTAGCCCGCGCCCGTGTCAGCATTTTGGCAACTGTGTCCTCTTTTGCCAGATATGCCCGTGCGATCTCTGCCACGCTGAATCCGCCGACCAGTTTCAGTGTAACGGCAACGCGGCTGTCCGGCGGCGTCAGCGGATGACAGCAGGCAAACATCATCCGAAGCTGATCTTCGGCAAGCTCGCTGTCAAAACGCACCTTGTTTTCGCCCGCGCGTTCATCAATGAGATCTTTGCCGTCATCAAGCTCGGCGGCAAAACGCTCACGCCGCAGGTGGTCCAGCATCTTGTTCTTTGCGGTTTGAATTAGCCACGCGGTCGGATTTTCGGGAACGCCGCTAAAGGGCCATTTGCGCAAAGCCGCCGTCATTGCGTCCTGAACGGCGTCTTCGATCAGGTCGATCTTTTCGATGCCGAAAATACGGCAAAGAACAGCGGCCATCCTTCCGGCATTGCGCCCGTAAAGATGGCCGATCTGTTCATTGATCGGATTCATTCGGTCGGCTCTATCTCACGAAGCTCGATGCGGCCGCCAAATTTCAGATGCGGACATTCTTTTGAGATGCTGACCGCTTCGTCATAATCCGCAGCCGTGATGGTAAAAAAGCCTCCGATCACCTCTTTCGCCTCGGCATACGGGCCGTCGGTGACGCGAAACGCGGCATCAATACCCGACAGTAATTTTCCGCCTTCGTCCTTCAGCTTTTGGCCGCCGGCGTATTTACCCTCGGCCTCAAGCTTTTTCGACCACGCGATGTATTCGCCAATGACGGCCTCGATCTGCTCGGGCGACAACTGTGAGTAGTCCATCGGCTCTTCGTGAAGTATCAATAGATAGTTTGGCATAATTTGCTCCTTATTTGTGATCTTTACGGTGCGACAGCACCGCGTTCGAAATATAAACGAACAAGGAATACAAAAATGGACACGCCGTCAAAAAAATACTCGGATAACTCGACGGGTCTTTTCTTCTTATTTCTTCCTTTGCGTTCTTTGCGGCTTTGCGTGAAACCTCTTTTTCCCACGCAAAGCCACCATGATCGCAAAGATATCTTAAAGAAAAACAGGAACAGACCCGCATTACTTCACTGACGCTTATTTAGGTTTAACGCACCGGACGCGGATAAACGACCGGGCTGCGGTTGCCGTCCTTATCGACCGCTCTGACGCCGAAGAAATAATTATCCTTTGACATATTTTTTACCGTAAAGCTGGTGACGTTTCCCGCCGGGATGAAATGCGTCCATTCGGGATGGGACGTGTCGCGATATGCGATCTCGTATCCGGCAATGTCCTTGTCGGCGTTCGCGTCCCAGCGAAGCTCGGTGTCGTTTGTCAGGCGGCCGGTGACTATGCCGACGTTCTTCGGCCTGGCCGGAGCGTTCGCCAGGCTTGCCAGAGCTATCAGGTTAACGCGCGTGCCGTTGGCGACATATCCAAAATCGACATATTCGGGCGTGTCGCCGTAAAATTTGCCGTCCTCGGTGCGGACGTTCTGATGCTGATGAGTAAAATCCTCGTCCGGTTCGGTAAAGCGGACGGCGGTGAACCCGCGTTCAAGGAACGGAATGTGGTCGCCGCCGCGTCCGTAGCGGTCACGCCGATAGATCATCCAGACCTTGAAATCCTTTAGGTAACGGTCGCTCTGTTCCTTTATGTAACGGGCAAGCTGCCGCGAGGGCGAATCGTTCTCGCCGCCGACGCTGCGGCGGGTCGCGGCCTCGCGTTCGGTCTCGTTCGAAGGCACGCCTTCTGAAAAAACGCGGACACGGTTTCGGTGCGGCGAATCCTTTTGCGTTGTCACGCCGCCAAGGATGTCGTTGGTTATCATCCCTTCGATGTTCCAGCCTTTTTCCTTTGCCTGTTCCGCAAAATATGTCGCCCCGAGCAGGCCCTGCTCTTCGCCCGGAACGGTCATGAATATTATCGTTGCGTCAAACCTTCGCTTTGACATCACACGGGCAAGCTCTATTACAGCCGACGTTCCCGAAGCATCGTCGTTTGCTCCGGGCGCGTCACATTCCGCATTGGTCGGCGACGTGCACATCGAATCGTAGTGTCCCGAAACGACATATATGCGGTCAGGGTCGGTCGTGCCTTTCAGCGTGGCAACGACGTTGGTCAAAATGGTCGGTTCGGGAACACGCGCGGCTTTTGGCTGCTCAAACGACTGCTTTTCAACGGTCAAACAATCGCCGCATTCCTTACTGATGCGTGTAAATTCCTCAAATATCCAATCGCGCGCCGCGCCGATGCCGCGTTTCGGATCGTTCTGCGGCGAAAGCGTGTTCCGCGTCCCGAAAGAAACAAGCTTTCGGATATACGCCTCAACACTCTCCGCCGAAACCTCTTTTATCATCTTCTCGACCTCCGCGTCGGGCCGCTGCGGCGAAGCGGCGTTCTGGCCGGATGCAAAGACGACAGACATTAGCGACAGTATGCAGATACAAATGGTTCGTTTCATTTTTTATCGAATCGTTAAAGAACGGAAATGTTTAACAAGATTTTGTTGACATTTTGCAGGAGTACATACCGTCGAACTTTTTTTGGACGCGGATCGGGCAGATCTGGCGGATGGGAGCGGATATAAAAATCCGCGCGAATCTGCTTGATCCGCGTAATCCGCGTTCAAAAAAATGTCAAAATTGAACATGCCAACAGAACAAGTGTAATCCTAATCAATAAATGCGTAAAGTGTTGACGCTCAGCCCAAGAGTGATATAATCCCGACGAAAAGAGCTTGCCGACCCCACTTACGGGTTTTAATTTTGTCTTATGAGGCCTTAGCCGGATCTTCCGGCTGAATAGAGCAAAAATGAATATCAAAACATTAACACTGATGATACTGCTTGCTTGTGCAGCGGTGTCCGCCCAGCACGGCAACGGTCATGGTTCACACGGTTCGCCTGCGAAAAAGGCCGTTTGGCTCGACGACGGACTCGGCGGCATCCATCATCCGGTGACAACAAAAAGCCCCGAAGCGCAGAAATTCTTCGATCAGGGGCTGATGTACCTATATGCCTTCAACCACGCCGAGGCGATCGGTTCGTTCCGTCACGCCGCCGAACTCGACCCAGAAATGGCAATGGCATATTGGGGCATTGCCCTCGGCCTCGGGTCAAATTACAACATCACAGCCGAAAAGGAACAATTGACCGAAGCCTATGCGACACTGCAAAAAGCCGTCTCGCTCGGGGCAAAGGCTTCTGAGGCCGACCGCGATTATATCGCGGCCCTATCAAAGCGTTACTCACCAGACGCCGCATCTGATCGCGAAAAGCTCGGCAATGATTACCGCGATGCGATGAAGGCATTGGTCGCCAAATATCCCGACGACCTCGACGCGGCAACGCTCTATGCCGAGAGCATGATGAATCTGCGGCCGTGGCAGCTTTGGTCGCTTGACGGCGAACCGGCAGAAGGAACGCTTGAGATATTGGCGGTGCTGGAAGGCGTGATGAAACGCAATCCGAAACACACCGGGGCAAATCATTATTTCATCCACGCGATCGAGGCGTCGCCAAACCCTGAACGCGGCCTCGCGGCGGCCGACCGCCTGCTCGGGCTGGCGCCGAACGCCGGGCATCTCGTGCATATGCCGTCGCACATCTACCTGCGGACCGGCGATCACGACGTTGCGGTCAAGAGCAACGACCTTGCCATCGTCGCAGATCGAAAATACATTCAGAGAAGCGGAGCGACGGGCGTTTATCCGCTGATGTATTACAACCACAACATTCACATGCTTGCCGCATCGCACGCCGGCGCCGGAAATTATGCCGGTGCCATCAAGGCTGCAAGAGAACTGGAAACGAACGTCAGGCCGAACGTAAAAGAGATGCCGATGCTCGAAATGTTCATGCCATATACGCTCGTGACGCTTGCGAGATTTCAGAAGTGGGACGAGATACTCGCCTATCCTCAGCCCGACGCAGAAATGATGATAACCACCGCGATGTGGCGGCTCGCTCGCGGCCTGGCGTTGAATGAAACGGGCAAAACGCGAGAGGCCGAAGGCGAATTGGAACAGCTTTCGAGCGTTATTAAAACGCTTCCGGCGGATGCCGGTATCGGGAACAACTCCGCCCATGAGGTGCTGAAAATAGCGAGCGAACTACTATCGGGCGAGATCTCGTTTGCGAAGGGCGACCGAAAAGCGGGGCTTGACGCTCTTCGGCGGGCGGTTGCCGCCGAGGACGTCGTCAACTACAACGAACCGCCCGATTGGCATTTGCCGACGCGTGAATGGCTTGGGCGGGCATTGATGCGTGCCGGAGAGTATGCCGAAGCCGAATCGGTCTTTCGCAAAGAGATCGAAAAGAACCCAAGAAACGGACGAGGACTTTTTGGACTGGCGGCGGCATTGGAAATGCAGAACAAGAAAACGTCGGCCGAGCTTGTCCGGCAAGAATTCGAGGCCGCCTGGAAAAATGCTGACACCAAACTTTCCGCAGATGCGTTCGCCTCAAAAAGTGTATCGGGAACAAAGTAAGGCAGGTGAACCAGGCATCGCTTAGTTCGGAACAAGTAAAAAAGAAAAGGCGGAACTGATGCATTGCATCGGCAATGCCCGTTATCAGTTATCACCTATAACCTTTCACTTACTTCGAAATCTATGTAAACCTGCTTCAGCGCTCGATCAGTATATTAAACGCCTGTAATTTATTTCCGTCCGCTGAATAGAGCAGGTTCTCTACCTCGTCGGTAAAAAACCGTTCGTCCGGATCGGACGCCAAAATATAGCGCACGTCGCGGCCCGTATGAATGTTCACACCGACGAGGCCCTTGCGGTCAAAAGGTTTCGCAAGATCGGTGTAAAAATACATGTGGCTGCCGCGAAGTTCGGCGACGCGTTTGCGGCGGAGCAGATAGCTTGAAAGCCTTTCCGCGTAACGCGCCGGGTCGAGCCGGTCAGCTATGCTTTCGCGGACATCGCCCGCCGACGGCGTGACGCGTCCCGCCACGCTCGACCGCAAACCCGACGGCGTCAGCACCTGAAATCCTGAAAGCCGCCGTGCCGCGTCCGGCAAACCGCCCAGCGAACCAAAGGAATATATCTGCCGCATACCGAAATTGCGTGCCGAATTTGCCGCCAGCGTCGTCAGGTCAAACGAACCGAACCGCGTTCCTATGCCCGACCAGCGAAACGAATTTGCCGACGAAAGAAAACCGATGCCGCCGCGTGCTATGCCGAAAGCTGACGTCGCCACGCCGCCGTAACGAAAATAAAGCGCCGAGGCACGCAGGGCAATACCGCCGATGATGCGAAGCACGCCGCGGGCCGGCGCCTTGTGCCGGACGCGCCACACTTCGCGCTTGCCTGAAAACGCCGCCAATTCATCCTTGCCGCCGATAACGGGCTGGTTCACCTCGTTCATAAGGATAAACGCGGCGTCATCTATCTTGTGCTCAAATTTTTCAATGCGTTTTCCCGTGCGGGCATTTACGAAGATCACGTCGTCGCTATCCGCCATTACTATAGTTTCCGCATCGCTAAAAACGATATTCGTCAGCCCTTTGTCTGCGCCCTTGTATCGCCACAGCGTCTTGCCCGTCCGCGTGTCTATCGCTGAAACTCCGTACGGGCCTTTGGCGACCGCCTTGCCATCGCGCAAACGCGTAAAACGTCCGCCCGTTCGGACATAAAGCACCTCTCCGATCAGGATCATCTCGGCGCAGTTGCCGAGGTCTCCTGACTTCCACACGACATCGCCCGAACGGCGGTCAACAGCGCGGATGCGGCCGCGTCCGGAAACGTAAATGCGGCTCTCATCTCCGGTCGGGTCGGCCTCGGTCAATGCCAAACCGCTTTCATTCACCTTAAATCTTTCGCGTTCAATTTCCTTTCCGGTAAGTGCATCGTGTATGGTGACGCCCTCGTAAAACAGATAAAGCCTGCCATCGATCAGCATCGGCGCGCGGTAATTGTCGAGCGTAAGATCTATCTCGCCCAGGCCTTCGCCAAACCGCGACGGCATCATGTCAACATCGCTCCGCAGGGTCTTTTTCCAAAGCTCATCGCCGTCTGACATCCTCAGCATGTGCGTCACGGGTTCGCGTTTCATCTCGGTGCCGTATTTGCCGCGCGTGTCCTTTACCATAACGACCGCCAGCAGGTCGTTTGCCGGATCGGCCGCAAGCTGCAGCACATCGCCCTTGAACTTTTCGCTTTGCCAGATGGTGCGGCCCGAAAGCAGATCGACCGCCTCAAGCCGCGACTTGCTGCCCAGATCGCGCGAGATCAATATAACGTCTGTACCCGGAACAGGCGCGATCGCTGTTTCGTGAATGCGGCCGGTTTCGCGCCGCCAGATACGTTCACCCGTTTGGCCGTCAACCGCATAAAGGCTTTTCTCCGTCCCGGCCAGAACAATGCCGAAATCGGTAGTCTGGTAGAACGCTATCCGCGAATCAAGCCTCTGCTCCCACGTGGTTTGACCAAAAGCCGCCGCGAAAAATATATGCAGAAAAACAATGCCCGCCAAATACCGCATAGCGACATTGTAGCCCGTTTTGCCGAAAAGAATAAAATATTTGGGGGAGTCTGAGTCTGGAGTTGAGGCTTAGCCTCACTATGCACTGCAGCGAAGCTGTGCTTCGCCGGACGATCCCCGAAAATACGCAGGCGGCTGTGCCGCCGGGCCTCCGGCAGGGTGGAACCATTTTTTTTGCAAACCTTACGGAAAGGCACAGCCTTTCCGCCCTGCGAAGCGGCCAAGCTGCTTTAATGTAGGTTAATGAGTGACCAAGGGGACAAGTGATCAGAGAGTGGCGAATAAGCTATCTCTTATTCGCTGACCGGTGAAGTGACAAATGACCGGTGACGGCGCTTCAATCTATCCTATACGCCTTTTCCTTCCAGACCACGACTACGGTTCCGGTCAGTTTGTCGGTTATCGAGCGGAGTCCGCTGTCGAGTTTGCGATAGGCATCGGTGCGGCGGCGGACGTTGGTCGTTTCCTCGCCCTTGTAGGCGGTGTCATACCAAACGGCATCACGCTGTTCAAAGGTCTTGCCGTTCACGGTGCGCGTTGCGGCAGCAGCCGAAAGTTTTCCGGGAGCCGGTTTTGGAGGGGCGGCGTCCTGCGTCGCCTGGTTATCACGCCGGAGGCCGCGATCAGGCCCGGCCGGGGTTTTGGCCGTTTCGCCCGCTAACGGAGTCGAACGTCTTTGCCGGGCGTCAAGGTCAGCTCTTTGTTTTTCGGCGTCATCTGCCGGAACGTTTTCTTCGGTCCTTGGCACCGGAGCAGCCGCCAAAGGCGGTGGCGGCGGAGCCGGCATGGCACGCTCCATCGTCGCGCCATCCTGCTCATATACTTCTTTTCTTTCCGCAACTGAAGCGGAGTTCGAAGCAGCCGGAACGGCTGGTGTGGCATAAGGCATCGGAATACTTCCGGCGGAATCTGCCGCGTTTGCCGCGTTTGCGGTCGCATTGGCCGCGTAAGGCATTTCATTCGACAGAGTTGACGGTTCCTCCTCCATCGGCCCGCGAGCAGCGGCGGTGTTGGCCGTATCTTCACCTTTTATCGACGCGACAGTATCGCTCTGCATATTTTGCAGAACGGTAAATCCGATCAGGCCGCCAAAAACGAGCAGCAGTCCGCCCATCATGTACGCAAGATTAGGTGCAAGGAAAAGGCGGCGATACCACGGCATTGCCGCATCGGCGGCAACAGTTGTCGTTACGGCGGCGGCAACGGGCATTTCCGCTGCCGTTTCCGCATTCAGCATGATGATGCCGGACAGCGTTGACCGGCAATCATCACAATCCGCCAGATGCTTCATATAGAAAAGACGGGTATTTGCCGGCAATGCGTTTTCGGCAAATCCGGCAAGAGCGTCCGCGTCGAGATGATCGCCCGCAAGCGACCGTTCCGCCGTGGTTATCGTTCTTAAACCCCGGTCTCTAAGCAGAGCATCCATTTCCTTGTCGTAACCCGTTTCCATCGTTTTTCCTATGGACAAAAAGCTTATCGTCCAACTAAAGAACGCCTGTCCTCCAGATTTCTTGCACAACGGTGAAAATTAAGATCACCGCCAGCATTTTTTCAAAACTGACGCCCAGATTTTCGGCCGTTTCGGTCAGGTGGCGGCGGACTTCGGTGTCCGTCCAGCCGTATTCGCGTTTCAGCTCTTTTTCGACCGATTTGCGGATATCGCCCTGAAGTCGTGCCAGGCGGCGGCTGGCCGTTGCCTCGTGATAACCGAACGTGGCGGCAATGTCCTTGAGCTTCAAGTCCTCAAAATAATAGAGTTTCAGTATCAGGCGATCTTCGTCCTCAAGGCCTTCGATGGCCGAAGCCAACGCCTTGGCGACGTCAGCACGCGAGCGTTTTTCAGTCAAAAGGTCTTCGGGATTTTCCGCGTGATGCACGACGCGGTCGTTACCGGCGTGATTTGACGATTCCTCGGCAAGGTTCTCAAAATCGCGGTCTTCTTCTATCTGAACGAATTTTGCCTGTTTGCGAAATTCGTCAATGGCAAGCTGTGAAACGACCGCCCTAAGCCATCCGCCAAGCGAACCGCGTCCGGAATAATACGCCAGCTTGCTCTTTTTATTGCCGTCGGCATCAAGCCGCAGGCCGTAAAGCTCCGCCCAGATCGAACCGGCAAGGTCCTCGGCATCTTCGGCGTTTGCGGCCATCTTTCTCGCCGCCGATTTCACCGTTGCGTCAAAATTGGTGACAAGGTCTTCCCAGGCAAGCTCGTTGCCGCGTTCACAGGCGATAATGAGACACAGATCGTCCGAACGGATCTCATCAATAAAGGAACGTACCGCATTGCGGTCGGCGTCGGGCGTGTCCTTAAAGAGATATTTTGCCAAACCCGCCTCAACACGCGGCCTCACTTCGGCAGACGACAAACCTCTGGCGTCACCAGCGCGCGACAAAACGCGGGCAACACCTTCCTCGATGACATCTCCGAATTTTTCGGGCAAAATGCTCATGAACGGAACGAAAAAAGTTTACCACTTATTCGATGAAAGCGGGAACTTGAGCGGTTGTTCGGTGTCTAATAGTTCAATGACGTATAGAAATGCCTCAATTTGTTCGCTGGTAATGCTTTGTTTCTCTGCTCTATTTGTAACGGTGCCAGTTTGCGGACAGAATGATGAGGCCGTTTCCGGCTCGATAAAATTAAGCCGTTGTCATGATTGCGAAGACCTCATAGTTAAACTGCCCGAAGTTCCGTATCCGGCGTATGTAGGTAATGGCCCGCACATATATGAGGGCGAGGTAGGAGTTCAGATAGTTATCGATGAGAACGGCGATGTTGAATCCGCTAAAGGCATATCAGGTCATCGGTATTTTCGGCCGATGCTGGAAAAAGCATCACTTGCCGCAAAGTTCAAACCGACAATAGTTGACGGCAAACCCGTAAAAAGGACGGTTGTCATTTTTTATAAGATCGCTCCACCCAAGACATCATCAGAAATCGAGGAAGAACCTCCCCAACGTCTCGGCATCATCAACGGCAGGGCGACAAGCCTCCCGAAACCCGCATATACACGCGAAATGGAAAATTTGTGTGCAAGCGGAAAAGTTGAGGTCGAGGTCCTGATAAATGAAAAGGGGAATGTGCTTGAGGCAAAAGCAATTTCGGGCGACGAACTGCTCCACGAAACTTCCATTGCAGCGGCGAAGAAAGCAAAGTTTCGTCCATATATCGGTCCCAAGTCGAAGGGGCTTGTGGTTTATAACTTTCCTTCGAAGCGACAATGTATAGATGGCGGTGTTTTAAATGGCAGATGGAGAGACAATCCAAAATTTGAGATTCCTCCTCATGCGGAAATTGAAGAGGAACTGGATATCGATATCCGAATGACGGTCGAACTCGTGACAGGCCGCGTCATGGCCGCAAAAGCAATGAACGGTCCCCTCACAGTCAGAAACGCACTTGAAAAAACCGCGATGCAAGTCAAATTTTCACCGTTTTATCATGGTACCCTGGTACACGTAAAAGGCATAATAAAGTTAAAGATCAAGCCGGACGGGTCTGTGAAAATATTGCCGCAAAATTGATAAATTAAGCTCACGCAATAAACCGCTTAAATGATAAGAAGTTTTTGTTATGGAAGTTACGATTTCGATACCAGATAAGTTTGTTCCCCGTTCCGAGTTTAGCGGGGAAGTTTCCCGTCAGATGCTTGAAGCTTATGTTATCGAAAATTACCGGCAGGAAAAGATGAGCCTGGGACAGCTTGCCGAACTCCTTGACCTTTCCATTGACCAAGCAAACGCCTTCCTCAAGCAGCGCAATATCCCGCTGAACTACGGCCTCGACGACCTCGGCGAAGATTTCCGAGCGGTTGAAACCCTTTTGAATAGAAGAAAAACCGATGAAATTATTGATCTTATTTAATCTTGTTGGGTCGATGGTAGTTAAGGACGATTATAGAGGAAACTTTCTAAGCAGGGAAAGAAGAAGTTTATATCCGAAGTAATTCTCATCCACCTCGACCTCACCATGAATCGGCTTAACTACCATAGACCCTTGGTTTATTACAATCTTAGGCGTATTTTAAGAGCCATCATCCTTTTCATAGTCGATATAAAACATTCTAACCCTCCTCGGAGCATCCTCATCATCCAACAAGGATCGCCTGTAGCCAATATCAATTATTGCATGTTCATATTCTTCTTTTGACCAGGCCGTATTGTTCGTTACCATCATGACCGAAGGAGGGCCTTTCACCAATTTGCCTTTGGATTTTATTAGATCAAGTTTGGTCAAAAGATATTGGTATTCTGTTAAAGATAAATAATCGAACCCTTTCAAATCCTCCCATTCCGGTCTGATGTCTGAGTGATACTCTTTCGATTTAACCGATAATCTTTTTAAGTTATTGTTTGCATTGAAAATTACTTGCAAAACATAAAACTCGCCTACCTCAAACAAGTGAGATTCGTCATCACTAGCTTTTCCGAATAATTCAGTACACTTATCAAGTACCCTTTCTTTTTCGGTTTTTTGACCAAATAACGGGACAATTAAAAAGGCGATCAATAAAAATGATAACAAAGGTTTTTTCATAGCTGACTCAAAACACATTTTTGATGACGGACTTACTAATGTCACATAAGATGCAGGAATTAAACTTCTTGTTGCTTTACCCGGATTATTTCAGATGCTTATGCAGAAACCGGATGATCTTGTAGCCGTCGAGCCAGACCCATGGTTTTTCGCCGAGGGTGTAGTGGCCGCAGGGTATGGCGGCTTTGCTGTGCGGGATGTTGCGGCTGCGGAGTTCCTTTATTACATCGAGCGACAGGCCGACAGGAAAGCTCAGGTCATAGAGCGTGTAGATATACCGCTGCGGACGGCTTTTCTGCCCGGCCAGCTTGTCCATATAGGCCATCGGCGAGGCCGGCAGCCAGTATAGCCGAAGCTCGTCGAGCGTGACATTGTCGCCAAAGCCTTCGCGAACGTGATATGTCGAAAGGCCCTCCCAGACAACGTCCGCCATGTAGCCCGAAACGTGATTGAAAACAGCCGCGTCGATTCTCTTGTCATGAACAAAGGAAAGGAACGCGACGCACGACCCGATGCTTGTGCCGACTATTCCGACCTTTTCATAACCCTTTTGCCTTAGCCACAGGGCAGCGGCGCGCGTGTCCAAAACGGCCTGACGGACAGATTGCAGCGTGCGCCCGACGTTCGGCGAAACAAGGTGATCGGCACGCTCAAGTTCAGGCGGCATCCGCTCTTCGTGATACGGCATGGTCAGCCGCAGTGCGGAAATGCCGACCTTGTTGAGAAACCGGCAGAGGTCAAAATACGTTCCCGCCTTTGCGTTCCAGTGCGGCAAAACAATGACTGCCGCCTTTTTGTTCTCGTGCGGAAAATACGTCGCGTGTGCGGTGTTGTTTTCGGTTGAGATGGTTTCCAGAGAGCTTTGCCAGGTCAGAACAGGAATTTCGGTCTGCTCGACGGGTTTCTTTAATTCTTCCGCGCTCAGTGACGCCGCCGAAGGGTAAAGCCTCGTTTCCAGTTTGAAATCAGGGTCTGTTTTCAGGGCAAAATACTCATCGCTGTTCGCGATCACGTTCCCGGCATTTTCTTCGAGCAGCACGCGCGGATCGCCGCCGTTCGGGTTTGCGATAACGTGTTCCGCTCCCCAATCAAATTGCTGCACCGTGCGATTGTCGTTCAGCATCGCAAAGTACCGCTCACGGCTGTGCATATAGCTCTTCAGCATAAACTATAAAGTTTAGACACGCCGGCGAACGAAGTAAAGACCGCCGTTCTGGGATGGCCGAACATTATGTTGATATACTTGTTTCTGGAGACCTTATGAATATAGAAAAATTCAGGATAAAAGAGGGTTCAAAGCTCGACCTCAAAAAACACGATGCCGATCACACGGCAAATTATACGGACAAGAAAGAAGCCGTTGCCGACCTGAAGGATAATATAGAAAAGCTTGCCGAGCGGCAGGACACGCTTTATGCCCAGGACGTCTATTCGCTGCTGATCGTCTTTCAGGCAATGGATGCCGCCGGCAAGGACGGAGCGATAAAACATGTGATGAGCGGCATCAATCCGCAGGGCGTGTCGGTCGCGTCGTTCAAGGCGCCGTCGGCCGAGGAACGCGATCACGATTTTCTCTGGCGTCACCAAAAGGCATTGCCCGAACGCGGAAAGATAGGTATCTTTAACCGCTCTCATTACGAAGAGGTTCTGGTCGTTCGCGTGCATCCCGAAATATTGCATGCACAGCAGCTTCCGCCCGAGGTAAAGAACGATCCCAGGATATGGAAAAAGCGCTTTGACCACATTCGCGACTGGGAACAGCACCTGTTCGAGAACGGCATACACATCCTGAAATTTTTTCTCAACGTTTCAAAAAAAGAGCAGAAGGAACGGTTTCTCGCCCGCATTGACGAACCGGAAAAGAACTGGAAATTTTCGGCAAGCGATGTGAAGGAACGCGGCCACTGGGACGATTATATGAAGGCCTATCAGGACGCCATCTCAGCCACATCAACAGAGAACGCGCCGTGGTACATCATTCCCGCCGACAAGAAATGGTTCACGCGGCTGGCCGTGTCCGAGATCATCGTCAAAAAGCTCGAGTCAATGGATCTGCATTATCCGAAAGTCCCTGACGAAACTTTGGCCCGGCTTGAGGACGCTCGGCGACAGCTTGAGGCGGAATGACCGGGCTTTCCGCGTAGAGCCGCTCTTGCCATAAAAATAGTCGGAAAACAGAAGCTTCGCCCGCTCAGGCCCGGCGGAACCGGCCTCTGTTTTCCTTCCCCCAAGTCCGACATCACCGCCTAACTACGGCGGCTTTGTCAGGACCTTTTTCGCGGAGCGGAGCGGTCGGCGGGACAAGATCAATATCCGTCATCATTCCCGTGACCGTCAGCTCGACCGGTGCGAACTGTGTTGTCCTTGACGTTGCTGTGATGGTGTATGACCCGCCCAGCGTCAGCCCGTCAAAGCTGTAATAGCCAAAGCCATTCGTGATCGAACGCCTGACCGCGCCGCTCTGATCGGTCAGTGTGACGACCGTTTGCGGCAATGGCCTGCCGTCGCTGTTTCTGGCCTGTCCGCTGATGTTTGTGACAGCGGCAAGCTCGACGGCGCGATAGGCGTCCATTTTGCCGTAACCCCACTCCGGGTTCGGCGTTGCGCCCGTGAACGCATCGGGCCGCGATGAGATCTGAAGTATCCGTTTTATCTGCGCCGCGTCAAGCAGCGGATTTCTCTCGAACATCAGCGCAACAACGCCGACAACCTGCGGCGAGGCGGCGCTTACCGCTCCGGCCCGGCCGTAAAGCCCGTTGCCGCCAAAAACCATGTTCCCGGAATTGGTCGCCCAGTATGATGTCGGGCTGTAGCTGGTTATCACCAGATCGCCCGGCGCCGAAAGGTCAACGATCCGGCGTCCGTCAAACGAATGTCCGACGCTGCTGCCAAGCCACAATTCGCCGATGTTGCCCGTGCCGGTTATCACTCGCGGCACACCGTTGAGGTCGGTCCAATTCACCTCGCCGACATAGCTGTTCGGAGCAATATTGTAATGCGCTGTTGCCTGGTCGATAATGCTTCCCGGCACCACGTCATCGAGAAATCGGTTCCCTGTCATCGACATTCGCGACGGGTTCAGCGTTCCGTCAAAACGGCCATTGGTTACGGTTGTGCCAGTCAGCGTCAGCGTGTAGGTTCCGGCCGGGCCGGTGATGTCCATGAATATCTCGCGCTTTCCGTTCTGCGCTCCGTAAAAGACCGTTTGCGTGCCATTGTGGTAATAGGTGAAAACGGCGTTCGTGATGGTCGTCCGGTTATTGTTATCCGGCGGGGCATAAGGCCCGAAACTGCCCGAAGGCGTGTCGATGCTGACCGTAAATCTGTCAGTTCCCGGATACCACATATCGAGCCGCAGCGTACCTGCCGTCGCCTTTACAATGCGGATCGGCCGCGTCTCTCCCTGAGTGATCACACCGCCGGCATGGTTCGGCGCTCCGCCGTCATCGCCCGTTCCCATTACAAAGGCGATGCCCGATTTGCCGGGGCCGACCGTGGCGTCGATTGTCCGTGAAAAAAAGCTCGTTCCATCGGTCGGGCCGTTTATCGTGCCAAAATTTGGCAAAATAACGACCGGCATCCCAAGCTCGGCGGACTTGTCCTTGACAAAATTCAACGCGGGGACAATGTTGTTTTCGTTATAGAAAGCTGCCTCGGCGGGCTGGTCGCCATGGGCCGGAGCGCCTTCGCTTGTAAATTTTATGGAGATTATCGACGCTTTCGGAGCAACGCCGCGATACCTTCTGTCTGGCAAGTTGCGTCCGTTGCCCGCCGCAATGGCGGTCGTGGTCGTGCCGTGGCCGACCGCGTCGCGCGTCGCAAGCTGCGGCCCGCCGGTCAGGGCGGTGTTGATCTGTGCCTCGGTATAGATCGTGCCGACACCGTAGGTGTTTCCCGGAGCGTTGGCTCCCGTATTGTCCGAAAGGTCAAAGATGTATTTGATCCGTGTGGTTCCGTCCTCGTTCCGGAAATCGTTGCTTTTCCAATCGATGCCCCGGTCGAGTATCGCGACCAGAACGCCCTCTCCGCTGACGCCAAATGCGTTAACGGCCTCATCCGTGCGCGTTTCGACACGCGCCTTGTCCATCGCAAATACGCCCGCAACGGGCGAAACGGCCATGACTCCTGTTATGACAAAAGCAAGGATCTTTTTGATATTCATTTTGGGGGCTCCTTGTGTTCAGGGTGTTTGCGGCACCGATGTCAGAGGTTCCGGCCTCGGCGTCCGCATATTTTTTAAGGCTTTGATTGAAAATGCGACAAAATGGCGTGATATAGGACAACAAAATGTCCCGAAATGACATTCTTTTCCAAGATGCTTTGTATTGGCCGCCTTCGATTTATTTGAAACTGTCGAGTATTATCGTTCGTTAGAGGCAATAACGATGTTTTGTCCTGATTGCGGAATAGAGGAACGTCATTCCAACCAGTTTTGCCGCGCATGCGGCAGCGACCTGCGGCGCGTCCGCACCGTCATGGCCGCGCCGGACAGCGTTACGGCGTCCGCGGCAACGGCGCGTGAGGAAATAGGACTTGCCGTTGCCGACAGGATAAGGCAGATGAGTTCGGCAAAAGAGCTTGCAAAGGTTACGGAAGAAGTTCTGCCTGAAATTGAGAAATTCCTCGAATCGCCCGAGGAGAAACGCCTGCGGCGAATGCGCGTGGGAACAATACTGTCGGCCGTCGGCCTGGGTTCCGCTCTCGGGATGGTGCTGGCGGCGATGTTTATGAATGATAAGGACATCATCTTCCTCGCCGGCCTCGGCATTGTGACATTCTTTATCGGCCTCGGCTTTCTGCTGAACGGCTTTTTCCTTTCCGTCCCGCGCAAGGCCGTCGAGGACAGATCGTCCGAAGCCGATGCCCAACGCCGTCTCGACCTTGAGGCTAACTACACCTCCGAACTGAA
>CAZOXY010000006.1:47266-83807 GCA_964583955.1 uncultured Chloracidobacterium sp. | reverse complement strand
CGCAAAGATGATGAACAAAGCCGGTGTTGACCTGGAAGGGCTGATGATGAAGGCCGGGACGCGTAATTTCCGTCCGGTCAATACCGGTTTGAGGATGAAGATCGACCTGAAAACCGAGATGACGACGTTTGAATCGCCGAACATCGTCGGTGTCATCGAAGGCTCGGACAAAACACTGAAAAACGAATATGTTCTTTATTCGGCACATTGGGATCACCTTGGGATAGGCGAACCCGACGAGTCCGGCGACCGCATCTATAACGGCGCTTATGACAATGCGTCGGGCGTTTCGGCGGTGATCGGCATAGCCGAAGCTATCAGAAAATTGCCAAAAGCTCAAAAACCAAAACGCTCGGTCTATTTTCTTTTTCCGACCGCTGAGGAGCAGGGCCTGCTCGGCGCCGAGTATTTTGCCGCTAATCCGTTGATACCGCTTAACAAGATTGCCGGAAATGTGAATATGGACGGTGTCAATTTTTTTGGCAGGACAAAGGATTTTTCTGCGTTGGGTTCTGAACGTTCGACGCTCGGTGAGATGGTCGAAGCCGTTGCCGCCGAAAGAAAAATGACGCTTGAGGGCGACATGCGGCCCGAACAAGGGTTCTTTTTCCGTTCCGATCATTTTCCGTTCGCCAAGGTGGGCGTTCCGGCACTTTCGCTCCGCCACGGCGACGATTTTGTATCGCCTTTGCAGGGAACCGCGCTCGAATTTTTTAGCAACTACACGGCGAAATATTATCACCAGCCGTCCGATCAGTTCTACGACTGGTGGGACGGAGCCGCGATGGCCCAAAACGCGGAACTCGGCCTTGCTATCGGCCTGAAGATCGCCAACGCGCCAGCAATGCCGCGCTATCACGATACGGACGAATTCGCGGCGGCGGACAAAAAGCGGATAGGGAAATAGACCAAATTTCCGATATTTCAGGTGTGCAGCGTATGGATAAGATCCCGTTGACACACTACACTTTTTACTTTTGTTCATGAAGACGTTTTATATAACAACTCCGATCTATTACGCCAACAGCCTGCCGCACCTTGGCCATCTTTATACGACCATTGTTGCCGATGCCGTTCACCGATATAAGAAACAGCGTGGTTTTGACGTATTCTTTCTGACCGGGACGGACGAACACGGCATAAATATCCAGCGTGCCGCCACACGGGAAGGGCGGACACCGCAGGAGCAGGTCGATCATATTTCCGGCGAATTGAAGCGAATGTTTGCTGATTTCGGGCTTGATCCTGACCACGGCGGCTACGATATTTTCATGCGTACGACCGAGCCGTTCCATTACGCCGGCGCACAGCATCTGTGGTGTGAGATAGCCAAAAACAAAACACCGAAAGGGAACGACACGATCTACAAAGGCCATTATGAGGGCTGGTTCTGTGCTCCGTGTGCCGCCTTTAAGGCGGAAGACGAATATTACACGCCTGAAGGCTCCGACGTGCCTTTTTGTTTGATCCACGAACGAGCGTTGGACAAGGTGTCTGAGGAAAGCTATTTTTTTCGGCTGTCAGATTATCAGGAATTTCTACTCGATCTGATAGAAAACGACCCAAAATTAGTTCAACCATCGGCTCGTAAAAATGAGGTTATCTCATTCATAAAAGGCGGGTTGCAGGATCTGTCAATAAGCCGCGAGAAAAGGTCGGTCGCGTGGGGCGTTCCGGTGCCGGATGATGAGAATCATGTGATGTACGTCTGGCTGGACGCGCTTTCAAACTATATAACCGCGCTCGGTTACGGCAACGGACGCGAAAATGCTCCGGGATTTGATAAATACTGGCAAAACGTGACGCATCTGGTCGGCAAGGACATCCTGCGTTTTCACACGGTTTACTGGTTGTCATTTCTCAATGCAGCCGGTTTGCCGCTGCCAAAGACGGTTTATGCTCACGGTATGTGGCTGGACGCCGACGGCCGTAAGATGGGCAAGACCACAGGTAACGTCATAGAAGTTGATGTATTACATCAACATTTTCAGGTAGATGCCGTCCGGTATTTTGCTCTTCGTGAAATGGTTTTTGGACAGGACGGCAAATTTGGCTATGAGAATCTTATCGACCGGGCGACCGCCGATCTTTCAAAAGGTTTGGGAAACCTGACGGCGCGGACGCTTTCGATGATCTCAAAATATCGCGACGGCAAGGTGCCTTCGGGCAAGATCGCGGAAGAGAAATATCTTTTGGCGCGTCGGGCAGGGATCGATCCGGACGGCGGCGAGATCGTTTCGGTTCTGGAACACGCCCGCGACGAATTTATAAGGCGGTTCGATAATTTTGAATTCAGCCAGGCGCTTGAAACGCTGTGGGCGGTGATCGCCCGCATCGACAAGATGATATCCGACGCCAAGCCGTGGGTTCTGATAAAGGACCAGGAACAGGCCGAAACGCTGAACGCGGTGCTGTATCGTGCGACCGAAACGCTGCGTTGGCTGGCAGTGATGCTCTATCCGGTAATGCCGGACTCGGCAGCGAATATTTACAGGCAGATCGGGCTTGAGGGCGACGTTTCAGCCATCGATCCGGCATCGCTAAAATGGGGCGAACTGCCCGAATCAACACAGATCGGCGAAAGCATCGCCGTTTTTCCGCAGATAGATAAAGTTAACGTTATGAATGAGATACAGAACAGCGGGCAGTTAATGGGAGAAGACGCGGCGACCCAGCGACGCGGGGACGTGGTGCCAGAATCAGAAGCGTCAGTAGGCGGCCAAGTGTCAGAACCGGGAGCGGTAGCGACCGAATCATCTGAGGCCGCAGAAGATTTTATTACCATCGACGATTTTCTGAAGGTCGAGCTTCGCGTTGGTGAGATAAAGGTTGCCGAACGCATTCCGAAAGCCGACAAACTGCTGCGTTTTGAGGTCGATCTCGGCGAAGAACAGCCGCGACAGATACTCGCGGGCCTTGCCGAATATTACGAACCCGAAAAACTGATCGGCCGCAAGGTCGTCGTCGTCGCCAACCTGAAACCACGTAAAATGCGCGGACTCGAATCGCAAGGCATGATCTGCGCCGCCTCGCTCGAAGATGACACCGGCCCAAACCCGGCGCTTGCGACATTTTTGGAGGACGTTGAGATAGGTGCGAGGCTGAAGTAACACACTGACGACATTCTTAAGGTTTTAGTTTAGCCACGTCGTTTACGGCGTGGTAAAGCTAGAAAAAAATGATCAAACGCCGTTCACGGCGTTACCAACTTTTGCAAGCCCGTGAACGGGCTTGGGTCAAATGGCAATCAATACCACGCCATAAATGGCGTGGCTAAGCTAAAACTCTTGCCGGAAGACGAATGCGGATAGATGTTAGATGCTCCACGAGGATAACAACCGAAGACGATCCGGCAAATAATTGTACAGCTATGAAACACGAAGATTTCTCTGTGACGGGGATGAATATGATTCGTCAAAGCTTAAGTTTGTTCGCCGTGGATACCGTGGATACAAAGTAAATGCTGATTGATTCCCATTGTCATATAGACGGTTCGCAGTTTGACGAAGACCGTGATGAGGTTGTGCGTCGGGCAAAAGAGGCCGGCGTGGCGGCGATGCTGAATGTTGGGACGGGCGATCCGCATAGCGACGACTTTCGCCGGGCAGTTGCGGTGGCGGAGCGGTATGACAATGTTTTTGCCAGCGTCGGCGTTCATCCTCACGATGCGAAGCTGTATGATGACAAGGCCGAAGAACATCTCATTGATCTGGTAAAAACATCGGAAAAGGTCGTGGCCTGGGGCGAGATCGGGCTTGACTATTATTATGATCACAGCCCGCGTGACGTTCAGCAGGATGTTTTCCGAAGACAGATACGCATTGCGAAAGAGCTTGGCCTGCCGATCATAATCCACAGCCGCGATGCCAATGAAGACACCGTCAAGATACTCACCGAAGAATATGCATTGCAGAAGCCCGCACGAAGGAAGGGCATTCCTAACCGATCGGCCGATCCCGAAAAAACTGAGAGCTTAGAACTGAAAGCAGAAAGCCGGAATTTGAATTCCAGCTATCAGCCGTCAGCTATCAGCAATCAGCCGGAAGGTGAAAGCCGGAATTTGAATTCCAGCTATCAGCCGTCAGCTATCAGCCGTCAGCCGGAAGCTGAAAGCTCTGATGCTAAGGACAGCCATCAGCCAAACGCGCCGGGTGTGATGCATTGTTTTGGCGGGACGCCGGAGATGGCTGAGCAGTGTCTCGAACTCGGATTTTATATCTCGTTCGCAGGAAATGTGACATTTAAAAAGGCCGAAGAGCTTCGTGATGCGGCACGTGTTGTTCCGCTTGACAGGCTGCTTGTGGAAACCGACTGCCCTTATCTGACGCCTGTGCCGGTTCGCGGCAAACGCAATGAACCGTCTTATGTTGTTCACACTGCTAGATTTTTAACCGAACTTTACGGGATTGAATTTGAAAAACTTGCCGAGCAAACGACGCAAAACTTCCTCGATCTTTTCAAAATTAAACTAACCGCAGAGGCTCAGAGCCGCTGAGCAAAGTCAAAAAGATATCTTAACGGCTGAAAAGATATATTTTTTGAGTGTTCACACTCTGTGTCTCCGCGTCTTTGCGGTAAAATACTCTCCATGGCAAAGGATAATTCATTCGATATAGTTTCAAAGACGGATTACGCAGAAGTCACCAACGCGATCAACCAGACGACCAAAGAGGTCTCGCAGCGTTTCGATTTCAAGGGCAGCAAGGCGACGGTGGAATTGCAGGAAAAGGACCTGCTGCTGTCGGCGGAAGACGATATGAAGCTCCGCAATATGAACGACATCTTGCAGGGCAAGCTGGTCAAGCGCGGCGTTTCGGTAAAGGCTCTCGATTATCAAAAGGTCGAACCCGCTGCCGGCGGAACCGTCCGTCAGGTGGTCAAGGTTCAGCAGGGAATTCCCATCGACAAGGCTAAAGAGATCGTCAAATTCATCAAGGACGGCAAATATAAGGTTCAGGCCTCGATACAGGGCGAAACCGTCCGCGTTTCCGGCAAAGACCGCGACACGCTGCAAGAGGTCATCGCCGCGCTAAAGGCAAAAGACTTCGGCATTGATATGCAGTTCGATAATTACAGGAGTAATTGATTGGGCAGACTCATGGGAAATAAGAGCAATAAGTTTTCAGTCATGATCATTTCGTTGATCTTGTTCACAACCACAGGCTGTGTGACGACTATGCGGATGGAGGGAAGCTCCATGCGGCCCGGAATAGAAGATCAGGAGCGGCTGCTTATAAATACAAGTGTCGGAGAAATAAAACGAGGAGACATTATAGTTTTCAAATATCCTAAGGATACTTCCAAATTGTATTTGAAAAGAGTGGTCGGATTGCCGGGCGAAACGATAGAGATTAAAGACGGGACTGTTTTTATTGAAGGCGTTCAGTTGAAAGAGGACTATGTTAATGAGGAGGACGTGCCTTCTGATTCTCAACTTACCAAGACCCATATCAATAATGGACACTATTTTGTCATGGGTGATAACAGAGAATTCTCCTCTGATTCTCGTGCATGGGGAACAGTTGACCATTCACTTATCCAAGGCAAGCTTTATATGAAATACTAAATGCCGGTAAGAAATGGAGAGATTGTCTTTACTATTTTCCTAAACCACGCATCGCGGTCAAAAGATAAATGCAGACATTTGCCACAGCAAAACGAGAATTATTGCCGAGCACGGCGGCAAAGCGCATTTTTGACCTGATAAAGCCGGAGATGGCGCTGATCGAATCTGAATTTGAACGCCAGGCTCGGTCAAATATTCAGGTCATCAATTATCTGGGCGATTATCTGCGTTCGTCGGGCGGCAAACGCGTCCGGCCCGCTTTGCTTGTTCTGGCAAATTACGCTGTCGGCGGACGCGGCAACGCCGAGAATGTGATAAGGCTTGGGACGGTTATGGAGATGCTCCATACGGCGACGCTTGTTCACGATGACATAATTGATAATGCCGATACGCGCCGCAGCAAACCGTCCGTAAACGCGCGGTTCGGCAACCAAACGGCCGTGCTGATGGGCGACTGGCTGTATATGTCGGCGTTCGAAACGTCGCTGCGTGAACGTTCGCTGGAGATTCTCGACATCCTCACGCGGCTGACGCGAAAAATGACCGAAGGCGAGCTTATTCAGTTGACGATGATCGGCAATGTCGAGATCACCGAAGATGAGCATTTTGACATTCTGCGGCGAAAGACGGCTTACCTTTTTTCCGCCTGTGCCGAGATAGGGGCCATTCTCGGGGCATCGTCGCCGGAGGCCCAGACCTCGCTGCGTGAATACGGCCTCAATCTGGGCATCGCGTTCCAATTGACGGACGATCTGCTTGACCTGACATCGACCGACGACGCCCTTGGCAAGGCCGCCGGAGCCGATCTTTTGGAAGGAAAACTGACCCTCCCGCTTATCAAACTCGTCAGGGAAGAACCGCATTTTGCACGCCTTCTGGAGAAAATAATGCTGGACGGCGAATATCCCGAAGGCTCCCGCAGCGAGATAAATCAGCGTTTGGCCGCCAACGGGATATTCGACAATATCCGGGAAACTGCGGTCAGTTTTGCTGATGCCGCAAGAAAAAACCTTGAAATTTTGCCAAAATCAGAGTATTGTCAGGCTTTGGTCGATATTTTGGATTATGTCATCGGCCGTAATAAGTAAAGTGACGTCGGCCGACCGGCGTCGTTCCCACAAAAGGACACTCAAGATCAATTTCCGCTAACAGACTGTAAGTACCCAGAATGGTTGACGAAAATCTCATAGCCACGCTTGAACAAAGCCTGCGGCAGACGCGCAACGCCCAGAACCGCCTGATGGCGCGGCTCCGCGACGTTGAAGGAGAAGCGGAGCAGCTCCGTGAGGAGATCTCCGCGCTTGAAAACAGCTCTCAGCAGACCGAACTGGCAATAGACAGCCTTTTGGCAAACCTTCGTTCGGGCAGCCGTTCCAGAGCAGCGAGCAGGAATATACGATTTGACGAAGGTGATCGCGAACTCGAACCAACCCAGCGGCATCCGGTCGCTCCGGTTGACCCGATGCCGCGGGATCATTCGTCGGCGGATCACGATCGTCCCCGGAATACGGGTTCGGTGGCATATATAAATCAGCCGAGAGGCGTTCCGATACGGTTTTCAAACACCGAGGCACTCAGCAACCGCTTTGCCGACCGCACGATCACACAGGCTTGCACGCTTCTTTTGCGTGAGGCCGGCAGGCCGCTGCATGTCAACGAACTTTACAATTTGCTGGTCGCCGGTGGAATGACATTCAAAGGGAACAACCCTACTATTTCGATAGCCGTATCGCTGAACCGCAACCGCCGGTTCCGCAAGGTCGAGCCGGGAACGTTCGACCTGGTCATGCGTGAGGCAATTCAGGCAGCGTCTTAGATGAGATGGGCAGTGATTCGCGTTCTTCGGGCTGACGATAATTCAGGCAGCCACGAGGTTGATCCGTGAAGCGGACGGGCCGCTTAGTTTGGATGACCTGTATCGTAAGATGGCAGCGGGCGCAATGAGATTCAGAGGAATTGACCCGCGGATGTCGATCGCCGTTGCTCTTGACCGAAATCGCCGCTTTCGTAAAGTCGGCATCGATTCGTACGATCTGAAAATGCGTTAACATAGCGGCCGGCGTATGCATGATTTTATCACCACACACGGTAGTATTGGCCTGTTGGCTTAAACAAAGTTCTAGATTCTCCTTTTAGCAAGGTTGCGCCTTTTAACCGATGAAATATCTTAGATCATTGCCCATTTTGTTCATTCTCGTATTTGCCTTTGTTAATGCTGACGCGCAGAAGGTGCGTCTTCGTTCAAACATCGTCCCCCAATGCGGTTCGTCGTCCGAACTGAAATTCGCGGATATATATGCCGAAGGGAACATAGCCGTTATGGGCAGTTATAACTGCCGCGGAGTGTTCATTTTTGACATATCCGATCCTGACCGGCCTGTGCTGGCGTCGTGGTACAATCCGGCGCCGAACCAGCAGTTCCTCGAAGCTATCGTCGTCAACGGCAAGGGCTATTTCGGCAGCGGGACCACCGGCGGCGAAGGGGTTCATATCGTGGATCTGTCAGACCCGTATTCGCCTGCGTTTTTAGGCAAGGTCACTCCCTCGATAGGTAACGGCCACACATATATTCATGAGATGATGATCCACGAGCAGAACGGAGCGACGTATCTGATCGCAAATTCCAATTCGCTCTCGAACAAGATCATCAAGATCATCAATGTGTCCGATCCGGCAAATCCTGATTTTATTCGCGATATGAACCCGACCGAGGTGCAATGGGTACACGCCATGCATATTCGCGGAAACCGGATGTTCACTTCGGGCTGGGGAAATTCGGGGAATAGGGCAAAGACGGAGATATGGGATATTTCCAATCTGGGGACGACTGCCCCGACACTTCTTGGCGTTATCAGCGATACGGGCGGGGCCACGGCCTATGCCAACAGTATGCACAGCAGTTGGACAAGCGAGGACGGCAACTACCTATACAGTGCCCGCGAAAGGAGCGACAGCAACAGTGTGAACGCCGGTGACATCAGGGTTTACAATATTACAGATCCTGCCGCGCCGCTGCTGGTCAACCGCATAACAATGACCGACCTCGGGCTGAATGCCGTGACGCCGCACAATCCGGTCGTCAAAGGCAATAAGCTGTATGTTTCGTGGTATCAGGCGGGCCTGCAGGTCTTTGACATCACCGATCCCACTACGCCGAAACGCATCGGGCAATACGATACCTATACACCGGCTTTTGCCCCGGACGCATCGGCAAAGGAATTGCGGGCTTCGGTTTCATCCTCGCCGTGGGACATTATGTGCGGCAGCGATTCTTTCGGCAACGCCTTGCCAACGACCTATTCAGGCGCATGGGCGGTGTATCCGTTCATCGGTGACGACCGCATTTTGGTCGGCGATCTTGCCACTGGCTTATACATTCTGGACGCGACGGGCCTCGATCGCCCGGCAAAGAACATCGTTTCGGATTTTGACGGCGATATCCGCACCGACATTTCCGTTTACAGCCGGCCGACGGGTACGTGGCATATCAGGAACAGTTCGACAGGCGGCCAAAAGACGGTACATTTCGGGCTGCCGGAAGACATAAAGGCGACAGGCGATTACGACGGTGACGGCAAGGCCGACATTACGGTGTGGCGTCCATCGACCGGGATATGGCACATAAACGGTTCCACGGTCGGTTACACAGGCGCTCAGTTCGGCATGAACGGCGACGTGCCGGTTCCGGCAGATTATGACGCGGACGGCAGAACCGATCTGGCGATATGGCGTCCATCGACCGGCGTCTGGTATATAAACCAGAGCAGCCTGGGCGTCCGCATATTTCAATGGGGAATGCAGGGCGACATACCCATCGTGGGCGATTACGACGGTGACGGCAAGGCCGATATTGCCGTTTGGCGGCCCGGAAATGGCGTCTGGTATATCCTGCAAAGTTCGTCGTCGCTGCCGATGTATATGACCTTTGGTATGCAGGGCGACAAACCGCTTGTCGCGGACATGAACGGCGACGGCCTCGCTGATTTCACGATCTATCGACCCTCGACCGGAGTCTGGTATATGCTGTCGAACGGCGATTTTGCGTTCTCGGCATTTCACTTCGGGGTTTCGGAGGATATTCCGGTCGCGTCCGATTATGACGGCGACGGCAAGGCGGACATTGCCGTTTTCCGCCCGAGCGGAGGCATTTGGTATAGGATCAACAGCTCTGACGGAAGCGTCACGATCGACCTGCTTGGCGGGCCGGGCGATGTTCCCTCGCCGACAACGGTCATGCCGTGAAAAGGCGGACAAAGTTAATACAATAGGCCTAAAGTCGCTGTGACAGTTTGACTTTGGGCCTTTTGTTTCTATTATGACTGTATGAAATTACTGCTGAGGATCGAAGGCGGCGTATTGTCGGGCCGGGTTTTTGAGTTGGAGTCGGGTTTCATGACCATTGGTCGGGGCGAGAATTGCAGCGTCCGCTTCGATCCGGTTTCTGAGCGTATCGCGTCAAAACAGCACGCGTTCATTGAGGTAAAACCGGACGGGTTTTACATCACTGACAACAACAGCACCAACGGGACCATCGTGAACGGCTCCCGCGTTCAAACCGCAAAGCTGAACAACGGCGACAGTGTTCAGTTCGGACGCAACGGCGTCATTTCACGTATTGAAATAGCCTCGACCGGCTCTTCAGAAGCAGTGAGTACGCCGACGGCGTTCCGCGAACAGCAGATAAGGGAATTTGAGACGCTTGCCGAACATGTCCCCGAAAACCTGCACAATTCGGTCGCAAATATCGGCCTCGGCCACATTCAGATAAAGGCGGAACCGGCATCGTCCGCCGGTAAATACATCGGCATCGCCATCACCATTTTCGGTATCGTTTTTCTGTCGCTGATAGTGATAGGGATAATGCTGCTGAGCGTTGGGCCGATCCCGGCGGTGATAGCGGCGGTGGTTGCCTTTACGCCGGCGATGTTCTATCTGCTGCCGCTGATATGGCTGGACAGATACGACCCCGAACCGCTGTGGCTTTTGGCGCTGGCGTTCGCATGGGGAGCGCTGGTCGCGGTCATTGTTTCGTTCATCATAAACACCGGCGTCGGCATCGGCGTTGCGGTCGGCATCGGCGGCCAGGAGGGAATGATAATCGGGAACGTTGTCGGGGCGGTTATCTCGGCGCCGATAGTCGAAGAAGCCTCAAAAGGCATCGGCCTTCTCATTCTTCTGATATTTTTCCGGCGTTATTTTGATGATGTTCTGGACGGAATTGTATTTGCCGGTGTTATCGCTCTGGGCTTTGCGACGGTAGAGAACGTTCTCTACTATGGCCGAGCGGTCGGTTCGGCAGGAGTTGGCGGGCTGGTCGTTCTTTTCTTCCTTCGCGGCGTTCTTTCGCCGTTCGCCCACGTCACGTTTACGGCGGCAATAGGCATCGGCTGCGGCATTGCCAGAGAAACGCACAACACATTTCTCCGTTTGGCTGCTCCGGTCGTCGGATATTTCATCGCGGTCGCCCTGCACGCCCTGTGGAACGGTATGGCGGTTCTCGGCGGGCTGGAAGGCTTCCTCCTCGGTTATCTGATATTGGAGATACCATTCTTCCTTATCTTTATCGGATTTTCCCTCTACATTATGTGGCGTCAGAACAAGATATTAAAGGACATGCTTGCCATTGACGTTGCCCGCGGCATGATACCCGAAGAACATCTGAAGACCGCGACCTCTGCGTTCAAAAGCACCGGCTGGCTGCTCAGCGGCATGTTTAGCGGAAAGCTCCGCGCGCGCAGCCGTTATCTGCGGGCCATCGGCAGCCTAGGCCTAAGCTATTGGCACATACAGCGCGCGACCGCCGCACAAGGCCAGACCGGCAGCTTCCAACAAAACCCGATCCTCCGCGAAGAGGTCCTGCGATGGCGCGACAAAGTTTAGTCTGGAGTCTGGGTGGCCTGTCAGAACCGCCTGCGTGAGCGGGCGGTCAGTTCTGAAAGGTCAATAGGTGTTTGGAGACCGGGGAAGCTGAATCTCAAAGATGACGCGTTGCAGCTTTTGTGTCGTCGTAAACCGGTTCGACCTTTAGGATATCTGTCATCTGAACTAGAAAGTGAACCAAACAAAAAAGCTGTCCCGGAATCATCTTCCGCAACAGCTTTTATGCTTTCCTGGTGGGTCGTGCTGGGCTCGAACCAGCGGCCCACGGATTAAGAGTCCGTTGCTCTACCAACTGAGCTAACGACCCAAGAATGAGAGAGTATAACAAGCAGACCGCCGGGATGTAAAGCGTCAAAAGTGCAGCAGCCTGTAACTTTTTGGATTTGGCATTGTGTGAGATATGGGTTGATTTGCGTCATTCGTTATCTCAAAATTTATTAGTTGGCTACTAAACGAAAAAAAGATTTTTGGGTCGTGTTGCTCTTTTTTGGGGCTTTTACCATCGCTAGTAATTGTGGTCTTGCGAGCGTTGTATGAGAGTTGGTTCGGAGACGGAGAGTTTGATATTGACTTTTTGGGGCCTACTACCATAAGTGTAGCTATTTTTATGACAGTCGGGAGCATTCTGGCCGTGCGGGCATCTAAGAAGGGGAGATAAGTTCAGATGAAAACAATATCCTTCGGAATTATTTTATTTTTTGTTTTAGTGCATAGTGCTTTCGGTCAGAAAGAGATCAAAGAAAAATGTTCCGTCAAAGGAAAAAAGAATGATCTGATCGCGGCCACAAGATTGGACAGTAAATTTCCCACTGTTTATTTATCGGTTGACAATACGGTGTCCTCAAAAGGATCACGAATCTCTGAGGATGATCTGATTCGTTTTCGGATCCACAATAATACTTGCTGGGATATAAGCCTAGACACTTGGGGAGGAAACGATGATCTGGATGACGTAGGACTTTTTTACGATATATTAAGCTCAAATGAAAAAGTTGAGCTTCGCAAATCCTGCCATGTATGTTCAATAACTAGACTTAAACCTGGAACCTTTGTTCGTTTTAGTATTGAGAAAGAGGAAATAGTCGTGGGCAAGGCCATTCGTATAAAATTTGCGTATGCTTGGGAAACTGATATAGAAAATTACGCTGGGCGTGAGCCGTCTCATTACGTTTATTTAAACACAAACGATCTTGAGAAATGATGCTAACTAATATGAGAAGGTTTTCCGTGGAAAATGTTTAAATCACAAGTAATGGAAACGAGAAGAAGGACAAATGGAGGACGGCTGTTCAAGATGATGCTGCCGCATCTGGTCGTTTGCGTGATCTATATCTCCGGCGTGTTCATTGCATTTCAAATCGGGAATGAGGAGCTGTTTTTTGTCCTTACACTTCCATGGAGCATGATAGTTACGATTTTTTCGTGGACGATCTTTCATACATTTTCCGATGGCACGGCTGTCATAGACAGACTTTGCCTTGCCGGAGCCGTGGTCAATGTCATGATCTATCTTGCATTTTGTTCTTTGTTCATCTTTGCCAGAAACAGACTGCGGCTCAGGGTGAGTGAGGCTCCTGCAAGAAAAACAGGCAATGAAATACTGGAAAACGATCTTTGCTATTATTTATACCTTCTCATACGGGGCGGCGGCGTTTTTGGCTACCGGTTACGGCAAGGGAACAGGGATATTTCTATCGCCATTGATCACGTGTTTGGGACTCTCGTGGGTCGTTCTGTTAGCCGCTCTTTATCTGTCAACAAAGGCGACAACGAAGAAAATGAGGTTCTATTTCATCGGGATGATGCTGGCCCATTACGCAATGTCTCTGGTGTGGCTGGTATTCTCGTGGCACGGAAATCTTAAGGGAACGGCTTATGTTTGGGAACACCAGCGTTCCGTCACTTGGGTCAATCTCGGCATTTACTTTATCGGCCAGGCCATCATCTGGGTGACTCACTTGCGGGCATTGAGGAAACATCGCACATCCGGTTTGCCTTGATGTTTTAAGTATCAATGTGAGCGTGTGGAGCACGCGTCATAGTATTAGCTACTGGTGAAGCGAAGCGGAACCTGTAGTTGTCGTTGCTCAATACGTCAGAGCATGTGAAACATGCGAAATATGCCGCGTGTTCCACACGCTCCCGATTTTTCCTCATGCCAACCCCATGTTCCGCTTTGCTTCACATGGGGCTAACGATATTTCATCGGCTCCGCCGATTTTGACATGATCACAGTGAGCTTTGGCCTCCGGCAGGAAGGAATCTCTTTTTTCAGCGAATGACGGAAAAGTAAACTTTTCCGCACATCATAGCGGCAAGCCGCGACCCGAAAATGAATTTTAGAAAACTCTATAACATCATTTATTTCAATATTTTCCGATTCCATTGCTTTATGTTTTATAAGATGGCACAGCCGTTTTATGCGCTTCTAAAATTGCTCGGTCTTGATGGAATTATGTCCAAACATCATAAACATGAAAATTGGGAAGATTATTTGCTCAACGAAGTATTGAATGACCCTGAAAAGGGAGTTTCACTATTTCTGACAGAGCGAATCATGGGGATTCTGCAAGCATCATTGATCATCACACTCTGGAATTTAGCGAGCGCTCTGTTTTCCTTAAACTTTGATTACTGGAAATATGGAGTTTATTTTTTCTTAATTGCAGGTGTTCTTGTAGGTGGGTATTTTATTCTTAATCATGACCATCTGAGTGACTTTAAGGAGTTTAGGTCATGGTCGGTCAGTGAAAGCCGTAAATTCGCAACATTAACAGTATTAGTCATCATATGTAAGCTCTTAGCCTTTTTTGGTAGTACAGTTTTGTATTTAACGATCCCCATTGGGGGGAAGCTCTAAAATCTATTTGCCAATTCAGGTTCAGCACGTGAGATCACGGATTCCCGCAGGAGAAATCGGATCAACCACATTTCCCGGCAACTTTTTCTCTTAAAAACATCGCAGAAGATCGCTCATTGGACATTTCCGGGACTGACGCAGGCGATCTACTGCAAAAAAAGCTTCCTTATCTCGTTCAATATTTGCCGAAAATCCCTTAGAATGAATAATAAGGGCTGAGGCGAAAAGGCCGAGATCCCCCTAAAGGCCCGTAAAGCGCGAGCGAGAATCTCCGGTACTGAATGAAAGAGTGTCCGAAATGTGAGCAGTGCTATCCTGACGAGGTCTCGGTGTGTCCGCAGGACGAGACGCCGACCAAATTCGTCATGCCCGGCACACAGCTTCTGGCCGACCGTTACCTTTTGACCAAGCGGCTTGGCAAAGGAGCGATGGGACAGGTCTATCTTGCCAACGACAACAAATTTTCGCTTCGCCGCGTTGCCGTAAAAACCGTGCGTCAGGACATCCTGAACAGCGACGACCTGCACGAAGGCGAGGCCATCGCCCGCTTTGAACGTGAGGCACAGGCCGCCGCGTCCATTCAGCATCCCAATACCGTCAGCGTTACCGATTTCGGCGAATCCGCCGACGGCGTTTTCTATCTTGTGATGGAATATGTCGAGGGCGAAACGCTTCACCGCCTGCTCCGCCGCGAAGGAACGCTTTCCGTAAAACGCACCGTCCGCCTGCTTCGCCAGATAGCCGACGGCGTTGATGCCGCTCACGAGATCGGCATCCTTCACCGCGACCTCAAACCCGCAAATATCTTTATAATGCAGAAGGGAAAGGGCGACGGTTTTGTAAAGGTCGGCGATTTCGGCCTGGCAAAGATCGTCAGCCAGACCGTGACGGACATCAGCTCAAGCGCCACACCGTCTTCACGCGGCATCATCGGCACGCCTGAGTTCATGGCCCCCGAACAGATGCAGCCTGAGATCGGCGTCGATGCACGTGCGGACATCTACGCCCTCAGCACCATCGCCTATCTGATGCTCGGCGGAAAAACGCCGTTTGCGGGCGACATGATGCAACTGGTGATGCAAAAGATAATGCACAAGGCCCCGCCGCTCTCGACGCTGCGCACCGATCTGCCGTCGTCGGTGGAAAATGTGATAATGCGTTCGCTGGCGATAGAGGCGTCAGAGCGTCACGCGACCGTCGGCGAATGGATAGAGGAACTTGAAGAGAGCATTCAGGACATCGGCGAAGGCGGAAAGCTGGGCGGTTCACGCCTGGTCATCATGGCCCCGCCCGGGGCCGAGGTCTATGTTGACGACGAACGAAAGGGAAGCATCGGGCGTTCGGGCCGCGTGGTCCTGACGGGCATTCCGCCGGGCCGTCATATTCTCCGTATATCAAACATCGGCGACCGCGACGACGAACGCGTCATTGAGGTCCGCGAAGAGGCCGAAGAACAGGTCATACAGGCACTGCTCCGAACCCAACGCGCCGGCGGCGGAAGCCAGCCTTCGCCTTCGCAGGGCGCCAGCAGCGACGGAATGCGTTCCAGCCTGATGCCGGGCATAGTTGCCTGTTCGCAATGCGGTTCGCGTTTTGCCGAGGGCGTAAAATTCTGCGGCCGCTGCGGCAACCGCTCGTTCGTTCTGGTCAGTTCGGGCGACGATCCGAACAGTTTTCCATGTCCGCGATGCTCATCGCTTCTGGTCGGCGGATCGCGTTTCTGCGGACGCTGCGGCCTGAGCATGAACCAGCCCATAGCGGCGACATTTACCACAAATCCCGCCACGCTTCGCCCGCAATACCCCCAACAGGCCGAGCGGATCTGTCTGAAATGCAACGCCTCATTTCCTCCAAACATCAGATTTTGCGGACGGTGCGGTTCGGCAATGCCCTGAACCTGACAGGTTTGCAATACAGCAAAAAACACTGATTTTCGGCGATTTTCGGGCCGTTCGACATTAAATATCGTTTTTTTGGCAAATCGTTTATAATATGCCGAGAACATTCTGTTAGACCACATCGTTTTTAAGATAAGACCAAATGAAGACCTGTCCAGCTTGCCAGCGAACCTATGCCGATGATGCTCTGAATTTTTGTTTGGAGGACGGATCCGTCCTGACGCGTGTTACCGGCGAACCGCCGCCGACCGTCGTAATGCAGTCGCCTCCGGCCACCACGCCGTTTCAAAGCGCGGCTTCGGGAAACACAACACAAAGCAGTTGGGACGCAAATCCCGAATACTCGCTTCAGCCGAAACAAAAGTCGTCCAAAGGATGGCTCTGGATCGTCGGACTGCTGGGCATCGGCCTGCTTCTCTGCGGCGGAGGCGTCGTCGGCTTTCTGGTCTTTGCGGTCATGCAGGATAACGACAACGGCAATGTTTATGTAAACAACAACCGCAGACAGACCGATGATAACGGCAATTCGACCACGACAGAGATAACGGAAACGAGCATTGATAAAATCGAACTTTCGGGCTGGGTCGATCCTAACGGAACCTACGGAAAGACCGAATTTTCCGGCGGCGAGTTTTTCATGACCTCACAGCGTTCCGATTACAACTTCGTTCTCGTGGCTAAACCGCAGTATTCGACCGAAAACGCCAAAACAAACCTCACGGTCAGCAATCCGGGCGACGGCACGACAAATCTTGGGTTCGGACTGGTTTTTCACAGCAACCCGCAGCCGCTGCAGCAGGGTTATGCGTTCCTGATAGATTCAAAACGTCGCCGCTATCGCGTCGTTCGCCATGAAAAACTGAAGGAACATGTTGTCGCCAACTGGAAGGTGTCCAACGCCATCAAGGCAGGTTCGGCCGCCAATACGCTGTCGGTGGTTCATAAGGGCAACATGCTCGACCTGTTCATAAACGGACAGCTTGTCACGAGCATCCCGAACACCTATGGTTACAAGAACGGCGTTGCCGGCCTTTATTCCGGCGGAGGCATTCGTGCCGGGTTCAAGGATTTTGAGATCCGTCAACAATAAAATTTGAGGACATTTTATAAAACATGAAACGATGCCCGAAATGCGGCCAGACCTACACTGACGGCGACATAAATTTTTGCCTGAATGACGGCGAACTTCTTTCGCACCTGACGGACGCTCCGGGAAAAATGTCGGACGATCCGCCGCCGACGATCATGATGGATCAAACGCGGGTGACAGACCAGACACGCTGGCAGGCTCAGCCGCCCGCTCCGTATCAAAGCCCGTCACCGTATTACCCCGGCGGCCAGCAGGGAGCCATGCTCCCGTTTGCGCCGAGTCCCGACAAAACGCTGGGCATAGTTTCGCTCGGCCTCGGCATTGCCAGCCTGACCATCGGCTGGTGCTGTTATCTGGGATTATTTCTCGGGCCGGCGGCCCTGATAACGGGGCTGATCGCCATGTCACAGATCAAAAAGAACCCTGATAAATATGAAGGCCGCGGTCTTGCCCTGGCGGGCATCATAACCGGGGCCGCGGCACTCGTCGGGTATCTGATCTTTTTCGTGATCTACTTTTTGATGATAATCGCGAGCGGAGTCTCCTGATTTTCCGTTTTTGACAGTCTTGATATTGGCGTCGTTAAGGTGATTTCTTTATAATCAGTTAGATGCGCGTAACCTTGAATGTAATTGCCGGGCCGCAGACCGGACGAAAATTCACATTTGACCAGCATGACACGTTCATGATCGGTCGGAGTGAGGATGCGCAGTTCTGTCTTCCGCACGACCGTTTCTTTTCGCGCCATCACTGCCTGCTGGAAATAGCTCCGCCGCAATGCTTTTTGCGCGACCTCGGTTCCACCAACGGCACATTTGTCAACGGCATCAGGGTAGAGACGGCCCATCTGAAACACGGCGACCGCATACAGGGCGGCGAGACCGTTCTTGAGGTCGAGGTTGCGGCCGACAGCTCTGAAATGACCGCTCCGGGCGTCCCTTCGGCGGAGCAGACCGAACCGTCGCTGGTCACGGTCGCCTGTCTGAACTGCGGAGTTCCGGCAAAGGCCGAGGCTTCACGTCCCGACGCAAAACTGTCGTATGTTTGCGACACATGCCGCGAAAAGCTGAGAAAAAATCCGCAGCCGATACCCAATTATCAGATGATCCGTGTTTTGGGACAGGGCGGAATGGGCAGCGTTATGCTGGCGAGATCGACCAAGGACGGAATGGCAGTCGCCATAAAAACTCTCTTGCCGGAGGTTGCCGTCAGCGAACAGTCGCTAAAACGATTTATGCGGGAAATAGAGGTTGCCGCCTCGCTCCAGCATCCGAACATCGTCAGCTATATAGAACACGGAACGCATAACGGCATCGTATATCTCGTTTCGGAGTACGTCAGCGGCATGGACGCTTCGCGGCTGGCAAAAAAACGCGGCGGAAAGCTGAATCACAAAGAGGTCGTCAAGATAATCGAACAAACGCTGGCCGCTCTGGATTTTGCCCACGGCAAAGGCTTTGTTCACCGCGATATAAAAGAGCAGAACATATTGGTGGACGGGACATTTCCCAATTATATGTCAAAATTGACGGATTTCGGCCTTTCCAAAAGCTATAAACAGACGGGAATGAGCGGCGTCACCATGGTCGGCGACGTTGCCGGGACCATCGCATATATGCCGCCCGAACAGGTCCGCGATTTTAAGGAGGTCAGGCCGCCGTCCGATATCTACGCCATCGGCATGACCGCATACAGCCTTCTGACCGGCGCTCACGCCCTGGACATCAGCCCGAAAGCGGGCATTTCCGAAACGGTCAAGGCCATTTTTGAAAAACCCATCGTTCCTATCGCGCAACGCGTGCCTGAGGTTCCGCTAAAGATCGCCGCTGTTTTTGAAACGGCACTGGCGAAACAGGTCGATCTCCGTTGGCGGTCGGCGGGCGAGATGAGAGAGGCCCTGCTCAGGGCCGCTTCAGAATTTTCCTGATAAAAAAGATGATGTCCGGGAAGTCGGCCATATCTGTGTGATTCGGTTCTGTATCTGTGTTTTCTGTGACATTTCTTTAGGAAATTGACCACAGAAGGCACAGATATAACACAGAAAGTGCCTTTTCTGGATCTTCTTTTATTTAAGAAGCTATGTTGTGTTGACATTTTGCAGGAAGACGTGCCGGCAAAGTTTTTTTGAACGCAGATCAGGCGGATCTGGCGGATAGGAGCGGATATGAAATTCTAAATTCGCTCGAATCTGCCCGATCCGCTAAATCCGCGTTCAGAAAAATGTCAAAATCGAAAATGTCAACAGAACCTAGAGCGTCTTTGTTACCTTTGCCAGAGATCTTGGGGCGTCCGCGTCAATGCCCTTTGCAGCCGAAAGATAAGCCGCGAAAAGCTGTGCCGGAATGATGAACGGTATCGGCGAAAGTATCTCATCCTCAACACCTTCGACAAAAAGAGCGCGCGACGAAAGCTTTGCGATCTCCTGATCGTTGGTTATCGAAAGGCAGTCCGCATGGAGTTCGTGAAGCCGGTTGAGAAGGTCGATGCTGCTGTCACGCGTGACACCCGCCGGCCCAAACAGAATGACCGGAAAACGGCGTTCGATTATCGCCAGCGGCCCGTGAAAAAAGTCCGCCGAAGAGAACCGTTCCGCCACGACATAGCACGTTTCCATCAGCTTTAGGGCAAGCTCGTACGAATTGCCGTAATTGTATCCGCGCCCGACGACGACGCAGTTTTCCATAAAGGAATACCGCTGCACCATCTCTTCGACCTGCGGCGTAAGTTCCAATGCTTTGGCCGCCAGTTCCGGTATTCGTCTGACCTCAATGCGGCGGTTGCCTATCGCCGCCGCCAAAAGATAAAAATGCAGCATCTGGCCCGTATAGGTCTTGGTCGCGGCGACCGAACGCTCGCGTCCGGCATGGATCAGCAGCGTTTCGTCAACGATGCCCGCCATTGTCGATGCGGCCTCGTTCGTAATGCCGATCGTCATCGCTCCCGCCGCTTTTGCGCGTTCAAGCACATGGTTGATGTCGGTTCCTTCGCCCGATTGGGAAACGCCGATCACCAATGCCCGTTTCAGGCGAAGGTTCGCGTCATAAAGCGTGAACACCGACGGTGCGCAAAGCGATACCGGAATGCCGGTCGTCACCTCAAGCAAATAGCGTCCGAAAAGCGATGCGTTGTCTGAACTGCCGCGAGCGACAAGCACGATAAGGTCAATGTCAGCCTGTCTGATGACATCGCCGATGCGTGTCACCTTTTCCTGTTCCTCGTTGATGGTCGTTTCGAGAACCGCGGGCTGTTCCTCGATCTCCTGAAGCATTAATGACATAGTTCTGATATATGGGTCACGAAGCCTGTACCGGCAGACGATCTTCGCTGTCCGGTTCGTCCGGCGGATCATTTTCCTCTACTGACGCGTCGGTATCGACGGAATTTATCACGCCTCCTATCAGAATACCAATCGCCGTCAGATATAGCCAAAGCATCAGAACGATGACCGCTCCCAATGATCCGTATGTCCGGTTGTATGTGTTGAAAAATTCCAGATAGAGGCGAAACCCGCTGGAAAGCAGCAGCCAGAGAATGATGGCGACGACCGAGCCGCGAGTGATCCAATACCATCGAAATGACGGAAAATTAGGGATGAGGTTGTAGATTACCTCACAGGCGAACAGCATCATCAGTATTATCGAAAGCCACTGGATGCCGACCAGTATGACCGGCGACGCGACAGGGAAGCCAAGCCCGTGAAGCATGGCCTGTATAAGCTGCCACCCAAAGAATATAATGCCCAGCAATGCCGTTGTGATAATGATAAAGATAAGCGTGACGACAAGCGATTCGAGCTTTGTCCGCCAATAGGGCCGCGTTTCCTTCAGGCCATAGATCGCGTTCAGCGCGTTGCGGAGGCTGTCGATGCCGACCGATGCCGACCACAGCGTGATCGACAGCCCGATGGTCAGCTTGCCCGTTGAGCTGCTGTCAACTATCTCGTCAACGGTCCGGCGTACAAGGGTATATGCGCTGCCCGGCATGATCTTGAAAAGATAATCGAACAGCTCATTTCTCAGCCCGTCGCTCGATTCGAGCACGATGCCGAAAAGGCTCACCAAAAAGAACAGAAGAGGGAAGAGCGAGAAGGAAAAATAGAACGCGACCTGTGCTCCACGGTCAAAAACTTCCGCGTCAAACACCTTAAAGTAAACCTTTAATAAATATTGTCTTAGTGATCGCAAGGGCATCTTCTTTATTCACTGTATTTAATGGCCTTTAGCTGTGGCTCTGCTTTATCAATTTCTGATAAATAACTTTAACTTACCTAATGTAAAGTCTCGGAACTCTTAATGTAATACCGCAAGTTATTTCGTATGAGATAGTTCCACACAGGGCCGCAACTTCATCAGCGGTAATGTTTTCACTCCCGTCAGAGCCAAAAAGTATCACATCAGAGTCGGCCAAAACCTCAGGTATCTCTGTAACATCAATAATTGTCCAGTCCATTGAGATACGTCCGATAATCGGAGCCGTTTTTCCGCAGATAAGCACATTTCCTTTGTTGGAAAGAGATCTCGGATATCCGTCATTATACCCTATCGGCAGGGTCGCTATCCGCGATGCCCGCTGTGTGACAAAACTCCTTGAGTAACCGATGGAAGTTCCGGCGGGGACATCTTTCACCGTTGCGATCTTTGTTCGCAGGGACATCACCGGTTCTATGCCCTCGACGCGTTTGCCGGAAGGCAGAATGTCGCCAAAACCGTACAGCAATCCTCCGGGACGGATCATGTTCCCGTGGGAGCTTTTATACAGAACTGCCGCCGGAGAATTTGCCATGTCGATAAATTCAGGATGAATGCCCCGTGACCTGAGCAGTTCGACGCCCTTGTTAAATTCGGCTATCTGCCGTTCGGTAAACTCGTTCTGGTTCGGATCATTCGCTGCCGCAAAATGCGTCATTACGCCCGTAACCTTAAGATTTTGAAAGCTTAAGAGGCTGTCCAGGAAAGCCGAAAGGTCATTCAATGCGAAGCCGACACGTCCCATTCCGGTGTCGAGTTTTAGGTGAATATTGACCGTTGTTTGCTGCTCGGCCGCAGCCCGGTTCAGCCGTTCAGCCATCTCTATGGTCAGGATGACGGGAGTGATATTGTGCCTGATAACGCGTTCTTCGTCGCCGGGCCAGATGCCGCCCATGCATAAGATCGGCTGCGATATTCCCGCGTTGCGAAGCTCGATGCCTTCTTCCACGATCGCCACGCCGAACTGATCCGCTCCGGCCGCTGCAAGTGTTTTTGAGCATTCGACAGCGCCGTGTCCGTATGCGTTCGCCTTTACGACAGCAAGTATTTTTGTGTCGGGTTCGCACAATGCCCTGACCGCTCTGAAGTTCGATGCGAGCTTTCGCAGGTCGATGACGGCCACTGTCGGGCGCACATTGGGAGAGATAAATGTTTCGGTGCCTGAAAGGTTCATCGGAAAGTAAAAGGATCGGTTCAAGTGCAACTTTAGGCTTTTTGAGTTTCAAGCAACACATTAACTGTCGGTTTCCGACACTTAATGTACTCTCTAAGGCTGCCGGATTCGCCCTTGACACAATTTTATCTTAAAATTGCTGTCATTCAACGTGCCAAGAAGCGATTCATGCAAAAGATAACAAGCCGAAGCAACGAAAAAGTGAAACTGCTAAAGGCGGTCCGTGATGGCCGCGAGCCAGAACTTGTGTTTATCGAGGGAAGCAGGCTCGCCGCAGAGGCATTGGATACTGGCATGGCCATTCGCCTTGCTGCGGTTTCTTCCGACACCATTGCACGAGAAGATGCGCGGGAATTATTGGAACAGATCAATACCAAGTCCGCAGAAGTCATCGAAATTCCACACGCTCTGTTCGATCAGATAGGCGACACGGCCACGCCGCAGGGCATTATTCTTATTGCGGAAAGGCCGCATCAAGGCCCGGAAAGTCTTGTCCGGGCAATAACCGAGAAAGATTTTGACATCCCCGTCGTTGTTTACCTTCACCGGGTCAATAATCCCGCAAATCTGGGTGCGGTCATCAGAACGGCTGAAGCTGCGGGCGCTGTCGGGGTCATAACATCTTCCGGTTCTGCCGACGCCTTTTCGCCAAGATCGCTTCGCGGTTCGATGGGATCGGCGTTTCGGCTGCCCGTATGGGAAAAGGCGGAGTTTGGCGACATTGAACGGTTTTGCGATGAAAACGGCCTCACGGTCATCGCCACGACGCCGTCACGGGCCACGGATCATCGCGAGATCGACTGGAACAGGCCGATCCTGCTTGCTTTTGGGCCGGAAGCCGACGGCCTGCCTGCCGAGATCCTCGACCGTGCCGATGAACGCACGGCAATAAAAATGAGACCGCCGGTTGAAAGCCTCAACCTGGCGATCTCATGCGGTATCATTCTTTTCGAAGCCCGCAGATCCGTCAAAAACTAACGAAATGCGGACGTTTTTTTAGTTTGGAGCCGTATTCGCTCCGGTGTTGCTGTTTGCGGGAGCGGTGTTTGCGTCAGGGGCCTGGGTGGCTTTTTTCAGGACCTCGATCTCTCTTTTGAAAACCTCGGTCGCGGGGCCGCTTTCAATTATCGCCTTGGCCATGGCTATTTCAGACGCAAGCGTGACTGCGTCCTTCTTGTCGGCTTCAGGCAATTTCTCCGTAGCAAGGTCAAGCTGCCTTTTCGCTTCAAAAAGCTTTCCGCTTATCAGGAACGCGCGTCCAAGCAGGTAATGATCCATCGCGTTCTGAGGGCTGGCAACCTCGGCGTCGATATATTTTTGCGGGTCGGCATCGACCAGCCTGATGGATTCGGCAAAGGCATTAAGTTGAATATCCGATGTCTTTTCCACCAGAACGGGCGGTGTCGGTTCGGGTTCTATCGGATTGTTTTTATGCCAAAGGTAATAACCGGTTATGCCCAGCAGTCCGCCGAGTATCAGCCAGATCAGTGATGAAAGGACCGTCCCGACGACCGTTCCCGAAGATATTTTCGGAGCCGCCTCGACAGCGCGAACATTGTTTCCGAACATTTCCAGGTCACGGTCCTGTGCTGGCGGCTGAGCGGGCGGAACGACGACGCTCTGCGATGTATATTCCTGCGGCGGTTCAGCGACAGGCTCCTGCGGCAGGTCAGCGGTGGCCTCAGCAACGGTCGTTTCCTGCGTCAGCCATTCATCGTCCGCGGCTTCTTCTGTAACTTCTGTTTCTGCAATGGTTTCGGGCGTTTCAGCTTCCGCCGGTGCTGCCGTACGAGCGGTGGCTACGGTCTCGTCGTCTTCCAGGGCGTCCGGGACAAAATGCTCCGGTTCAGGACGCGGCGAATCGTCGTATTCGCTGGCAACGGTCTTTACGATGATCGCCGTCAGGTTGTCCTCGGCCCCGCGTTCATAGCACAGGTCCTTCATCTGTTGACACAGCATTTCAGGACTCATTCCTGTGGCAAGCAGGTGTTCCAGTTCGTTGTCGCTCAGGTGACGCGTGATGCCGTCAGAGCAGAGAAGAAAGACCGATCCGGGATCGATCAGAATTGTCTTGATGTCCACTTCCACGGTCTCGGCGGCCCCGACCGCACGGCTGATGATGTTCCTGCTGGGATGCGTCAGGGCCTGTTCGGGCGTCATTCGGCCCGCTCTGACCTCTTCTTCCACCATCGAATGATCGTCTGTTTCGCGGTGCAGGTGGCCCTCAGGGTCCAGTCGATAAACGCGCGAATCGCCGACATGGGCTATCGTGGCGATATTTGTTGAAAGATGGATGGCCACGATGGTCGTCGCCATGGAAGAAAGCTGCGGCAGCTCGCTTGCCATCTGAAAAATGGCCTCATTCGCCCGTTCTATCGCAACTTTCATTATCTCTTCAGGATCGACCGTGTCGCCATAGTGGGCAAAAGCCTCGCCGAGTATCTCAACGGCCATTTGCGATGCCACATCTCCGGCCTGAGCTCCGCCGACGCCGTCCGCAACGGCGTAAAGATTGGCCTGGTCGAGAGAAACGTACGAATCCTCATTGACGGGCCGCTTGTCGCTAAGGCCGCGGTCGCTGACCGCTGCGGAAATGATCTCAGAAGTGATCTCCATTATTAGTTTCTCCTTTGATGATGATAGCCGCCGGGCCTTAACGGCAATCAGTTCAGTATTTTGCAATATAAAAGCTAAGGTAAAAGATGACCGTCACGAAGCTGATCGTCCAGAGCATTTCTGTGTGAGAATGCCATCAGCATTCCCAGCATCACAAAGCTTGTTATCAGCGAAAATCCGCCATGGCTGACAAAGGGCAGCGTTATTCCGGTCATCGGCAAAGCGCGCGTTATGCCGCCCATATTCACCAATGCCTGAAATCCGATAAAGGCGGTCAGCCCGATGCAGCACAGCTTGGCAAACATATCTCTTGAATCCAAAGCAGTTCTGACGCCGGCGCTCGCAAAAACGATCAGGGCAAAGGTTATCAATAAACCTCCGAAAAGTCCAAGTTCTTCTGCCATTGCGGCAAAGATGTAATCCGAATCTGCGACCGGTATCAGCTCAGGATAGCCGAGGCCAAGCCCGCGGCCGGTCGTGCCGCCAGATGCCAGTCCGAACGTTGCCTGGGCCGGCTGGAACGCCAAAATGTCGAACCACGCGTCAACATTTATGGTTCGCTGGAGGTTCGGGTCCTGTTCCAGCATCTGCGGCAGATTCGGGTCGCGTTCGACCAGTTTCTTGTAATAACCGTCATAATCGGACTTCCACCACGATGTTTCAGGCGAAGGCGGGTTGAATCCGTCCAGCCACAGGTGAAATCTTTGCTGAATGCGTGAGGGAAGTATGGTCTTGACCGGTTTTGCGGCCGTCGGAAGGAGCGGGATCTTTTCCTGCGTGCTTTCAGGCAATGCTCCGACCACGAGTATGCTTATAGCCAAAGCCACGCTGCCAACCAGCACGAACCGCTGTGTAAATCGCCGCACCGCTATCAGGTAAAGTGTTGCATAAACCCCGCCAAAGACCATCATCTGCCCGAAATCCTTTAGCACAAAGAACGGAATAAAGGGCAGGATCGCCATAAAGACCAGCGGGACGACGTCCTTTGCCCGAGGCAAACCCCAATAGGTCTGAGCCAGATTTTTATAGAAAACCGACAGGATCGCCGCAAAACCGATAAGGAACGGTATCTTTGACGGTTCCCACGGCGTCATGTTCCCGATGGATTTGCCCGCGCTCGATGTTATGGCCGCGATAAAAAGCGGGACAAGTGTAAGTAAAACTATAAGAAATCCGTTTCGTTGAAGCAGTTCCAGAACTTTTTCATTTCTGAGCAGTAAAAATGCGGCTATCAGGCCCATCAGCCCAAGTATAGGATTAATTGTTTTACCTGAAAGAAGCACGCCGCTTAAAGTTTCTTCTGAAGGCCGGGGCGTTTCCTTTGAAAGATCCACAGGCGACGGCGGTGTCGGCGGCAGGCCCATCATCTGCTTCTTTTCGGCGGAATAATGCTCCTGAATATAATGCATCTGGAGCGTTTTGATCTTTGCCTGACGTGCCTCGGCCTTGTCGCGTCTGGAGATGTATTCGGGGTCGCTGAACAGCCTGTACTGAACCGTTAAACCTATTGAAAACAACAAAATAGCAGTTGTATAAAGCGTCCAGTTGCCCGAAAACTTAAAGATATGCTTTAAGAAAATCGGCAGCACGGCAAAAGCCGCCAGGAGAATGATGTTCCTGATGCCGGTGTCAAACGACGTTTCATAGCCCCGGATCAGTCCGCCGTAATAGATGGCATAGTGAGAGATGGCCGCGAGAACGGTTATCAGTATAAGGATGAAAAAATGTGAAGATGTCCTGTTTCTCACTATTTACGCCTGCTTTTCTAACAGAAAACCTTAAATATCGGTGTCTGACACTTAATGCCTTTCTTTATCTCCTTCGTGCAGGAGGTTTTGCCGGAGCAGCCTGTTTCTTCGGCTTGTATTCATCTCCCAAAAGTCCAAGTTCGCGGGCCTTTAATATTACATTCGCGGCTATCGGGGCAGCGGTTCGCGAACCGTATCCGCCGCCTTCGACCACAACCGCTATCGCCATGCGGGGCCGTTCAATCGGAGCAACGCTGATGAACCAACTGTCCGACCGCGTATATGTCACCGGTGCATCATATTCTTCCCATTTGCCGTCGGCCCCGCGTCGGCGTTTCTTTACGGTCCTCAGTTTGCCGGTCTTTTCGTCGTAAAGCGGTGTTTCCTTTTCCGCCGTGCCGGTCTTTCCTCCCGTTCTTATGCCGGTTCCGGCCAGTTTACCGGAAATGACCGTTCCCGTTCCGCCGGGTTCTTCGGTAACGGTCGCCATGATCTGACGTATCGCGGCAGCCTGCTGCGGTGACAGAACCTGTGCAAATGCTTCGGGTTGGCGGTCTGCCTCGATACGCGGTTTCATCAGTTTTCCTTGCATGTTTCCGGGTATCGCGGCGATCATCGCCATTTGCAAAGGCGTCATTTGCCCCGCATAGCCCTGTCCCATTCCCTCAAGCCCAATGTCAAAAAGCGAAATGTCCTGGCCCGTGACTATCGTTGACTGCTGCGGAGCCAGAGCGTTCGCTATTGCCGGTGTGCTTGTGTTCAAAATGGACGGGAAGAACTTTGACATCAGCGCCTCGCCCGGCGTTTCCACAGCCGAAATGCCGACGGCCTGAGCGGTTTCGCGGATGCGTTCGCGGCCAAGTGCGATGGCAAGCTGAGCAAAATATTGATTGCTGGAGACCTTAAACGCCGTGGTAATGTTCTTTTCGCCGCAGCCGCCGCTGCATCCGCCGCTGACGCCGCCGTCCGGCGCTCGGTGCTGGCTGGAATCAACGATCGGCAGAGAACCGCGCGTCGGCCTGAAACCCTCGGCAAAGCTGGAAAAGGCGGCGTTCTGCTTTCCGGCGCGGAACGCGGAGATAACCGTGAACAACTTGAACGTGGAACCGGGAACATAAAATTCGCGTGTCGCGCGGTTCAAAAGCGGTTTATCGCGGCGGTTTCCTTCCAGCTGAAGGTATGTGTCCAGGTCGCGGGCCTCGTCCAGATCGAACGTCGGGTTCGAGAACATTGCCAGTATGTCGCCGTTCTGCGGGTCGAGGACGACGATAGCTCCTTTTCTTCCGTCCAGCTGGGCCGCGATATAAGCCTGCAGGTCGCGGTCTATCGTTACGCGGACATCTTTGTTTTCCTCTTCGGGGCGGCGGATCGTTGTCAGAACTTCCCACGCTTCGGGCATCGGGTCCTGTTTGCGGTCATAGAGCGTCCGTTCCAATCCTGGCGTTCCGCGTTCCGTCCCCAGCAGATGGGCCATTTCTTTTTCCAGAGCGAATGCACGCTGAATGTCGCCTTTCTGATCGACGCGGTAATATGCCAAGGCGCTCCCGAGTTTGTCATTGCGGTCAAGCATCCATCCACGGAGATTGGCGGCGCTCGTTCGGCGTGTGCGAAGGTCCTTATAGGCAAGCGACTGGAATTGTTCGTTGGAATCTACGGCAAAATATGTCCAATATGCCTGAAAACCGAACACGGAAAATGCCAGCAGGACGAACACGACCTGCCAAACACGGATGCTGCGGTTGGCTTTGGTCGTAGTGAGTTTCTTTTTCACCTCACGCGGCAGATGTAGTTCGTAAGGGAACGGGATCTTGCTGAGGTTATCCAGAAATGTCAGCAGCAAAAAGCCGATCAGTATGCCAACGCCGATGATATACACAATGGATAGGCCCGCCGGAGTGCGTTCCAGCACCTGGCCGCCAAAGATACCTTCGGGGCTGAGTTTGCTCCAATCTATCTGTAAAAAAAGAGCCGGGATCACGCCGTTGTTTTATCCTCCTCTTTTATCACATTGTCCTCGGTCAGGGCCGGCAGCGTCGGAGCAGGGGCCGGAACTGACATTTCAACCGTCGGGGCCTGTGTCGGCCCGTTCTGTTCAGGTTCCTTTTTTCTGAACTCAAAACCGTCTATTACCTGACTATTGCTGTATTCAACGGTTGGCTCTGCGGTCGGTTGGGGCGGAGCAGGCGGAAGCGTAAGCGTCAATTTGACGCCGAGCGAACCGAATTTCAGATCGCTGTCCGTCGTTATCTCAACAGCTTTTCCGTAGGCGATGCGTTCGCCGCCGACGAATGTGCCGTTTGTCGAGCCTGTGTCCGCGACCACAAGCTTGCCGTTCTCGTTAAACATCAGCGATGCGTGAAATTTTGATACGCTGATGTCATCCAGCGCAAGGTCATTTTCCTTTGTTCGGCCGACCGAGATCCTTTTGCCGACGGGCAGTTCCAGTTTTTTCTCCTTTAGCTGGCCATTGAGTTCAAACCGAACCAGAAGTACAGCAGGTGCAATGGTTACAGGAGAAAGTTCAGGTAGTGCATTAACATCAACTTTTGCGCCGGGAACCGTTACATTTATGCCTTTTTCGTTCTCGTCATCGGCATTTCTGTCAAAACTGACCGAAAGTTTTACGCCCTCGGTGAAATAATCCGGCCTGACCTCAACATAAAGCGGTTCACGCGTGTAATAGTGTCTGTCGTTGATGTGATCGATGGCGGCGATCAGAAACTCGTTCTCAATGGTCTTCAACGCAGTTTCTGAATCAGCGGCAAACTTATCCCATTGCATTTTCAGGGTGATATTGTGCGGAATGAACTTCCTGCCTTTTTCGTCGGCGACCGCTTCGGCGTCCATCAACAGCTTTAGCCGTTCGATAAGCTGGCTTGTCGCCAAACTGCTCGAAGGTTTCCAGCGCCTGCCCGTCAGGCGGTCCAGAATATCCCCGATGCGGGTCAATATTCCCTGGATCAGCCAATCTGGCGAGGCATTTTTGCGGGTTTGGGTCATCATTCCAGTTTTGGCCGCCAAAAAACGGGTTGCCGTTCATCAGAAATTAACGAAATTCTATAGGAAATGGTTCATGAATAAAAGGCGGGAACGATATGAGAGATTTTTGTTGCCGTAAAATGTTTAACTTTGTATAATATTTTTGGAAAGTGTTTAGCTTTCATATTTTCTTACCCTTGTATGCTCCTATTCGACTCTTCGGTCGGATGTTCACCTGAAAAATGGGAGCAAGTCCTAAAAAAAATCGGAATAAAGGCGACCGCTATGATCGTTAATCAGCAAAATTCTGCGGAAAAGAATGTCGTTGCCGCGTCCCGTGCCGGTATTGGCAAAGGGAACGGCGGCTACTCCATTATTGAAATGCTCGGTGTTGCAGCCATTTTGGCCATACTCACGGCAATTTCAATCCCTTACGCATACAACTACAGCAAGCTTTACAGGACAGAGGATCAGGCCCTCAAGATCATCGACATGATGCAGGAAGCGGGCCAAAGGGCGCTGACGCGCCGCCGGACCGTGCGGTTCGAGATAGATCTGACCGAAAACAAGATGCACATCATTGATGAGCCGACGACCGGCCCGCATCAGCTTATCCGCAGCGTCGATCTTTTGCCGACGCATGAGGTCATGGTGGATGAAACGCCGTCGGGCATCACCACTCCAAGCCCACCGGACTATCCTGTAGCCGAATTCACCAGTGATAATTTTGGCCATACAAAGCCAGACGGCAGTGCTGTTACCGGAAACAAGGTGTGGCAGGCTCGCTATCGCAGCAACGGGTCGGTCATCGGGCCGGACTCAAATCCGGTTCCGCTGAATGCGACGCTGATCCTGTGGCCGCCGAAACCGGGCGAACCGGAAGTAGCCAACAGCCTGGGAGAGGTGCGGGCTCTGACGCTTTTTGCGGGCAGCGGTGCGATGAAGTATTGGAAATATACCGGGACGGAGTTCATATCCCACTAGAGAGCGGCGGAAACCTCAGTTCGTTTTGAGGAAAAGAGAGGAAACTATGCGGAATATCAAACAGGCAGATCCACAGTCCGGTTTTTCATACGTTGACGTAATGATTGCCATCGTTATCCTGCTTGTCGGTGTGCTTGCCATGATGGCGGCGATATCGGCGGCGGTCGTCCGGGCAAAAGGCCACGAACAGCAGAACCTTGCCAAACAGGTGATCACTTCAACGATGGAAGGGATCATGAGCGTCAAGGAAGAGGGAAATAACCCCGACGCCGTACTTACGTGGGCAAAAACAGGAAATATTGGCAATAACATCGAGGGGGGAGTTCCTCAGGGTATTTTCCTTAATGGGTGGCACACGGTAATGGAAATGCCGGGGCCGGACAATGCTCCCGGCACGGCAGATGACACGGGAAATGAAATGCTTGGGATCAGAAGGCAGATAACGATCAATGATATATGCTCGCCTGATCAGCCGTCTGCGATTTGTGATCCGCCCGGCCTACATCCTGTGACCGTGCGTTCGGTTGAGGTAAGCGTCAGCTACTATATCGGTTCGGTTGAACACATTGAAAAGGCAGAATCCATCGTCACGTTCTATGGAGTCGAATAAAAGAGGGAGAGCACGAAAATGACCGCAATTAGCAAAATACAAAATAGAAATTCCGAACAAGGCTTCTCTCTTATCGAGCTATTGTTTGCAATGATTATCTTTTTGATCGTAACAGCGGCAGTATTTGGCGTGATGAGCATTGCCCAAAAGAATCGCGATACGGTCAACCAACTTATCCCCATCAACAAGAGCATTCAGATATCGCTGAACCTTTTGGGCAGGGACACATACAACACGGGCTTCGGTTATCCGAAGATCGCGGGTTCGGTGCCGCGGCCGTCCGATGGCAGGGTAGAGCTGCTACTGGGTTTGCCGGTGTCATTAGGGACCAATGGGATGGTACCTATCATCGACGGCAACGCTCTGCATAACAACTTGGTAAATCCTGATCCATCGGTTAAGACCGATCAAGTGACGATGATCTATGGCGACCCCAAGTTCAACACCTGTGTTGATGGAAGGCCGCCGCTCGATGCTAAATGCTCTCTTCCGGACGAAGCCGACAGGCCGATCATTTCGATCCCCGTTACAGGCAGGGCAGTACGGAGTGGGAACACTGTTGAGGTCACCTTTCCTGAACCAATAAGCCATAAGTTTAAAATAAATGATCTGATCATGCTCTCAGGCGACATCGCGAACAGGATGGCGGTAGTGACGAATATTCCAGCAGGTGGACTCAAGATCCAAATATCAAACGGCGACCCGCTGAACATGAATCTTGCAACGCATCTGGCTGTTCTGAATAACGTGGATGTTTCGGTTCACCGTGTGTTCATGCATACCTATTTTGTTACACCCGAGGGAAACCTGACCCGCCGCAACTACGGCAACGATGAGACCCTAACGAGCGTGGGCTACAAGGATAACGAGATCGCCTATAACGTCTCCGATTTTCAGGTCGAATATATACTGACCGATCAGACAAAGGTCGATCACCTTAGGAACGCATTGAACGTTCCCGGGGCAAGGGCCGCAGACGTCCGCCAGATCAAATTTACGATCAACGTCATCGGGAACGATTCGGGACAGGCCGGAACGGCGACAACCACAATGTCCGCCAACTACAGCACAAGGAATCTGGGATATGAGGAACTTTAAAGAGGTCAGAGGCAAAGAAATGAAAAATAACCCTAAAAACGCAAGTTCAGTGTCATCAAAAAGGGATGGCGAAAAAGGTTCGGCTATTGTCATAGCATTGTTCGTACTGGTGCTTCTGGCAGGGTTTGTTGCCCTGGCAACGACGCGGACGGCCAGTGAGGCGATGTCCGTGGCAAACGAAACGGCTGAAGGCCGTGCATTGTATGCCGCTCAGGGCAGCTTGGAGATGATGACCCGGAAACTGAGGAATATCTATGGTAAAAAGCTTAGAGCAACGGAAAGCGATCTGTTGGCGGTTAGAGATGATTCCGAGATCAGGGCGGTTGAAGGATTTGACCGGTACGAGTTTGACCAAAAGATAGGTGACCTGTTTATTCCCGATGAAAAAAAATACGAAGTGGTAACAGGCGGGGCTTTTTCGGGATTGCAGGCATTACGTTCGCCACACCGTCTGAGTACGACTGTGACCGATCCTAACGGTATTCAGGTTGAACTTGCCAGAAACGTAATTGTTAACCGTATTCCCATTTTCCAGTTCGGAATATTCTACGATGACGATCTTGAGCTGTTCCGTCCGCCGCTTTTCAGCTTTGGCGGCCGCGTTCACTCTAACCGGCATTTCTTCCTGTCGCCGGGAGCGGAAGGCGTGTATTTCGATTCACGCATAACCGCCGCAGGCCATATCGTGACCGAATCGTGGAGAACCGGGTATAGCGGAGATAACTACAATACGACGCGCATTAAAGATGCCGACGGGGATTTTCAAATATTGAACAGAAACGAAGGCAGCGTACGCAACGGTGCGGGAAATCTCTTACGTAATGAACCCACGCCGAAATGTACGGCGGTTGAGGATTTTCCGGGAAGTATAAGCAACCCCAATTGGTCTGCCGCTCAATCAAGGTTTGGAGGCAATCTGCAAAATCGGGCACCGGAGCTGAAACTTCCGCTTAAGGTTGGTAACGACTGTGCTTCAATGGGCGACCTGATCGAGATCATCAAACGCCCGAAGAATACGGGCTCTGACATGGCCGTAACCGATGCGACAAAGAACGACGCCACCCCGACAGTCACCACTGTTACGGCAGCAAACGCGGATGACGAAATAATGAAGTCAGAGCGGTATGCCAATAAACCTGGCATTAGGATCAGCCTTGCCGACTCCAAACGGCGCTTGCCCGGATGTGCTAATGCAGGTACCGGTGTATGGTGTGGAGTAAGACTGGACGGTGATGCCAGTCCTGGCCCAGATGGAACTCTTGGAGATACAGTCGGTTACAGACCCAGACCAATGGGGACTTATCAGGCTACACGATTCAACGCCCAGTTATTTAGACAAACTCAAACCTTACCCGAAGGTTCACAGCGACAAATTTGGATAAAGGTTGAAAAAGTTGATGTTGATCGTGATTCGGACAATATTATAACTCACGACATTACCGAGGAATTTCTAAGTTTGGGTGTTACGGAAGAGGCTCCGGCTTACTTGAACGTAACTACCGCCGGATACACAGGTATTCGTGCGGCCGATCTAAATGGCAGCGAAATTATTCCGGGTTCCAACCTTACAGCGACTAATAAGCAATCGACCGTTTCAACATTTCCTGACAGCCGTTCTGTCATTAAGTTACAGCGATTTGTGATACCCGGAAGATTGACGAGTGAGCCTGTATATCATTTAACTGGTACAGGTATTCAAAATCGTACTTCAAGTAGTAGATATCACTATGCTTTACAAGATCCTATTGGGGTTTATATAAGGAGTGGAACAGGGGCTTTTAACGATGACATAGCGGCAATTCCGATCAAAATGTTTGACGGCAGAGAAGGCCTCTTCTATGACAATAGGGCGACGGCTGCAAACGGTAACACCACAGATCTACCTGTAAACGGAGTAATGAGCATGGTTGATATTGATGTTGCCAATCTGCGTAGATTACTCAGAGGAGATTTTGATGGCTTGTTTCCAACCGGAACTACTTTTAATGACATTACTGGAAATACACTAAGCAGTGATGATTTTCAAAATGAGATAGGAAGTCCGATAAAAAGAGAAGACGGAGGTTGGGTGCTGTATGTCTCTGATCGCCGCGGTGATTACGATTTTGACGGCGAATGGGACATGGAGGATGTATATGGCCCAACCGACGGTGTTATGCAGAACGGCGAAGATGCCAATGGAAACGGAGTTTTAGATGTGCGGCGGTCTTCGAGCCGGGGCTGGGAAGGGGCAGATTATACTACTGCACGTATCTCCCCAGGCGAGGCCGCAACCAGAGATCATCTATACTACAGACGCGGTGTGAGACTGATAAACGGCACAGTTCTGCCAGGCGTTTATGATGTAGGAATGCCGAGAAATACAAAAGGTTTTACAGTTGCATCTGAAAATGGCGTTTATGTAAAAGGTAACTACAATGCAACTGGTGTTACTTCAGTTCCTTCAACCGGAAACACCCCGTATAATAATTACAGCCCGTTTAACACTGCAACGCATATTCCCGCGTCAATTGTTGCCGATGGTGTGACGATTCTTTCCAATGCGTGGAATGATGCTCAGAGCTTTACCACAGCCTTGGCACCGGCAAACCCGAGCCAGTCACGGGTTCCGTCAAACACCACTATCCGGTTTGCCATGATCTCAGGCGACACAATAGCAACAAGACTTGAGACACCACATCAGGGCTCAACCGCGAGCGGAGAAAGGACAAACGGAGGTGTACACAATTTCAAGCGATTTTTGGAAGACTGGGTCGGAGCAACATCCGGTGGACAGAAAAGGCTTGATTATGCCGGATCGTTGATAAATCTGTTCAATTCACGCAACAACAGCACACCGTTCAAATGCTGTGCATTGGTGTATAACCCGCCGCGTCGTAACTGGGTGTTTGACAGCACGTTCCTTGATCCGAACAGGCTGCCGCCCGGAACACCAATGTTCCACTACGTGCAGACGACCGGATTTATGCGAACGAACGAATAAGCGGTTGGAAACAGCTTTCTTAATGAGAGCGTTTCAAAAATAAGTAGAAGGCGAGGTTCGATATTTCGGGCCTCGCCTTTTTTGTATTTAGTTTAAATGGAAGCTCTCACGAAAAGATGGATCTGCTCTGTGTCTTTCGGTTCTTTGTCAGTGTGTTCTGTCGTATTGCCTGGAACCGGAACACAGAAAGCACAGAATCAAAGACACAGACAGTCACAGAACCCGGAACTCGAAACTTTGAACTCGAAACTAAGAGTAAGGATTGATGCAACCTGTCGCGGCTGCGGTTCGTTCTATGTTTTGTGCGGGCATTGGTCGGATTATGCGAACGCGAGCCGTTCGCCATATAATGCCTTCAGACGGTTTTTCTGAATAATGCGGGAGCTTTTACTGACAAATTCGCGGCTGGACAAGCGTTACGACATAGCGCGTGCGCTTGGGCGCGGAAGCTACGCCGAGATATTTCTCGCTCGCGACACGGTCGCCTCGCCGCATTCGCCGCATTACGAGGTCGTTATCAAGGCCCTGAACGTTTTTTTACAGAACGACCTCGATCAGGACCTCGAACGCACGCTTGTCGAAAATTTTCAGAACGAGGCAATCGCGCTTGACCGTGTCCGCCACCCGAATATCATCAGCCGCCTGGGCCACGGCACTGCCCGCGACCTGAACGGCACGGTCTTTCATTACCTTGTTTTGGAATACATGGCCGGCGGCGACCTTCAGCAGGCCTGCCGCGAGCGTACGCTGACGCCAAGATCGGCGTTCGGCTATATTGAACAGGTCTGTGCCGGGCTGCGTCACGCAC
>CAZOXY010000006.1:17135-47256 GCA_964583955.1 uncultured Chloracidobacterium sp. | reverse complement strand
GGCTGTGTGCGTGACGCAGCCACGGCATCATCCACCGCGACATAAAGCCGTCAAATCTTTTGCTTACCAAAGACCGCTCAACTGTAAAAATTGCCGATTTCGGTGTCGCCCGCGTTCATCAGAGCGATGCTCCGATAACACGCGTCGGCACAAATATCTACGCACCGCCCGAACACAGCCCGCTTTCTGTTGTGACGGACGAACGTCCCTCGACCGGTGAGCTAAAACCGTCCGCCGACATCTATTCGCTTGCAAAATCGATCTACACGCTGCTTACGGGCGAAGCTCCGCGATTTTACGCTAACAGCCCCGTGACCGATCTGCCGATAACCGTCCGCAGCGAAGATTGGGCTGACGAATTAAAGCGCGTTCTGATCCGGGCGACGCAGGACGATCCGGCGGAAAGGCCGCAGTCTATTGACGAATTCTGGAAAGACCTGGCCGAGCTGAGACGGATGATAGCCGACGCTGAGACCGCGACAAATGTCCGTCCGAAACTGCATTCGGTTCCGCAGCCGCGCATCTCAAAAGGCTATGTTGCTCTGGCCCCGCGAAAGCCTGATTTTGACACCTCGCGTGACCTCAGATCGCGGCATCCGCTGATAGCTCAGAACGCCGTAAAACAGCAGGACGCCGCACAGCCCGTCGCTGTGGATGCAGCACATCAGCCGATGGCACGCGTTGAGAATTACTGGCCTCATTCGGACGACACGCCAAACGGTCGCACGGCGATACACATTGACCTGACCGACGGAGCCGATGCCGGTAAAAAGCCGAAGCGGTTTCGCCGAACGCTCGGTCGTGCCGCTTTTGCGGTCATTCTGCTTGCAATGTTCGGCGGCGTGCTTTACGTTACTTCTGTTTACCTTCGTTCCGCCAACGTGCTGCCGGCGTTTCCTCCGTTGTTCTCTTCGGGACGGATGGCAAAGGCGACGACCGACGTAAATCTGCGGGCCGGGCCGAGTGTAAATTCGGAACTGATCGGGCTTGTGACACGCGATTCGCGGGTGAAGATATTAAGGACGGACGGCATCTGGCACGAGGTCGATGTCATCGAACAGGGAAGGCAGTCGGCGGAACAGACGAACGCCGGCAGAGGCTGGCTGAACGGACGATACGTCAGCGTTGAATGACCGTTCGCAATGAAAAACGGGAGATCTGATTTGAGTATTCTGGACAAGGTAAGAACCTGGATAGACGGCGATTCGGCGGAACTGGTGCTGGAGCAGGCGGCGCGTGACGCACAGGTAAAACCGCGCTCGACAGCCGAAGAATTCATCGTCAAGATCGCCCGCGCGGTCGAATCGGTCATGCAGAACGAAATGCTGCCTTTGCCGCAAGGGACGGCGATAATCCCGACCGAATACACCATTTTTCTGAGCGACGAGGACGACAAGGAATGGCAGGGAGCAAAACGCCGCGGCTTGGAACAGGGCCTTTATCACATCCTTGCCGAACGAGCCAAAGAGATCGCCGGAAAGAAAAAGCTTGAAACGCGTTCGTTTGTTATCGAACTCCGCATAGACGGCACGCTTGAAAAGGGTACTGTCCGCGTTCAGCATAGTTGGGAGGACACTTCCTCAAACAAAACAGGCGTCCTTGCCCGGCCAAAAGCCGCCGCCGAACCGCAGCCCGCTGCCGCGCCAAACGTACCATCTCCGTCCGCATCGCCGCAGCCTTATTCGCCGCCGTCACACCAGACCGCGCCTGATTTTACGCGAAGCTCGCTTCCAAGTTCTCACCGGCCCCCGATAACACAGGCGGAACAGCTTCAAAAGCCGTCCGTCAGGTCGTCGGAAGGCGAGGTTATGACGAATGTCCGCCCGCGCGCCGCCGCTCTCTATAAATTGGAGATATGGCAGAACGGCGTCAGGCAAAATGTCATTCCTGTGTTCAAAAAAGAGATGATCGTCGGGCGCGGTTCACGGTCAAAACCGGTTGACATTGCGCTGTCGGGCGATTCAGAGATAAGCCGCAGGCATCTCAGGCTTTTGACCGACGGAACCGGAAATTTCTGGGTCGTCAACGAAGGCCGCAATCCGGCGGCGATCGCCACATACGAACTGCCGCAGGGCCAACGCGTCCCGCTTGCCCCGGGCGCCGGCCTCGCCGTCTGCAGCTACGTCCTGCGGGTTCAGATGCAGTCGTAAAACACAAAAAACGCGTCATGTGATGGACAATGTTTCATCCGTTTTCTTTCTTGGCGTGCTTAGCGTCTTTGCGTGGAACTGTTTTTCCTCACGCAAAGACGCTAAGCCCGCAAAGAAATGACGAAGATCCACATCATTTTCACAACACCGCATTTGTATTAGATTGCCGAGCGAAAGTCGGGAATTTCCGTTGTTTTCAAGTCGAAGGGAAAGGCTTTTGCGTTTATCATCGCGAGGATCTCCTCGCATGCCGTCCTGGCCGATGAGCGAACGTTTTGGGGATAACCGAACCGTTCCAAATTGCTCTCAAACTCATCCATGTCCAGAACATTCAGCGTGCCGTCCGGCCATAGGAGAACGTCGATGTCCAGATCGACATAATCCAGCGTCGAGCCGTTCAGAACGGGCGGCATATTGACGTTGCAGTACCAGTTGCGAAAAGAGCCTTCCGGTTCGTAAAAGCAAAAGACGTTATACCAGCGGTCAAGCCAGTAATATTCATAAGAAACGGTGCCTTTTCGCACCGTGCCGAGGTCGGGATGGCGAACTTCCTTGTCAAATGTGCCGACGAAAGTCATCAGGCTGCCTTCACGGCGGACAAGGGAACATTGCCACGAACGCCTGATGCTGTTATCGAAACTCCGCGAATTTATGGTAAAAACCTGATCGGTCATCGGCTTTTATTCAGCGGTGTCCGCCCTTACCACAAGGACCGAGCAATGCGCGTGCTGTACGACAGATTGCGACACGGAACCAAGCAGGAGCCTTTCCCAGCGGCTGTAGCCGTGTGAGCCGACAACGATAAGGTCACAGCCCGTTTCCTCAGCCGTTTCCACAATGCGGCTTTCGGGCGAACCGAACAGGACATCGCTCGTCACCGTCAGGTCGCGGCAGATGCCCTCAAGCTTTTCGCAGGTTTCACGCAGCACCTTGTCGGCGTGTTCGCGGGCCGTTTTTTCCATTTCGGTAGTGTCCGGCAGATAGCCGCCGTAAATGTCTATGGCAAGCGGCACCGCCATGTCAACAACGCTGATTATCCGTATCTCGTCGCCCGGTTTGAAGGAAAACGACCGCAGCATGGCTATGGCAGCCTCGCTCTGAACCGAGCCGTCCGTTGCAAGCAGGATCTTCATACAATTTGCCTCCCGTTACACTATCGGTTTGCTTTGCGAATATGAGGTTATTCTAACCCGAATCGCAGCGACAGCCAAGAAAGCGGCGGACATTATTCCTCCGGCTCGGTGCCAAAATAGAAATGCTTGAGCTTTGTCAGCAGGTCGAACAGGATAAGCCTTTCGGTCTCTGTCAGGGCGGTCAGCATCTCTTCTTCTATCTCAAGCCATTCGGCTTCGACGACCTGCCGCATCTGCCTGCCCGCGTCTGTTAAAAAAATGCGCGTTGATCGGGCGTCGTCCTCCAACCTTTCGCGGGTCACAAGTCCTAGGTCGATCATTCCGGCCAGGGTCTTGTTTATGGTAGGCGGCGCCAGCCGAAGCTCGCCCGCCAGATCGACCTGTCTGCGGCCGTCGATCTTCCAAAGTTCGAACAAGATCGCAAGCTGTCCGCTGTGGATGCCGATGGCGGCCAGACGTTTTTCTATCCGCGACCGATGGGCCGTCGCTACCTGAGAAAGCAAGTGATTGACCGTCTGATGAAATTGCATAAGCAAGTGCTAAATGCTTTAGCTTAAACGCTTTATGTAAACACTTAGCAGGCGAAAAAGAATTTATTAGCACGCTAACTATATATCATTAGCCAGCTAATAATCAAATCTTAGCACGGTATCTTTAATTTCAGAACCGGTATATAATTTCTTTATGCACAACGCTCAACTGCTTAAAAATGCGCGTGACCTGACACTGCAAATGCACAAGGTTTTGATCGATAACGAAAAGCGGCTTCGCGAAATGGTTGACGGGCCGATCTCGCCCAGTCAGTTTTTGACCATGCTGCTCGAAGATCAGGAACTCGCGTGGCTCCGGCGGTTTTCGACGCTTATTGTGGATATAGATGAAATGTTCGCACAGCGTGACGGATTTGTGGAAGATGCCATCGAAGCCCATCTTAACGCGATGCGGGAATGGATGGCGGTCGATGAGACCGAGCCTGAGGACGAGTTTTCCGTAAAGTTCCGTGCCGCGCTTCAGCAGTTGCCGGAAGTGGCCGCCATTCACGGCGAACTTCGAACAATGCTGACAACGACGGAATAGATCGAAAAGATACAAAAAGGCCTGTAAGCTCTCTCGGAGTGGCAATATGCCGTTAAAAGAGAAATGCTTACAGGCTTTTTTTTGTTTCCGATATTTCTAGCGGCCGCTTTTCTTCCAGTCGGAAAGGAACGATTCGATGCCCTTGTCCGTCAGCGGATGTTTTACAAGCTGTTGGATGACCTTAAAGGGAATGGTCGCGACATCGGCTCCGACCAGAGCGGATTCGACAATGTGCATCGGGTGGCGGATAGAAGCCGCAAGCACCTGCGTGTCATAATCGTAATTTTGATATATCTGCACGATCTCTTCGATCAGCTGCATTCCGTTTATCGAAATATCGTCCAGGCGTCCGATGAATGGCGAAATGTATTTTGCCCCGGCCTTTGCCGCCAGGATCGCCTGAGCAGCGTTAAAACAAAGCGTTACGTTGATGCCCGTACCCTCGTTTGAAAGGACACGGGTTGCCTTCAGGCCATCAAGCGTAAGGGGACATTTGACGACGACGTTCGGGGCAATTTTGGCAAGTTCGCGTCCCTCTGCCAACATTCCTTCCGTGTCCAGAGCGGTCACTTCGGCGGAAACGTCTCCTTTTACGATCGAGCAGATTTTGGCGATATGCTCCTTAAAATCAACGTCACCCTCTTTTGCCACCAGCGAGGGATTGGTCGTTACGCCGTCGATCAGCCCAAGCTCATTTGCTTCGCGGATCTCATCCAAATTTGCGGTATCAATAAAAAATTTCATTACGGTTTCCTTTTTAAAAATGCGGTTTCTCTAATTCTAGTTCACAACCCCGACGCCGACAAACCACCGCAGTTCGTTTCGACACAAATCACCCATTACAAAGAGAAAAACTGAAAGCTGAAAACTGAAGGCTGAGAACTGAAAGCTGTTCTTAAAATAAACAGATGCCTGTTGCAATTCCTTATTATTCCAAATTGAGCATTAGACCATCATGGACCTATTCTGTGGTGTTGGTTTAAGAATGACCACAGAAAACATGGAAAAAAGACACAGAAAACACAGAGCAAGACAGAAAATCACCCTAACGCGTGATACGGGTTCGTTCTGAATACATACTCATCAGCGGGTAAAACTATTCGCTGCTTACCGGATTTTTCAGCGTTCCAATGCCTTCGACCGTTACTTCGCATACGTCGCCGGGTTCCAGCTTTGAAACACCGGACGGTGTTCCGGTGGCGATGACATCGCCGGGCATCAGCGTCATTTGGCGCGAAATGTAACGCACAAGGAACTCGACAGGGAAGACCATCTGAGAAGTTCTACCGTCCTGGCGTATCTCTCCGTTCACCGAACAGGTCACGCGAACGTCCGAAACATCAAGTTCTGTCTCAACAAACGGCCCTATCGGACAAAATGTATCGAATGATTTACCGCGCGTGAACTGCACATCCGCACGTTGTATATCCCGTGCGGTCACATCATTTAAGCATGTGTAACCGAGAACATACTTTAATGCATCTTCGTCATCCGCAACATCCTTTGCCCTGCGTCCGATAACGATGGCAAGCTCGCCTTCGTGTTCCACCTGAGAGGATTGAGAGGGAATTATGATGCTGTCGCCGCTGGCGATGATCGCTGATGGAGCCTTCAGAAAGAGAAGCGGGCTTTTTGGCACCTCGTTACCCAGTTCCGCCGCGTGCTCGGCATAGTTTCGGCCGACACAAACGACCTTCGACGGAGCCGCCGCCGCAAGCAGCCTCACCTCATCCATATACCAAAGCTGCTCGGTCTTGTTCAGAGCCTCATCACAGACCCATATCTCCTCGCCCTCGACAATTCCGATCCCAACCTGCCCATTTGCCCAAAATCTTGCAATTTTCATAGTTTCTGAAAAACTTTATCTTTCATTAGAGTAATTGTCCATATTGCAATGTTACGGAAATATCGAACCGCTCCGGTCTAAACCGGCGAATTGACAGAACTTTTGCATCCTATTGGCCGGTTTTTCGTGTAAAATGTCAAAAATGTTTGTGTAAGTAACGATCATACAGCAGGTATAAATTATGAGCGAGCAACACACAGGCCCGATATTCGGGGCCGAGGAAGCGGAGTTTCGTAAGTCGGGCGGTTTTGCAAATTTTGTTTACATTGGATTCGGCGTTATCCTTCCGGCCTTTGTTCTTCTGCTGGAGCTCGGCACACAATGGTGCGCCGAGGTGCTTTTTGACCCGATCCCGACGTGGTGGCATGTGCTTCTGGTGGTATTTGTTCCGGTGACAAATCTGCAAACGTGGCTGGCCCTGCGAAAAGGCGAAACAAAGCGGCCATTCTGGCTTAGTTTTGCAAACGGAGTCGCCCTGTTTGTGGCTCTGTATTACACAATTATTTTTGCGCCCGTGACGCCGATAGCCATCATTGCGATCATCTATTTTCTTATCGGGCTTCTGCCTCTCGCTCCGTTTCTGTCGCTTATCGCGGCTATCTCGATGCGCTGGAAATTATCGGCCCTTCGCCCGAGATCTGCTTCCATTTGGTTCCACTGGAAGGCTTTTGCTGCCGCTTTTGTCTTAGTGGTTGCGGCGTTTGGAATTGCCGAACTTAGATTTCTTATAACAAGGGCCGGGATCGCAAAGGCAAATTCGGCTGATGCTGCGGTACGGGATGAGGGGCTTTCGCTTTTGCGGCGGTTTGGCGACCGGGATTATTTACTAAAGCTGAGTTATGAAGGTTCGGGAACGGCTTCGCCTTTTGAATTCCTGTTGAGTTTCAGAGGGTTTGGTGGAGAGCATAGGTTTGATAATTCGCTGTCCGTTCAGGCAAGGAATGCTTTCTACCGGCTTACGGGCCGACATTATCGGCAGTTGCCGACGCCGCGGGGCATTCGTCATTGGGAACGTTTTGATAATTGGGACCAGCTTGATGCCGAAGGGCCGTTCCGCGTAAATAACGGGTTGTCGCTCAAGGTTTCGCAAATGGACGGCTCCGTCGATCCGGATGCCGCGCTTGGCTATTTGGAATGGACATTGGTCTTTAACAACGAAACACAGCGGATGCAGGAAGCGATCTCCCAGATACAATTACCTCCTGATTCGGTCGTTTCCAGGCTAACGCTTTGGATAAATGACGAAGAACGCGAAGCGGCTTTTGCAAAAAGCGCGACGGTCGTTGAGGCATACGAAACCGTTACTGCAACAAAACGCGATCCGGCGCTTGTGACCGTTACAGGGAAAGACCGCATCCAGCTAAAATGTTTTCCAGTACCGGCAAACGGCGAAATGAAGGTGCGGATCGGCATTACTGTGCCTATTGCGCTTGAGAGCATGAAGACGGGCTATATGACGCTGCCGTATTTTCAGGACAGAAATTTTGCCATGTCTGCCATGCATTCGATCTGGATAGAATCGAAAAATGATCTGGATATTGGAAGCGGTGAATTCGTGTCGGATGTCCGAGATGACGTGGTCGGCCTTCGCGGCCGTATTGATGACATCGGCCTCAGGTCGCCTATCAAAATAACACGTGACGAAAACATCCTGAACGCGTGGACACGCGACAAACTTAATGACAGCGTGATAGTTAGGCAGGAGTTGAAGAAGATCCCGAAACCGCCGGTCAAAGAGATCCTTCTGGCAGTCGATACGTCTTCCGGCATGGCCGATGCCCAAAAAGAAATTGCCGAAGCGGTCAGAAACATCCATTCAGATATAAAGGTCACACTGATGCTGGCGGGCGGCAGCGGGCTGAATTTGGGAAATACCGACGTTCTGCTTGCCGGAGACACGGCTGAACTGGCTGCTGAACACATTGTGTCGGCTGAGTTCGGCGGCGGCACCGACGCTGTTCCGACGCTTGAGGCAGCTATGGATGCAGTTTCGTCGCCGGAGGCGGCGATAATATGGATACACGGCCCTCAACCCACGGAGCTTGAATCGGCGGAGCGATTGTCTCAATACCTGCGCCGCCGGAAACCGGATATGCCGATCTATTCCATTCAACACGGCATTGGTCGTAATGCCGTTGGGCGCTCTCTGAATGAAAGCGACGCCGTTTTTACCGTAATGCGATACGGCAGCTTGTCCGGGGACATGACACGTCTTTTCGATATGATCCTCAAGCAGGAAGCCGTCGTAAAGGCCGTCCGCACAACCGAAACCTCTGCCGCGTCGGCGTCTGCAAATGCAAAGGAAACGTCACAGCATCTTGTCCGGCTTTGGGCAAATGACGAGGTCCTGCGATTGCTGAGAAAAGGTGATGAGGCAGCGGCAACAAACCTTGCTGTAAAAAATCAGCTCGTCACGCGTGTGAGCGGCGCCGTGGTGCTGGAAACGCAGCAGCAATATGACCAGTTCGGCCTCAAGCCGGTTGATCCGAACACCGTTCCGACGATCCCGGAACCTGAGGAATATCTTCTTTTTGGCGTTATCCTTGCGGCTGCCGCATATCTGTTTTGGCGAAATCGACGATACGGCATCCGTCCGGCGATATAAAGGAAATGCCCGTAAAAGAATCCGATAGTTTACTTTTTTCTTCATTGGGCGAGCCGCGCCAGGCTTTCCATCCGGTGATAGTTCTGTTGCTCCAGGCGGCGGCATTCTGGGCCGCGTGGCGATCCATTGCGGCAAGGCTTAGCCATACCGCTGAGCCTTTCTGGGAGATGCTGCCTCTTTTTTCCGTCGTGATACTGTCATGGTGGAACGGAAGGGAAAGGTCGGCGGCCATCAATAGCGGCACGCTTATTCTCGCCTCGTTAGCGGCGGTTTTCTATGCCGCAAGTTTCGCGTTTGCCCCGCCGCTCGCCCGGGCCGGGTTAGCCTTCCTATCAGTAACCTTTGTTATCAGCGCGTGGAGGTATGGAAAGCGGTTTCATCTCGGGGTTTTTATCCTGCTTCTTCTGGCCCTGCCGTTGACTGATTCGCTGAATTTCTATTTAGGTTTTCCAATGCGGGTGGTCGTTGGCGAAGCGGCGGTTATTTTATTGAAAATGCAGGGGCTTAACGTCATCCGCGAAGGCGTGATCCTCCATTTGGGCCAACATATTATATCTATCGACGCGCCCTGCAGCGGGATAAAAATGCTATGGTTCGGAACGTTTTTGGCGACCGCTTCGGCGACGCTGCTGAAGCTGAGCAACGTGCGTATTGTCCTTGTTTTAGCCGGAGCATTCCTGGTTATAATGATCGGCAATGTGTTTCGGGCGTCGTCGTTATTCTATCTTGAGACCGGGATCATTGACGGCCCGTTGTGGATGCACTCCGCGACCGGAGTAGTGACGTTTTCCTTTACGTCGGCGGCGATCATTTGGATGACGGTCAGGCTGACATCGGAGGCGGAATGGCGAAAATAGCATTTTTACTGGCGTGTCTGGCGGCCTTCACCGCTCCGTTTTTGTTTTCCGCAAAGGTCATACGGAACAGCGGAAACACCGGCGACTTTACCTTTCCTTCCACTTTTGAAGGACAGCCGATCACGAACATCGGGCTGTCTGAAAGGGAAGAGGGCTTTTTACAGGGCTTTCCCGGCCGGATAGGCAGATTCACAGACGGACGGCGTGAGATAATCATCCGACAAGTGACCGAAGCGACCCGAATGCTGCATCCGGCTGCGGATTGTTTCACGGCTATCGGGTACAAGGTTTCGCCGCTGCCCCTAAAGGTTGGTGATGATGGGAAACGGTGGTCGTGCTTCAACGCTAGGCGGGGCAAGGAAAGCCTCAACGTCTGTGAAAGAGTAGAAGGCGGCTCCGAAAACGAGTGGACAGATGTTTCTTCGTGGTATTGGGCATCCTGGGGCAAAGGAACAGGCGAATGGTGGGCTTATACGGTTGCTGAAAGGGAATGACATCGGGGCGATGACCCAAAACTGACCTGATCTCACCTCATCTGGTACTTTAACTATGACGTAAGGCTGATATTTAACTCTAATTATTGTGACCACTCAGGATAAGCCCACACGTGCGATATTGGTTGAACTGTTGTAGTCCGACACTTAAAGCAATTTATAGGTTCAGAAGCATTAAATTCTGCGATATTTATTGGGCATTACGGCACTATTTCATTCACCACATCGCTTGGTTCGCTGACGTTGCCAAAGCGGTCTATAGCGGTGATGTAATAGTGATAGCGTTTGCCGGATTCGACGCGGTCGTCGCGGTAGGTTGTCTCTTCCTGCGGTTCGGCGGTCATCGGCTCCCATTGTGAAAGCGGCAGGTCGAGATCGGTAGAGCGGTATATTTTGTAACCGACAACGTCGTCTTCGGGGTTGGCAGGGAAGAACAGTGAGATGGATGTCGGCGTCGCCGCGATGGTTATAGAAGACGGCGGCGTTGGCGGGAATGTATCGACCGGTTTTATCGTGACGATGTTCGATTCCAGGCTTTCGACCGGATCTCCGTCCGTGCCGAGCGAAAGCGTCCTTACAAAATAAAAATATTCTTTTTCAAACTCGAACGTGCGGTCGCCATATTCGGTGTCAATGACGGGTTGAGGATTAAGCCGTGTGGCAGCGGCGGTTGGCGACGCCGAGCGGTAAATGTTGTAACCAAGAATGTTAGGAGGCGTCGAATCATCGACGTTCGCCGTCGGAGGCGTCCAGGTCAGTGCCACGCGTTCCTGGCTCAGCGTGGCCGAAAGGGAAGTCGGGGCATTTGCCACTCGCGCCGCAGGCTCCATCATAAAGAAATTGGAGAACTGCGCTTTTTGGCCGAATTTATTTACAAAGCGCACTGCGTAACGCAGGCGGACCGGCTGGCCGGCAAAACGCAGCTGGTCGCGATAGGTCATTTCCTTCATGCCAAAGTCCGAATCCTGCACCGGTATTCCGGCAATGATCAGGCTCCGCGATGCAAAATCCTCTTCGGACATTGCCTGCGGAGCGGTCAGCGGTTCGGCCAGCCGGTAAACGTCTATGCGGTCGATGTTAAGCAGGCTTGTGTCGGCGGCGTCGCGCGCCGGCATTCGCCACGAAAGTATGACCTCATTGCCGCGCTGAAAACCGCTTATCACCGCCCGCTGCTGCACGCGTTCCTTTGGCGGCATCGGCGCCCGCCGCTTGCCGCAGCTTAAGCCGATAAGCACCGTAAGCGCTATAAGAATGAAAGCTGCTTTATTCATTTTCAGGTGCTTAAACCGGCAGACGGTTTCGAGGCTCGACATAGTTGCAAAGTGCTTAAACCTATAAAATGTATTGACGAAGATCCTGATCCTTTATCAAACCGCTTAACTTCGCCTCGACATATTCGACCGTGATGCTCTGTGTTTTTTCGTCCAATTCATTGCCCAAAAAGCTTATCTCTTCAAGCAGTTTCTCAAGAAGCGTGTGAAGCCTGCGGGCGCCTATGTTCTCCGTCGAACGGTTAAGCTCCGCCGTCATTTCCGCCAGCCGCGAGACGGCGTCGTCGGTAAACTCGAGCTTAATTCCCTCTGTGCTTAAAAGCGCCTGATACTGTTTTATAAGCGAATTTTTCGGCTGAGTCAGGATGCGCTTAAGGTCATCGACCGTCAGAGCTTCCAGTTCGACGCGGATGGGAAATCTTCCCTGTAATTCCGGTATCAGGTCCGAAGGCTTTGCCACATGAAAAGCACCGGCGGCGATAAAAAGAATATGCTCGGTACTGACCATTCCGTAGCGCGTGTTGACGTTCGTCCCCTCGACTATCGGCAGCAGGTCGCGCTGAACGCCCTCGCGCGACACGTCCGGGTTCCCTCCCGATTCGCGGCCCGCGACCTTGTCTATCTCGTCCAGAAATATGATGCCCGCGTTCTGCGTTTTATCTATCGCGGAGCGCGTCACCTGTTCCATGTCTATCAGATTTTCCTGCTGTTCGCGGATCAGATAGCTTCGGGCGTCGGCAACGCGGAGTTTTCGCTTGACGGTCTTGCTCGGAAAGATATTGCCGAACATATCCTTCAGGTTTACGCCCATTTCCTCCATTCCCTGTCCGCCGACAAAATCTATCGTCGCGGGCGAACGGTCCTGCGTTTCCATCTCGATCATCCGGTCGTCCAGTTCGCCCCGACGAAGCTGTTCGCGGAGCTTTTCACGCGTCCGGTTTTGCGGCGGTTCACCAATGGCGTCGTCTGCATCTGGCTGCGTCTGATAATGCAATGATGTCGGCGGCAGCAGAATATCAAGGATCATTTCCTCGGCATTTGCCTCGGCCTGTGTCCTGACGCTCTCATACGCCGCCTGTTTGGTCATATCAATGGCGACCTCGGTCAGTTCGCGGATCATGCTCTCAACGTCGCGGCCGACGTAACCGACCTCGGTAAATTTTGACGCCTCGATCTTTATAAAAGGCGAATCGGCCAGACGGGCAAGCCTGCGGGCGATCTCTGTTTTTCCGACACCGGTCGAACCGATCATCAGTATATTTTTGGGCAGAACGTCCTGGGCTATCTCAGCCGGAAGCCGATGCCGCCGGACACGGTTGCGGAGAGCGACCGCCACGGCGCGCTTTGCGTCCTTTTGGCCGACAACATATTTGTCCAGTTCCTCAACTATCTGTCGAGGCGTAAGTTCATCAAGTTTTGGTTTCACGGCAGCCTCTTTTGTTTCGCCGCCCAGATATATCGCCATTGGAATTTTTCCTAGATCACAGCTCTTCGATGATTATGTTCGAATTTGTGTATATACAGATATCGGCCGCTATTTTCAGTGCCTCGCCGGCAATTTCCGCTGCCGACAGTTCAGTGTGTTTTACCAACGCCCTGGCCGCGGCCAGAGCATACATGCTGCCGGAGCCGACCGCCAAAAGCCCGTCGTCTGAGGCTATGACATCGCCTTTGCCGGAGATAAGGAACTCATTCTCCCTGTCCGCGACGATCAGCAGGGCCTCCAGATGCCTCAGGTAACGGTCGGTGCGCCAATCCTTGCTGAGTTCTATGGCGGCGCGTTCCAACTGGCCCTGAAATTCGCCCAGTTTCGATTCAAACCTGGTCAGCAGCGTAAAGGCATCGGCCGTTGCTCCGGCAAAACCTGTCATCACATCGCCGTTCGAAATGCGTCTAATCTTTCGGGCGCTGCCTTTTATGACCGTTTCGCCCAGCGTTACCTGTCCGTCGCCCGCCATGGCGACCTTTCCGTTTCTTCGGACGAGCAGTACCGTCGTCGAACGGATGGGCATATTTTGTTCTTTGTGCGGCATATCTTCAAAAATGTTCTGTAAAGATCCTGTATGGGATTGGAGCCGTTATCCCTTAGTTTCGAGAGCTCTCCATCTTTAATATCACTACCTTTTAACCACGCTTTTTATCACTATCTTTTCACGCAAAGCCGCAAAGCACGCAAAGGTTTGAATATGAGTAGATCATGCAGCTTCTCAGTTAACTACTTCTGCCACAAACCACTTCCTCTTGGCGGGCTTGGCCGTCTTTGCGTGAAATATTCCTGTGTTTTCCATCGCAAAGCTGCAAAGAACGCAACGTTTTTGACGAAGTGTCATTCGCCTTGGTTTTATTCAAAGCATCTATAAAGTAAATCATAGGGCTTTATTTTGAAATGCTCAAATTGACACTACCTCGATTTTATTTGAACATTGAGTGTTTATGGCTGTGCGCCCAAAGATAGGAATCAGCATGAGGCTGGAGCTTGAGACAAGGCGTTTTTATCTCGGGCGCGATTACAGCGAGGCGATATATGCCGCCGGCGGTTTGCCTGTGCATATTCCGCTGATCGCGGACGAAAGCTATATCAATGATATAGTGGACGGCATTGACGGCATTTTGCTTCCCGGGGCCGACTGCGATCCAGACCCGGCGCGTTATGAAGAGGGGCCGCATCCAAAGCTTGGGCGCGTGATCCCGGAAAAGGACGAAACGGACCTTTTGATGCTTGCGGCGGCGGAAAGGCGAAAATTGCCCGTGCTGGGCATTTGCTTCGGAATGCAGATACTGAACGTTTTTCGCGGCGGTTCTTTGATACAGGATATAGAAAGCCAGGTCGAAAACCCGATCAAGCATCAACAAGGCAAGCCGCTCGAACGAGGCTCGCACTTTGTGATGATAAGGCCAGAAAGCAAACTTTCGGAGATATTGGCGTCAGCGGGTGTCGTTGGCGAAAGCGCCCAAAGAGTTAAAGTAAATTCTCATCATCATCAGGCCGTGAAATTGATGGGAAGGCATCTGATAAACGGAGCGGTCGCGTCGGACGGTGTCATCGAGTCGATCGAGGACGACAGAAATGACAGATTTGTCCTCGGCGTTCAATGGCATCCTGAACTTTCATGGAGAACCGATCAGGTATCGGCGGCGATATTTGAAAGGTTTGTAGATGCCTGTCGAAATGAATAACAGGTTTCTTTGAAAAACCTGTCGATGCTTATTCGAAATTGATAGGTTTTGTTGACATTTTCAATTTTTGACATTTTTTTGAACACTTGATTAAGCGGATCGGACAGATTCGCACGGGTCTGGGATTTCATATCCGCTCCCATCCGCCAGATCCGTCAGATCCGCGTTCAAGAAAAGGTTCGCTGACGGGTGTTAATGTAAAATGTGAGCAGTGTAGGGGTTGTGATTGTTAGGTTCTGTTGACATTTTATTTCAGGGGGGTTCCGTAAGCTGTTGTATTTTTGTGTTTTAGCATAGCCACGCCGTTTACGGCGTGGAGAGATCGGCGATTCAACGCACGGCCCGTTCACGGGCCTGCCATTGAGTTGGAAGCAGCGGAAAGGGCGTAAACGCCCTTTCGGGACAAAATTCCACCTTTACCACGCCGTAAACGACGTGGCTAAGCTTTGCCGCAAGGTGCATCGCATAAAATGCCAAGAGAGCCTAAACCATTGATATGAAAGGTGTTATATAACTGTTTTCTAAATGACTTTAAGAGTGATGGATGAGATATGAGCATATCTAAAGTCATTTCTTGAAAAGATACAAACGGTATGTTTGCAGCAATTTACAAAGAATATTTACGGCAGTTTCGAGTATTCGGTATTCGACAGTTAAAGTAAACTATAGGGAGAAATTTACAGGTTTTAAATGAATAATCCGGTCATAATTGGTGTTTTGGCATGGCTGTTTCCCGGCGCCGGGCATTTTCTTCAGGGGAAACACGTTCGCGGCCTCATTCTTTCGGCGGCGATATGGTCGATGATCATAATTGCTATCTTCAGCGGCGGAGCCTATTTTCCGGGTTTTGGGTTCGATGACGGCCAGTTGCTGTATATGCTGAACCTTTTCGCCAAGGCAGGGAACGGTCTCGGCACCGGCCTGAGCTATCTTTTCTCAATGGAGCCTGACTCTAAAGCCGCCGCTCTTTCTACCTTTGAATACGGCGGTAAATTCATCGAAACGGCCGGTTTGCTCAACTATCTGGCGATCATTGACGCCATTGACATTTATCTGGGGAGGAAGAAATGAACCATTTTCTCTACCTGGTCGGTTTCGCAGTGTTCGTTTCGGCGGCGTTCGCCGTGTTTAAGGACGGTGACGCGAAAGAGTGCGTTATATACGGGATAAAACTGTTCTTTCAGTTCATCGGCATCAGCCTTGCCATCGCCTGGCTGTTGTATTTTATTCCCTGGTAATTAAAACCTGATGCTGTTTTTGCGGATCAATTTGATCTCGGCGATGCGCGGTCTCGGCCAACGAAATCGCGCATTTCTGATTTAACACCGCCGGTCGCTTATGCCTCTGGTTCAAACGGAAAGCATCGTACTAAGGACCTATTCGCTGGCGGAGGCGGACCGTATTGTTGTGCTTTTCACGCGCGGCCACGGCATTATCCGAGGTGTGGCAAAAGGGGCGAAACGGCTCAACAGCAAATTCGGCGGTTCGCTCGAGCCTTTTTCTCTGGTCAACGTCGAATATTTTCAGAAAGAGGACAGGGAACTGGTCTCGATACGTAATATTGAAATTGAGAGATCGCTTTTTGACATTGCTGCCGAACCTGCATTTTTGACAGTTTTTTCCGACATGGCGGATCTGCTTATGGCGTTTGTCCCGCCGCAGGATCCGAACGAAACGCTTTTTCGTATGGTAAAGGCGTGCGTTACGGCAAACATTGCATCGGAAAGGGAACTGAATGCACTGAAGGCCTATTTCGAGATCTGGCTTTTACGTTTAGGCGGGTTTTTGCCGGATTGGTCGGCGTGTTTTCGGTGCGGGCGAAAGTTTGAACCTGCTGAAACGGCAAGGACAGACAGCGATCAGCATCTTTTGTGTTCGACATGCTCCCGGCGAGATTCGGGAACGGCCGTCGGCCCGAATGTCCGCGGGCAATTCCTGCTGGCACGGACGGTTTCGCCAGAGGAATATTCCAAACAAAGCTCTGCGTCTGATAACGAGATGGCTGTGAAAGAGTTGACGGAAATATTGGGGAAGATCATCCAAAATGTGATCGGCGGTAGCAGGGAAAGGCGTGCAACGGGCTTTTGACCTGTTCCGGAAACGGTCCTTATGAAATTTAGCTGGAAAATATCACGCTACATTCTCAGTTCGGTCCAGGCATATTTTGTGTTTTCCTGGCTGCTGCTTAGCGTGATACTTTTTGTCCAGCAGGGAAGCAAGTTCACCGAGATATTTTTCAGCACCAGCCTGCCGTCCTTTCTTATATGGCAATTGGCAGCGGCACTTGTTCCTAATGTAATTGCGTTTACGGCGCCGATGGCGGTCCTTGTCGGCGTTATAATCGGGCTTTCCAAAATGCAGGGCGACAGCGAACTCGTCGCCATACGCGCCGCCGGGCTGGGCAATGCCCAGATACTGCTGCCGCTTTTTCTTCTCGGACTGGCGCTGTCTGTTTTCACGGTTCTGATCAATCTTTTCGGCGTTCCGGCGGCGGCAAGCGTCGTCAAAAGCGTCGGCCTCCGCTCAGCCCTCTATAAGCTCGAATCACCCATTGAACCTGCGACATTTAACTCCGAGATCGCCGGTTACACTATCTATGTTCGGTCGGGCGACCTTGAGACCGGCGAATGGCGTCAGATCTTTATTTACAATGAAGACAAGGCGAATGACGCAGTGCGTCTGATAACGAGCAGCCGTGGACGGATAGATTCTAACCAATCGGTTTCGGAGCTTGTCCTGGATGACGCGATGGTGACGAGCTACAGTCTCACGGACGAGCAAACCAAATACACCGTGGAGCAGATCGGCGATTTTCGCTTTGCCATAAAGACACGCAGGGAAGAACTGATCGAGCGGCTCAATTCGTCGGAACCGGTTCCTGAGGAGCTTGGCCTGCGCGAACTGGCGGCTTACGCGGCCGGAAAAGAGGGAAGTGAGCGGACAGAGGCCGAGATATTGTGGCAGCGCCGCGTTCTGCTTTCCATCGCTCCGCTTATTTTCACGATTTTGGGCGGATCGCTGATACTGCGGTTCAACCGGGGCGGACGCGGTTTCGGCATCCTCATGGCGTTGATCACGCTTATCGGATTCTATCTGATGACCTTTTTGGGCGAGCAACTTGCCCGTACAGAGCGCCTTTCCGTTCTTGTGTCGGGCCTTATTCCCATCGTCGGCAGCATTTTGCTGATACTGTGGTTCAATTTCGGTTACCGGTTGGATATTTTTTCAAAGATCGGCAACTGGTTTCGATCGGCCGTTCCCACCGTCAAACGTGGCGGCCGAGGAAAGGTCGCCCGGCGCGATCTTTTGATGGATCTTACCACCGGCCTTCGCGATTTTGAGTTGTTGGCAAACCTTGCCCGGTATTTTGCTCTTACAATTCTTTTTCTTGCGGCTGTTTTTCTGATATTCACCGCGTTTGAGCTTTGGCGTTTTGCCGGTACGATGGACGGCGGCTTTACGCTTCTTATCAGATATCTTGTTTATCTGATGCCGTTTGTTTATCTTCAGCTTGCGCCGTCAGCTGCGATGATCGCCGTACTGGCGACCTACGTTATCAAATCGCGCCAGAACGAGATCGTCACATGGACCGCCGCCGGACAGAGCATATACCGGCTGTTGGTTCCGGCGTTCATTTTCACGCTGGTGGTCGGCATCGTGAATTGGCAGATCGAGGACAACATCGCTTATCGCACCAATCAGATACAGGACGAACTTCGCAACCGGCTTCGCAGCAGAGGCGTCGCCAAAACGGTTGATGGCCGTGTCTGGCTGGCGGAAGGCTCAAAGATCGTCACTTATGTGAAAAATACCGGTGCGTCTGATAACGAGATAGTTGGTGCCGCTGATTGTTCGGCGGGCTGCGCCGTGAAAAACGTCGAGGCGCTCGAATTCGGCGGTAATAACGAAAAATTGCAAGCCCTGTACCGCATTTCTTCGGGTGTTGTCGGCAAAGAGGGAATTCGGGCAAGCGGAGCCGGAACTAGAACGGTATTTGGTAACGGAGATCTTCGTGAGGAAAGATTGAATGACGATTTTCTGCTAACACTCAATGATGCCGGAGCCGACATTGGCAAACGGTCGAGTCAGATGACGATCTCGGATGTTCGTTCGCTGCTGCGAAACACGGCCTCAGAGGTCGAGCAGCGCATTCTCGGCGTTGCCCTGCAGAAAAAATACACAACATTCATTGTGCCGTTCGTCATCGCTCTTTTCACCGCGCCGTTCGCACTGTCGCTCGACCGCAAAGGCAAGGTCGTCACGGTCGGTTACGCCGTCGGCCTCTGGCTGATCTTTGTCGGGACAAGCGCCGTGTTCGAACAGTTCGGCCAGAACGGATTGCTTCCGCCGGCCATCGCGGTCTGGGCGCCGCTGTTTCTTTTTACCATGTTCGGCCTCTTTCTCCTCTCCCGCGTCAGGACCTGAGCCTGGAATCGTGATAAAAAGTTTTCCACAGGTGGAAAACTGCACCATCAGTTCAATATTTCTAATTAAACCCGGATCAAGCATTGGAAAAACGTCAAGGCGAAGTAAGACTTTCGGTACATTTGACCCGTTTTGTCCGATTGATATAACATTGCGGTCAAAGCAGGCCACGATCCTATGAACACTCTCTATTACGGCGACAATCTGAACATTCTGCAGGAATATATCAAGGACGAATCGGTCGATCTTGTTTATCTCGATCCGCCTTTTAATTCCAACCGGAATTATAGCGTGCTTTTCAAGAACGAGAGCGGCAGCGAATCAGAATCGCAGATAACCGCATTTGAAGACACCTGGCATTGGAAAATTCAGGCAGAGCAGACTTACAACGAGCTAATAAACGACCCGGATCAGGTCGGGCGAATGATAGAATCGTTTCGCGGATTCATCGGCACAAATCAAATGCTGGCATATCTCGTAATGATGGCCGTCCGCCTGAAAGAGCTTCACCGCGTCCTAAAACCGACCGGATCGCTCTATCTCCACTGCGACCCGACCGCTTCGATTCGTTCGATATGTTGTGAAAATCAATGAGGGCAATACACATGAGCATAAGTAAATTTATTATCGTAGTTATATTTATAGCTTCATGTAATTCCACGGCCAAAAATCAGGTCTATATGTCGGACAAGGACTTCGTAGAACACGAAAGACAGTATTCTCCCGACAAATCCATGCTGATTCTTACTTATAGTGTGGACATCGGAGCCTTTGGTTACGGCAATGGAGGCAAGGCGGTGCTTAAGCCTTCTGACATGTCTAAGAATCTCAAAGAATTCGATCTTCCACCTAAGTTGATACAAGTAAAATGGATTAACAATAAAACTATCTCAGCTGGAATTGATATTATCCCGTCGATTCGGAGCGGAGAGAAGATCGAAATCAGTGATACCGAAGTTAACGGTATAAAGATCAGGGTTTCGGCGGTGGATTTCATTCAGGAAACCTCTCATTTGCAGATTGAATATCGGGAGACTTCGCCAGACGGGCGGTACGAACTCGTTGCTTATCGATATTATTTTGAGAGCGACATGAGCTTTATTCATGTTTCCGTAATCAAGAAAGGTGAATCGATTCCAAAATACGGCAACTTCTTTATTGGAGATATACAGTCAGACCGCATTTTAGGCGGTACGTGGACCAAGGACAATACATTGCTTTTCTATACCAACAGTATAGACGCACACTACGTTCAATATTTCTTTGTTCACAACAAACCGAATATTAGATTTGAGGTAGTGCAGGACGATGGACGATACGGAAGCAAATATAGATGGATCGGGTCGAAATAAATCGCAAAAGCGTAATTCGAGATACAGAACGTCTTGGCTATCCGACACAAAAGTCTGTCGCGCTTCTCGAACGAATCATCTTTGCATCGACATAACGCACCTGTCTGTCGGCCTGCAAAAACTCCGTCTTAAGGATTCGTTTGGAACGCAGCCTGCCAAAGGCAGAAACGCGACTGTTAAGGAGCGTGCAAATACAGAATAATTTGGAATACAGCCTGCCAAAGGCGGAAACGAGACTGTTAAGGAGCGTGCAAATGCGGAAGAATCCGAAGGCACGCTTCCTGACGGTCGCGTTTCCGCCCTTGATAGAACGCACCGGTCCCATAGTAAGAAAGTTTCTTCCACCACCCCTCCCGCGAGACGGGGCAGACGGTTCTGCCAGGTTGCCGACGAGCGAAAAAGAAAAAGGCGGGACACTTCCTACCGGTAGTGTCTCCGCCTCCAGACTTCAGACTCAGGACTCCAGACTCCTCTAGGTTCCTGTTTCCCAACTGTTCATGTATTCGAGCATTTCCGGCGTTAGTTCGTCGATGCCGATGCCCATTGCACGGAGTTTGAGCGAAGCGATCTCCTGATCGACCTCGGCCGGCAGAACATGAACGCCTGCTTCCAGAATACCTTTGTTCTTAACAAGATATTCGGCCGAAAGCGCCTGGTTGGCAAAGGACATATCCATAACGGAGGCCGGATGGCCTTCGGCGGCGGCCAGGTTGATGAGGCGGCCTTCGCCCAGCACGATAACACTCTTTCCGCCGTCATTCTTAATGTACTCTTCAACGAACGGACGGCGTTTTACAGCCGGTTCCGACATTTCACGAAGAGCATCAAGGTTCAATTCCAGATCGAAGTGTCCGCTGTTGCAGACGATGGCTCCGTCCTTCATCAGCTCAAAATGTTCCTTGTCGATAACGTGGCGGTTGCCGGTGACAGTGATAAAGAAATCGCCGATCTTTGCCGCGTCCTTCATCGGCAGAACACGCATTCCGTCCATAACGGCCTCGATCGCCTTGATCGGGTCGATCTCGGTTACGACAACGTTCGCTCCCATGCCGCGGGCACGCATTGCAACGCCCTTGCCGCACCAGCCGTATCCGACCACAACGACCGTTTTACCCGCAAGCAGGATGTTGGTCGCTCGGATCACGCCGTCAAGCGTCGATTGGCCCGTGCCGTAGCGGTTGTCAAAGAAATGCTTGGTCTGGGCGTCGTTCACGGCGATGGAAGGGAAGTTGAGAACACCGGCGGCCACCATCGCTTTCAGGCGGACAATGCCGGTGGTCGTTTCTTCGGTCGTGCCGATCAGATTGCCGATAAGCTCCGGCTTTTCCTTGATCATTGTGGCAACAACGTCCGATCCGTCGTCGATTATAAGGTTCGGATTTGTTTCAAGTGCCGCTTTAACATGGCTGACGTAAGTCTCTGTGGATTCACCCTTTATCGCCATTACGGGAATACCCCAGTCGGCTACAAGGGAAGCGGCCACGTCATCCTGCGTCGAAAGCGGATTTGAGGCGATAAGCAATGCATCGGCTCCGCCTGCCTGAAGCGTGCGGGCGAGATTGGCCGTTTCGGTCGTGATGTGAGCACATGCCACGAGCTTTACGCCAACAAGCGGCTTTTCTGCCTCAAAACGCTCGCGAATGAGCCGCAGCACGGGCATTTCACGGTCCGCCCATTCAATGCGCTGTTTGCCTTGCGGCGCCAGATTGATGTCTTTGATATCGTATTGGATAGATGGTTGTTCGGTTGCCATATTTTTTTGTTAGAGCGGAGATCTTTGTCCGCGGTCGCCGCTTTCGGCGCTTAAAAAGGTTTGGATAAAAAACGAGCGGACAAAAAGTGTCCGCTCTCACTTAAAATAAACTAAACAGCTGCGGCATCGCTCAGCGCACCGCGAAGAGCTTCGACCTTGTCGGTCTTTTCCCAGGAAAATCCGTCACGGCCAAAATGCCCGAAACGTGCCGTTTCCTTAAATATAGGCTTGCGAAGATCGAGCGATTCGATAATGCCTGCCGGATTCAAAGCAAAATTCTTGCGAACCGCCTCCGAAAGCCTCGTCTCATCAACATTTCCAGTGCCGTGTGTGTCTATCAGGACCGAAACCGGCTCGGCTACACCGATGGCATAGGCAAGCTGCACAGTGACCTTGTCCGCCAACCCGGCCGCAACGATATTTTTTGCGATGTAACGGGCCATATAAGCGGCTGAACGATCAACTTTCGTCGGATCTTTGCCCGAAAAAGCACCGCCGCCGTGTGGGGCATATCCGCCGTATGTGTCAACGATGATCTTGCGGCCCGTGAGTCCGGCATCGCCCATCGGCCCGCCGATCTCAAATTTTCCGGTCGGATTGATGTGATACTTTGTGTTCTCGTCCAAAAGCTCAGAGGGAAGTGTCGGAAGGATCACTTTCTCCTTGATGTCTTTACGGATGGTCTCTATATCGACCGGGCCTGTCTGCGTCGAAATAACGACGGCGTCTATGCGGACGGGCTTTCCGTCCTTGTATTCGACCGTGACCTGCGATTTGCCGTCGGGGCGAAGATAACCGATCTCACCTGAACGGCGTACCTCCGAAAGCTTCTTTGTCAGGTCGTGCGAAAGCTTGATCGGCATCGGCATCAATTCAGGCGTTTCATTACACGCAAAACCGAACATCAGCCCCTGATCGCCGGCACCGCCTGTATCAACGCCCTGCGCGATATGCGGTGACTGCGTCCCAACGGCATCCATGACCGAAAGCGTATTGCAATCATAGCCATAGGTGGCGTCGTTATAGCCGATCTCGTTGATCGTCTTGCGGACAATGTCCTTATAATTGATGTGAGCCTTGGTTGTGATTTCACCGGCAATGACCGCTAAACCCGTGGTGACAAGGGTTTCACAGGCAACACGTCCTGTCGGATCCTGCTCAAGAATCGCGTCAAGAACGGCATCTGAGATCTGGTCAGCAATTTTGTCCGGATGGCCTTCTGTGACCGATTCGGACGTGAATAAAAAATTTCCGTTACTCAAGTTGGTGCAACTCCTTAGTTTATTGTTAGATTTTGTTACTTGTAACAAAACTCTAATCTTAACTTTGTTTCAGTTTTGTGTCAAAGTGAACCATAGTGCATTCTGAGGCAGTGTTTGGGAGTGGGTCAGTGGTGCTGTCAAGGTCTTTCCGGCTCCAGCGCCGGTATCAGAGGTTATGTCAGAGGTTATGTCAGGGAAGTCGTATAAGGGTGTGTCAATGATGCGGTCAAAGTTGGGGGAATAGAGAAAACTTTAAAATATTGATATACCTCCTGCGTCTGATAATAAAGATTATGTAATAATGCTATATGAAAAAGGGAGGGATGAGCTTTACGGCCACGCATCAAGCCTGATCTCGCCTAAAGTTCAAGCTTTTTCCTGCTTTACCGCGTCAAATGCCTGCTTAAGCGCCCGGAGTATGTCGCTTCGCGAAGGCCCCTGGCCCGAAGCGAATTCAATAAACAAGTTGAATTTGGGATCGCTACCCTGATATTTAAACACATTCTCGGCATCTGCTTTTCCGTTTAGAACGGCATTCTCAGGTTTAAGCGCTAAAGATGCTTTTTTAGTTTCTGCTTTAGATGTCCGCTGTGACTGCTTCGCCTTGGGCGTCGTCTTTCCGGTAATGACGCCATCCAGGAATTCATTCATTGCGGCGTCGTCAAATTGACGAGCTACCTCGAGCAATACGGATTTAGACGTTATGTCCGCTCCCTTGCATCTTTCCCGAATTGCTTCCGGCAGATTGGCGATGGACATGAATTCGGATACCGTCGAACGGCTTTTACTGATTTTTTGCGCGATCTGTTCCTGGGTGTAACCAAATCTCTCGATCAGCGATCTTAGCCCGTCGGCCTCTTCCCAGACGTTCAGGTCCTTTCGCTGAAGGTTTTCGATAAGAGCAATTTCAGCTATATCATTCTCATCCAGGTCCATTTCTATACATGGAACCTCTTTGAGTCCGGCGAGTTTTGCCGAGCGCCATCTGCGTTCACCGGCAATTATCATCCATTTGCCGGTTCCGGCAACAGGTTTTACGAGCAAAGGCTCCAAAACGCCTTTTTCCTTGATGGAGGCGGACAATTCGGTCAGGTCGCCTATCTCCCGTCGCGGCTGTTCCGGATTTGGTTCTATCAGGTCAATGGCTATCTTTCTGCCTATGGTCTGGCTGGGTGCCGCCAGCATGTCCACATAGTGAGATTCATGCCGCATTTGCACGCCGGCCGGTAGTCCTCTTTTCGACACGTTTCAATACCTCCTTCGCAAGTTCTTCGTACTCCACCGCACCGGACGACCTTGGTGCGTATGAGGTAACAGGCAGTTTATGGGCCGGAGCTTCCTCAAGTCGGACGCTGCGGGTTATTACGGTTTTAAATGTCTTGTCACCAAAGACATTGCGAATGTGTGATTCGACATCTCTGGAAAGGGCCGTTCGCTTATCGACCAGCGTCACCAAAACACCGAGAAGTTCGAGGTCGGGATTTGGCCTTGACCTTATCTTTTCTATGGTTTCCAGCAGGTCGTCAGTTCCCTCAAGTGCAAAATAGGATGACTGTATCGGAATAAGCACATATTTCGCCGCAACCAGAGCGTTAACGGTTATCATCCCGAGGGTCGGCGGCGTATCTATCAGAACAAGGTCGTATGCTGACTCGATATCCTTGAGCCGATCCCGAAGGCGAAATGCGGCGTCAAAATCACCGATGAGCTTTGCCTCAAGCTTGGCCAGATTTATTCGGGCAGGTATCAGGTCAAGCCCTTCGATCCCGGTTTTATAGACCAACTCGGCGACCGGTTTGTCCGGCTGCGTAAACAGTTCGTATGAGCCGGCTGTGGCCTGCATCGGATCGATGAAAGACATCGAACTGTTGCTTTGTGGGTCAAGGTCTATCAACAGGACGCGTTTCTTTCGCTGAGCGGCGGCCGCGGCCAGATTGATCGCTGTCGTCGTTTTGCCCACACCACCTTTTTGATTTGCGATCGCTACTATCATTTGATCTTTAACGGGAACAGAGATATCTTTACTCCAAATTGGCTACCCGATGACTTCCGGCCACTCTTCGGCGGGAAGGTCGCTTTCGTCGTCGGACGAATGATCTCCTTCGTCGGACTGGTTCGCGGCAGAAAGCTCAAGCACGTTCTTTTCAACAAAAATGGGGCAATCAAGCCTCAATGCCAGTGCTATGGCATCCGAAGGACGAGCATCCAATACAACGGGGTCGCCGTTGGCGTCGCTCAGTTCGATGGAAGCATAGAACGTATTTTCCAACAGGTCTGTCACAATGACCCTGTTTGACCTTAGCCCGCATTCGAGGATGATGTTTCTGAGCAGGTCGTGCGTCATCGGGCGCTGAGGCACGATCTTTTCTATTTCAAGCGCTATCGCGTTCGCCTCAAATGCACCGACCCAGATGGGCAGCACCGTCTCCGAATCGATGCCCTTAAGGACAACGATAGGCGAATTGGTGTTAGGGTCCATTATCAGGGCACCTATCCGCATTTCGACCAATTGTGTATCTTCGCTCACTTTTTAACTGCAAACCTCTCCGTAAAGTGAATTGGCCTTTATCTCGGTTATCCGGACATCGACGATGTTTCCAAGAATAACATTACTTCCGCGAAAATTCACAACCTTGTGACAAGTTGAATGTCCGGAAATATCTTCATCCGATTTTGTGGAGACCTTTTCGGCTAAAACCTTAAGCGTTTTATTAAGATAACGCTGTAAGTGTCTGGTTTGAATAGACTTTTGCACTCGCTCAAGTTCTCTGAAACGTTCGGTTTTTACCTGTGCGGGGACATCGTCATCCATTTCGTAAGCCGGTGTTCCGGGTCTTGGCGAATATTTGAATATATAAGCAGAGTCAAATTCGCAGTATTCTGCCATTTTTACAGTGTCCTGAAAATCCTTGTCCGTCTCTCCCGGAAAGCCGACGATTATGTCAGTGGTCAGGGCAATGTCGCGGCCTGAAGCCTTTATTTTATCTATTCGGTCAAAGTAACGTTCTATTGTGTGCAGCCGGCGCATGTCCTTGAGTACCTTATTGCTGCCGGATTGGACAGGAAGATGTACCCAGTTGCAGAGATTCTCATTTTCGTCCATCGCATCAACGATGTCAGGGTGAAAATCCCTTGGGAACGACGTTGTGAATTTTATCCGTTCGATGCCTGTGGCGGCCACGGCTCGCAAAAGCCGTGAAAAATATGTCGATCCCTTAAAATCCTCAAGCCCTGAATCCAATATGGGTTTATAGCTGTTCACGTTCTGCCCGATGAGATGGATCTCCTTGACGCCCTGCCGACGGAGGTCGAGAACCTGACGGATTATTTCAGATGCCGAAAGGCTGACTTCCCTGCCGCGGGCGAAGGGAACTATACAGTAGGTACAGAATTTGTTGCAGCCTTCAATGATCGGCACGAACGCGACATACGGCGAATGTCGCTGGGCATCGGACACCGACCAGTCATAGTCCGGTTCCCTTTCACCAAGGTCGGTGTGGCCGGAACCTTCCGCCATCACTTTTTCGATCGCTGTATGGATGCGTCCGACGGCCCGCGTACCCAATACAAAATCGACCCCGTTTATCTTGTTAAAAAGCGTTTCGCCTTCTAACTGTGCGACACAGCCCATTACACCGATAACAGGTTTTTCCTGGCGGTTCTTTCTTATCCTTCCGATCTGGGTATATAGTTTCTGTTCGGCTTTTTCCCTGACCGAACACGTGTTGATAACTATGATATCGGCGGTCTTTTCGTTGTCGGTGAGCTTGTAACCCTTTTCGGCAAGCGTGCTTGCCACACGCTCCGAATCAGAGACATTCATTTGACAGCCGAAAGTTTCGATGTACACTTTTTTCATAGCCAACAGAAAACATGGAACAACCGAAGTTCAAAGACCGCGATTTCGTTCATCTGCATTTGCATTCGGATTATAGCCTTTTACAAAGCACAATCCAACTCAAACATCTCTCTCGCCGTCTGTCAGAATTGGGAATGGCAGGCTGTTCCGTGACCGATCAGGGGAATATGTACGGGGCCATTTCATTTTACAAGGAAATGAAAGGCGCCGGACTCCATCCGATCATCGGATACGAAGCCGTTTATGTTACCGGCAGCCGTTTTGACCGCTCTTCAGCAGTCGAAGCCGGTGAGCGTGCATTCTATCCGCTTGTTCTGCTCACCGAGAATTTGAAGGGATATCATAATCTGGTCGAGATCTCTTCGAGGGCATTTATTGAGGGCCTTCATCATCAGCGGGCGCGTGTTGACAGAGAGCTTTTGAACGAAAAGAAAGCCGGTGTGATCTGTCTTTCGGGCGGTGTCGGCGGAGCGATCTGGCATCATTTTGAATACGGAAATGACAAACGAGCCTATGAGGTTGCCGAACAGTTTCTGGAGATCTACGGGCCGAAGAACTTTTTTCTTGAGATCGAGGACCATGGCCTTCCTACCAGCAAAGAGATAATTGAGAAACATGTGGAACTGGGCAAAAAGCTCGATATAGGCCTTGTTGCCACAAACAATGTTCATTATCTGCGGCAAGAGGACGCCAGAGCGCACGAGGTCTTGCTTTGCATAGGCGAGGGCAAGACAATGAACGACCCAAGCCGTTCGCGGCTGTCGAATGATTCCTACTATTTGCGAAGCGCCGAGGAAATGTGGAACCTGTTCGCCGATCTGCCCGAGGTCCTGACCAACACGGTTGCCATTGCCGAGCGATGCAGCGTGGAACTGTCGGTCTCCGGCACCAATCTCACGCTGCCAGAGTTCCCGATCCCGTCGAGATCAGGCTGTTCCACCGAAAATGAGTATTTTCGAAAGGTCGTTTATGACGGGTTCGCGGAGATAACGGGTTCTGTTCTTGAACCGATGGCGGCGGCTGACGAGCTAAAATATCCGCTTGATTCATACAAGGACAGGCTGGAATTGGAGCTTTCGATCATCGAAAGCATGGGCTATGCCGGATACTTTCTGATCGTTTGGGATTTTATCCGGTATGCGAAAGAGCGTGAAATTCCAGTTGGCCCGGGCAGAGGTTCGGCGGCCGGTTCGCTGGTCGCATATTGTATGGGCATAACCGGCATCGACCCGATCCAGTACGATCTGTTTTTCGAGCGTTTTCTGAATCCTGAACGCATCTCGATGCCCGATATCGATATCGATTTCTGCATTCGAGGCCGAGGCGAGGTGATAAATCACGTATCGGAACTGTATGGCCGTGACTCGGTCTGCCAGATAATAACCTTTGGAACAATGGCGTCCAAAGCCGCGATCAAGGACGTTGGACGTGCTTTGAACATTCCGCTGGGCAATGTCGAAAAAATTGCGAAAATGATCCCGCCTCCGTTTCGGGGCAGGAACATAAGCATTTCGCAGGCAATGAAACAAGTCCCTGAACTGGCAGCGGCAATGGATGCCGATACGTCGGTCAATGACCTGATAGAACTCGCTCTCAAAGTGGAAGGCTGCGCCCGCCACACCTCCGTTCACGCCGCCGGCGTCGTTATTTCTCCTCGCCCGCTTCATGAACTGGTGCCTGTCGCGATCTCGGCAAAAAATGAATGGACAAGCCAATATCCGATGGGCGATCTGGAAAAGGTCGGTATGCTCAAGATGGACTTTCTCGGGCTGACGACACTGACGATCATTTCTGATTGCCTGACCGCGTTAAAGGAAAAGGCCGGGATAGAAATAGACTGGGGCCGAATATCGCTTCGTGACGAGAAGACAATGGAGATATTCGGCGACGGCAAGACAGACGCGGTATTCCAGTTCGAATCGTCGGGAATGCAGGACATTTGCCGTCGGCTTAAGCCCCGCGAGCTTGAGGACCTGGCCGCCCTGAATGCTCTTTACCGTCCCGGCCCGCTTGACGGCGGAATGATAGAGGATTTTATCCTTCGCCATCGCGGTGAGAAAAAGGTCCAATATCTTGTCCCTCAGATGGAAGGCATCCTGAAGAACACCTACGGAGTTCTTGTATATCAGGAACAGATAATGCAGCTTGCGCAGGAACTGGCCGGATATACACTCGGCGAGGCCGATATGATGCGTCGGGCAATGGGTAAAAAGAAGCCCGAAGAGATGCTGCCTCACGAAAGAAAGTTCGTTGACGGGGCAGTTGAACGCGGCATCCCGAAACAGAAAGCGGACGAGATATTCAAGCTGATGGCCCAGTTCGCGGACTATGGCTTTAACCGAAGCCACAGTATCGCCTATGCCTATCTGGCGTTTCAGACCGCGTATCTAAAGGCTCATTACCCCGCGTTCTTCTATTCCGCCGTGCTGTCACACGAAGCCGGTGACAGTGCAAAGGTCTATAAATACTCAAATGAGCTAAGGTCTATCGGCCTTGAACTTCTTCCGCCGGACGTGAACGAAAGCGATGAAGGTTTCACTCCTTCCCACAATTCGGTAAGATACGGTCTTTCCGCTATAAAAGGCCTCGGAGCAAGTTCGGCCCACGCCATCATAGAGGCCAGAAAAAAGGACGGGCCTTATTCGTCGATCTTTGATCTTGCGGCAAGGGCCGATCAGGGAGCGGTGAACCGCAGAAATCTTGAAAGCCTGGTCGGAGCAGGTGCTTTCGATTCGCTCCGCCCTGACGGCACTTCCCTGACGCACTGGCGGGCATCCAATTTTGCCGCGATAGACGCGGCCATCGCCGTTGGCCAGACCGCGTGGAAAGACCGCATGACAGGGCAAACGGGACTTTTTGG
>CAZOXY010000006.1:6636-17125 GCA_964583955.1 uncultured Chloracidobacterium sp. | reverse complement strand
CGGGTCAACCGCAAATGAAGATGCGAATATGCTTCCGACGGTCGAGCCGTGGAGCGTCGCTCAGCTTTCATCCTATGAAAAGGCGTCTTTCGGCTTTTATCTGTCGGCGCATCCGCTGGATGATTACTCGGACATACTTAAGCGAATGGGCATCGTCAATTTTGCCGATCTGGGAGATATAAAAAGCGGCGGACAGTTGCGCCTCGCCGGCATCGTATCTGATTTTCAGGCGCGGTGGAGTAAAAAAGGCAATCGTTTCGCCCAATTTCGCATAGAGGACCAATCCACCGGCCTTAAATGCCTGATGTGGAGCGAGGCGTTCAACAAATTCTCTTCGCTGCTTGAAAATGATGCTCTGTTGATCGTGGAAGGACGCGCGGAAACGTCCGACGGGCAGGAACCGACGCTCATCGTCAACGATGTGACATCATTGACCGAGTCGGTCTCCAGAAACGCACGCTCTGTCACGATAACCTTTCCACGAAAAGGTGTTGACCAGACATTCATTGAAGATGTTTATTCGATATTGAGTGCGAGCCGCGGCCGTTGCGAGGTATTCATGAATATGAATGTCAACGACCTCGATCTGAAAGTGAGATCAATTCCGCTGCGGATCGAAGGAGCAAGAAACGTCGAGAAGGCTCTGAAAGAACGCGGATGCGCGGTAGAATGGGATTATTAGGAAATTGCTTATGAATGACGCAGCAAACGCAGCTTTTGATCGTGTTCTGAATGCACGCCATCCGGAAAGGCCGTATGCACTGGATATTTTCTCCGGCGTCTTTTCGGATTTTGTCGAGATCCACGGTGATCGCAGGTTTGGCGACGACGCCGCGATGGTGAGCGGTTTCGCGAAGCTTGGGGATATGGAGGTCGCTGTCATCGGGCAGCAGAAAGGGCGCGACACCAAACAGCGCCAAAAACGGAATTTCGGGATGCCGAAACCAGAAGGCTATCGGAAAGCTCTTCGCGTGATGAAGCTGGCCGAAAAGTTTTCAAGGCCTATCGTGACGTTCATCGACACGCCGGGAGCATATCCGGGGATCGACGCGGAGGAACGCGGACAGGCCGAAGCGATCGCGTTCAATCTGCGTGAGATGGCACGGTTGAAAGTTCCGATAGTGGTTGTTGTCGTAGGTGAAGGCGGTTCGGGCGGAGCTTTGGCCATCGGCATCGGCGATCGTATTTTGATGATGGAAAATGCGGTCTATTCGGTGATCTCGCCGGAAGGCTGCGCTGCCATCCTGTGGAAGGACGCGGCAAAGGCTTCGACCGCCGCCGGAAGCCTGAGGCTGACCGCCAAGGACCTTAACGGATTTGGGCTGATTGACGAGGTGATACCGGAGCCGGAGTCGTGGGCGATCTCGGATGATGCCGCCGCCCAAAAGGCCGATGGCAATTTTACCCAGATTGGAAAAATACTTTCGTCCGCACTGACCAGGAATTTAACGGAGTTGTTAAAGGAACCGCCGAATGAACTGGTCAGGCGCAGATATGAAAAATTCCGAAAAATGGGAATGTGGGTTTGACGGTATGCGGCCTGAGCAATGACACGCAGCCAATGCTCAGGCTTTTTTGGATGTTTTAGCGGCTTGCCCTAGAACGGAATATCGTCATCGACCGCCGCTGATGTGGCCGGCCCGGATTGCCCGGCTGAGCCTGATGCTGCCGAACTCGACGCAGGGCCTGCAAATTCGGGTTCATCACCCGATGAGGCCGGAGCGTCTCCGCGGCTGCCGATAAAGTGCATGTCGGATGCCTGAACCTCAAGCGTATAGCGATTGTTTCCGTCGCGGTCCGTCCATTCGCCCACGCTCAGACGCCCTTCGATATAGACCTGGCGGCCTTTTGCCAGATATTTCGCGGCATTTTCCGCCTGCTGACGCCACAACGTGACCCTGAACCATGTTGTCACATCCTGATATTCACCTGATTTGTCACGTTTACGTTCGGTCGTGGCAACAGAAAGGTCGCAAACGGCGACGCCCTGCGGTGTGTATCGAAGTTCCGGGTCTCGTCCCAAATTCCCTACAATGATAATCTTGTTAAATGACATAGGCTCCTGAAATTTATCTTTGTAAACTTTAGGGGATGTTACATTCATCAATATATGGTGGTCAAGTTGCTGCTTAATGAATCGGCCTGCGTCCACAGAAAATAGAACGATATATCGGATGTTTGAGCTGATAAAAAAAATATTGGTGGTTGCGATGGCCGGGCTGCTTCAGTTGTCGGCGGTTCTTGCCGTCACAACATTTAGGGCGGACGCTCAGGGCCAGCCGTCTCTCGGCGAGGCTGGGAATCCGTTCGCTGTTTGCGGTGTTTTTACGCTTGAAAGGCCGATAAGCGGAGAACTGCTTGCGGTTGGGGACACCATCATTTTTGCGGACAATGCCGGCACGGTCAACGCCGTCGATGTCGGGTCGCGGACACTGGCTTGGAAAGCTGAATTGGGAGGGACGACGGCCTCGAACCTTTTGCAATGGAGCGAACGCCTTTTTGTCGTGACCAATTCGGGCGGCGATGTTCCTGATAAGAAAACATCTCAACTGCGGGAGATAAATCCCGTAACGGGCCTTCCTTCCAGAAGCGTTTCGCTGTCGTTTGCAGATCGGTTCCGTCTTGCCGCGTCGGACGAAGGCCTTGTCATTGTGGGAGATGACGGTTCAGTCATTTTAATATCAGCAGCTTTACAGGAACCTGTTTGGATGATCGTGATACCTGTTGAAGGGCCGTTCCATTCGGCAGTTTCCGGCGGTGTGTTGTGGATCGTCAACAGATCGGGCATATTCACCAGTATTTCCCTGTCGGAAAGACAAATAATTACCCAGGGGAGTTTGGGCAGGGACATCAGAAGCATTGCACCCGACACGGAAAAGGGTATTTTCGTTTCTGATAATGGCGGAGGGGTCAGTAGAGTGGCTTCATCTGAAGGCAGGTCTTCGTGGAAGTTCAAGGCCGGGGCCGCCGTCACCGGGATCGGTGTTTCAAAGGACGAGATATATCTGACCTCTCTGGATAATTTTGTTTATAAATTGTCTGCCGGTTCGGGAGACGTGATATGGCGACGGCGCGTGCCGAACCGCGTCATCATTCCAGCCACTATCGCGGAAAACACGATCTTCGTGTCCGGGATCGGGGACGAGGAGGTGTTTGCGATAGACCGTTCACGTGGAACCATCGTAAATCGCCTGTTGCTCGGATCGAGCATGATACTTACCGGCCCTGTCATCTTGCCCGGAAACGGCTTGCTGGCGGTGCCGTTATCATCCTCGATCACCTTTTTCAGCGAAGGGCGGTGCGGCGGTCAGGATGCCGGGACAAACTGAAAAGGGCCGCCGGATATTGCCGGACAGCCCTTTTACAATAGTGATGAACATTCTAATGTGATACCGAGAAATCATGCATCATTGCATAGATCTCGTCCTTTAACATCAATTTCTTCTTTTTAAGTGTGGATTCCTCAAGCTGTTCGTCATCGCTTGGATAGGTAAGGCTTCCAAGTTCAGTCAGGCGTTGTTCATAGTTCTGGTGTTTGTGTACCATATCACGGAACGCAGGGTTGCTTTTCAGCAACTCATCACGCACCGGATCAGGTGTTTGCAGGTCCATAAGGTCTTGTTCCTCACTTTTTCAAGTTTATACACTCATGGCCAGATGAGCGGGTCAAACAGCATTGAGTGTAATCTGAATTTTAGCTTAAAAGGCACCTCTATTTCAAGCTGTTACTTTCATGAATTTTTCAGGTGCTGCCAGTATCATGCAGTGATCTTGAGGCTCATCAAAAGTGCGTCTTCGGTCGGGGTACGATAAAAATTTTTGCGCCTCCCTTCGTTAACGAAGCCGAATTTTGAATAAAAGTCTATTGCGGATGTATTTGATGCCCTTACATCCAGCCAAATGCTTTTGGCCCCCATTTTATGAGATCGGCGGACAAATTCCGTTAGCAGCAGCTCGCCGCCGCCTTTTCTTCGCTCATGCGGAATTACCCCGATATTGTAGAGGTCCGCGTCCCAATCTCTGATGGCACCCGGGACGACGCGCCCCAAAATAAAGCCGACACATGAGCCGTTCTTATCCATCAGCCGAAGAAAGATCGCCTTTTCCATCTCTATTTCTTCGGTCAGGTCGCGTTTGGACCAGTGACTCAGACGGCACACCTCCGCAATTTCCATAACGGCGGCAATGTCGCTTTTCGCGGCGTCCTCAACGGTAAAAACTGGCATAAGAAGCACTTAGAAAAGACCCTTGTTACGGTTTTTGTTCAATAGATATATGGGAACAAGGCCATTTGGTATCGAATCGTCCTCTGACGCACGCCCTATCAGGCTTGCCAGATCATTTCCCGTGAGAATGATGTTCATCCCCGACATGTTGCCCAAAGATCCGTGAATCAGGTCATGGACGATCACACGGTCCGGTTCGAGGCCGGCAACAATACTGCCGAATTCCTCATTTGCTGCTATTCCCGGAGCATCAAGCGGCCGCAATCCGCGATCATCGTCAAGCAGAAAAAGCTGATATGCCGTATCTCCGCGACCGACCGGAACGGCTGTCAGGCAACGTTTGGAGCCTTTGTCAGCCAACAGTGTCATAGCATAAAGGATCGGGATGCCGACGCATTTGCAGCCGATGGCGGTACTCAGGCCCAACGCCGATGCCATTCCGATGCGAATGCCGGTGTAGCTGCCCGGCCCGACCGATACGGCCATTCGTTCGATCTGATCCAGCAAGATGCCGTTTTTATCCAGAATGGATGTGATATTGGGCAAAAGTTCCTCCGCTCTGGAAAGCGAATCATTTCCGGCCATTGAGGCTATTACAATGCCATTATGCAACAGGCTGATGCTGCCGCCGGCAATGGCGGTTTCCAATGCAAGAATGTAAGAAGATTCCGAAGGAAGCGTCATTATTTCCGTGAGGAGCGATGCCGGATAATGTAGTAAAAATCCCTGATCGTGTTTCGGGACCGTTTTAACATACTACCGAGATGATAGAAAAACCTTGTCCGACTTGCAAAGGAGCCTTCCATATCGATGGTCGAGTAGATCGGGTTGGGCGGGAAACGTTTCTTCAATTGTCGGAAAAGAAGCGCCGGATCGCGATACACGATCCTCAACGGGCGGAGCGGCACTCTGTTCTCCCATTCGTATTCAAGGCGTTTCGTGAGCCATTCGGGCAGATCTTTTGCCTTTTCGGCAAATGGCAGGTCTTCTATTGCAAGGCCTAGATAGCGATGGGCAAGGCCGATGCACGTTATGACCCATTCCTGCCGAACGGCACTGACCGGAGAAAGACATTTGTCCCAATCGAAATCATCAGGACGATTTGCGACCGCATAATATATGTCCCACAGCCTGTGCTTATACTCACCGCCGTCGGTCAGCCAGTGAACGCACATTATCCGCAAGTGATCTTCCGCACACGGAACGTGAACTTCAGTATTATTGAGGTTCACCGTTTCGCTTCGTGAAAACAGTTGCTCCCACGAAAGCGTATCAAGATGACGTAGTCCTTTATGAAGATCGACTGCGATGCGTCTTGGCTCTGTATCGCGAATAATTTTAAATGCTTGTGAGTAGTGTTTCGGGGCGACTGCCAGATCTATGTCAGTATATTGTCGATAATGATCTTGAGGGTAATTTTTCGCAGCCTGCAATCCTTTGAATAAAATCGAAGTTATCCCTTGCAATTGCAACAATTCGGAATATCTAACGATTTCTAATTCAAACGCTTTTTGCTCAAGAATTTTGAATTTGTATTCGGAAGAATCTATTTCGACTTGAAGTTTTACCGGCATAAGCCAAAGAGAGTAGAATAAGGTACCTTATTCTACTCTCTTAAGAGAACAGATTCTAGTTAAAATCAAATTCAAGGTCTGCAAAGTCCAATTTCCGTATCGCATGTGGGGGGACATAAATCTTCTGAAGGACAATCTCCAGCTTGACCTGAACAAGCACATGACATATTCGCCAATGCGTTCCGCGGTGCTGCCAGAGAGGCGACTATCGGCAGAGCGATCACGGATGCCAAACCGATCTTTTTCAGGGCATCGCGGCGCGACTGGCCCTTAAAATCCACGGCAACTTGATCTTCTAGCAGATTTGTTTCGTTCAACTGATCAATGGCAAGCCATACAAGATCATCCGAAACCTGTTCGCCGGTTTCGCTGCCGACAAATTTCGCGATCTCACTGACAGATCGTTTTCCATCACACGACTTCCATACCAAAGCCGCGGTTTTATTTAAACAATGCGCCTTGTTTGTATCAATATCAAAAATTAAAACCTCGTTCGGCACTTCCTGGATCACCAGGTTAGTGCTGCGAGCAACGGGATACTGCGGGTTATTCATTATCTCCTCCAAAAAACGACTCCGATATATATTCAGAGTCCAGGTTGTTATCAATATTAGATAAAACAGTGAGCGCAAAATCTTTAGCGTCACCTCTGATACCTTTCAGGATTATTGCACGGTTCAAGGATGATTTCAAGCGTTTTAACGAAGTTTTCGGGTCGCGGGCAAAAGGTATCGTGTGAACCAGCGTTTCAAGGATGCCTTCGCCGGTAGTGAGCCGGCTGAGATGCTCCGCTGATCCGCCGTCAAATTCAGTCAAAACAACCATACCTACCGGTATCGGTTCAGTTCCCGCAATGCCGTTTATTTCCGCCACCGGCACCTCGTCTTCCCTGAGGTCCTTCCCTTCGCCGGTTCTCAATGAAAGCGGTCTCGGGAAAGGGTGATTAAGGCCATTATCATCAATAACGGCATACTCATCAGAGTAATAATCGGCCCCAAGCTTTACCAGCTCGCTTGTCAGCGTCGATTTTCCCTTAAAGCTTTTTGCCGGAAAAATAAGTGATTTTCCTTTCCATCCGACCGAACCGGCGTGAATGAAAGTATGATCCGGAGCGAATTCGGCAACGCGGTTTCTGACGACCGAATTCGTATATTTCAGAAATATTCTTTTGATCTCGCCCTTTGAAAAATACTCGCCGTCTCTGTAAAGAATAAATTCCTTTCCGCTCTTTTCAAGCCCAAACGAAAGGCCGACATCTGTGTCATCCTCCAAAATGCTCAATTTTTCGGCAAAGGCCCAGCGAAGATTTTCGGCGGCATCCGTCAGCAACTCTTCATCGTTGCCTTCTATGCGGATGCGGACGCCGAATGACTCCATTATAAATGCATGTTCAAAATTTCGATCCATTTTTGATCTTTCCGCCGGTTTTGGACTGAAAATATACTCCGTTAGGTTGAAGGCGATCTCCTGCATCGCACATAAAATATGATCAGTATCGCAGAAACGACAGCCATTATCGCAGCCGGTGCGTAACTTAGATAACCTCGGAACATCATAAATACCAAAGCGGCCGTTCCTGTTGCCAGCGAGCATCCTATATATATCACGGCCACGCTTGAATGCGTCATCCCGTGATCTACCGTAACCTGATAGATATGAGATCGGTGAGGCCGCCAAACGCTGATCCCCATTTTGGGAAGCCGCCTGAAAAATGTAAAAAGCGTGTCAAAGATGAATGGCCATACACTTGCGGCTGCAAAAAAAGGAATGGTTCCACGATCCGCATCCGATTGCGACAACGCCAGTATCGGAAGTGCCGCGAATGCAAATCCCAGAAACGAACTTCCGACATCGCCCATGAATACTCTGGCAGGATGCCAGTTGAAAAATAAGAAGCCCCGACTCGCTCCGCCGCACAGACTCGCGAAAACAACAATGCCTGGGGCCTGATAATAGCAGCCGAATATCAGCCAAATGACCGACGCTGCGGTTCCCGTCCCGGCGGCAATGCCGTCTATCCCGTCCATGAAATTAAAGGCGTTTACAACCCAGACGAACCAGCAAAACGTCGCGGCAATGCCGAACACCCAAAGTGTCATGGTCAGTGCGCTCGGCCCAAGTGAAATGGTGTCAAAGTAACCGACCGCATAGATCAGAGCCAGTCCGCAAATACCCTGAACGCTGACACGCAAAATACGCGGCATCGAATAAAGATCGTCCGCCCATCCGATCAGGGCAATTACCGCACCGGCGGCCAGAAACACCCATGAAAAAGGCACGTTGAAAACGACGCCGGCCAGGCCGTAGCCCGTAAGACAGACAACGGCGATCACGAGACCGGCTCCTCGCGGAACGGGTACCGTGTGGGAACTTCTCTCGTTTGGGATGTCCAGAAGATCGCGTTTCCTGCTCCATCGCAGAAAGGCCAGCGTGCCGAGATATGACAGCAAACCGCCCGAAATCAATAGTATGACCGCAGTGAAGACCATTTCTGCCTGAACTATTTCAGAGCCTCCCTATAAGCCGCAAGGGCCGCATCAAGCGAATATTTAGACACAGCCGCTGTTCTTGCTCTCTCCTCCATTTCCGATAATTGAGCTTTATTCTGATGGAGATATTTTATCGCCCCGACAAGCGAGTCGGGATTGTGAGGCTCTACCAACCGGCCAATTCCCTCCTCGTTTACGATCAGATCGAGTTCCGATCCCTTTTCCGCTATCGCAAGGATCGGTTTACCGGCAGCCATGATGTTGTAGGTCCGGCTGGGCATGGAAACACCCTTCATCTTTTTTACGAGCGTCACCAATGCGACGTCACAGGCATTCAGAAACACTATCTGCTCCGATCTGGGACTTGGAGGCAGGATGGTGACATTTTTGAGACTGCGAGTGTTGACCGTCTCCTCAAGCCACGAACGCTTTGCTCCGCTGCCGAGAAAGACAAAGTGAAATTCAGCGTCATCAGCCAGCGTTGCCGCGGCCTCAATGATACTCTCAATATCATTAGGCCGTCCCATATTGCCCGCATAAAGAAAAATGAACTTGTCTTCAAGCCCAAGCTCTTTTAACAGCGTGTTCTCCGAGCGAGGCGTCGGCGAAACAGAATCAAGCTCCGCCCAATTTGGGATGACATCTATCGGAATGTCCAAGCCATGAGTTTTTTTCAGGAGCAATTCCCTCATATCGCGTCCCACCGCCACGATCTTTGCAGTGTATTTATAAAGCCAGCGGTTGCAATAGTTGACGGTTCGGGTAAGGAGCGACATTTCGGTCGTTTTTCCCACCGCGTAGATCATTTCAGGATAATTGTCATGTACCAGCAGCGTATAACTCGCTCCTTTCAGAAGCGACGCGATGCATATTATGAACGGCATGATCGGCGGCGTTGTAACAACGAGAATCCTGTCGCCTTTTTTAAATCGACGCACGGCGTGAAAAAGAACGGAGATCCCTAATGTGATCATGTTTATCGCCCGCAGCGGGATAACGTTCTTGTCAAAGGTTGTTCCGGCGGCACGGAATATCTCGACCGATCTGTGTGTCTCGTGTTTCGGCGCGCGGACACCACGCCGAAAGTAATTTGGCTGTCCGCACAAGACCTTGACATCAAATTCATCGGCGAGGCCTTCCGCGATCTTGGTCAAATAGTATCCGGTCGAGGTCTCTTCCGGGTAATACAGTTCGGACACGACCCACAGCCGCTCTTTAATAGCATCACTTTCAGACGGTGCATTGGACATTCTAGGAACCGATCACCTCTTCCAAAATTTTTGCGGTCGCGGTTTCGACACTCGGGTCTGAAAGCCATTCGACGGCATATTTACGGGCGTTTCGGGACATTACAGCATATTCTTCCTGATCCATATCACAGCATTTCTTTATCGCATTCGCCCATCGTTCGACGGAATCAAGCGGCAGATTCCAGCCTATGCCCTTTTCCCGCAAACCGTTCCACATCGTGCGGTCGCTAATTATGAGCGGACAGCCCGCCGACAATGCTTCTATGAAAACATATCCGAAGTTCTCATTTAAGGTGGGAAGTACAAAAAAGTGGGAATTTATCATGTCTTCGAGAGCCTCGTCGTATTTGACACCTCCGACCTCGTTCACTTTTATGTTAGGCGGAAGCCTGCGTATGATCGAGATGCATTTTTCCCAGTACCATTGCTCTTCCTGCAATCCTATAATATCGAGGGTGATATTGCGGTCGGTTATTGTAGAAAGGGCAGAGAGGAGAAAATCGAGGTTCTTCTTTTTTACGACACGCGAGACGAATGCAAGCCTGACCTTGCCCGGCTTTTTAGCCGGTTTTTGCTTTAAGGAGAATTTCGGCAATATCTCTCGCGGCGGGAGATCTGGGGCAATCCTGACATCAGCCCGTGAACCGATCGCATTGAATATTTCTTTTTTTTCCAGGTCTGACGAGGCTTTCCAAATGATGCCGTTGTGAAATCCGATCAGCCGGGACAACATCAGAAATACACGTTTTTTGAATGGCTTTAAATTTATTGCTTCTTTGGAAAGATTCCCGCACGGAGCCAAGATCACCGGCACCTCTGCATTTTTCCCTTTCCATCTGGCGAATGAGAAAAGGATCGACGGCGTGGCGAAAAAAGCGTTCAGAAACACGATCTTTGGAGTGACTTCGGAGACGATCTCAGTCAGCACCGACTCACGCATCATTTTGTCC
>CAZOXY010000006.1:0-6626 GCA_964583955.1 uncultured Chloracidobacterium sp. | reverse complement strand
GAAAGATAGTAAGCCTTTGCGTTTCCGACATCGTTCCATTCGCCCGTTTTTACTTCTGAATATGGCTTCATGTCATCGCGGCCGTCATAATTTCGTGCCACGACAAAAAAATCGTATTTGTCGCAAAATCTGTTCACCAGATTGACGACGGTCCACATACCGCCGCCGCTCTTGAAGCCCGGTAAATAAAAATCGCAAAGAACTAGTATCCTGGGTTTCATTCTGACTTAAGATGCGTAACGGCGGCTGTTTGAAAACCCAAGCACGATGCGGCTGACAGTTTGGGAAACATTGGTAACGGAGTATTCCTGCGGAGCCGTCCAGTTGGCGGGTTGTGATGTGGCGAGTTCGACCGCCTTCAGGATCAGGTCAGGATCGGCTCCGCTCAGGATATTGCTTCCGCATTCGATGGTTTCCGGGCGTTCGGTGACATCCCTTACGGTGACATTCGGAATACCAAGGATCGAGCATTCTTCCTGCACGGTTCCACTGTCGGTCAGAACGGCCAGAGAATTCTTTTCCAGTTTTACAAAATCAAAGAATCCCATTGCGTCGAGAAAGCTGATATTCGATGAATTGGTATCCACGCCAAATTCTTTGAGCCGGTCTGCGGTCCTTGGGTGTACGCTGACGACCATTTTTTTGTCATACTGCTTCGCAACAGCGCCAAGTCCATCAAGTATCACTTTAAGTCTGGTTTCAATATCCACATTCTCCGCCCGATGGAGCGTGACAAGGAAATAGTCGAAAGGGCGAAGTTTCAGCTTATCCAGAACATCACTGTTATCAATACTTTCCGCATAATTATCCAGAACTTCCTTTATGGGATTTCCGGTGATAAATATTCGTTCGCGTTCGATACCCTCACGAACCAGATTCTCCTTGCTTCGTTCAGTGTAAGGTAAAAGAAATGTGCTGGAATGGTCGATGATCCGGCGGTTGATCTCTTCCGGTACGCGGTCATCGTAGCAGCGGTTTCCGGCCTCCATGTGAAATACCGGTATCCCTCGTCGTGCGGCCGGTATCGCCGAAAGAGCGCTGTTCGTGTCGCCGAGGATCAGCACCTTGTCGGGTTTATGGTCTGCGAGGACCTGATCGATGGCGGAGATTATCTGACCGGCCTGATCGCCAAAACTCTTTGACCGGATACCGAGATGTATGTCCGGCGTTCTTACATCCAGTTCACGAAGAAAAATATCACTGAGATTGGACTGAAAATTCTGCCCCGTGTGGATCGTGAGGTGGTCGCAATGCTGATCCAGTATTTTCAGGATCAGGCTAAGCCGAATTATTTCCGGCCTGGTGCCAAATATCGTTGCAACTTTCATAATCAAATTGACCGGGAGATCGAGATCTCGCTGATGAACTGTTCGATCTCGCCGCCCGCCGAGCGAAGAAGCTCCAAAAGTTCAGGTATATCAATATTATCGTTTTTAGAGGAATATTCCGATGTCAATGCGGGTTTAACCTCAGCCGTTCCACGCAGTTCCGGCAGCACCGGCAGTATCACATAATGATCGCCGCGTTCGATCGTCCTAAAGCATTCCTCCTCAGAGACCATTATTTCATGAACCTTTTCGCCCGGACGAATACCGTTAAATGTTATGGGCAATTCCCTGTTTCCCATAAGTGCTTTTGCGACATCCGCTATCTTTGCGGCCTTTACCTTTGGCACGTATGTCTCGCCGCGTTGACCTTCGCTAAAGGCTGCTATCACCGTATCGACCGCTCGTTCCAGGCTTAGCAGAAATCGGGTCATTTCGGGAAGTGTCACCGTCAGTGGCCGCCCTTCCTTTATTTGCTGAACGAACAACGGCACGATGGAGCCTCTCGATGCGATGACATTGCCGTATCTTACGCACATGAAGCTGGTTCCCGATATATCGCGGTTCGCTTCAATAAGAATTCGTTCCTGTATCGCTTTTGTCATACCCATTACATTGATGGGTTTGCATGCCTTGTCGGTTGAAATTCCGACAACCGCTTCTATTGGAAGGCTGCGGTCACGTATAATTCTGACAAGATTTTCGGCGCCCTGAATATTGGTTTGGACGGCTTCGTAAGGAAAATATTCGCACGAAGGTACCTGTTTCAGAGCGGCGGCATGAAACACCACGTCAATGTCACGCAACGCGGCGGAAAGTGATGAGACATCCCGAACATCACCGATGCGGAATGCCAATCTGTCCTGAGAATTCTGATATATGATGTCGTCGGTCGCCGCTTTGCGCTCCAGATGTTCCAGCCGCATATAATGCTGCTTTGCCTCATCACGCGAAAAAACGACCACCTTTGCCGGAAGTCCGTCACGGCCCGACAACAATCTGTTCACAAGGGTTTGCCCGAGCGATCCGGTGCCGCCCGTTACAATCACTCTTTTATTTTCTAACGACCTATGTTTTTCCATTTATCGTAAGGAGTAGTATCCGATGCCATTTTTCTCATCATTTCCGGCCAACTCTCGGGTTTAAATCCTGTCACCGCTGCAAATCGCTCCGAATTCAAGCTTCTGTCTATCCGCAGTTTCGATGACGGCTCAATGTGAATATCAACATTGAAAACCTCTTTCGCCAAAACCAGAAGATCATATTTGCTGATCGGGAGCGACGAAATATGGTAAATGCCCGAAAGCTCCGGCTGATTCAAAACCAAATCATTGATTATATCTGCTAAGACGATGGTAGGGAAACCTGAGAAGATCGCTTCGGTGAAACCTTCGATGGTGGTTCCCTTTTTTGAAAGAAACCATTCTATCAAGCCGTGCTGACCGGCTAATTCCCGGCCGATGATGGAGGTCCGAATCGTCAGACAGTTATTACCTGTTATTTCTCCCCAATGCTTACTCTGTCCGTACAGGTCCAAAGCGTTTGGCGTGTCTGTTTCGGAATAATTTCCGGCTTTGCCATCGAATACACAATCGGTGCTAATGGAAATCACTTTTATCCCAGACTCCCGAGCGATCTGAGCCAGTTTTTGTGGAAAAACGGTGTTCAGTTCAATAGTTTCAAGAACATTGGCTGCCGCAGAGGACTGTTTTACGATCCCGACCGCATTTATAACAATTTCGGCTCCGGATGCCGTGGTCGCGGAGCGGACACGATCGAAGTCGCGAACATCAATTCCTCCGAAGATCTTGTCAGGGGCCAACAGATCGAGCGACGACAACCGGTCCTCTGATGTTCGGCAGAGAGCATAAACATCGTGATGCTCACCTAATACCTGAACAAGCTTGTGTCCGAGCATTCCGGTGCCGCCTATTATCAAGATCCGCATGGTTATTATCTAAAGTGAAACTTAATATGTCAGAGTCCGAAAGTTAAAGCAGTTTCCGAGCTTTCGTCATCAAGAGCTTCAATGAAAAGTCTCTCCAGTTCGTCCCGGTGAATGATGCTGGTACCGACCTGCTGAACAACGTGACCAGCCGCGATGTTGGCAAGGGCGGAACTTTGTTCCAGCGAAAAGCCGGAAGCATGAGCTACTGCCAGCGTGGCTATTACCGTGTCGCCCGCACCCGTGACATCAAATGTTTCGACCGCCGTGGCTCGCAGATGGAATGGCGATTCGGTACGGCTGAACAGTGTCATTCCGTTTTCTCCCTGAGTGATCAGCACATTCTCGACATCCGCGGTTTGCAGAAGCGTCGTTCCTGCACGGCGTACCGAATCAGCGGATTCGTCACTGAGAGAACATGCCTCAATGGCCTCGCGACGGTTTGGGGTTATCACGGTCGAGCCGGAATATTTCGTATAGTCGCTGCCCTTCGGATCAGCAAAGACCGGGATGTTTCTGTCCCTCGCCGCAGCGATAAAATTCGCGAGCAAGTTCTCTGTCAATAGCCCCTTATTGTAATCCGATATAAGCAAAGCGGCAGCAACGGCGATCTGCGATGAGAACACGTCGGTGATGGCGGTCTCTTCATTTTCAGATAAAGGCGTGATCGTTTCACGATCAACCCTGACAACGTGCTGCCCGTGGGCGACGACCCTTGTTTTTACGATAGTGGATCGGGCCTCAGAAAGCCTTAAAAATTCAGAAGAAACACCTTGTTTTTCGAGAGCGGAAGATAATTCCTGTGCTTCGGGGTCATCGCCGACTATCCCAAGAAGGATCGGTTCCGCACCTAGCCCTGCAATATTCGCGGCGACGTTGGCGGCTCCTCCGGCCGCGAATGTGTCATTTGTTATTCGAACCACAGGTACGGGAGCTTCCGGCGATATCCGCGTGACATCGCCCCACCAGTAGCGGTCCAGCATTACGTCGCCGACCACCAATATTTTTTTTTCAGAAAATTTGTCCAGTTTGCCCATGTTCTGCTATTGGCTGCTCTCTTCTGCGATCATTCTGTCAACGGCCTCGCACCAAATATGTGCGATAGTGATGTGTGCTTCCTGGATTCGCGCTGTTCTCTCAGACGAAACCAGTATCGCTGCGTCAGAAAGCGAAGCTAGCTTTTTCCCTTTCGCACCCGTCATTCCGACGATGCGGCAGCCCAGTTTTCGGGCTTCCATCACAGCGGCGATAACATTGGGAGAATTTCCGCTTGTGCTGATCGCAATAAGGCAGTCTCCTTCCCTGGCAAGAGCCAAGACCTGCCGCGAAAAGACGGACTCGAATGAATAGTCATTGGATATTGCCGTGAGTGCCGATGTGTCCGTGGTCAGAGCTATGGCCGGCAATGCCTTTCGCTCGGTCTCGTATCTGCCGACAAATTCCGCCGCTATGTGTTGGGCGTCAGCCGCGCTTCCCCCATTGCCGCAGATCAGTATCTTACCGCCCGAACGGACAGTATCAAGTATGACCTCGGCGCACTGTTCTATCGACTCTTTTCCACCTGCTGCAAGTTCCTCAAAAACCTTAATGTGTTCCTTTAAGGATCGCGAAACCGGTGAATCGTCAGTTTTGCCATCGGTATCGAGTTCCGCAGCGTCTTTGAGCAGATCGTCCACTAAGGCAGTTGTCGAATATGACCCAAAAAGCGGGATCGAATGAACCTCACCGCCATTCGCAATGACAAAATCAGCCCCGATGATCTCATTCGGTTTCCAGTCGCCGCCTTTGACGAGAACGTCGGGCTTAATGTCATGTATCAGCTTTTCCGGTGTAAGCTCCTCAAATATAAGGACTTCATCTACCGATTTCAGGGCAAGGAGAACTGCTTTCCGGTCCTCGGCAGAATTAAAAGGCCGCTCCGGCCCTTTTATCGCCTTAACGGAAGGATCGCTGTTAATACCGACAATAAGCCTGTCACCAAGCTTTCTTGCTTGTGTGAGAAGTTCGATATGTCCCGGGTGGAGAATGTCAAAACACCCGTTTGTGAATACGGTCCTGGTCATCTGGATGCAATTCCTTTAGGGAAACTCATGTTAACGGTTGAACTCGCAAAGAAACGAAGGATCAACAATCCGATAATGAGGACGAACATTGTCCTTACTATCGAAGGAAATATCAGAGCATAGAACGATTCGTATGAGACAACACCAAGTAAGAGATAGTAAGCGGTCTGTTTCCATATCGCCGGAGACTGCGTTTCTATCAACAAAGAATAAATAAGACGCAGATAGAATCCAAGCACCAGCATTCCCAGCGGTATGCCGATCACGCCAAAATTTCGCAGGAGATCACCAAAAGGAGAGATAGCGAACGAATTCTCACCGTAAGAAAAGTAAAGATCACTGTAGCTTCGGGCGTCCGAGGTCGGCGGTTTATCAGCCCAAATGAACCGAGGGATGAATGATGTGTAAAGGTCGTTGATGATATTGTTTTCAAGCCCGTAGCTCGCCTCATAAGGAGCGAGTTTATCATAATTGGAAACAACAACGGCCACTGCTGTCAGGTTTTCAAGGCGGTTCGCAAGACTTTGAGCGGTCTCTGCAGCGAGAACAGAGGTATTCGTGTCGATGAGCTGATCAACGGCAGCACCGACCTTTTCGGTATAGCTGGCGGCGTCAGCACTGCCCTCACCTCCCTTTAAATTGCGAAATGAGGTTCCGTAGGCGATGCCGATTATTACTGAAATAACCCCAAGTACGGCGAAAACGGTGCCGGTCTTCAGATCGAGTTTTCGGCCTGAGCAATAATATCCGAACACTATCGGCAAAAGTCCTATGAGAAGTCCCGCCCGGCTGCCCATAAAAGCGGTCCTTAGCGGGATAAAAAGCAGGAGTATGGCCAGAACAAGATAAAAGATCCCGGTCTTTTTTTCGACGGAAAATATGGATATCCACAGAACTATCGTTCCCATGGTGAAAAAAATGACCAGATAATACAGCAATCCGTCAAAAATGCCTATATCTATGTTTCTCTGAAATCCGAGAATCCCCTGCAGGAAACCCAGGATGTTTATACCGATGCCGAGGGCAAGAAGTATCATGCCTCCGATCCATAGCTGTTCGGGACGCCAGTTCCAGGAAACAGGCAGGCGAGGAGAAACAATGTCTGCCCCCCAACGGCCAACCGGCAGAAAGTATCCCAGCGTAAGGCCGATAAAACCAACAGAGATATACACCAGGGTCAAAGGCAGCGTATAGCGCGGGTCTTCAATAAAAGACAGAAAATACCATTCCACCCAGCCGAACGCCACGATGATGCCGCCGATGACAAATGCCGGGAAAAGGTATATCCAGGCA
>CAZOXY010000005.1:61013-83842 GCA_964583955.1 uncultured Chloracidobacterium sp. | reverse complement strand
GAAGCGGTCAAGAATACGTTGACCGCTTCTGCAAGTTCGGAGGCGTTCAGGCTGCCGCCGACCGCTCCGGTTCTTACATTTGCCAGGCCAATGCGGATAGTTCCGGCCTTTTTGGCGCCGAGTTCCGAACCGCCTGTCCCTGCCGTCTGAGTGGCGGTGTTCGGCAGAGGCATCGAACTTCCCTGCTGAGAAGCCCCGCCGTTTGCCGGTACTCCGCTGAGAGCCGACGATGCCGCAGAGGCATAAAGCTGAGAACTGTCCTCAACCTGCCGGTAATCTGGCGGAACCCCAAAAAGATCGTTGTCGAGCGACGCTTTTGAAAGCTCGACGACCTCGCTGACCATCGACATCGATTCCTTTCCGTTCTCATCGAACATGGTCATTTTTTCATAGACCGGATAGCCGCGTTTTCCGCCGCCGGTCGTGACCAGTTCGTGTTTGTCCTGACAGCCGCCGGGCTTTCGGTATTCATAGCGGCGGGCAAAATTTTCGTCACCGCAGTTAAATTCATATGCAAAGTCGATGTACCAGCCGTCGGTTTCCATCTTTGTTTTTGTCTTGCTGCAGGCTTCCGGCGATGATTCGGTGCTCATTGTGATAATAAGCCGCCGTGCCGTGTAGCCGAACATCGGTTTGCGTTCGCCCGTGTCGCGAACGTTTACGGTGGTCACGATGCGGCCGCCTTTTGTTATGGGCGCACCGGCCGCCTTGGGAGCATCCGGCTGTTTTGTGTCGATATTTCCAAATTCATCAACGGTAAATGTCTTTGCCGCCGGGTTCATCTGTATCGCCCGCCGCAGGTCGCATTGCGTGATGTTGACCATCACGCCGCCCATTGTCTCGCTGCGTTCACGTTTCCCCTTGATGTAGGTCGTGTTCTCGTACGACTGTCCGCCGACGGACTGTTTTGTCTTGATCTTCAGGTCCGCCATGGCGGTTCCCGATCCTATAAAAATGATAACTGCCGCAAAAAATGTATAAAGCCAGTTGGTCATAAAATTACCTCGGTATATAAGTGCTCCAGGCCCGAAATGGCCTCTGTCACCCTACACACGCGGAGTTTTCGGCAAGTTCATATCACGGGGCCGCGTCGATGATTGCGTCACGATTTTGCAATGTCATATAATCTCGAAAGTTTCTGATACCCGATCCGAAAAATATGAGTACAGAGGAATCTGGCGAGATCACGCAAATGCTGATGGAACTGACCGACGGCAACCACGATGTCGTTGACAGGATACTTCCGCACATCTATGACGAACTGAGGCGTTTGGCCGGCAGCTATCTGCGGCGGGAGCGGCCCGACCACACACTGCAGCCGACCGCGCTTGTCCACGAAGCGTATATGAAGCTGATCGACCAGAAACGGGTCAAATGGCAGAACCGCGCGCATTTTTTCGGCATTGCGGCACAGGTCATGCGGCGGATATTGATGGATCATGCCCGAAAGCATCTGGCGGGAAAGCGCGGCGGCAATGCCGACGTGCTGCCGCTGGAAGAAGAGATACTTGTCGTTTCACAGGATAAATCTGCGGAACTGCTCGCCCTGGACGACGCTCTGGAACAGCTTGAAAAACTCGATCCGCAAAAGGCAAAAGTTGTCGAACTGCGGTATTTCGGCGGGCTTTCAATAGAAGAAACGGCCGAGGTACTCGGCGTCAGCGTCCCGACCGTCAACCGCCACTGGCGAATGGCAAAAGCGTATCTGTATTCGGAATTATCGGCGGATTAATCGCGTTTGACGATCACGAGCGTGATGTCGTCATTTGCGGGGCAATTCTCAGTGAACGTGGACAGCGTAGATTCTATCCGGTCGCGGATGCCCGCCGCCGAGGACTTGATATTGGACTTGACCGCATTCTTGAGCCGGTCCATTCCAAATTCCTCGTCACGCGAGTTTGTCGCCTCCGAAACGCCGTCGGAATAGACCACAAGCACGTCGCCCTGGCCCAAAGTGATCTTACCTACCTCGTAATCTGCCGTTCCCATCAGCCCAAGCGGAAGGCCGCCGGAATCGAGCGTCTGCATCCCGCCGTCAGCCGAACCGAAAAGCGGCGGATTGTGTCCGGCATTGACGTATGTCATTTCGTTCGTTTCGGGGTCAAGTTCGCCGATAAAAAGCGTGACAAAACGGTTTGACGGCGTATTTTCCGCCAGATAACGGTTCACCGAACAAACGGTTTCATATAACGAATTTTTCGCCGCAACCTGTGCGTGGATCGCCGCGTGAAGGCTGGACATCAAAAGAGCGGCGGCAGTTCCCTTTCCCGACACATCGCCGAGAGCGACTATCATCTTGCCGTCACACGCCGGGATGAAATCGTAATAATCGCCGCCGATCTCATAGCATGAAAAAGAGATTCCCTGAAATTGATAGCCTGCCAGTTCGGGCGGCCCCGAGGGCTGAAACCGCTGTTGTATCTCGGTGGCGAGTTCAAGCTCGTGTTCCATCCGCTCTCGTTCCATCCGTTCTTCAAGGAGGGTTGCGTTCTCAACACGGATCGAGGCGACCGACGCAAGCGTGGTCAGAATGTTCAGATGCTCTTCGGTGAACGTCGCTTCGTATGTCGGCGAATCGGCATAGATCAGCCCGAAAATATTCCTTTCGTCAACGCACAGCGGAACGGCCAGAACCGAGCGGATGCCCTGAAGCATCACTGTCTGGGACGCAAAACGCGGATCGCTCTGGGCGTTTGCCGTCAGCACCGACCTGCCGTTCTTAAGCACCTCAGCCATGACGCTGTGGCTGATGCGGACCTCTTTCAGATCACCTTCGCTGCCGCGAATGCGTGCGACCATGACCTTCATCCCGTCTTCGGTGTCCTCGTCGCGGAGCATTATCACACAGCGTTCCGCCGGAACCGCCTCAAAGACAAGCGAAGCGACCTGATCGAGCGTTTCCTTGAGTCCGCTTGCCGAAAGCAGGGCGACACCGACCTTGCTTATCAGCCCGAGCAGTTCGTTTCGCGATGAGAACTGGCCTTTCAGCAGTTCGGTCGTGGGTATTCGGCCGCTCTGCAATGAGATCGTCTGAGACGGATCGAGCGCCGCCGTCCGGTCGGTTATGAGTGTCGCCGCCGGGAGCGCACCTGCGACGTTGTGATCGAATATTATCGAGGTCTCGCCTATCTGGATCTCGCCGCCGGAAACAAGCTGGATCGAACCTTTGACAGGTGTTCCGTTGTACCGCGTGCCGTTCGCCGAACCGAGGTCGTGAAGAAAAAAATGATCGCCTTCCTGCCGCACCTCGGCATGAAGCCGCGATGCAAAAGCGTCGGGAATGCACAGATCGCTCCGGGCGGAGCGTCCTATGGTCGTTCGCAGCCGCGAAAGCTCAAAACTTTCCGGCCCCGAATTGAAATTATTGACGATCAACCTTGCCATTCTATTGGAAAAGCTAAACTTTAATCGAACGGGCGTTTATTGGCAAATATAACGACCGTTCCGGCGATATAATCATGAAGCGCCCGGCCCTTGCGGCTGAAGATGGCGGTCAGGAGTTCCAGCCCCGCCGTCAGCGGAACCAAAACACAGGCCGCGACCTGTCTGAACAGCATCCTGCGCACACGCGGTGTTGAACCGTCGGACGCGACCGTGCGAAGCCCCGTGGCGAATTTACCGAGCGTGCGGCCTGTAATAGACGGAAGAATTATAAGGTTCGATACGCCGACAAATATCGCCAGCAGCCACCCGATGTTGTTGAGTTCGCTGTTTAGCAGAGCGGAACCGTCCTCGCCGGTGTAGCGGCCTATGAGAAGAAAGACCGTCGGGAACGCGGCAACCAATATGTAGTCGATGATGGCCGCCCCGCATCGTAAAAAGAACGGTGCCCTAACCTTGTCTGCGGAAAAATTGACGACCTTTTCCGTTGTCCTGCCGGCACGTGTGGGCGAGGTACTTGCTGCGCTTGCGTTCATACTTACATTCAAACAAAACCTAGCCGATCATGAAATGCAGGGTTGTGTCGCCGATCTTTATACGGTCGCCGCTTGCCAATGCCTGAGGTTTATGCGGGACCAGATGTGCCGATGAGCGTGACGCCGAAGCGACAATGGTACCGTTCGAGGAACCGAGGTCTTCGACCAGAAACGTCGAACCGCTCCGCCATATCCGCGCGTGACGCCGCGAGATCTTTGTTTGCGGATCGAACCGCGAAAGGTCGATCTCGGGGAAGATATTCGACATCGGGTCTCTCCGCCCGACCAGATTCTCGTCCTTTGTCAGAGAGAATGTCGGCGGCGAAAGTTCTCCGGTCCCTTCCACATAAAGCTTGGCCGTCATCGCAACTCGCGAGTAGGTGCCGGAATTGACGCCTTCGTGAGCGATCGGCTGTTTTGAACCGCAGAACGCACAGAACAGGTCTGTCGCAACTATCCGCTGGCCGCAGAAACCGCAAAAAACGGTCTGGTTGGCAAGGCTGACCGACGACGGGGCCTCAGAAACGCCGTACGACACGCCGAGCGAATCAAGCGCCGCGAGGTGTTCGGAAAGAGATTGCTTTAGTGCCGACGCGGACTCGAACCGGGCATCGGCGGTGTATTCGACCGTGCGCATCAGTATCAGTTCGATCTGATCGGACAAACGCGGATTTATCTGCCGCGGACGCGGATTTTTCTGAAAATCAAATATCAGCAAAGGATTGCTTTGCGGATCGGCTCCGGTCAGCAGATGGAACATCGTGGAACCGAGGCTGTAGATGTCCGATCGCGGCTCGACATTGCCGCTGAAAAGTTCAGGCGGAGCATAACCCATTGTCCCGACCGCGGTAACGCCTTTTTCCTCGCGCTGGCTGATGGAGCGTGCGATGCCGAAATCTATCAACATCACGCGGCCCGAATTGCCATCGACCATGATATTCGACGGTTTCAGGTCACGATAGACGATAGGTGACGGCTGGCTGTGCAGATATTCCAGAACATCGGCTATCTGGATCGCCCATTCGGTCACGGTCCTTTCGTCCAGCCTGCCTTCGGGTGCCGCCCGCAGACGACTGGCAAGGTCGCCGCCCGATATATATTTCATCACCAGATAAAAGCGGCATTCGCTTTCATCAAAAAAGTAATCGAAGATGGTCGGTATCGACGGATGATCAAGCGTTGAAAGGATCGTCGATTCACGCTTAAAGTCGTTTATCGCCTTTTCCTGCTGTTCGTCCTCGATATGAGCCTGAACCATTTCCTTTACGGCACGAAGAACTCCGCCAAGATTATTGTCGCTGGCCAGATAGACCGCGCCCATTCCGCCGCCGCCGATCTTTCTGAGGACCTCATATCGGCCGTTAAGAACTGTTCCCTCGGGAAGCGGTTTCAGCTTGGTAGATCGCCTGCCGTCCGTATCGTTCTCGCCGATGTTGTTCGCGGTCTGTGATGCGGTATTTTCTGCGGCCGAAACGCCGCCGGATGTTCCGGACGGTTGTGAGCTTTCGATTCCCGTCGATACCGCCTGGCCGGTGCTGTCAGAAAGTGCCGAGAACACATCCGGTTCCATTATGCGGACGGAATCATACATCGCACCTGAAGCGAACGGATCGTGCTGCTCCAATTCTTCGTTCGGCATTCCTATTTGAAAATCATCCGCGGGGGCGTCAGTAGTTGAAGACGCGGCTGCCACCTGTGCTTCCTGAGCCTCAGCGGAGGTTTCTTCTTGTTGCTCCGTTTGTGAAGCAATGTCACCAAGGCTGTTGTCATTCCACAACATGGTCGGCGGCTCGTCCTCATCCTGTTCGACCGAGGCCGGAGCTTCATCCCTCTCTTCTAACGGAGATGCATAAGTTTCTCCGTCGTCCGGCCCGGCAATAACTTCAGGTGTCGGATCGGCGGCTGCTTCTGCCTGATCTTCCGGCAAAGGCAGATCCTCAGGAGTTTCGGACAATGATGATTCGGCAGCGTCCGCTTCCTCAGGATGTTCACTGACAGCGGGTGTTGACGCCGGGTCAAACGCGGGGATATTTTCCTCAAGCGTTGTTATTGCCTCTTCCTCGATATCAGGCGTTGCAAGGTCGATCGACGGAGCGGGGTCGTGAATGGCGGCATGGTCAGCCGCTTCAACCGGCCCCGATAAGGTTTCGGCCTCCGACCTTTCGTTTTCAACTGACGGCAGATCGGCCTCAGGTTCGCGAATTTCCGCAGATGCAGCCATTTCAACCTCTGCCTTCATTTCCTCGGAAAGCCCGCCGGAGGTTTTGACCGGTATGTTGTCTGATGTCACGCCGGAAAAAGGATCACTTCCGGTGCTGGAAATATCCGAGAGAATGTCAGGCATCGGAACATCCGGCATCTCGCTTTCCAAGTCTGCCTCTGCGACGGTTTCTTCCAATGCAGGCGGCTCGATCTCAGCCGCAATTTCTTCAATGGTTTCCGGTTCAGGCTCGGCGGTAAACTCCGACGCGGACGGATCGAACTGAGGAACACTTTCAGCCTCGGCAAAGACAGGAACAGCAGTTTCGGCGGTACCCGCACCGCCGGCCAGCCGCCTGATCTCCTCTTCGGGCATCATTATCGTGCTTTCGAGTTCGTCAACGGGTTCGGGTTCAGCGGAAATGACCGGCGTAAGCAGAATGCCGCATATCGGGCAGAAACTTTCTTCACCCGCCAGTTCCGAATCGCATTCATGGCACTTTTTCATCGTTTTAGAACCCAAATAGGAATCAAATAAGGATCTAATTATTTCTGTAAAACCGCAGAAACGTCTTTCCGACAATTATCTCATCGCCGTCATTCAAAACCTGCGGCGAACCCGGCAACAGCCGACGCCCCCGATTTATAAATGTTCCGTTGGTCGAGCCAAGGTCCTCGATCATAAATGTGGACGCACCGCGAATGATGCGGGCGTGCTTTCTGGAAACCTTTGCGTCAGCGTCATACGGGTCCAGATCGACATCGGGGAATATGCCGTTATCCGCATCCCATCTGCCGATATACGATTCATCGGCGGTCAAAGGAAATTCCGTGTTTGCCGCCGCTCCGCGTTCGACCACCAGCTTTGAATGCGGCCGAGTCGAAGCTTTTTCGACATTAACCGGAGCTTCCGGCCCTGCGGATGCCCCGTCTTCAGGGAAAGCAGGCGGTTCCGGCAAAGGCTCCGACACCATTTCGGACGGCGGCGGTATCACTTCAACCATCTGCGGCATATCAACAGACGTTACATTGGCCGGCCGAATGTTCGGATTGCTGTTATGAAACGGAGCGGAGACCGGGCTTTCAGGCATCTGCTCGGATTGGGCCGCAAGCCTTGTCCCACATTCGGAACAAAACCGCGAACCCTCCAGGCTGCTTTTTCCGCAAGATACGCAAACGATCATCTTTTTACGTTCGACCAAACCGGCTTACAAAGTATATAGGATAACATGAGGGTCAACTGACTTTAATCAGCATCTTGCATTCTACCTTAGGTATCGCACGTTCGTAAATCGTATAGCCATCCGAATTTTACGTCAAACCGTCAGCGATGCCATAGGCAAAAAAGATGATCTTAGCCGTTTTCTCTGATCTGATATGCGGATTTTTGAAACTTGCGAATGAAAATGGTCGTAGTAGGCTGTTACGGCTTGGTGCGAGTATCGTGTAGAATAGTTGGCCTAAGCCTGATAAACTTTTCGTTTTTAATTCCTGAGGAACTTAAGACTATGGCATTGAGCCGAAACAAGAAAATCATCATCGGAGCCTCCGTGGCAGTATTGCTGGCCGCGGTCATCATAATATCCATTTTCGCGACGCGTACGGATACGCCTGAGGTTGCCGTGTCAACGGTAAGGACACGCCCGGAACTGCGATCGACCGTTGTTTCTTCGGGAGAGATACGCCCGATACAGTTCATGAACCTCACGAGTGAGGTTCAGGGCCGGATCGAGGAGATATATGTGATAGAGGGCCAGATGGTCAATAAGGGCGACCCGCTTGTGCGGCTTGACCCGAATCAGCTTGAATCCACAACGGATGCTCAGGTTGCCGCCCTGCAATCGGCTCAGACACAGATCACGTCCGCCCAAAACCAGCTTTCACAGGCCCAGCAGGGGATGAATGTGGCTCAGGTCGCGATAGACAATGCCCGTCAGGGTGTCGTTACCTCTCAGACCGAGGTTGACCGCGCACAGGTTGAGGTAAATGCCGCCAACCGCGAACTGAGACGTGCCGAACAGTTGCTGGAAAGCGGCGTCATTGCCCGTCAGGAATACGATTCGGCCCGCGACCGCGTGGAGAACGCCGAGGTTTCGCTTGCCACCGCAAAGGGGAGGCTCGAATCTCAAAGAATATCGGTCAGGGACGCAACAGCCAGATTGAAGCAGCAGGAAGTAAGCGTTACGGACGCAAGAAACGCCATTGACCGCGCGAACAGACAGGTCGATCAGCAGTCAGCCGTCCTTCGCGGCCAGCGAAGCCAGTTGGGCAAGACATTGCAGATCGCTCCTATTAACGGCGTCATTGCCGAGATCCCGTCAAAGGTCGGCACGTTCGCCGTTGCCGGACTTTCGACAACGCCGCTTTTGACCATTGCCGATATGTCAACGATCAATGTAGAGGTCAAGGTGGACGAGACCGAGATCGACCGCGTAGCTGTCGGGCAAAAAGCAAAGGTAAAGGTAGATGCCTTTGGCGAAACCGAGATCGACGGCGAGGTTCTGCAAAAAACCCCGCTGGCGGTCGGCAAATCACAGACGAGCGGCGGACTTTCGACAAACATCAACGTCCAGGAAGCCAAGGAATTTCGTGTGGTCATAAAGCTGGTGAACCTGACCGAAGACCTGCAGAACAGCCTTCGTCCCGGAATGAGCGCCACCGCAACGATAACGACCGAAACCGCCCAGAACGTGATAACCGTCCCGCTTCAGGCAGTGGTTGAAAAACGTCCCGAGGCTTCAGCCTCGCCCGGTTCGGAAGGAAACTCCGGCGAACAGCCACAGGGCGGCCCGGCTGCGGCAAACAATGGCGGAGAAGGACGTCGCGGCAGGCCGCAGGCGATAAAAGGCGTTTACGTCCTTGACGGCAACAAGGCAAAGTTCGTCGCCGTGGAAACAGGCATTACGGGCGATTCGGACATCCAGATAACTTCGGGGCTTTCCGAAGGCCAGGAGGTCATAACCGGGCCAAGCCGCATTCTGAACACCTTAAAAGAAGGTGACGTTGTGAAAAAACAGGAACGCGGAGCGGGCGGGGCCAACAGCAGCAGCCGCGGCGGACAATAATTCACCACTATGTACAGGTTCATGGATAACCCAAAGGCCGGAGAAGAAATGGCAAATTCGCACACGGGAACCGCTATGGCGAAAGAAGAGTCCCTTATCCTGATGAAGAACATCTGGAAGACATACCAGATGGGCGTCGAGGAACTGCACGCCCTGCGTGACGTTTCCTTTCAGGTGGAAAAAGGCGATTATCTGGCGATCATCGGGCCGTCCGGTTCGGGAAAATCGACGCTGATGAACCTTATCGGCTGCCTTGATTCTCCGACAAAAGGCACTTATCTTATCAACGGCCATCTCGTTTCAGAGATGACCGATGACGAACTTGCCCGGATCCGCAACAAGGAGATCGGATTCGTCTTCCAGACGTTCAATCTGCTTTCGAGGGCGACTGCTCTGCATAATGTGGAACTGCCGCTGATCTACGCGGGCATACGGGCGGGCGAGCGGCACGAACGAGCAAAAGCCGCATTGGACGCCGTGGAACTCGGCGACCGGACGCTTCACCGTCCTAACGAACTTTCGGGCGGCCAGCGCCAGCGTGTCGCCATCGCCCGGGCGCTGATAAACAATCCGTCGATACTGCTTGCCGATGAACCGACCGGAGCTTTGGATTCAAAGACCAGCGTCGAGATCATGGCCCTGTTCGAGAAACTCCATTCGGATGGAAATACGATAATTGTCGTCACACACGAACACGAGGTCGCCGAACGCGCTCACCGCATCATCACCATTCGCGACGGCCAGATCGAGAATGATGAGCGAATAAAGTGATCCTTTTCCTGACATTAACATCTGACAAAAAAGGCCTTTCGGGGCCTTTTTTTTGGCGCATTCCGTTTGATCTCCGTTTTCTCCGCAGTCAGGTTTACTTAATTAAACATGCCGCGGTTCCGCCTGAAAATCTTTGCAAGTCTTTACAAATTAAATCACGTAAACTTCGTATAATTAGGAGTGCTGAATAACATTTTTGTCCGTCAGCACGTATAATTGTGAAAGAATGAATATTTCCGAGACCTTAAAACTTGCTATTTCGTCGATAACGGCCCACAAGCTGCGGTCATTTCTGACGCTGCTCGGCATGATCATCGGGATGACCGCCTTTATGCTCATCCTTTCGCTGCTGCTCGGATTTAACGGATATGTGAACGAAAAGGTCGCGGGCATCGGTTCCAACGCATTCACTGTTCAGCGTTTCAATTTTGAGGATTTCAAGGACTCGGACACAATTGCCGCCGCACAGCGAAGGAACAAGGAACTTTCCTTTGATGAGCTTGAGTTCATCAAACGAGGGGCGCAGATGATCGAGCATATCGGAGCGCGTTCCGGCGGTGTCGGACGCTCGATCCGGGTCGGCAGTAATTCGATCCAGAACGTGCGCATCAGCGGTGTCGAACCGGTCATCGCAACTATAGACAAGATAGAGATAGAGCAGGGAAGGTTTTTTTCCGATACCGAAAACAACACCGCCGCCCGTGTTGCCTTTGTCGGAGCGGACATCGCCAAGAACCTTTTTCCGCAGGGTGGAGCAATCGGCAGCGAACTGAAAATATCCGGTATTCCCTATCGCATCATCGGCATTCAGGTTGCTAAAGGCACGGTCTTCGGCCAGCCGCAGGACAATTTCATCCAGCTTCCCATCAAAACATTCGGAGCCAATTTCGGCGGCCTCAGATGGAATCGCGCACCTAACTTTGCCGTTACCGCCAAAATGGGCGTCAAGATGGACGACGCCGTCGATGAGGTTCGGACGCTGCTTCGCATCAAACGCAAACTTGGCCCGGACGAAAAGGACAATTTCGGCATAATTACCCCCGACGCCATCAGCGGCATGATCGGCAGCATGACCGCTGTTTTTTCCATAGTGATCCTTTTGGTTCCGGGCATAGCATTGATCGTCGGTGCTATCGTCATCATGAACATCATGCTGGTTGCCGTCACCGAACGAACAAAGGAGATCGGCATCCGAAAATCACTCGGGGCCAGACAAGCCGATATTCTCAGGCAGTTCCTGTTTGAATCAGGCCTTCTGTCGGCCATTGGCGGCTTCATAGGTCTCTCTATCGCATACACGGCAGGATATTTGATAACGATCTACGTATTTCCGACAAGCATTCCGTGGTATGCCGCCGTGCTTGCGATAGGCGTATCGGGCGGCGTCGGCATTTTGGCCGGACTTTTCCCCGCATGGAAGGCCGCCGCGCTTGATCCGATCGAGGCACTGAGGGCCGATTAACGTTATGAAACTCGTTGCATCACGGTTCTTTGAGAACCTGAAAATGGCATTCGACACGCTCCGAAGCAACAAGCTTCGTGCGTTTTTGACCATTATCGGCGTCGTTGTCGGTGTTATCACGGTCATGCTGATCTCGTCGATCATTTCGGGCATTCAGTTGGCGGTCGAAAATCAGATAAAGTCCTTCGGAACGCGCTCCATCTTTGTTTACAAGATGGACATCGGTATTCGCTTTGACCGTCCTTCACGCGAGGAAAGAATGCGTCCCGACCTGACATTGGAAGATGCTCTCGCCCTTCGCGAACTTTCCGAGGTTGAAACGGCCATACCGCTGCTTGATGCATCCAGCGGCAGATGGGGAAATGCCACCATTATCTCGGCGGCAGGAAAGCAAACCTCCAATATCAGGTTGAGCGGCACCTTGCCGGAGATCAGCCGGGCAGAGACCGAAGTGGTGCTGGAAGGCCGCTGGTTCACCCAAACCGAGGTTGACTACAAAAAAGATGTTTGTTTGATCGGTGAGACCGTGCGTGACACGTTCTATCCGAATCAGTCACCCATCGGCAGGACATTGGAAATAAACGGACGCGAATTCACGATCATCGGACTTCTTGAAAAAAAGGCCCAGCTTTTGGGAGATCAGGACGAAAGCAATATCATTTACATTCCTTTTGGCGCCGCCGAGCGGATAAAACCGAACGCTGATGATGTTTTCATCATGGCCATTGTCAGAGAAGGCCGAATGAGAGAGGCCCAGGACCAGATAGAAGATCTTCTGAGAACAAGGCGAAAAGTGGCTTTCGGCAGGCCGAATAATTTTTCGACCGCGACCGCCGACAGCATCATCGAGCAGTTCAATTCCATCACGGCGGGCGTAGCCGTTGCGATGGTCGTTATCTCATCCATCGGTCTGCTGATAGGCGGCATAGGCGTGATGAACATCATGCTGGTTTCCGTCACTGAAAGAACGCGTGAGATCGGCATCCGAAAGGCCATCGGCGCAAAACAGAGCGACATCCTGCTTCAGTTCCTGATCGAGGCCGGAACGCTGACGGGTTTTGGCGGGCTTGTGGGACTCGCTATCGGATGGGGACTTTCGCTGATAATCGCCATGTTCTTCCCGTCTTATGTTCCGTACTGGGCTCCGCCGCTCGGATTTTTTGCCAGCGTCGGCATCGGCATCGTATTCGGCCTCTTTCCGGCGTGGAAAGCCGCAAGGCTCGACCCGATAGAATCGCTCCGATATGAATAGTCCGAAATAAATAGAAAATAGGCCGCCGAAAACAGGAAGAAGTTTCCAGTGTTTTCCGGCGGCCTTTTCTGTTTTTAACCTTCGGCCCGTTTAGCTCGGGTTGCCGCTTAAAACAGCTCCTATCAGACGCGGAGCGAAGTTCAGCAGCAGTGTCAGGATGATCACAATGGCCCACGCCGAACCGGATGAGATCTTGTTCGTTATCCTTAAGCCTATCGCCGCCAGTATCCAGCCCCATATCGCGAACAGGTCAAAGAAGCTGATGATCGTCACCAGAACGGCATTGCTGTCCGCCGGAAAGAGCATTCCCAGATTTGCCTGGATCAGTCCACGCTGGCTTTTTATAATGTCTATCTCATCTGCCGATTTGAAGATCAGCACAATAATATTTGCCACTGTGGACACCAAAGCTGGCGGCAGCGAAGAATATACCCACACCGAAAGCCCGTGAAGGAAGCCGCCTGAACCGCCAAAAGCCTTGGAACCGAGAAAATAGAACAATCCTCCCAAAAAAAGAAAGATGATGACGATCACGGGAATTGCATAACGCGTATATGCCCCGATATTCAGCTGCATCTCGACCATGTCGTTCTTTTGCTCGGTACTCATTGACGCGGTCTGCTGATTTTTGTTGAACTGGTCCATCATTGCCCGGCGCATGCCTTCATCGCCGACCTTGTAATACATGCCGAATGTCAGCACCGTTGCACAGATCACGATAAGCAGCGTTGCCAGTACGAACCTCGGCTTGCGCCGCAGGTCCTCGAACGTGCGTCCGGGTTCAAAGAAAATATTGCCAAGTGTTGCGGCCTCTGACATTTCGGCCTGTTCCACCGTTATCTTTTCAGGCGGCGGAGGGGCCGTCCATTCTGTCTGCTTCTCATTTTCCATCGGATAGTCTCCTATTAAGAAATTTGTTGGACAAAATTAAAATGTGGTTCGGTTTTGCAACTCCTTACGAAACAAAGCCGCCGAACGTTTCAACTTTTATAAATATTCCGAAAATCTTCTACGCGCGGATACAGGCGGCAAAATGTCCCGGTTTCAGCTCGCGAAGCTCCGGTTCCGCCTTTGCGCATTCATCAATGGCGATGGGACACCGCGTCCTGAAACGGCACCCGGACGGCGGATCGATAGGCGTCGGGACATCGCCTTTCAGGATGATGCGTTCGCGTTTTTGTCGCGGATCGGGTATCGGGATCGCCGATAGCAAAGCCTTGGTATATGGATGCAGCGGTTCATCGTAAAGATCTTCCGCAGACGCGATCTCGACTATCTTGCCAAGGTACATCACCGCCACGCGGTCAGAGATATGCTCCACCACGGCTAGCCCGTGTGATATGAAAAGATACGTCAGCCCGAGTTCCTGCTGCAGGTCTTGTAAAAGATTGACGACCTGTGCCTGAACCGACACGTCCAGCGCCGAGACCGGCTCATCACAGACGATGAGCTTTGGGTTCAGGGCCAATGCGCGGGCAATGCCGATGCGCTGCCGCTGTCCGCCAGAAAATTCGTGGGCATAGCGATCCATGTATCTCGGATCAAGCCCGACCTTTGCCAGCAGATCGGCCACGCGGTCGCGGCGTTCCTTTTTGTCGCCTATGCGGTGTATCTTTAGCGGTTCGGAAACTATCGAAAGTATATTGAGGCGCGGATTAAGGCTTGCATAAGGGTCCTGAAAGATCATCTGCATTTCGCGTCGAAGCGCCTGCATCTCGGACGGATGCAGCCCGATGATGTCTCGCCCTTCAAAGATGACCTCACCGCTTGTGGGTTCGTGCAGACGCAAAAGGCATCGCCCGACGGTCGATTTTCCGCAGCCAGATTCGCCGACCAGCCCCAATGTCTCGCCAGCAATGATGTCAAACGAGATGCCGTCAACCGCGCGCACCACATCGTCAGAATCCTCAACAGGAAAATGCTTCACGAGGTCTCTGACCTCAAGAAGCCGCTGCGTTTTTTGTTGGGCTGATGCTGACGTCATATACGTCCTATTGTGTCCCATCATACAATACACACCTGACCTTTACGTCGTCCGGCAGGTCATAGAGCGGAATTTCCCCGCTCCGGCAGCGATCCATGCTGAACTCGCATCGCGGTTCAAAATGACATCCCGGAGGCAGATCGGTCGGGCTGGGAACGGTTCCGTCTATCGTCTGCAACCGCGTTGCGGCGTCGATGCCGGCCGTACGAAGCTTTGGCACGGAACGCAGCAACCCCTGTGTGTAAGGATGTTTCGGATGATCGAAGAGCGTATCGACACGCGATTCTTCGACGATCTTTCCGGTGTACATCACGCAAACGCGGTTGGCGACCTCGGCGACGACACCCAGATCGTGCGTAATAAGCAAAACGGCGAGCTTTCTTGTTTCGCGAAGTTCGTTCAAAAGTTCGAGTATCTGTGCCTGAATGGTCACGTCAAGCGCGGTCGTCGGCTCGTCGGCAATAAGAAGTTCCGGGTCGCAGGCAAGCGCCATCGCTATCATCACGCGCTGGCGCATGCCGCCCGAAAGCTGATGCGGGTAATCATTTACACGGCGTTCAGGCGAAGGTATCGAAACTTCCTTCATTGCTTCGACAGATGCTTCCCACGCCTGTTTTTTGTTCAATTTGCGGTGCAGCCGCAACGCCTCGGCTATCTGTTCACCGACCGTATAGACCGGATTGAGCGAGGTCATCGGGTCCTGAAAGATCATGGCGATGTCGTTGCCGCGGATCTCCCGCAAGCGGTCATAACTTGCCGTGGTCAGCTCTTCCCCTTTGAACTTTATCGAGCCGCCCGCGATCTTGCCCGGAGGCGATATCAAACGCATTATCGACAGCGCCGTTATCGACTTGCCGCAGCCCGATTCGCCAACCAAACCCAAAAGCTCGCCTTCCTCTATCGAAAAACTGACATCATTGACCGCCCTCACCAAACCCGCACGGGTCGGAAAGTGGGTTTGCAGATTTGTCACGGAAAGAAGTGAGGACATTGCAAGTCAGAATATTGTGAAAGAATAGTGAATAGGTCGGGATATGCTTTTATTTAGTCCATTTTCTTTTTTAGGAATAAAAGCAATTTTCTTTGCGGCGTCAATTGCACGTTGTGTGAGTCCGTGCGGGAGTCCTTCAATTACATGGATATTACCAATACTACCGCTAGCATAAAAAGTAACCCTCAACTTCACCGTGCCTTGCGTCGAGTTGTATCTGGCCTCATCCGTATATCCCGGTTTTGGCATGTGTACCACATACACTGGAAAAGTTAACTCTTCCACCTTATTTTCTTTCCAGAATCTATCAGCAAATGTTTTCTGCTCCAGATCGCCGATCATGCGTTCGGCCCCATCTTCTACCGGAACGGCCTGCCCCTTGAAGTTGAGCTCAAGTGAATCAAAAAATCTGGAATGGTCCGTTATAAGTTCTTTATGGTGAGTTATCCGCAGATCAATGATCCTGTCATTCTTTAAGTCCTTTACAAGACGAATGTAGTTCTTTTCTCCGGTGAAATTGACCTGCTCCGAAGAACTTTCTTTTGCTGCTTTTAACTCTTTTGCATCGACGATGTGACTGAATTCCCCGATCCGCCGTTCCCAGGTTCTTTCTCCGAAGGGGATTTTCCGGTCACATTTCATGTCTTTAGGAGGATCATATCTAGACGTCACAACCGCCGTGTAAACGACTTCGCCCGCGTAGGCGTAAAACGTGCTTCTCTTGAAACTCTCACACGGGGCGCTCGTTTCTAAAACTACCGGGATCTTTGGAAACGAGACCGCAAGTCCCGGAATATACAAATTATACTTTTCCCAGAAAGGCTCCGCTGTCCTCACATCCGGAAAGGCGATCTTCTTGTCGCCATCGCTCTGCGCGTTTATCGACACCGCCGCAAAGGCCACCGGCAGCAGCAAGATTGTCAGAATTTTGATCTTTAACAACTTTCTACTCATTCTTATTCCTGTTCGGATCGGCCGGTTTCGGCGGCAGTTTGACGGGCCGTGCGAGTTTTTTCATCACTTCCTCGACGGCGCGTTCAAGCTGCGGGTCGCGGCCCGCGATGACCGAACGCGGATCGTTCTCGACCTCAATGTCAGGATCGACGCCGTAACCTTCGATTATATATTCGCCCTTCGGGTTTGCGAGGGCAAACTCCGGCACGTTCACGACGCCACCGTCTATCAGGTTGCCGCGATTGGTTATGCCGACAACACCGCCCCAGCTTCGCTTGCCGATCAACGGTCCGAGGCCCGCTTCGCGGAACATGTGAGGAAAGATGTCGCCGTCCGATGCAGAATTTTCATTCAATATCGCCGCCATCGGCCCAATGAAGGTTCCGTCGGGATACGTCGTGCCGTCCATATCGCCGCGGCGATAATTGACGCCAAGCACCTTTCGCCGCAGGCGTTCTATCAGCATCCGCGATACATTGCCGCCGCCATTTGCTCGGACATCTACGACCAGGCCTTCTTTGTCCAACTGCGGGTAATACCATTTAATGAACTCGCGTATGCCCGCAGGCCCCATGTCGGGGATGTGCAGATACCCGATCCGCCCGTTGCTGAGTTCGCTGACGCGTTTGCGATTTGCCTCGGTCCAGTCCAGATATATCAGGTCCGATTCGCTGGTCAGCGGTCGGAAAGTAACTTTTCGCGAACCCTCAAGCGTGGGCTTGTCATTGACCGTCAGGGTAACGGACGAGGCGGCCTTGCCGCGAAAATAAGCGTAAATGTCGCGGTCTGTGCGTATCTCCTGCCCGTTTACCGCCAGGACGTAATCGCCGACATTGACGTTTAGGCCAACCTCTGTCAGCGGAGAGCGGTAAATGTCTTCTTCATTCTGACCGTTGTATATTCTTGCTATCTTATATCGGCCGGCGGCCTTGTCCGCTTCAAATCCGGCACCTGCCAACGCGACACGAACTCGTGACGGCAGATCTATGTCGCCGCCCGCGATATAGGCGTGCTGAACGGTCAATTCGGAACTCATTTCCGAGATCAGATAGTTCAGATCGGCGCGATGGGCAACATACGGCAGCCATTTTTTGTAATCCTCACGTATCTTTTCCCAATCAAATCCGTGCATGTTCTCAACGTAGAACCAGTCACGGTAGCGCCGCCAGACCTCGTTGAATATCTGCTCCCATTCCTGCGCCGGATCAACCTCCATTACCAGTCCTGACAACGAAATGGCTTTGCGCGAACGCTCGCCCGCAGGACTTGCGTCCAAAAGGGCCAGGCCGCCCTGTCCCGAAACGATCAGCTTCATTCCATCGGCGGATATATCGTAACCGCCGCCCGGCTGAAGGATCGTCGTTTCCTTTCTGTCCTTCAGTGAGAAAATGCGCAGCGACGGCTGAACACCCGACGAACGTCCGTTAAAGAACGGCCCGCCAACCGAATATATGAGATGTCCCTTGTTCGCGGCAAGGCCGCCGTAATTGTCCGCCGGAAGCGGAACTTTTGACGCTCTGTTGACAATGCCGTCAAGGTCAATGCGTTCGGCCTTTTGCAAAGGGGTAGGTGACGCAGCCGGTGTGCCGGGTGTCGGCGAGGACGCGGGTGACGGAGACGGTGTCGCCTCGGCTGCTATCGTCACTTCGTCGCTTTCCATCGGGAAAGGATGCTTTACGTCTTTTCTCAGGGCCAGAGCATATATCTGCCCCATTTTCGTTGTCGCAAAATTATATTCCGATTGCGATATCTGCGGGGCAAATTCACGGGCGCTGATGAAATAGAGATAATCGCCGTTCGGGTCCCATGCCGGGCCTGCCGAATTGAACATCTTTGGCGAAACCAGCGTCACGCTGTTGTCCGCCGCGTTCCAAACATGAACGCCGCTCATGCCGTTCGGCATCGGCATCACGAACGCGACATAATTTCCCTGCGGCGACCATTCGTAGGCAAAGATCAGGCCGTTACGAGCCTCGGCAATGCGCCTGACCTGTTTCGACGCAACATCCAGAACGTAGAGCCGGGCGTCCTTGTCGCTGTAAAGCAGCTTTTTGCCGTCGGCTGACCATACTGCGCCATTTTTCTGCGCTTTCGAACCGGTAGTAAGCTGTGTCGCCGGAGCCGAGCCGTCCTGCGGCACAAGCCAGACCTCTTCCTCGCCGCTGGCATCGGAGATGAACGCGATATTTCTGCCATCGGGCGACCAAGTGGGAAGTTTGTCATGAGCACCGGATGAATTGGTCAGATTTCTGACGCCGCCTTTCTCAATAGGTACGGTGAATATGTCACCGCGAGCCGATACGACCGCTCTTTCACCCTTTGGGCTGAGGCCGTATGAACTAATGTACTGGGCCGCAGAGATCTGCCTTTTTCGGCGATTTATGCCGTCGTTCGGAACGTTTATGTTGAGCTTTGCCGCTTTTTTGGATGAGATGTCAAAGACCTCAAGTTCGCCGTCGCGCTCCCAAACGATGCGCTTGTCGCCGTCGGTTCCGGGCCAGCGGATATCCCAGTCGCGAAATTTTGTAACCTGCTCGACCTTTCCGCCGGAAGTGTTGTAGGCATAGAGATTGAACTTACCGTCTTTGTCAGAGATGAAATAGATCGAGTTCCCTATCCACATTGGGTCGCGGTTCGCGAACGGATTATCGGAGATCTTCCGTGCGTCGTTGGTCGCCAGATCGTAGATGTAAAGCGTGTTCGCCTGTCCGCCCGCGTAGCGTTTTTCGGGGCGAAAATCGCGAAACTGCGGCGAATAGGCTATTTTCGTTCCGTCCGGCGACAGGTCGCCCGAACCGGCCTCCGGCATCGGCATCGGTTCGACCGGGCCGCCGTTTGCCGAAACTGTATATAAACGCGTGACCGGCAGCGTCCACGATTCGCGCATTCCGCGAAAGACCACCTTGTTGTCCTTTGTCCAGCCGTACACCTGATTGTCATATCCCCAACGCGGCGTCAGCGGGCCGGTCGAAGGATAATATGTAAGCTGTTTCGGCTCACCGCCGGTTGCGGGCATGACGTAAACCTGTTCGTCGCCATCATACTGGCCGGTAAAGGCGATCCATTTGCCGTCCGGCGAGAATTTCGGAAAGGTTTCCATACCGGGATGAGCGGTCAGCCTGACAGCCGTTCCGCCGGAAGATGAAACCGTCCAGAGGTCGCCGCCGTAATTAAATACGATGCGGTCGCCGTGAATGTCGGGAAAACGCAGCAGCTTTGTTTGAGAGAACGCAACAGTGGCGGACAGCAGCACGAACGCTGCGACAAGGAAAGACCGAATGGACATGAAAAAGAATACCTCCGACGCCTGGGTAAGAAAATTTATGTGATAATAACGCAAAAAGCACCTTAATTAAAGGCAGTAGAACCTTTTAGGAATCTTTCGGCCAATGTAGTATGCAACCAAAAACCTCGCGAAATACTCAAATGAATGCTATTATTTCACAACTCGTCCTATTACGATCGGGTTACAGCTTTAGGAGAATCCATCTAGTGAAAAATCGTTCTCATTTACATCTGTCACTGTTTTTGTCCCTGACAATGCTTTTTACAGTATCCGTACACGCTCAAAGTCCCGTTGCGGTAAAGGATGCCAAACCGAAAACGACCGCGGCGGCGACGGAAAAGACCGCTCCGGTCAAGATAGAAACTATTGAATCCGATGTGGCGGAAGCTCTTTCGGTCATAGAGGACTCTCATTTCGTCGGCAAGGACATAAATTACAACAGCGTTTTCAAGTCCGCGATCGACGGAATGCTCCATACGCTTGATCCGCACTCAAACTATTTTGACGCCAAGGAATTTGAGCAGTTCAGGACCGACCAAAGCTCGCGTTATTTCGGCATCGGAGCGACCATCGGCGACCTGACGGCTCCCGACGGCAAGATGATCGCCACATTCATTCGGGCGACTTTTGACGGAGCTCCGGCACATCGCGCCGGGCTTCGCTACGGTGACAAGATAGTCGAGGTAAACGGCACGAACGTTCTGGGCAAACCGTATAGCGAGGTTCGCGACCTGCTACGCGGCCCGCGCGGAACATCCGCAAAACTCGTAGTCGAAAGATACGGGACCGGCGAACGCGCGACCGTAGAGATAATACGTGACGCGGTTCCGCAGCCCTCCATAGCCGAGGCCTACATGATCAGGCCCGGTGTCGGCTACATTGCGATGACGGGCGGTTTTAACCAGACGACCTATGACGAGTTCCGAACAGCAATGGCAAAGCTGAAGAGAAACGGCATGACGCAGCTTATCCTTGACCTGAAAGATAACGGCGGCGGCCTGGTCGGCCACGCATATCGCGTTGCCAGCACCTTCCTAGAACCCGGACAGACAGTGTTTACACAAAAAGGCCGGATCCAGGCGATAGCCGAACGCTATACGTCTGAAAATCCCGATCCCGAAAAGATGCCGGTCGTTGTTCTGGTCAATCGAAATTCGGCGTCCGCATCGGAGATACTCGCCGGAGCATTGCAGGATCATGACCGCGCTCTGATCGTCGGTGAAACGACATTCGGCAAAGGCCTGGTGCAAAATCCTTTCGTTCTGGATTACGGTTCGATGCTGCTGTTGACCATCGCAAAATACGAAACTCCGTCAGGCAGGCTGATCCAGCGTGATTATTCCAACGGCGATCTGTACAGCTATTACACAAAAGGCGGCGTCGGCCGCGAGGATGACGGCGGAGGTGAGGACGAAACACCGGTCGGCCCGGAAAGCAAGACCGATATGGGCCGCACCGTCTATGGCGGCGGAGGCATAGAACCTGATGTTGAGGTAAAACCCAACATGATCACAGCCGAAAGGAACCGCGCCCGGACAAGGCTCAGCAATCCGATCTTCGATTTTGCGCTCGGATTGGCCTACGGAAAGATCCCCGGTTTTGAAAACTTGAGAGTGGATAGGCCGATACGGTTTGAATACGACATCGCTGATGGTGATTTTGTTATCGATGACAAGGTCTATCAGGCTTTCAAGAATCAGGCGATGAACAAGTACAAATTCAGCGCCGCGCAGATAGACGCCGAAAGGCAGTATGTCGAACGTTCGCTCCGCTCCGAACTTGTGACCGCCGCTTACGGAACGACCACGTCATATCAGGTGTTCAAGGATTATGACAACCAGTTGATGAAGGCGATCGAACTCCTGCCGCGGGCAAAACAACTTGCAACCGAGGCACGTGCCAAAACCGGCAGCGGCGAACGGTCGGCAGCAGACAACCGCTGAGGCCCAGATAATTGACCTAATTACCTGAAGGCTGTCGAAAACCGAGTGTTGAAGACAGCCTTTTTACCAATGATCGGTATCTGAGATGAAAACTAGAAGCAGAATAGGTGGCCCAATTTCATTTGCTTTATTCATACCGGTATATCTTGCCGTATTCATACTATTTGGCTGTACCGATGCAGGCGAGAGAACTAGCGGTCTCAGTAACTCACCTTCTCCCGCACTGCAAAATCCATACAACATCGAAGGTCTCGCGGTTTTTCCGGATGGTGACGACGAGTTGGTCAATAATTTCTGTGAAGAACGTGCTGATAAATTTGGGCTTTCCGGATTTCGGAGCAAAAAGATAGCACCAGAAGACATAATGATACGAGTTTGCATAGGCGTTAACACGCCACGTGACAAGCTCCTCTTCATTGAGAAAATTGACGGGAAGATAAGCGGAACTCTCGTTTCCGTATCGGATGCTGCTGATCTCAAATTAGAAGAAACTTCTTTTAATGAGGAAAGGCTGGTCGATCCTGATCTGTGGAAATGGATAGAGGGCTCGGACATTTCAGAATACGAGCCAAACCAGAAACACTGTACTGCCGATCCCGCAAATGACTCGGTGCTTCTGATCGTCGAGATAAGAAAAGGTGATGCATATCACCTTAGAACGGCAGCAGAATACTGCTGTGTCGCGAATAACGATCTGAATATGGTTTCCCGGTTCGTCTCTGAACTTGGCCGGAAGATCAGTGTCGAACTTTTTGAATGCCTCGTATCTCCTGAAAGGCAGTCCACAACATCAGCCCGTCAATACTAAATTGACCGCTTCTATTATCTGCTGAGTCAATAGATAATAGACAAAAGAGGCCTGTCGTCGTGATAGAATAACAGGGTCGATCCGCGACCGGGGATAGTTGCGTAGTGCTGCTGGTTTTTTAATTGATGGAGGTTGTTATGTTCAGGTTTCGTCTTTCTTTTCTACTTTTTGGATTGGTGTGTCTTGGGTGCATCGGC
>CAZOXY010000005.1:15048-61003 GCA_964583955.1 uncultured Chloracidobacterium sp. | reverse complement strand
CCACTTCAGCAGTTGAAAACAGCACCGGCGGCAACATAGCCCCACAGCAGGCAGAAGAACCTTCAACGGATATGAAAGCATTGAACGCCATCGAACCTGTCGGATCATTCTCAAATATCGAGGATGACGGAGAAAAGGCAAAGGGATTTATCGTCCGTTTGTGGCAAAACGGCGACAAGATCATCGGCACGATAAGCGGGTCGCATACTCTGAAGGCCGGTGAGGACATGCCGTTGGGAATATTGGAGAACGTCGCTTTTGACCCAAAGGAAAAAACGCTGTCATTCGACGCCAAAATGAGCTTTGGCACGGCCTCGCGAGACCTGGTGCAATTCAAGGGAAAAATGACCGACACCGAACTCAAAGGCGATCTGCGGCTCAACGACCTCGCCTGTGAAACTCCCTGCACGGACGTGTCAGGCGTGACCTTCAAGAAGGAAGATGTGCGGCTGGATCAATTCGATTCAGAAGAAGCATGGGAAAAACACATAGAGCCGCTGCTCAAAACAACCGGCCCAAAATGGTGAATGGCTGATCTTTCAATTTGCAGGAACCCACACATTGCAGAAGCCCGCACGAAGTAAGGGCATATTGCAGAAGCCCGCACGTTGCAGAACGGGCATTGTTCGATTCGAGTACTTCTCAGAACCGGGAGCCGGAGCGTCCGGGGTTTCAAATTTCAGATTCCAAAGGTCTAAGACCAAAGACCTATGCCCAAAACCCGTCATCCCGACATCATCCACGAGATCAGGTAATAAACCCCAAAACCGAGTCCGACAAGGATAAGCACGAGCAGGAACGCCAATCCGCCTACCACGAATTTGAATTTCTTGTAGCGGTTCTCATCCGGCGGCGAAAGCTGGTTTTGCGGAAAATATGGCGGCGGCCTGTTCATAGTTGTTACCTCTGGTCAATGTTATCAAATAGGACGGAGTTTGTCCTTTGTCATTGGTCTTTGGTTTTGGGACTTAGGTCTTTGAAATCTGGAATATGGATCTGGAATTTGACCGTCATCTCGGCAGCGGCCGCTCCATATTTGCCAGAGCATACGCCGTGACGGCCATCACGGAGCCGACGCGGGCGAGCTCTTCCGGGTTGACCTTGTCGAACGTGTCGGCGGCGGTATGGTGGTACATAAAATACGTTCGCGTATTGAACCACGGCGCAAAGGACGGCACACCCCGTTGGGTCAGCGGCCCGATGTCCGCTCCGACGCCGCCTTCTGTCCTGATAAGGCCGGAACCGTGTTCGCGAAGCACCTCAAGGAACGGCGTGAAGAACGGCAAAGCCTCAGGCTTGCCCGCAAAAAGTACGCCCATCGGATGCGAAGCTCCGAGGTCGGCCTCTATCGCTGCAATGTGGTTGGCAATGTTGTTTCCCTCCGCTCTTGCGTATTCGGTTCCGCCGACCAGGCCGTTCTCCTCATTCATATAGGCGATGACGCGGATCGTCCGCTTTGGCTGCAACCCAAGCTGTTTCAACAGATACGGAACCTGCATCGCCGCCGCGGCACCCGTTGCGTCGTCCAAAGCTCCGGTTCCCAGATCCCACGAATCCAGATGCCCGGAAACAATAACGACCTCGTCCGGCCTCTCGCTTCCCTTCAGGTCGGCGATGACGTTGTGGCTGACGGCGTCGGGCAAGGTCTTCGGCATCAGCACCAGCCGCATCTTTGTCGTTCCCTGCCTGACCAGATCATCTATCAGGTCAGCGTCTTCGTATGTAACGGCTGCGGCAGGGATCTTCGTCACGTCGTCGGCGTAACGCGTTCCGCCCGTGTGCGGCAGACGCATCTGCGAAGCTCCCGCCGAACGCACAAGTACCGCAACGGCTCCCAGCCGCGACGCTGCCGATGGCCCGCCGCCGCGAAAACGAACAGCCTGGCCGTATGCTTTCAAACCTTCGCCGGAATCTGAAAGGCGATGGTCAAACTTTTCATTAAAAAGAACGATCTTTCCCTCAACACCTTTTCTGCCAAAACGTTCGAGCTGCTCATAGGACGTGACGACGACAAGCTCCGCCGTGAGGCCGCTTTCCGGCGTGGCGACGCTGCCGCCAAGGGCCGTTAGAACGATCTTCTGGGTCGTTCCCTTAGCCATTCCGGGAAATTCAGTCAACTCGCCCGTTTCGATGCCGCGAACCCAATGCGGCACCATCAGTTCCTGCAAACGCACCTCAAGCCCGATCTTTCGCATCTCTTCGGCAACGTATTCGACCGCACGGGCCGCCTGTGCCGAACCGGAAAGCCGAGGCCCGATATTATTGGTCATATACCGAGTTCTTTCATAGGCATAATCGCTTTTCAATGCCGCATCGCGTAACAGCGGAAGTTCCGCAAGCGTCTTTGCGGAATAGATCGCAGGTGTAGGTGTGGCCTGCTGTGCCGCCGCCGTAAATGTCGCGGCAAAAACCAATGCCGCCAGAACAATAAGCTTGAATTTCATGGTCGTCTCCCGATGATTTTGCTATCATCTTAACCAATCCGCATTGTCAGGACAAAGTCGCGATGTTGTCATCCTTGATGTTTCGCTCTTTTGTGCCAAAGATAAACCCGTTCTGTCCGCCGTGCGTATTTGTTTTCTATGCATTCATTTTATTTTCGCAAAATTTCGGTTCTTTGCATTTTTCTCCTTCTGCCGGCGGGCGTCGCAGTCTCACAAACTCAGCGGCCAGCTTACGAACGTTCGCAAAATTATGACGTTCAGCACTACACACTTCGCGTAAAACCGGATCATGCCAAACGCAGCATCGAAGGCGATACGACAGTAATTTTGCGCCCAACAGAAAAAGGCGTCAAGGTGGTTGAACTCGACGCCGTCGGGCTGAAATTCACGTCGGTAAAGCTGGAAAGCGACGATAAAGATCTGACCTACCGCGTCCTGAAGGACAAGGTCGCCGTTACGCTCGACCGCGAATACGGAACCGATGAGGACATTGCCATTCGCTTTGCCTACACGGCGGCACCAAAAAAAGGCATCTACTTCGTCGATGAGGGCTTTGAAGAAAAACGCCGCGTTCATTCAAAACAGATATGGACGCAGGGCGAACCCGACGAAGCCCGCCATTGGTTCCCTTCGTTCGATTTTCCGGGCGACAAGGCAACGACAGAACAGTTCATAACCGCCGAAAAAGGAATGACCGTCATCGGCAACGGCGAGGAACTCGGCAAAAAGGACAACGGTGATGGGACCGAAACACATCATTTTCGCCTGAACATTCCTCATTCGACCTATCTGGTCTCATTCATCATTGGCGAATACGTAAAGATCGAGGATAAATATCGTGACATTCCGCTCGGTTATTACACATATCCCGAAGCCCGCACCATCGTCCCGCTTGCATACGGCAAGACAAAGGATTTTTTCGGGATAATGGAAGAACTGACCGCGACACCGTATCCTTTCAACAAATACGATCAGACGGTGGTCGCAAAGTTCGAGTTCGGCGGCATGGAGAACATCACCGCGACAACGATGGCCGACACGGAAATTGCCTATGCCCGGCTGGATTTTCTTCGCGGCAATGTCGAGGACCTTGTCACTCACGAGATCGCTCATTCGTGGTTCGGGAATAACGTGACGTGCAAAAATTGGGCTGAGCTTTGGCTGAATGAGGCGTTCGCCACTTTTTTTGAGGCCGCCGTCCGCGAAAAGCTCTATGGCCGTGAGGAATACTTAAGAAAGGTCGGGACGAACGCCGACAGCTTTATGACACACGATGCCGCCGTGCCTGTTTCTCACGGGCTATACAATCGCCGTGCGGGAGATGTTTCGTTGCTTTTCAAATGGCCCGCCGTTACTTATGACAAGGGTGGAGTTTTCGTTCATATCCTCCGCGAACAGGTCGGCGAAGAAGCTTTCTGGAAAGCGCTGAACCTCTTTTTGACGCGGCATCGATTCTCCTCGGTCGAGACCGCCGATCTGCGAAAGGTGATGGAAGAAACTTCCGGCCAGAGCCTCGGCTGGTTCTTTGACCAATGGGTTTACGGCACAAGCTATCCGCGCCTGACCGTAAGACAGACATTCAACGCCTCGAAGAAGGAACTCCGTATGGACATCAGGCAAACGCAAAGCGGTGACAAGCTGACACCGAGAGCGTTTCGGCTGCCGCTTGAGGTCGAATTGGAATACAAGGACGGAACAAAGGAATTGAAAGAGATCGAGGTCGATTCGCGGCAGCAGATCGTCACGCTGTCCGCCGCAGCCGATCCGGCAAAGGTCACGTTCGACCCGAACAAAAAGGTAATGCTTTTGTCCGTAAAGAAGCGATAGTTTTTTGACCGTATGAGTGAATCCGAACCATTGGCGAACCGGATACGCCCGCAAACGATAGACGATGTCGCAGGCCAGCGTCACCTTGTCGGTGAAGGAAAGCCGCTGCGCCTGGCGATAGAGCAGGGCCATATCTTTTCGTTCATTTTGTGGGGAACGCCGGGAACCGGAAAGACAACGCTTGCCCGCATTTATGCCAACGCCATCAACGCCGAATTTTACGAGCTTTCCGCCGTTTCCGCCGGGAAAGAGGACATTCGCAAGATCGTAGCCGGAAAAAAAGAAGAGGAGAAAAGGAGAAAGGGAGACACGGAGAAAGTCGAAACCACAGGCGAGCTTTTTAACATTGGGTCCGATGAGTCTGAGATTCCTAATGTCGAAGGCCAAAGCCCGAAAACGGAAGACCAAAGGCCAAAAGTCCTTTTCCTCGACGAGATACATCGCTTTAACAAGGCCCAGCAGGATTTTCTTTTGCCCTATGTCGAAAGCGGTGAGTTGATCTTAATAGGAGCAACGACAGAAAACCCGAGTTTTGAGGTCATTCCGGCGTTATTGTCACGCCTGCGCGTTTTTGTTTTGGAAGAACTGTCGCCCGAGGATATGGCGGTGATAATCGACCGCACGGGCTTTGATCTGGATGCGGACGCCCGCGACTGGCTGATCGAAATGGCGAACGGTGATGCCCGCCAGGCCATTACGATGCTGGAAAACACGGCCCAACTCTATGACAAGATAACGGTCGAAACGCTGAAGGAAACGCTTCAGGCAAAATTTTTGCGTTATGACAAAAAGGGCGAGGAACACTATAACGTCATCAGCGCGTTCATCAAATCAATGCGTGCCAGCAAACCAGACGCTGCGCTTTATTATCTGGCAAGAATGGTCGAAGCAGGCGAAGATCCAAAGTTCATCGCCCGCAGAATGGTGATATTTGCTTCCGAGGACATCGGCCTTGCCCAGCCGACGGCTCTGGTTGTGGCAAATGAGGTCTTTCGCGCGGTCGAGACCATCGGCCTGCCCGAATGTCTCCTGAATCTCGCCCACGGCACGGCATACCTCGCCAACGCCGCCAAGGACCGCAGCGTTACCGACGCCATCGGACAGGCGATGGAAGACGCAAAAAAATTCGGCAATCTGCCCGTCCCGATGCAGATCCGCAACGCCCCGACCAAACTCATGAAAGAACTCGGCTACGGCCAAAAAGCCGAAGGCGAATCCGACGACCTGATGCCTAAAAAACTGTCCGGAAAGAAATATTTTTGAATTCCCAACCAACCTAATCACATAAGTGAATGATCTCCCTTATTGTCCAAATGACCTTATCCGGGTGGGCTGCGTAGAACGAAAGCCAATAAGGGCGGCTGACAATGACAAGATAGCGGCCATCTTCACTGCCCCCGGGATTCCATCGATATGTGATCGTCCCCTTTCCACTTTTTATTTCCTTCAGTTTCGGCACCTGTTTTTTCTTACTATTAAGAAGGGACAAGAGTCCTTCTGTCGCAACTTTTTGTGGATCGTCGATCATCCATCCTGCATTGCCTTTATTTGCCAGTTTCTGGTTTTCAAGATCCTGTTTTTCGTTGGGATCCCACATGTGGGAATAGGCATCGCAATCCTCATCATCAAAGCCGATAGATGATACCGTATCAAACTGCCCTCTACCTTCAAGCTCAACTTTCATCACCTGCTGGATAACGAATAGGCTCGACATACCGAAATGTCCGTATCCGCCCCAACTCACTTTTCCGTTACCTTCTATCTTCTCGCCCGCGAAAAATGTTCCTATTACATCGGCCCTTACTACTGAATTGCCGTTTTCCTGCAATGCCTCATCAAACTTTTTGAAGTTGTCGTCGGTGAGCAGAGAAAGGTCTTTGCCATCAACAACAAGTTCTTTCTCCCTTTCTCTTTCAGGAGGTACGTTGCAGCAATATATAACCCCTGACCCTGTCTTACCGCCGGTCTCAACCCAGATACTATGGGAACTGTCGCACTCGGGAGCGAATAGATACGAATCCTCAAAACCACGAGAAACAAATCCGGTAAGCTGCACAAATTTTTTATCAAATTTCTCCGGGTACTCTTTTAGTTCGCAGACAGTCGTTTTAAGTGGGGTCAATACAGATGGTTCCTGTGTAGTTTCCGGTAATTCATGGGTATAGACCCTATGACAGCCGATAACAGCGATATGCAATATGAAAAGCAGCACAAAAATGTGTTTCATAGTTTCCCCCTATCTACGCTTTTGTTGTCCTTGCAAACTAAACATCCATGTGATGCTTCGTAATAATATCGTAATTTTGCTTACTACGATAGCTTTTTCGAGTGTCAAGAAAAAGTGATAAGAAAAAGTTCTTACTGACGTTAAAGCAGCTCAAAAATATGGCTATCTATATAACGGTCAGATGAGGAGACAAAACAAAAAAGCTGCCCAGAAACGATCTTCGGACAGCTCTTTATTTCTATATATGTGTGGTGGCCAGGGACGGGATCGAACCGCCGACACGCGGATTTTCAGTCCGCTGCTCTACCAACTGAGCTACCTGGCCGGTTGCCGTGCTTGCACGACGACGAAACCATAAGTTTACGTAAGGTTAATTGTGCTGTCAACTTACGGACGCCGGTGCAGGCCGGGAAAGTTGAGCTTTGATAAACGGCATCGCTTTGACAACGAAATTCACCGCTTTATAATTGGTTCTCATGTGCCGGAAAACATCTGAGCCGAACCGGCGGCTTTCAATGGAGTTTTTTAGATAATGAAAAATATCACGCTTTTATTTGTTTTTCTCGCTGCGGGCCTGGTCGCCGGATGCGGTGACGCCGGACAGTCACAGAATCAGAACGGTGTCGGAAACGGCGTCAGCAACATCGCCAAAGAAGACCTTCCGCCCGGCCTCAGCGGCGAACCGATCAAGCCGACAGGCGAATCGACACCGGGAATGCCGGCACCGGGTGAGGCAAATAAAGTTCCTGTCGGGGCAACACCGACGCCGGGGATCCCTGACCCGGCGAACATCGGTAAACCGCTCCCGCCCGGCGCGACGCCGACACCCGGCATTCCGTCGCCCGAAGAACTGAAACGCCAGAGAGAGCAAAAGCTGCCGGACAATGTCAGGCCCGGAAAAACGCGCTCTGAAGCATCGGGAAAACCCAAAAAATAAACGGCTGATTCTTTGTGTAAGGTTCCCGTCAAATACCTTTGAGCGACAGTCTGTCAGACATAAAAAAGAGGCCGCAAAAGTTCTACACAACTTTTCAAACGGCCTCTTCCTTTATTTTCTCAACCTTAAGCCGGCGCGGCTTCGGCCTTTACAAACCCCAGAACGCCCTTAACCTCGTCCTCTATCCGGTCGCGAATCTCGGTGTTTTCCTTGAGCATGTTCTTGACGTTCTCGCGTCCCTGCCCAAGCCGTTCGCCTTTGTAGGAAAACCACGCGCCGCTTTTTTCCACCACATTCTGGGCCGTTGCCAGATCTATCAGATCGCCTTCGCGTGAGATGCCTTCGCCATACATGATGTCAAATTCCGTTTCGCGAAATGGCGGAGCGCATTTGTTTTTCACCACCTTGACACGCGTGCGGTTGCCGACGACCCTGTCTCCGTCCTTTATCGCCCCGATGCGGCGAATGTCCAGCCTGACGCTGGCGTAAAATTTCAGTGCCTTGCCGCCCGTGGTCGTTTCCGGCGAACCAAAGAAAACTCCGATCTTTTCACGAAGCTGATTGATAAAAATGAACGTCGTCCGCGAACTGGAAACGATCGCCGTTATCTTTCTTAGGGCCTGCGACATAAGACGGGCCTGCAAACCCGGCAGCGAATCGCCCATCTCGCCGTCAAGTTCCGCCCTCGGCACCAGTGCCGCGACCGAATCGATCACGATGACATCGACGCTGTTTGACCGCACAAGTGTTTCCGCTATTTCCAATGCCTGTTCACCCGAATCCGGCTGTGAAATAAGCATATCGTTTATATTGACACCCAATTTTTCGGCATACTCCGGGTCCATTGCGTGTTCGGCGTCAATATATGCCGCCACGCCGCCGCTTTGCTGGGCGGACGCGACAACCTGAAGAGCCAGCGTTGTCTTGCCCGAACTTTCCGGCCCGTAAACCTCAATGATGCGGCCGCGCGGAAAACCGCCGACACCGATCGCCGCGTCAAGGCTGAGGCAGTTCGTCGAGATGGCTCCGGCTTCCTCGTGCGGCCTTTCACCCAAACGCATTATCGAGCCTTTTCCAAATTTCTTCTCTATCTGGAGCAGGGCAGATTCAATTGCTTTGCTTTTGTCAATACTCATTTATGGTTCTCCGTTGTGGTCTTTGGTTTGGTTGGCGTCAGGTGTTCAAATGCCGGACCCGTTTTGCAAAATTGCACGATACATCGCTAATGCAATACAATGTATCACACGTGCAACGCTTTTACCAACTGTCATTGATCTGATTCTCACGAATTTACTCGAAATTTGCCGTCAGGGCAAGCCCGGTATCGGCAACGGCAGGGAACAGCGAAGACGGCTTTGCATTTCAGCAGGAAACGGAACGATCCTTTTACCTGTTGCCGACATCAAAGACCAGATAGTTGATAACCAAAATGCGTGAAGGCTGACGGAATGGAATATCTTTTGTCTGAAGAACAAAAGAATGTTTGTTCTCGTAAACTTATACAATATAATACAGGCTTTGACCTTGACGGGGCCTGATACTTTCGTGAAATGCCCGGTGCCGGATCGGCGGCAAAATATTTTATGGCAACCAATGCGTTCATAGGACAAACGCTTGACGACAAATATCTGATCGAACGCGAACTGGGACGCGGCGGTATGGGGACGGTCTTTTTAGCGACCCATCTCGGAACCGAGCGTCCGGTCGCGGTAAAGATAGTTGCGCCGCAATTTATGAAACGGCCGGAATTTGTTGAACGCTTTCGCCGCGAGGCACGTGCCGCCGGCAGGCTTCGGCATCCGAATGTGGTTGACGTCACCGATTTTGGCTTTGCCGAAACAAGCGAAGGCAGGGTCGCATATCTGGTGATGGAGTATCTGGACGGCTGCACGCTGGGCGAGATCCTCGAAGAGGAAAAGAATCTGCCGATAAGCTGGACGCTCGATATCCTTGAGCAGATATGCTCTGCGGTCGAAGCCGCCCACAATGAGGGGATAATTCACCGCGACCTGAAACCGGACAACATCTGGCTGGAACCGAACATGCGCGGCGGCTACACCGTCAAGGTGCTTGATTTCGGCATCGCCAAGCTGGAAGCCGACCATGGACACGATCATAACGGCGATTCAGAACCGAGGACATCGGTCCCGACGCAGATGCTCGGGCCAAAGCTGACCGTGAGCGGAATGGCCGAGGAAAGGACGCATCATGACGGCGTCGCCGCAACAATGATGCTGGAAAATGCCGCCGCCAACATCACGCGCCCCATTGCGGACATAACTGAAAATGAGACCATGATCCAGGTCCAGCCTGACGATGACTTACATGGCACACAGGAGAATGTGGCCGGCGAGGACGAAGGCACGCGCCTTTTTTCAGAACAACCGGAGACGGACTCGGCATCGCTTTTGAAAGCGACGGCACGCGGCGACCTCGGTGAACTGACGCGTGTCGGGGCCGTTCTCGGCACACCGCTCTATATGTCGCCTGAACAGTGCCGCGGCGACAAGCTGGATTCCAGATCGGATATTTACAGCATCGGCGTCATTGCTTATCAGATGATCTCCGGCAGCCCGCCATTTACCGGAGATTTCACATCAGTGATGGAATCTCATCGCGAAGATCCCGCTCCGCCGCTTGTTACAAAAAGCGTCAGAAAAAAGCTAAAAGGGGTGATCGCATCGTCTCTGGAAAAAGATCCGGCAGATCGCCCGCAGTCTTGCGTGGGTTTTGCCAGCCTGCTGCGTTCGCGTTCAGAGGGCGTGTTCGGCATACTGCGGCGTTCGGGCATGATCTATACGGCGCACATGCCGAAATTCCTGAAACTTTCGGCCCTGTTCCATGCTCCGGTAATAATTCTTTTGTTCGTTATCATTATCCTGAGCCTGCTATCAGCCGGCGGATATGTCGATAAAAACGTTTCGTCCTTCGGGATCGGCCTGACAAGCGTTCTCTACACGGCGGTCACGGCGTTGTGCGTCAGCCTCATCACCGGAACGATCACCTGGATAGTCATTCATTCGCTTGCCGTTCCGCTTCGCCCGATCCGGCTTCGCGATTCGCTGCGCGAGGCTCGGAGCAAACTGAAGACCTTTGCGGGAACCGGCCTGATGAACATTATCCTGTCCATTGGCGGGGCCGCTCTGGTCTGCCTCGTGATATTTCTGATCGTGTTGGCGATAGGCTGGCTCCTGATCGGCATCGAGGCGGGCGTGGTTGCCGGTCTGGTTCTTGGCGGAACGCTGGGCAGCCTGACGTTCTTTGGGATAAGCATTTTTCTGATGCTTTCGGTTCCGTCCGTGATGATGGAGAATCTGGGCGTTTTTGGCGCCATTCGCCGGTCGCTGGAGTTGGTACGGCGTTCGATCCTAACCTCGATCGGCGTTTACGCGATCATGCTGCTGATACCGCTGATCCTTGCGTCAGTGATGTCGCTGTTCATAAATCTCATCGCGCGCGAGGTTGACCGGAGCGTGCAACGCACGAGTGTTGCCGCCCAGACGCAGGAAGAGGCAAAAGCCCCGGATAACAACACTGAAAAGGAAGAACGCAGTTTTTCGATAAATCTGAACACGCGCGACGCAGTGCCGGTCAAGATCACCGACACCGAAGCGGAAAAGACGGACAACACCGCAAAGAATGTAATTATCGAAACTATCACACAGATACTGGTAATACCGCTCCAGATACTTTCGACCTCCTTTACGGCCATCTTCGTTGCGCTTCTTTACCTGAAGACCCGGCAGGCGGGCGGCGAACCGCTGCAGGACCTTTTCTTCAAATTTGAGGAAAGCGACAAGCCGCGAAAGAAATGGCAGGAACGGGTCCGTCAGGGCCTTATCCGTTCGGGCCGCATTTCCGGCTCAGGCATAAGGTCCGGGCCGGGCTGACAATACCAATGCGTCAAATAGGGATCAAAAAGATAACGAGCCTGGCCGTTGCGATGATGCTTTTCGCGTCATACGCTATCGGCCAGGAGATCCCCTATTCGGGAGAGGTCATCGAAATAGAGAACAGCTTTGGGCGGATAGACGTGGCCGAATACGACAGCGAGGATATGGTGCGGATCGAAACAGCGGCCGGATCGCTCACCGACAGTCGGATCTCCGCAAAAAAAATAGGCGGCCGCATACGCATAATCGTGACGCCAAATGCTGGAAACGAACGAGTGGATATTTCTGTGAAGGTTCCGGCACGCTCAAAGATAAAGGCCGTAACGGCCGAGGGCGAGATACGCGTCAGCGGAAATTTTGCCTTGATCGATGCTCGCAGCAATACCGGAACTATCTCAATGGACACGCCCGACACTGACGTCAAATATGATCTGAGATGGACGGCATCGCGGCCAAGGTATGTAGCCGATTATGAACTGGCAAAGGTGCGTGAACGCTCGGGTGGACGCTTTGAGATAAAAGGCCGGCATCGCGCGGAAAACGACACTGAAAGCGGCAATGGTTCCGCCGAAGAAGGCGAAACGCCGGTTGCGAGAAACGTTGAGATAACCGTTTCGACCGCGCGCGGAATAGTTCTTCTCAATGTTCCGCCGAACGAGGTGACGAGCGACCTCCGCGAAAGGCCGCTCACCGAGGCCGCCAAAGCCATCATCCGCAGCGGCGACCGCGTGATGATGGACGCCATTCGCCGCGCCGCTCCAAAATATTTTGGCGATTACGAACGGTCGCTGCCGCCCATCACCAGAACACCGCAGCTCACGGCCGGAGGCAGAGAGAGGCCAAATGCGACAGGACGCGTAAAACGGGCCACCATAACTGTGACCGACCTGCGGAACCGGGCGGTTCCCAGCCTTACGGCATCGGATCTTGAGATAACCGAGAACGGACGCCCGCAGCAGATAATTTCAGTGGAAAAGGTTCAGGCCCCGGTCAACCTTGTGCTGCTTTTGGATGTATCGGGCAGCATTGAAAATTACGTTACGTTCATAAGAAAAGCGGCTCGTTCGTTCGTTGAAACGGTCGATGCCGACGACCGCATCTCGATCGTCATCTTTAGCGAAGATGTAAAGGTGCTGGCGAATTTTTCGACCGACAAAACGAGATTGTCAGAAAGCCTCGACACTTTTGACGCGGGCGGAGCAACGGCATATTATGACGCGCTCGGATTTACCATCGCGGAATCTCTGAGGCCGCTGAAAGGCGAGCGAACCGCCATAGTTGTCCTGACCGACGGCGACGACAACCGGTCGTTTCTGGCGTTCGATTCGCTGATCGGGGCCGTTGAGGAAAGCGGAGCCTTGATCTATCCGCTTTATGTCCCTACGGGCCTGGTGGCCGCGTCCGCCGCAAACGGCCTTGGCGATATCGACCCGCTGCGTAATCGCCATTTGACGCTTACCTCAAAAGCTGACGACGAAGGACGGCATTTGGCAAAGGTTTCGGGCGGCGTCTATTATCCTATCTCGCAGCTTTCGCAGATACAGACAGCGTATGAGGACATCGTCGTCCAACTGCGCACCGCCTACGACATTACATTTTCGTCCGACGCTGCCGAACTCCCCGAAAACAACACCCGTCGGGCCTCACCGCTGCTCCGCATCCGCAGCAAACGCGAAAACACATTCGTCCAGATCGGCCCTGTAGTAAGCGTTAAGTGAGAAGCGGCATATTTATAGCGTAATATCTGATCTTGCTCCGATCTCACAACTCGTTCTTCCTTTTTAAAATTAAAGTACGTGTTTAAAATTAAAGTACGTGCAAAAACTCCCCTCCTTACCAAGGAGTGGTGGCAGCCGCTTCGGCTGACGGGGTGGTTCTCATCTAAAGATCTGAGAATTAAACGCGATGATGGTTCGGGTACCAAAAACTCATTTTTGAAATACCTGCAATTGTGAGAAACTACGGTGTGGCTGTGGTCAGCATTGGTATTCACCGTTAGATATAGATGTATGTTAGAATTTTGATATGCAGGCAGTCATCGAAAAACAACGAGTTGGTTCAACCGTCTTCAAAACCGTTCCCGCACGGTATAAATGGAATGTGAGGGAATTTTACCGCCTTGAGGACTTGGGATTTTTCGAAGGTAAAAAGGTTGAGCTTGTTCGTGGAGAGATAATCGAGTTGGAGCCTATGAAATCGCCTCATGCAACTTCGGTACAGCTTGTCTCCGAAACTCTCGCTAAGATATTCCGAAAAAATGTTTCCATTCGACAGCAACTCCCGCTTGCTCTTTCAAAACAGAATGAACCGCTGCCCGATATTGCCGTGGTTGTGGGAACCATTCGTGATCATGCCGAATCACACCCCAGATCAGCATTGTTGGTTGTCGAGATCGCCGAAACGACCTTGTTATACGACCGCGTGACAAAAGCCGAGATATATGCCGAAGCCGGTATCGCGGAGTATTGGATACTAAACCTGAAAGAACGGGTCGTTGAGGCTTATCGCAACCCCTCAAAAAATGCAGCACGCAAATACTATTACGCGGAGCAGACCATATACCGCGAAGACCAGTTGATCTCGCCGCTTGAATCACCGAGATCAAAGATCAGAGTCTCAGAATTTCTGCCTTGATAATCTGTCTTTCTGTTGTAACCCGATATATGAGCGAAGGGCCGGTTTCCGGATAAGAACTACTCCGTCATCAGCAAAAAACCGACTGATTCTACAAAAATCAGTATCACCTTTTCCAGTAATTTCTGATCTTCATATCCAGCATCGGGAAGGCGCAGTACTCGACCGTGCGGCCGGATTCGCGGAGTTTTTGCACCATCGGGATGGCGGCGTCGGCGTTGCGTGTGTGGACGACGATGGTCGCGGCGCGATGCAGGTCACGGCGGTCGTTGAGCCATTCGGCAATGGCGTAGCCCGTGTTGGCGTAATCGTCGTGGTCGTTCGATTCGTAATGATGCGGCAAAAGGTCGTGATCCAGAAAGATCGCGTCGTATTTTCCCTTACCCAAAAGCTCTTTTGCTTCCTGAACCGTGGCGGCGATGTCCAGCGAATCGCCTGCAAATCTTTTCATGAACCATTTATGACGGCGGGTGTCGTCATCCAGAAGAAAAACGCTTATCGGGGTGCGTTCTGCGTAATGGCCTGCCAAACCAAGTTTTATCAATAAGTTGCGAAACAATCCCATAAAATAAAGTGATCTGTTTAAATATACCACAGACGCGGCAAAGGGCTATGCGGTTCGCCCCTGTCAGTATTCTGATGCTATACTCAGACTTCCGGTTTAAGAGAATTTCCGGGCGGCATTCGCCCCCTTTGAAACATCCCTGATATGGCCCAATTAGCTGAAAATATCAACAGGCTTTCGTTGGTAACTGAAACGCCGGACGCCGAAAACGGCCTTGCGGCAGACGGCGTTTGCCAGTTGTGTTTCGGCACAGGCATGGAGATCGTGCCGGGAAAAGGCGCCCGTCCTTGTTCCTGCCGCGAATCCGACCGTCAGGCCAATCCTTTCGAGAAGGTCCGCGTCCCGACTCGTTATATAAAATGCCATTTCAACAGCTATGAACCTGCAACGCCTTCACAGACGGCGGCGGTGCGTTACGCAATGCAGTTCGCACAGGAATATCCCGGCGTCGATCAGGGTTTGCTGCTGATGGGTTCGGTCGGCGTCGGCAAAACTCATCTTGCCGTGTCGATCCTCAAGGGCCTGACCGAACGCGGTTTCTCGCCGCTCTTTTATGAGTTCGGTTCCCTGCTCAAGGAAATTCAGGATTCGTATAACGCCTTTACACATACATCCGAGCTTGCCGTTCTTTCACCCGTGCTGAAAGCCGATGTTCTTGTCCTGGACGAACTCGGGGCGTCAAAACCTACCGATTGGGTCAGGGACACGATGGCCCACATCATAAATTCGCGCTACAACGACAACAAGCTGACGATCTTCACGACAAATTACCTTGATGTAAGAACCGGCACGGAAGAAACGCTCGAAGACCGCATCGGCGTAAGGCTTCGTTCGCGGCTTTTTGAAATGTGCCGCACGATAATCATTGAAGGCGACGACCATCGCCGCCGGATGCACTCACCGCGTCGCGCCTAAACGGACGGTCAACAACCTCAATTCCCTTTTGCCTCCAGAAAATATTTCGCCTTTTTGGCGTTTTTAGGCTATATTGTCTCAAATACCCTTTGCGGAGGTTCGCCCATGTTCCGTCATTTCCTTTTGTTCTCTGCCATTCTGCTTTTTGCATCGGCCTTAGCGGCCGCACAGCAGCCAGCTCCGACACCAGACGAAAAACTCGTCGCGGAAGCGGCCGAACTCCTCCAAAAAGGCATCGACGCAATGATCCGCGAGGGCGAATCGCTGACCCTGCCGGAAAACCGCGCCGTGATCTTCACAACTGCAGGCGAAATGCTTTGGGACATCGACCGCGAACGCGCAGAAACGCTTTTCAGACGCGTCGGCGGTGAACTGCTGGCCCTGAACGAAGACCTCAAGCGTCCGCGAACGCGGCTCTCCGTCAACGAACGCTGGATGTTCGACGCATCTCAAGGATTGCTGCGGCAGACGCTTCTTCCCACTATCGCTAATTATGATCCCAAACTTGCTTACGACACACTCCTCTCAACCAGAACACCGCAGATCACCGAGGCTATTGAAAAACGCTCGACTCAAGCAAACGACATAATGACACCGGAGATCTCCATCGCCAATTCCCTGGCTCAGCAGGAACTCAATCTTGAACAGAACATCGTAAATCGTCTGGCTGACACCGACCCTGATGTCGCGATAAGGCTCTTTAAGGAAAATCTGAAAAACGGGCTATCAACAGCGATCTTTCCAATGCTGGAAAAGATACACAAACATTCGCCGAAAACCGCGACGGAACTGGCAAAGGATGTAGTTGCAAAGGTCAAATCTATCGACCTGACCAATTCAGCGGGTGAATTGAACCTGATCATTAACTTTCTACGTCAGTCACAACGCCCTGCCCTGACGAAAACGAAGGAAACAGAGGGGTTTGCATTTACAAAGGAACAACAGGTAGAAATGGCCGAGGCGTTGATCGACGAATTCCTCTCTGCCCGGCCCTCGATCATCCTCCCGATGATGATCGGGAACGCCATTCCCACGCTGGAAAAGATCGTTCCGCAAAGGATCCCGCAGGTCCGTGAAAAAATGAAGCAGTCACAATCAGGATTGCCGAGAGAGTTTGGCAGCTTTGGTATTATGGGCGAAATGGACAGCGCCGATACCACACCCGAACAGATCGTCAACCGACTTCCGACCATGCCTGCACAAAACCGCAACTATGCCTATGAACTTCTGAAAAGACGCATTCCGGCAATGGAAGATGAGGAGGAAGCAAGAAAACTGACAGCACGGATACCGGATGAGAAAGTGAGGCGTGAAATAGAACAGCTATTGGAATCGAAAGGGCTGGAGCGCGACGCCGTCAAGGGCGAATTGGAAAAAGCGATCAACCGATTGAGCAGGATCGAAGACGCTTCTTCCCGGCTTAAAAAAACGGTCGATCTCGCCATCGCATTTCATCGAAAAGACACCGACGAGTATAAAGAATTTGCTCAAAAACTGATGGATGACGCCGAAACAATTGCGTATTCCTATTCAGAAGATCGCGACGAACTCGCCGACCAGATGGAGGTAATTCGCGGCTATTCGGTCGTTGATCCGGAAAAAGCGTTCAGCCTTTTCGGGCCGGTTGTCGATCAGATGAATGAGGTTGTTCAGGCTTATGCCGTCCTGAGTAAATATGAGCGGCGTGATGCGACCTTTCGCAACGGCGAACTCGTCATCCGGCCAAGAGGCGGCGCCAACGAAAGAATGCTCGTTTTCAGATTTCCCCGCCACATGGAAATGCTTGGCCGTGCTGACAGGGACAAGATGAATGCACAACTTGACCGAATATACCGGCCTGACATACGTGTTGTCATCCGTTTATATTCGCTAAAGGGAGAAATGACCAACCTGAAAGCTCTAAAAGGAGAAAAGGTCTCCGATGACCTGTTCAGCCCCGAAACAGGCCCGGGCGTGGGTGTTCCTGTAATAATGTCCATCCAGTAGCGTTTCACTTATAACAAAATATATTTAAGGCTCTCTTATGAAAATGTCATGAGAGCTTTTATTCACACAATACCGTTTTCACTCATAAAAGAAGTTAAGCCCGCTAAAACGAGACGGGCGAAAGGATATTAAATTACCCGTGTCCTAAAGGACGTAGCCATGCCCCCCTTATCCTAAATTACGCATTAAGACTGGAAACTCGGAACTGGTGACCGGCAACTGCTTTATTTAAATAACAGTTTCCAGATCTCAGTCATCAGTTTCCAGTATAATTTTCCAACGCCATATCAGAGTTCATGTTCGGGTTTGTAAGAGCTTAAATATTAGTATTTCCGTGTGTTTAATCAGATTTAACAAACATCTTCCATTTTAAACATTCTGTGCTATAATGTTTTCGGCAGACTGCCAGACCTCTTTAGAACAGTTCACCACCCATGTCCTATACAACTCAGAATCTGAACGACGGTAGATACCGTATTGAGCATCAAATGCCCCTGAACGGCCAGACGGCGGTTTACGAGGCCTATGACACCGTTAGCAACGTGCGCGTGATCGTCAAGGAGATCTTTGTGCCGTTTAGTGCCGGCGGCTCGTCCGGGCAGGAGCAGGTACAGATTGCCTTTGCCGATCAGGCACAACTGCTGACCCGCGTCCGCCACGACGCACTGCTGCATGTCCGCGACCATTTTTCTGAGGTCGGACGGCAATATCTTGTGCTGGAATCTATTGACGGCAAAACACTTGCGGACCTGTTGGCGGAAAAAGGCTCAGCTTTTGAAACGGAAGAGGTAATGGCCTGGGCGGACCAGCTTTTGGACGCTCTGAACCAGCTTCACACCTTTGCTCCGCCGATCATTCACCGAAGCATAAACCCGCAGCACATCAAACTCGCGCTCGACGGCAGGATAAAGCTGCTCGCCTTTGGCCTTTCGGACGGCAATGGCACCCGCATCAGCACAGATCTGTCTTCTCCGTCCGCGGGATCGGAGATCGGTTATTCGCCGCTGGAACAGATATGGGACAGCCTCGATCCGGCATCGCAAAAGGTCATCATCAACAGTTATGACGACGCGGACGGCAGAGCATTGACCGAACCGCTGACCGCCGCAGCCGATATTTTTGCGTTTGGCTCAACGCTGTATCACCTTTTGACCGGAAAAAAACCTGTCGATGCCCTTGAACGCTCGATAGAGATACTTGAGGGCAATGCCGATCCACTTGCCGGCGTAAATGAACTCGCGCCTTCTGTGCCTTCTGAGGTGGCAGAGGTCATTAAAAAGGCAATGTCGATCAAGAGCCGTGAGCGGTACGATTCCGCAGCGATAATGCGTCAGGTTTTAAAGACCGCACAGGTACGCGCCCGCGAACGCGTCGAAAACGAGGCAGATGAAACGCTTGAAGCCGCCGAACTGATAAAGCAAAAGCAGATACAGGAACTGTTGGAACAAAAAGAACGCGAAATAGCCGAAGAGCAGCGAAGACAGGCTGAGATACTTGAACAAAAGCTCCGCGAGGCCGAGGAACAGCGTCTTGCCGCCGAGCAAAGAGCCGCCGAGATGGAACGGCTTTTAAAGGAAAAGGAACTTGAGAACAGCATTCCGCCACAGGCTCCGGCGCATACACCAAGCTCCGATCTGCTCGACATTCCGCAAACTGAATTGGGACATACTTCCCTGCAAATGACCTCTGAGGACCTGTTCGGCGACATCCTGGCCGAAGCAGTTGAAACACCGCGCTTATCAGCGGCATCAGGAAACGAACCTCCACGAAATGAGGCCGTGGAAACGGTTGTCGAAACTGCACCTGTGGCAGATGTTTCAGAGGATCAGGCATCTCTCAGCAGCGACAGCGAACAAGACAGTGTTCAGGTCGTTGAAGCCGCCGCCACAGAAGAAACTGTTGCCATTGAGGAAGAAGCCCTTGCCGCCGAACCTGATGCGGACGATATTGAGATCAAGGTCGAAGAAGAGGATCATCAACAGGCATATCCGGTCGAGGAATCTCCCGCCGAAACGCTTGCCGAACCGAACGAAGCCCCTGTTGTCTATGACGACCGGCAGCCTGCAATGCTCGGACAAACCGTGTCCGCCGCGGCATATAAGCATCAGGACAGTTACGAGGCTGAATACAAACAGCCTGTCGTCTCTATGCCGATGATCGCGGGCGGTGTCGGCCTGATACTTTGCTTCGTTGTGCTGGCCGGATGGTATTTCCTGTCATCAGGCAGCGAACCGTCCGCACAGCAGCCTGCGGCGATCACTATGGAACCGGCCCGGGCCGTTGAACCGCCGGTTGTTTCGGAAACACCTGCGGCAGAAACCGTGTCACAGACAAATGATCAGACGGAGCAGCCTGCCGGGGCCGCACCTGAGACAACTTCCGCGATAACCGAACAAACCGGAACCGCCACGCGTGAAGGGCGACGCGAGGCCGCACGCCGTCCCGTCGCACAAAACGCGGCGCAGCGAGAGCCGCGTCCCGCCGCAGCGGAAAGGCCCGCTCAGCGGCAGCCGCGAAAGGTCACGGTTGACGACCTGATCAACGATAATTAACCGTAAACGCATATCGAAAGCCCATTGCACAGAGGATATTGCCATGAGACTCTACCCCACCGTTTCAAGAACGCTATTGTCAAAATTGATATTGATGACCGGTTTTCTGGCCGTTTTCGTACTCGGAACTTTTATGAACGCGACGGCCCAGACGCCGCAGCTAAGCTTGGCCGATCTATTGATCGGACTCCGTTCACAAAAGGTCACGCTGCCGGAAAGAAACAGGATACTTGCTGAGGCCGTTCTGGAACGCGGCGTCACGTTTGCCCTGACGCCGGAGATCGAGACGGAACTCACATCAACGGGAGCGGCAGACGAACTGATAAAAGCCATCAAGGAAAAGGCTCCGGCACCGGAACCGCCCGAACCACAGATCGATCACACCTTTTTTCAGCGGCGTGCGATAGAGAACGCATCCAAGGGCGAATATACGATGGCTCTGGCAGATTACAACACCGCCGTGGAAATGAAGGCCGATGACCCGACTCTTCTGCTTGGACGCGGACGGACATATCTCAATCTGAAATCGTATGACCGTTCGGTCGCCGATTTTGACCGCGCTCTCGAACTCAGCCCGTCCGATTCAAATGCCTATTACAATCGCGGCGTCGCCCACGAAAGGATGGAAAAGATCGATCTGGCGCTGGATGATTATAAAAAAGCGGTCGAACTGGACGACAAGAACGAAACGGCAAAACAAAGCCTGAAGCGTCTGGAAGACGCCATCGCCAAAGCGCTTGCGGAAAAGGTGGAGGCCGATCGGCTGGAAGCAGAAAGAGTAAAGGCTGAAGAAGAAGCAAAAAGAAAGGAAGAAGAGGAACGGAACGCCGCTCCGCCCGAATTTCTGAATCTCGGTACCATAACCAACGACATGGCTAAACGGCTGGTGATGCCTATCTATCCGCCGACAGCTCGTCAGTCCAAGATCGAAGGCAGAGTTTCGGTTCTCATCGAGATCGACCTTGAAGGAAATGTTACATCCGCAGAGGCCATTTCGGGCCACAAACTGCTTCGTGAAGCGGCTGAATCAGCAGCCCGAAGATCAAAGTTCAACCCGCTGAAGTTCAACGAACATTTGGTCAAGGGACGCGGAACCATCGTTTATAATTTCAGTCTGGCCTCACAAAACGACTGATAGGCGGCGGAACCTTTTAATAGGCTCCGGCGACAACCTCAGACCGTACACCTGCGGCTTCCTGAGCTATCTTGACACCGACGCTCGCCCCGATGCGTGTGGCTCCGGCCTCGACCATCTGGCGGGCGTCTTCTATTCCCTTCACGCCGCCTGATGCCTTGACGCCTATCTGGGTTCCGACCGTTCGCCGCATCAGTGCAATATCTGCGGCGGTCGCACCGCCTTTCGCAAATCCTGTCGATGTTTTGACAAAATCCGCTCCGGCGTTCTTTGCCGCAATGCAAGCCCGTACCTTTTCATCATCGGTCAGCAGGGCTGTTTCTATTATGACCTTACAGATAGTACGGTGTTCGTGGGCCGCTTTTACGACGGCGCGGATATCATCTTCGACCGCACAGTCATCGCCGGATTTCAACGCGCCTATATTGATGACCATATCCACCTCGCGGGCGCCGTCAAATATCGCACGGCGGGCTTCGAACGCCTTTACGTCCGGCAGTGTCGCCCCGAGCGGAAAGCCGATGACCGTACACACAGGAACTCCTGAACCTCGAAGAAATTCACTCGCCTTTTTTACCCAGCCGGGATTGACGCAAACCGATGCAAAGCCGAACTGGGCCGCCTCATCGCACAGCTTTTTAATATCCTTTTCCGAGGCTTCGGGTTTGAGCAGCGTGTGATCTATCAGGCTTGCCCAATCGCCTGCCGTGGCCGAATCGCCAAGCACGATGCCGATACGTTCCGCTCCGGCGTCAACAATGCGTTCGACGTCAGCCCTGCAAAACGTCGGACAGTCATCATCGACCAGCCTTGAAAGCACAAGGTCGGTTATCTGTTCGACCAGCTTTTCGTATTGTCCGTTCCCTGTCATTGCTTTATGTCTTTCCTATCTTCGATATTGGCGGTCGATGTCGTCTATCTTGGCAACACGCCGCATGTGTCTTTCCTCGGATATTCTTGTGGAGAGAAAGGCCTCGACTATTTTTTTCGCCTCATCCAATGAGACCTGTCCGCTGCCGAGCGTGAGGATGTTCGCGCCGTTGTGTTCACGCGAATTTGCCGCCAACGCGGTCGAATAGCACGCCGCCGCCCGAACGCCCGGCACCTTGTTCGCCGCCATCGCGGAACCAATGCCCGCACCGTCTATCAAAATGCCGCATTCGACATGGTTTGCAGCGACGCATTTGGCAACCTCCGAAGCGAAGTCGGGATAATCCACCGCCTCGGTCGAATCGGTCCCAAAATCACGCACCGATACCCCCAGATCGGCCAAAAAACCTTTCAGGGCCTCTTTATATTGAAATCCGCCGTGATCGGAGCCGATGGCTGCCGACCGCACCGTGACCGAAGACGCTCTCGGCGTTCGTTCGATCAGCTCGATGTTGTTCTCCCGGACAATGTCGCTTGCCAGAGGCGTCAGTTTTGTTCCCGGTGAAACCCGGACACGCGACCCCGGCTCAAGGCCGCGAAGGTCAATCTCCGTCAAAAGCGTCTTGGCGGATTCGTCCCGGTCAAATTCTCTTTGCGCCTTTTCCTTGAGCGAATTGACGATGAGATGCTCCGGCCCAGTCGCGTTTGAGGCCTGCTGCGCGGGTGCGTCAGCGATATTCAACGCCTCGCGAACCAGGCTGCGTATCATCTCCCTTGATGGCGTTTCTTTTGACGGCATATCAGAATGAGTTTATACCTGCTTGAAAAAAGCCGGTCAGTTGAAATAGTATTGCTAAAACCAAAACCATTCAACTACGGAATAATATGTCAGCAAATGCAAACGCCGTTTCGGCAACAGAATTCACTAATCCGAACCTTTCCATACTTTTTTCCACCGACCAGATCAGAGGCCGTGTTGCCGAACTTGGACGGCAGATAACCGCCGATTACGCCGGAAAGGAACTTGTCCTCGTCGGCGTTCTGAAAGGTTCGTGTCTTTTCATGGCTGACCTGATGCGCGAGATCGACCTGCCGCTGACGATAGATTTCATGGCGGTTTCGAGCTATAAGGACGGCACGAAATCGACCGGCGATGTGGAAATACTGAAGGATCTGAGCAATCCGATCCGCGGAAAGAGTGTCCTGGTCGTTGAGGACATTGTGGACACCGGCCTGACGCTGACTCGCCTGTTGGAAATTCTCGGTTCGCGCGGGGCCGATTCCATCCGCCTGGCGACATTTCTCGACAAACCCGAACCGCGCATCAATAAACAGTTAAAGATAGACTACACCGGCTTTGTCGTGCCAAATGAATTTGTCGTCGGCTACGGCCTGGACGCTGCCGGACGCTACAGAAATCTGCCCTTCGTCGCCGTCGTTCGCGATCCGTCAAAGGCGTAACATATGTGTAGGGAACAAATTATCAAGACTCAAATAAATGAATTCGTCATTGCAGAAGAATTTAAATTGCTGTGAAAGACGATCAGGCTCTATTAAAATAGGGACGCCAGAGCATTCCGGCTTTCCCATCATTCTTTACAGCTCTGAGGTTCTGAGTCCAAGTCAGCATACAGTTCCATACCTTCAACCGTTTTCTCGGTGCCTACAAAATATATTCCTTCGGTTGAGTTGTAGTAATTGAACAATCCGATAACGTCATCCAAAGGGATCTTTTCAAATTTCGAAATATCTAACGCTAGCGTCGTAAATTTTATCGGCTTGTCGAACTCAATCTCAAATTCGACAACTATATCTTTCTCGACCTTGTAGTCATAAGGGTTTGCCTCTGTACACTCTCCTTGTGAATATGTCGCTGTCAGTTTGGCACCTTTCAACGCATATTCTGCTGATCGACCGAGGGAGTTATTCCTTATATATTTAAGCTTTGCTTTGGAAAAGACACGTTCGACATCGCTCTTTGTGCTCCTGAAAAGACTTATCTGTCGCATCCTTAAATACAGATCCGATGTAGCAGCAAAAAGACTTATAGGCATAAAGAGAACCAAGGCCAAAATCACAAGATGCCAAGCTCTCCCCTTCCCAAAAGATATATCTTTCAGTTGTTTTGCGATGCCCATCCCCACAATATAACTTCTTTCAATTAGTTCGGATTCACTAATTCTCTAAACAGCCTGCTATAATATCAACAGGCACACTCATAACATACCGCCCAGAATATTTTAGGATCGCATTTTATGTTCCGTTGTTAAACCGATGGATCGAAACGCTTTCGGCTGGCCAGAAGGCCGCGGCCTATATAGAAAAGCGCCACGAGGTGAAAGCCAAAGCCCCAGAAGTCGCGGAAGCCGATGGAGATCATGGCATCTACGACATACAGGAACATTCCGAGGACGAATATCCTGTCATTCCCTTTTCTGGCGTAATATCCAAACGCCGCGAACAGCACGGCGATAGCGGCATTAAAGAACAGCCCGATGGGATTGACCGCCGCCAGCGAGTTTGCCCGCAGCATCTCATCGACCAAACGCGTCGAACCAAGCCCGAACAGCATGTCCGGCAAACCGCCGAATGTCACGATCAGCGAATTAAGTATCCCGAGGGCGGCGATCCAGAAAAACCAGTCCGCTCCGCGACGCATATCCGCGATCTTGTCCGCCATCGGTGACGGTTGAAAGACATTTTCGATATTTTGCATATATGACCTCCTTTTTTGAAGAATTGTTTTCCCATCATATCACGCTATGCAAGGCATAAACGGCGTTTTCCGGCCAAACCCGATGTGCATCGGCCAGCCCCACGAAAAAGGCGGCCTCTGAGATTGACCAGCACGATCTGTTTCGGTATAATTTGAGTTTTTCGGCGGTTTGCCGGAATGCGACCCTTTTGTAAAGAGGTTAATTATCCAAAATGAGTTACGCTATCATCAAAACAGGCGGTAAGCAGTTCGCCGTGGAAGAAGGCCAGGTACTGCGCGTGCCGAGCATCAGCGAAGACGCAGGCAGCAAGGTCGAATTGACCGCTTTGGTCTCCGGCACAGGCGAAAAAGCAGCCATTGGCGGCGGAACCGTCAAGGCCGAGGTCATTTCGCACGGACGCGGCGACAAGGTGATCGTTTTCAAAAAGAAACGCCGCAAACAGTACAAACGCAAACAGGGCCACCGTCAAGGTTACACTGAGATCAAGGTTGAAAAAATTTAGGAGGAAACGGATCGGTAGGAGATATTGAGAGATATGCGGCATAAAAATTCCGCATTCCGAAATCCGAATTCCGCAATAGAAATATGGCACATAAGAAAGGTGTAGGTTCATCAAGGAACGGTCGCGATTCGAACGCACAGCGGCTTGGGCTTAAGAAATTTGGCGGCGAGCACGTTCTCGGCGGCAACATTTTGGCTCGTCAGCGCGGCACAAAATGGAAACCGGGCAAGAACGTCGGGCGCGGCAAGGACGACACGCTCTTTTCTCTGATCGAGGGTTTTGTAAAATTTGAGGACAAGGGCCGCAAGGGAAAGTTCATCAGCGTATATGCCGAACGCACCCCAGATCCGCAGCCGGAAGCTGCATAGACAGCGTTCACAAAAAATCTCAAAAAGCCGCCTGGTATCGCACCGGCGGCTTTTTTGTAAGACCACGGATTCTTTCTCCTTGGAGGATGTACCAATAAACAATTTTGGATCAAATCATTATCTCAGACATGATAGTATGAGTAATCTATGATTTTCATGGCCTACTTCGCGATAGTTTGGGGTTGTATTGGTGTCATTTTCAATAAACCGTTAACCAAAAGACATTTAAATCGTTATCCCGAACATACACGTGCTAAATGGCTTGTTATCGGAAGAATAGCCTATGTAGTGGTTGGATGTTGGATGATATTTATTGGTCTGAGGCATCTAGGCTATTTATGATCGTGACTGTGCCTCCTGGTGGCTTGAATACTATTTCCGGCCGATCTCCTTCTTAAGCATCTTTTCAAACACTTTCTATAAAATTTCTAAAATAATTTTCACTCCGAAAAAAAAGATTTCCACAGCATTTTCTCTGCTTGTTGCAGTATTGCAAAAATGTTAACTGGTGCGGCCATTGAGGCTGTTTTGTTTTCCACAGAGATTTCCACAAAGTTCGTAAAAAAATTTCCACAGCATACTCATCTTAGACACCCGTAAAATGCCAAAACCTAAAGTACTTTCTACTTGACTTCGGAAATATCGGGTGTATGATGGTCACATAGTCAATTACTCAAGGGTACTTGACCGGCTCAGGGAGAGGCGGACAAAAGCGGTGACGCATTGTCCGAGGGCAACGACAAGCGGAAAGTTCGTTGTTATTAACGCCCTGAATCGAAGCCGAAAGGCTTGCTAGACAAGGGCTGCGGCCTTTGTAAAGTTGTCCGGATAAAAACGGATAACGCCTTCAGGGAATGATCAACCTGTTAGGTGCCAAGCCGCTCGTTAGCGAAAGCGCGAGCCTCGTTGCCGGGAGCGTAACCGGCGGTGGAGGAAAAGCCACCACAACAAAAACCTAATGGCATCACGCACTTACGCGGTGCAAAGAATACTTCGGTCTTCTGATGCTGACCGGAGAACGTCTCCCCGCTGAGACTCTTCGGAATACAAAATCAGCAACCCTTTCGTGTACATGGAGCGGTTGCGTCCCTTTCAGGACACTTCGGTGTTCAGTCAGGTTGACGAAAGCGTTGTTTCGTTCACTCGATGCAACGCTTTCGTCTTTTTAAACGCCATCTTCGCCATTCTATCTCCGCAAGCCATTTTGCCTTGCCCGTCCCAGAGCTTAAGATAGTCATAGTGTTTATCGACAGAGTAAAAATAAGGATCAAGGCCGGCAACGGCGGCGACGGTGTCACAGCTTTTCGCCGGGAAAAATTTGTCCCTCGCGGCGGCCCGTCAGGCGGCGACGGCGGACGCGGCGGCAGCGTCTGGCTGGAATCCGACGAAGGCCTGAACACCCTTTTGCACCTGCGTTTCAACCCAGAACACAAGGCGGAACGCGGCCGCCACGGCGAAGGCAGCAATCGCCACGGCAAAGACGGCGAAGATGCTGTTGTAAGGGTTCCCGTCGGGACACAGGCCTATAATGCCGAAACGGAAGAGCTTGTCTTTGATTTCACCGAACCGGGCCAGCGTTACCTTGCCGCAAAGGGCGGAAAAGGCGGCTGGGGAAATGCTCATTTTGCCACGCCGACGAAAAGAGCGCCGAAATATCATTACACCGGACGGCCGGGCCAGGAATTCGAACTTCAGCTTGAACTGAAACTTATCGCTGATGTCGGACTGGTAGGATTTCCAAATGCAGGAAAATCAACGCTTATCAGCGTTATTTCCGCCGCAAAGCCAAAGATCGCCGACTATCCTTTTACCACGCTGGAGCCGAACCTCGGTGTGGTCGATATGGGCGATTTTAAAACATTTGTGGTAGCGGATATTCCGGGACTTATCGAGGGAGCTTCGGACGGAGCAGGCCTCGGCGACCGTTTTCTGCGGCATGTCGAACGCACAAAACTCATCCTGCATCTGGTAGATGTCTCATCGATCTCGGGCCGCGATCCGGTCGAGGACTACGATATAATCAACCGTGAGCTGGCAAATTACAGCGTTGACCTGGCCGAACGCCCGCAGATCGTCGTCGCCACAAAGATCGACTCTCTGGACGAACCGGAACGCCTTGAAGCCCTAAAAACCCAAGCAGAAAAGGACGACAGGCCGTTCCTTGCCATCTCCGCTGTCGCGAACAGGAACGTCAAGGAGCTGATCTCAATGGTCACAGCCGCGTTAGGGGAAATGGAACCGGATAAAACAGAGAATGTCGATCAGGAAACGACGAGTGAGGTTCCTGCCTGACAAATATGAAAAGAATTGCATTCTTTGGCGGAACATTCGATCCGGTGCATATCGGGCATTTGACCATTGCCGAACGGATGCTTGAAGTGTTCGGCCTGGATGAATTCGTCTTTATCCCCGCTTTCCACGCGCCGCATAAACCTGACCGCCCGCCGACCTCGGCTTTTCATCGTTTTGCGATGTTGTGCCTTGCCACCAGCGACAATGAACGGATAATGGTCTCGCCGATAGAGGTCGAAAAAGGCGAAAAACGCTATACGATAGACACGCTTGCCGAACTTCGCGAACTATACCCTGACGATGAGATATTCTTTGTCATGGGCGCCGATTCGTGGATGGACATAAGAACGTGGCGCGAATGGGAAAAGGTCCTTACATCATCAAATCACATCGTGGTCTCGCGTCCCGGCTATGAACTGAGCGTCGATCACGTCGAGCCTGAGATCGCCGAAAGGATCGTCGATATTCGCGGCTGCGGCGACACCCGCGACCGCCTGCGAAAAGGCGAGCATATCTATCTGACGGACGCGGTCGAAATGAACATTTCCGCGACCGGCCTGCGAAACGACCTGAGCGACGGCAACCTTGACAGCGCGGACAGTCTGCCGCCTAAAGTTGCAAAATACGTCGAAAAATACGACCTTTATATGTAGATGGAAGAAACACAAGAACTATCACTTAATCGTGAGACCGCAAAAATTGAGATAGTGACTCCGCCGGTCGCTTTTGCCGATCTCGACCCCGAGGCCAGGCTCGCCATTGAATGCGCCTCAGAAAAAAAGGCACTCGACATGGTCGCTCTCGATCTGCGTGACATTGCCAGCTTCACGGAATATTTCATTATCGCCAGCGGGACCAACCAGCGGCAGGTTCAGGCAATTGCGGACGAGATAAATGAGCAGCTGAAAAAAAAGTTGGGCACCAAACCCGTACGGATCGAAGGCTATGCTCACGCCGAATGGGTACTGCTTGATTACGGTGATTTTATTTTTCACGTCTTTGAACAAAAGGCTCGCGATCTCTACGATCTGGAAAAACTCTGGCTCGACGCCGGACGTGTTCAGATACCGGACGATCTGAAAGGCTGAACCTGCTTGCAATGAATTTCCGTTTTATTTGGATAGGAAAAACAAAAGATCCGAATTGGCGGGCCTTACAGGAAGACTACTTTCGCCGTGTTTCCCACTTTGCGTCATGCAGCGTTGTCGAGATAAAGGACAACATGCAGGCGGACACGGCGGCAGAAAGCAAACAGATACTGAAGAACCTCTCCTCAAAGGACTATGTCGTCCTGCTGGACGTTGACGGCAGGAAAATATCATCTCACGACCTGGCCGATACCATTTCCTCATGGCAGAACCGTTCCATACGGGACGTCGCATTTATTGTCGGCGGGGCCAATGGTGTGGCTTCTGAGGTTGCCGAAAGGGCCGATCTTAGGTTATCCTTATCGTTTCTAACTTTTACACATGAGATGGCTCGTGTGATCTTGTTAGAACAGCTTTACCGAGCGTTTTGCATAATAAACAGGTTCCCGTATCAGAAATGACAAAAGCAAACCTAAAGGCCATTAAAAAAAGGCTTATTGAAGAAAGAGAACAGCTTATAGGAAAATTGGCCGGAAACGACCTGTCAATAGACGATTCGGAAACCCCCGATCCGGTCGATCTCGCCGTCCGAAATTACTCAAAGAACGTGATGCTTGCCGTTTCCGAGAATGAGAGCCGGCAGCTTACACTGATCGATGAGGCCCTGCGGCGTATCGATGACGACGAATACGGGAACTGCCAGAACTGCGAAAAGCCGATCAATATGAAGCGCCTGAACGCCATTCCGTGGGCACGCTATTGCCTGGAATGTCAGGAACTGGTTGAACAGGGCCTTTTGGACGAAGATTAGGCATAGCGTTTCCGCCTGACAATTTCTGAGGCGGACGGCTCATTCATTTCTCTGATCATCCGATGTCTATTTCCTCAACGGACATCTTCAACTCTGTCTCGGACAGCATTCTTTCTGTCCTCTATCCCCAAACATGCGCGTTGTGCGGTGTCGCCGTGAATAGGCGTGCCGACGGCATTGTCTGCGACGAATGCTGGTCAAAGGCCAAAATATTTTCCGGCCTCGAAACTTTTTGCTTAAAATGCGGGGCATTTCTTTCTGATGCCGAACCGGTTTTTGACACTTTCTGCGGCCGATGCGACGAGCATTTTTACGACCGTGCAAGAGCGGTCGGCGTCTATCGCGGAGCAATGGCCGCCTCAATTCTGCACCTTAAACGAACGCCTCATTTGCCGTCACGGCTCGCCCGATGGATGGAGATCGCCTGCCGGGACAGTTTTGGCGAACCGGCGGATGTCATCATTCCGGTTCCGCTGTCGCGCAGGCGTTTGAAAGAACGCGGATTCAATCAGGCGGCGGTGATCGGCAGTCATCTGTCGCGGCGAATGTCCATTCCGATGGACGAACACAGCCTTGCGAGAAAGGTCCACACCGCTGTTCACCGCGCCGGAATGGATATGAAAGCCCGCGAGGCCTCGGTCAAAAACGCGTTCGAGGTCACACGGCCAAAGCTTATAGATGGCAAGGCCATTCTTCTGGTTGACGATATCCTTACGTCCGGTTCGACAGCGTCATATTGCTCAAAAGCCCTGAAAAAAAGCGGCGCCGCCCGTGTCAATGTCCTGACATTAGGCCGCGCCGTCTGATGACATCTCAGATGCTACTAAGGCGTGTCCACCGAGGGTACGGGAATATCCGTCGGCAGTCCGAATTGCAGGGCCTGCATTGTTCCGTTAGAGCTTTGCAAGATATACCATGCTCCGGTCGAAGGCCTGAAAACAGCTATATCATCCCTGAAATCGCCGTCGTAATCACCAGTGACCGGAATGTCCTCGCTAATTCCCCAAAGCCGTATCTGCACGGCCTGGTCAGAGCTGCGAAGTATATACCAGTAACCGGTGTTCGGCCTGTAAATGATGATGTCGTTCTTCAGGTCGCCGTCCATGTCACCTGTAACGGGCCGGTCGGTCGAAAGGCCGAACAAGGCTCCCGTGACCGAACCACTCGAGCTGTGCCTTATGTACCAAACACCGGTGCTTGGCCGCCACACAGCGATATCCATCGTTCCGTCGCCATCGTAATCACCGGCGACAGGAATGTCCTCCGAGATGCCGAAGGTCGTGATGGACACCTGAAAATCTGATGACCTGAATGAATACCAGACACCGCTGGAAGGACGATAGACCGTCATATCGGCTCTTCCGTCACCGTCAAAATCTCCCGGAACAGGTATATCCGTCCCCGATCCGAAAGGCCCGGCGGTGTAGGTAAAGTCAGAGCTTCGAAGGATATACCAAGTGCCGTTGGAAGGACGAAATACCGCCGAATCCGCCTTCAGGTCTCCGTCATAATCCTCGGTGACGGGAATGTCGCCCGGAGCGCCGAATTGCCGCACGGTCGCGGTCTGGCTGCCGCTGTTTATCATGTACCAATAGGCGTCTGAAGGACGAAAAACGCTTACATCCGTCCGCAGATCTCCGTCAAAATCGGCCGATGTGCGGTTGCCCAAGATACGGTCAACTGTGCCGCCAAGCCCGACCATATAAAGTTCTCCGTTCTCGCCTTCGCCAAACGAAGAGATAAAACGGTTTGTGTCGATCAGGACCGTGTGCTGCCCGTTCTCATATTTAAATATCTCACCCGAACAATAATCGCCGTAGATATATGCACCGCGAGGAAGTGCGTTCTGAATACCGCGATAGACGTATCCTCCGGTTATAGAACAGCGGGAACCGGTCTGGGAATATTGAAACAAAGGCGGTTCAAAATTTGCCGGATTGCACAAACCCGGATCAAGGCCGGTGCATTGATTGCCCTCATATACACGCCACCCGTAGTTCTTTCCGAGATCGATCATCGAAACCTCCTCGATCGCGTCCTGCCCCACGTCAGCCGCCCATATCTGGCCGGTCTCACGGTCAAATGACCACCGCCACGGATTTCTGAGGCCGACGGCATATATCTCCGCTGCTCCGCCTCCTCCGGCATAAGGGTTATCGCTGGGAATGGTGTAGGTCGGGCCGGCATCATTCCCGGAAACGTCCGGCGTTATCCGCAGAAATTTCCCCAACCTGTTATTTACGTTCTGAGCCCTGTTTCCGGGATCGTTCGCCGAACCGCCGTCGCCCGTGCCTATGTACAGGTTATATTCCCCGGGCCTGTCCTCGCGAAAACCGATCATGCCGCCGTTATGATTTGTAAAAGGCTGATCGATAGTCAGCAATATCCTTTCGCTGTTTGGGTCTCCCACTGAATTGCCGTTTATCGCCTTGAATCTGGACACGACCGTCGCACCATCATCGGTGCGCGTGTAGTTAACGAAAAAATAACCATTGGAAGCAAACTGCGGGTGAAACGCCAATCCCAAAAGCCCACGCTCGCCCCCTGAAAGGACCCGTGATGTGATCGTCAAAAAGTTCGAAGGCGTTCTTGAACCGGACTGAACGACCTTTATAATACCGCCGCGTTCAACTATAAAAAGCCGGTGCGTTCCGTCTCCGGCATGTGTCGCCAAAAGCGGCGACGAAAGTCCGCTTATATAATTTTGATCAAGACGAAACGGCGGACCCGAAGTCTGTGCAAATATCACGGAAGAAACCGCAAAAACAACGACGAAGATGGATAGAATGAAATTTGACCTCATAGTTCTCCTAATGGACAGGTGTCCTAAAAACGCGGAGAAAAGCAAGACAGCTTTGATCCTGCGGCAAATGAGCCTGGAACAAGTTAGTGTCCCCGCGTGACGCAAACGGCCAGCAAACATCGCGAAAACCGTATGCGGAAAATAATTTGGCGTAGTGACGCGGGTAAAGTATAACTTTGAGTGAAGACAATTTGCAATATTTGCGGTTACGTCCGGTAACGCTTCCGCTTTCCGGCCACAGCCGGTTCCGTGTCAAGGTTTTGGAGCCGCAGCGTCACATCCGCCGTCATTGACAGGTCAGATCTTTCGTCTTTTGAAAGATGATAGGAACCTGCGGCGGCGATCATTGCGGCGTTATCGGTCGAAAGGTGTTTGGACGGAAAATAGACCGGCACACCGAGCCGTTTCGCGGCATCTTCCGCCGCCCCACGCAGAGCAAGATTGCACGCAACACCGCCCGCGACAATAAGCGTCCTTGGCTGTAGTTCGCGTGCCTGCCGCTCCATCGTATCAACAAGTGTTTCGACGACACTATGCTGAAAAGCGGCCGCCAGGTCGGCCTTGTCCTGTTCATCGGCAATAGGATTATCGGAGATGTAGCGTGACACCGCAGTTTTTAGGCCGCTGAAACTGAAATCTGGCCGTCCGTCGGAGATCTTTGCTCTGGTGAATTTTATCTTGGTCTTGCCGCCTTTCAGGGCGAGTTTTTCGATGACCGGGCCGCCGGGATAACCAAGGCCCATCATTTTCGCGACCTTATCGAACGCCTCGCCCGCGGCGTCATCGCGTGTGCGGGAAATGACCTTGTACTTCCCTTCCTCGGGAACAAAGAACAGATTTGTATGTCCGCCGGAAACGATCAATGCCAAAGCAGGATATTCCACCGGAGGATTTTCAAACACGACCGAATATACGTGGCCTTCAATATGGTTTACTCCGATGATCGGTATTCCCAGGCCCAAAGCAAGCGCCTTGGCATAACAGACGCCGACCAGAAGCGAACCGACAAGTCCCGGCCCCTGCGTGACGGCGATGGCGTCGATCTGCGAAAGGCTGGCACCGGCTTTGTCCAGAGCCTCGCGCACTATCGGTTCAATGCGGCCTAAATGCTCACGCGAGGCGAGTTCAGGGACAACGCCGCCATACGCTGCATGGAGTTCGATCTGCGAATGTATGACGGACGACAACATCTCACGGCCGCCGCGGACAACTGCCGCCGCCGTTTCATCGCACGAGCTTTCAATACCAAGAACAAGCACACATAAAGGTTAGCAAAAAAAGCCGGAAATCCTTAGGAGCGTCAGTCTAAGGGATCGATATTTAAAACATAAAAAAGGACACTCAAACCGCGAGTGTCCAAATGCCGTGTCTAACACGGCCAGCAATTCACATTTTTACTGTCATTTCCCCCTTGTCATTGCGTGAATTGCAAATCAAGATCTGCCAGGATGTCAGGGGATGCCTCTTTCAGGGGCATTTTCCGCCGGCACCGATGTCGGCGTGGGTTCCGTGTTCAGGTCTATCAATCCAGCAAAAATAAGTATCAGCATTATCAGTATGAATGCCGCCAGACTCAGGACCATCCACCGGATTCCGCGAAAAGCCGTTGCCGTATCCTTTCGAACAACAACGTCTTCTCCTTCTATTGTGACGATCTCTTTAGTCATTAAAAGTCTCCGAAAGTTCCCAGATGTCCTTGCTATGCCTATCCCAAGTGCAATGAACGTGCCAGAACTTATAACTGCATGTAAACACAATGCTTACATCCGCAGCACTGTCATTTCACTAATATGGGCAGTTTAGAAATGTAGGGTTTTCATACGCTAAAGACGAAGTGGTCAGACAAAGCTTGACTTCTCAATGACAAGTGTATGGAATCAATTCAGCAGATGGGATTTGAAAAGTTAGGAATATTTCTGTGGGAATAATAAACCCAGTTTCCGCATCAGATAATCCCGAAGTTCAAAATGTAGTAGATCAGACTGGTTCAAGTTCCTAACAGTTGGCAGTTGGTCAGTTTTTAGTTGACAGTTGAAAAAAAACTAATAACTGTAAACTGCATGACTATCAACTGTTAGGCCGGTTCCGGTTTTCGTTGGGGTTTAAGACACGGAAATTAAAACCTCCTACTTCCATCCGTCAAGCAGTTTCTTCATATATTCGATCTCGTCCTTCTGATCTTTGAGGATGGTTTCGGCTAATTTTTTAAGTTCGGGCTTTGCAGCTTTGTTCCCTGTTTGGCCGATCAGGTCTTCCGACATCTTTATCGCCCCTTCGTGATGCGGGATCATCTGGTTTATGAATTCCTTGTCAAAATCAGTTCCTTTCAGTTCACCGAGCTTTTTCATATCCATTCCGTTCATTCCTTCCCTCATTCCCGGAAAATCCATGTTTATGGCCGGTTTGGCGTCCTTGAACCAATCTGAACGCCATCTTTTCATCTGTGTGATCTCGCGTTCCTGGGCTTCGGCCATGGCTTTTGCAAGCTTTTTTAACTGCTCGTCAGAGCCGTGCGTTTCGCCGAGTTTTGCCATTTCTACCGCGCCTTCGTGGTGGGCGATCATCGTGTCAATGAACTGAAGATCGTAAGGGGCATCAGCGGCACCGGGCGAGCTTTGCATTTGTGAGTGGTCCATTTGCGAATGATCCATGCTCGAATGGTCCATCTGCGAATGATCTACGGCGTTATGCGGAGCCTCTGACGAACCGCCGCAGCCGGAAAGAAGCGCAAACATGGTGAATGCAACGATAAAAAATACAGAATATCTCATAATTGTAGTTATTTTATGGTAATTCAGCCCGCGACGCTAACCACGACCATCGTCATGTCATCGTGCTGTTTAGCACCGTCGGCAAAATGGTCAGCGGAGTCAACTATTTCATCAAGTATCTCTCTGGCTGGCAGGTTTTTGAGTTTCTTCAGTTCTTCGAGCAATGCGTCTTCGCCCCATTCTTCTTCATCGGGGTTCATCGCTTCCGAAATGCCGTCGGTGAAGCCGACAAGCAGATCGCCGTTTTGCAGTTCTACCGAGCCTTGCTCATAGCTGACCAGCATTGCCGGCAGCATTCCGATCACCGGCCCGCCCGTATCGAGCTTTATGACCTCAATGTCATCGCCGCTGCCGCGCAAAAGAAAAGGCGGATTGTGTCCGGCATTTACATAATTCATAACACGCGATGCCGGATCGTATTGGGCATAAAAGAACGTCGCGTAGCGGTTTGATGTCGATGCCTCATAGACCAGGCTGTTTATATGCTCCATCAGCGCCGCCAGGTTGTCTCCCGCGTGAAGTGCCTGTCCGCGAAGCGACGCCTGAAGGCTTGCCATCATCAGTGATGCACCGATGCCCTTCCCCGAAACATCTCCGATCGCGATGCCGAACTTTCCGTCGGGCAGCGTCAGAAAGTCATAGTAATCACCCCCGACGCCCAATGCCGGACGACAGGCCCCGTAATAGTCCAGGCCTTCGACACGCGGCAGTTCCTGCGGGAAAAGACGCTCCTGCACTTCGCGAGCTATCTCAAGCTCCGCGTTCATACGCTCTTTTTGGGCGGCCTCACGAGCGACCTCGGCGGTAAGGCGTGAGTTTTCCAGCGCAAGCCCTGTCTGAGCGGCGACCGAGCGAAGCAGACGGAGGTCGCTGGCGGTATATGGTTCTTCGGAAAGCTTCGGACTGAGGCTGATTATTCCCGAAAGCTCGTTCTTTGCCGAAACCGGCAAGAGTATCTGCGAATTCAGTTCACGAAGCTGCTCGCGCTCATCAAGCGACACTGTCGGCGTCGATGTGACCTCGGTCATATCGTCATAAAGCACGATGTATTTGTCCTGTTTCAACTTCCCTATCGCGGGCGAATCGGAACTCAGAGCAACCGCCGGCCGCGTGTCAAATCCCTTAACGAATGCGGGCAGGTATTGGCCGTCAGTCCTCAGCAGCATTGCGACCTGCGGAACGTGCAGCGATTCGCTGATCTTTCCCGCGACGGTTTCGAGCAGCGGCTGTGTTTCGACCATCGTGCGCACATTTTCGCTCAGTTCGGTCAGGATCTGCTCGGCATTATAGGCTTCGCGAAAGAACCGCTTATCGATCCAGACCTTCAGCCTGCGGGCAACAAGGTCGATCACCGGCAGCAATGCGAATCCGGCGGCGACAAACCCGATCTGTGCCGCCACATCGTCCTCAAAATTGCGCATGATCCAAAAAACGCCGAGGATCAGAAGAAATAAAAGGACGAGCTGCAATACACGAACGCCGCCGCGGGCGAGAGCATACTGAATGCCCTGACGGACGACGACCTTTACATCCATTGCGCGGTGAACCACTATCACATACGCCATTGTCAGCGGAAACAGCAGAACAAAAAGCAACGCTATAAGGGCAAACCACGCCGGAGCGACATCAAAGAACGAACCGCGAACTCCGCTGATGAGCACATATAGAACGATCGCAAAAGCCGGAAGCATCGACACCATCGTGCCGAGTACCATCATCCGCAGGCGGCGCCGTGCATCGGGGCTTTCCATCGTTCCGCTTTTCCACCCGAGCAGGGCAAAGAAAAGCCCTATCGCCAGCATATTCAGCGGCATGGCGATAATGCCATAATATCCGGAAATTTCCCGGAAAGGCGCGGTCAGCGACAGGCCTGTCAGATTGCTCAGAGTGGAAACCAAAATGATGAAGACCTGAAACAACAACGGGACAACGATGATGTATTTTATCCACGGATGCCTTTTGTCCAGCGAAAGCCTTTCGGGAAAATATATACCGAACAGGAACATCGAAACTGCCCACCCGCTTCCGAAAATATTCCTGAACGTTCCCGGAATGCCCTGCGCCATATACGCTTCAAACCCAAGCGAACTCAAGCCCAACAGCATGAACAGAAACAGCCATGAGACAAAATCACGAGGCCTGACGAAAGCGACCCAAAAACCGAGCAAAATGGAGACAAGCGGGAGAACGTACGCAAAGAGGGAGCTGACGGCGATACGCAAATAATGATTCAGTGTTTTTTCGGTCGGGACAGGATGTATGGTCAGGGAAAGTTCCTCGACCGCTCCGGCCGGGTCGCGGCGACGGACTCCCAGATGCATCGGCTGTCCGTCACCCGCAAGATCGAACTGCCTCAGAACGGCCTCGTTGTCATTGCTCGGTACGCCGTTGATGGACAGCACCTGATCGCCGCGGCGAAGCCCTTCAACGGCTGCCTCCGGCCGCACGAACAGCACCGTGCCGTCCATCGTGAACGGTATTCCGAAATCCTTGAAATTCGCGCGGAGCCTTTCCGGCGCGTGTCCAAAATGGACGACCAAAGCCGCCGCCGCAAAGGCGAACAATGCGAGGAGAATGATATATTGAACCGCGTTCCTTTTCATCGGGATCGCTTATCACCACTGCCGTCACGCGGCAAGATAATTGATAACACCAACCAATGCGATGGTCAATATTGTTGCCGCTCCTGATACCGAATTCAGCAGCCGGATCATTTGGAAAGCCCCGGATAATATCGCCAATTCGTCTGAAAATCCCTGTTCAGCTTTTGTTTGGTCAGTATCGCCCGCACCATCTCAACAGGTATCGGGCCTTCCTTCAAAATGGCGTCGTGAAGGTCGCGGTCGGTCATCTTTTTGGAACCGACAAGGTCTTTGTGAAGCTGATAAAATTGCAGTCCGCCCATCATATACGCCATTTGATACAGCGGGCCGTAATCTCCGGCAAACGACCGCCTGACTTCAGCAAGCGCGTTCTCGCGTTCGTGGCCGACCTTATCAACAAGCAGATCGACGGCCTCTTGCGGCGTCATTTTCTCAAGATGAAAATTCAGCGAAAATATTATCCGTGCGGCGCGGTGCGAACGCCAGAACAACGCTCCGATCTTGTCCTCCGGCGTCGCTGTAAAACCTCTGTCCCAAAGGATAAATTCCCAATACAACGCCCAGCCCTCGCTCCAGAACGGCGTCCGGAACATAGACCGATACGTTCTGTGGCGGCGGTTCATGAACTGCTGCAGATGATGGCCCGGAATAAGTTCGTGATGCGTGACCGCGCGGGCAAAATGCGGGTTGTTGCCGCGCATCGACATCATCTTCTGCTCGTGTGTCATGCCGTCGGTCGGATAAGAAACGAGGATCGTCTCGCCTCCGAGAAAGAACGGCGCCACAAGTTGGCGTTCGGGCGACATCATTTCCATCCGCCATGTTTCCTCAGCCTCTTTGGGAACGGTGACAAGGTTGTGTTTCTTTACATATTCAATGGCCTCAAGGGCCTGATCGCGGATAAGCTCAGGCTGTTTTCCGGGTTCAACATACTTTAGCTTGACGGCCTCGACCGCCTTCATATAATCGTCGCCAAAACCCATCTCGCGCGACGCCTTTTTGAACTCGGCGACACACCATTCAAATTCCTTATTGGCGATCTCGACCAGTTCTTCCGGCGTATATGGGATCATCTCGGACCGCAGTTCCTCGATCAATGCTTCGCGGCCTATCGGGTCGCCGATGATCGTCACGCGGTCATCAGGAGCAATGCCGACCAGTTCCCTCGAAACGTATTCAGAGTATTTCTGCAACGCTGCCTCGACCGCTTCGTACGGCTTTTTGTTCCACCATGTAAAATTCGGATCGTATGCGTTGTGAAAATTGAACCAGTTGCGCAGCGTTGACCGCAGCGATGCCAGCGTCCGCACGGCGCGATATGCAACGGTGCGTTTTGGTTTTTGCACTTTGCCGCCGGCAATGTCCTTTTGCAGAGCGGCGATCCGTTTTGCCAGATCATCCAACTCAGCGGCCTTCTTCGCCGGATCGATCGTTTCCAGCCTTCGGCGTTCGTCCTCAAGGTCGCTGATCGTCCGCATAAAAGGCAGGATCGGCTCCATTTCGCGAAGCTGTGCCTGATAGCGGTCAAGTTCTCTCAATTCCCTTTCAAGATGGTTCTTGAACAATAGATAGTCAACCTGTTCGTGATGTGCCAGCGTGTCGAAATTCAATTTCCCCAGTTCGGCAAGCCGGTCGGAATATATCTGTTTGAAACGCTCGTAACGAACCGGCGATGTCTCCGCCGAATAGAACCTGCTGTAAGCCCCGACATCCTGCGCGTGCTGCTCTATCACCAAGCGAAGCCGCGACGGGGCCTCGTCCGTTACACCAATGACATTTGACCGGCCCTGAGAAAAAATGCCCGAAACGAGAAACACACCCAGGACAATAAGGAGAGTTACTGATCTGTTCATAGAATGTTGTTTTTTGAGATCAAAATAAACGCTGCGAAAAAATGATACACGCCAACTCGAACGCAAAAACCGTAACAGTCGCATCCGATCAAGCAAAAACCGCTACCGGAACGTTGCGTTCGGTGGCAAATGTAGTGCGGTTACGTTTTATATTGTCTATCTCACGCAGGGTCTGAGCCGTTAAATAGCTTTCTCCGCAAGACGGACATGAGACGACAGGAACATTTTCTATAACAAGGAGTTCCTCGCCTTTGCCGTAACTCTTAGTTACATGAATCACCCTCGCTCCATGCCTGCCGCACGAGTCGCAAATTATCTCGTCAGTTCTCATATTCGCTTTCATCGTCTTCTAGATAAACTGTAATAATAACCATCTTGCCTGTAACCGACAATTTAGCAACCACCACTAGACCAGCTTTGTACCGCGTCCGACCGAAAATAAGATACTTATATTCACCAGACTCAATATCCTTTTGCCTTTCGATTATGTTCCCGTTTAGTACTGCTTCTTCAATATCCAGTATTGATAGCCCATCATTTTCCATTTCCTCCTCGGCGTGGAGGGTCATCACATACTCAAGTGATCGGATCTTACCCCGAAATTTGTCGCGAATCGCTTCGTACATCGGTCTCAGACGTAAGAAAGAAAACTGCTTCCGTTTTGTAATTTCAGGCTGAAGTTTTCGGCGGTTGTCTGGCCGATGTCCGCCAGCGAGCCGCGTATGCCGAGGTCCACACCAGGTTTGGCATTTTTGCCATAAACGAGCAGCGGAACGTATTCGCGGGTGTGGTCGGTCCCGCGAAACGTCGGGTCGTTGCCGTGATCGGCGGTAATTATCAAAAGGTCGTCATGGTTCAGAGCATCGAGTATTTCCGGCAAACGTTCGTCAAAATGCGCCAGAGCAAGCGAATAGCCCTCAGGGTCGCGGCGATGGCCGAAAAGCATGTCAAAATCGACAAGGTTGCTGAAGATCAGTCCGCGAGAATCCGCATTAAGGGCATTTATCGTCTGGTCTATCGACTGATCGTTGTTCTTTGCGGTCAGGTCTTCCGTCACGCCGACCGAATCGTATATCGACGCGATCTTGCCGATGCATACAACATCCAAACCGTTCTCGCTTAGCTGCGGCAAAAGGTTGTCAGGCGGCGGAGGAACGGCGTAATCGTGGCGGTTCTCCGTGCGCTTGAACGTCGCGGCGGTGTCGCCGACAAAAGGCCTTGCGATGACGCGTCCGACCTTGTTCTCGCCGTCCAGTATGTGACGCGCTATTTGGCATATCTCGTATTGCCTCTCTATCGGGATGATGCCTTCGTGTGCAGCTATCTGAAAGACCGAATCGGCTGATGTGTAAACTATCGGCTTGCCCGTGCGGATGTGTTCCTCGCCAAGCTCTTTTATGATCTCGGTGCCGCTTGCCGGAACGTTGCCCAGAATGCCCGGAACGTTCGCCTCACTGATAAAGCGGCTGATGACCTCGTCCGGAAAACCGTTCGGAAACGTCGGAAATGCTTTTTTCAGGACAATGCCCGCGATCTCCCAGTGGCCGGTCGCGGTGTCCTTTCCGTTTGAAAATAGAGCGCATCGCCCAAACGATCCTTCGGGTCGGTCTATTGCCGGAACGCCGTTCAAAGGCTTGATGTTGCCGAGGCCAAGCCGCTGCATGTTCGGCAAAGTGACGCTTTTCGCCTTCAGCGTGTTGCCGATGGTGTCCGAACCAACATCGCCCCATGCGGCGGCGTCAGGCATTTCGCCAATGCCAACCGAATCCAGAATGACAAGGCATATTCTGTTAAATCTATTTTCCATAATGTTTTACAGGCTATTTTGCCTCGGCGTTATAGCCGTTTCGCGCCCTGATGACCGCGCCTGCCGGAAGCCCTTTTATCTCTACGCGGATATTTCGGTATTTGCCGTCACGGGCCGTATTTGAGGAATAATATCCCAAACTGTACGACATTCCTATCTCGTCTGCCACTTTGGCAAAAGCCGCACGGGCGTCGTTCAGATCGCCGATGGGAAATATTCGCCCGCCGGACATTTCCGCTAGAGACTTCATCTCGGCATCGGCTATCTCATACAGCCTCTTGCTGATGGCGAGTTTTTCAAAGTCGCCGATCTTGCAAAAATCGCTGATCCTTTCTATCTTTGAGCTGCGGCCAAAACCGGCGTAATATCGCCGTATCTGCGCGGCGGAAAAACGCATTGCGGCAACGCAGTCGCCCAACAGGTTCTCCTCAAAAAAATCACGCGTATCGACGCGGATAAAATACACTGCTGCTCCGAGTTCCTCAAATTCGGGCCGGACGGCGTCAAATTCCGCTTCGCTGGTCGAATCAACGCCATCGCTCAATATAACAACAGCACGTCGGCGCGGCGTTTTGCGGTCGGTTTGCCCGGGAAAAATGTCCTGCCCTATCCGTTGCAAAGCGTCGTAATACGGTGTGCCGTTGCTTGTTCTCAGGCCGTCAAGGGCATTTCTCAGATCGTCGCGGCTTTCCGTCAATCCGGTCAGCAGATGGCCGGCGGCAACATTTCTGCCTGCCCTTTCCTCCGTGCGAAAACCCATTATCGCAACGCGGTCGCCTTCTCTCAGCGAAGAAATGAAACCCTCCGCACTTCGTCGGATCAGGTCCAGTTCCGAACGGGCCGAACCTGACGTATCCAGCAGCAAAGCCACCTCAAATGGCGCCGCAACCGACATAAAATCTTCAATGTGCTGTTTTGCGCCGTCCTCAAAGAGCGTGATGTCCGCCCCTTTTACCGTCCTGACAGGCTTTCCCACGCGATCAACCACGGTGAACGGAACCATTATCAGCTGTGTGTCAACACGGATAACATCGTCATCAGCCTCCGTGACCTGTCCCAAAACCGGAAGCCCCAGCCACGCCGACAATACTGCAGCAGAAAAACACAAGATTTTGAAGAATTTCAAGGCCATTTCGTGTATGCTTTACTGTATCTTATCAGAGAAGCCGCCGGATGTTGCATTTTTCTTAAAATCCAAGCCTGAAGCTTGATTTTAATCGAAAAGAAAGGCAAAGTAGGTGTGTTCAAATAAAAGAAAATGTCACGGTTTTGCAGATCGTGGAGCGCGTCCCGCACGGGACATTCGTTTGCAGGATGATAAAACAAGATACCTTGGTTGTTCTCTTTAACGCAGCCGTGCATCTTTAAATACTCTTTTTAGCCCAGAGGTTGTTAACATGAATAAAAAAAGAAGATTTTCCCTCATTGCTTTCACTTTTGGAATGCTGGCGTTCGTCCTTTCAGGAAGCGTCATTGCCCAACGGTCAGAGGTTCGAAACACAAAACCGGTCGGGATTCAGCGCGATGCTCTTGTCTCAACGACCTTGGTGATCAGCCAGGCATACGGCGGCGGCGGCGGTTCGACAGGAACGTACCTGCATGACTATGTTGAGATCAAGAACATATCCGCAACGCCGCAATCGCTGAACGGGTTGTCACTGATGTACGGTTCCGGCACAGGTCAATTTGCAAGTACGGCACCCAATGCGTTTGCCCTGCCGGATGTCACACTTCAACCGGGCCAGTATTTTCTGGTTCAAACATCCGCTGCGGGTTCAGGTGGGACCGCTTTTCCGGTAGAGGCCGACGTTACCACATCCAATCTTTCAATGAGCGGAACAACTGGAAAAGTCGCCCTCGTGATCACGGCCTCTTTTCCTACTAACACCTGCGGAGGAACTGCATCTCCTTGTATTCTTCCTCATGCGGGTATTGTTGACCTTGTTTCATGGGGAGGCGCGAACAACGCGGAGGGTGGAACTTCAACAAATGGCGGATCGGCGATCACCGCGACCCAGGGCAACGTCAGGAAAGACGGCGGCTGCACGGATACGGACAACAATAACTCCGATTTTGATATCATAACTGCTCCGGTTCCCAGAAATTCATCCTCGTCCTACACCGCTTGCGGCGGCTCATCAGGCCCGACGCCGAACGGCCCGGTCGATCTTGATGGTGACGGCTATACGGATTTTGCCGTTATACGAAATACCGACGGTTCACCTTCAGGGCCTGCTGTATGGTATTACAACTTTAATCCGGCTAATCCGTCATCGGGCGGCCCGACACAGGCCGTTGCATGGGGTCTCTCGTCAGATCACTTTCTGTCTGGCGATTTTGACGGAGACGGCAAGGACGATGTTGCGATATGGCGCGAAGGCCCCGAAGCCAAATTCTACATCCTGAACAGTTCCAACTTTACGGCCCGCGTTGAGCAATTCGGAACCGAAGGCGACTATGCCGGCGTGGTCGATGATTACAACGGCGACGGCGTCACCGATCTGGCGGTTTATCGTCCCGGCCTAGGTTCCAGTGACCAAAGCTATTGGTTCTATCGAACCACTCCGGGCGGCCCGGTCTATTATGTTCCGTGGGGAGCCGGCAGCGATTTCCCCGCTCCCGGAGATTTTGACGGCGACGGCTATGCCGATTTCACTGTACAGCGTCCTTCAGGCGGAAATGGCGTTTTCTGGACGCTCTATAATGTCGAGGGCAACCCCGCCACACCGACCAACGTGGTCTTCTTCGGCGGCCCGAATGACTATATAGCAACCGGCGATTACGACGGTGACGGCAAGACCGATCACGCCATTCTCCGCTCGGTCGGCGGAACGATACAGTGGTGGGTAAGGCCCAGTTCCGATCCCTTGAACGCAGTCGCCTACGTTTGGGGCGTGTCCACGACCGATTGGCCGGTTCCGGGCGATTATGACGGTGATGGGAAATATGATCCCGCTATTTGGCGCAACGGAACCTTCTGGGTGTTGACCTCTTCGTCAGGCTATACCAATTTCACAACCTTTGGTTTGGGAACGGCCGGAGACTATCCGGTGGCAAACTTCAGAGTATTCTAGTTTGGCCTTTATCCAACTTTTTGGCCGGACGCGTGCGGTTTCTGCCTCGCGTGTCCGGCCAAATTCTTTTTACAGATGTCCGCCGGTCATCTGCTCAGGCGCAATAATGCCCGGCAATACCAAAAAGGTGCTTGCCGGGCATCTATGTCAAAAACTAAAAACTACACGTATTTTTCGATCACCTTTGTGATCGCATCTTTTGAAACGGCACCGACAATGCGTTCCTGCTCCTCGCCGCCTTTAAAGAGAATGAGCGTCGGGATGCCGCGAATACCGAACCGCTGCGGAACGTTCTGGTTCTCATCAACGTTCATCTTGTAGATGCCTGCCTTGCCTTCATACTCTTCCGCCACCGCCTCCAGCGACGGAGCTATCATGCGGCACGGGCCGCACCATTCAGCCCAAAAATCGACCAACACGGGCTTGTCCGAGCCCAAAACATCTGTTTCAAAATCGCCGTCAGTGACAGCTTTAGTAAAATTTGCCATTTTAATCTCCGATATCTGATCCTTTGATTATATCGCGGGCAAAAACAAAAGAGCAAAACCGCCATTGGCTTTGGCGAAGCCGCTCGGTCGTTTTACCCCGCCTCAATAAATTGTAACTATTACTGTTACAGTTGTCAAATTCCCTGTCAAACCATTCTCGCTTCCAGCGTTATATCTGTGGCGGCAAGCGCACGGCTGATCGGGCAGTTCTTCTTGGCATCAGCCGCTATTGACTGAAACTTCTCTTCCTCAATGCCGGATATGGCAACGTCAGCCGTCAGGTCGATCCTGTTTATCTTCAGCCCGGTGTCGTCCTTGCCGAGAAATACTTTCGCTTCGGCGTTCACGCTGTCCGCCGGATGTCCGCCGCGTTCCAGAGCCGCGTTTAGGGCCATTGCAAAGCATCCGGCCAGCGATGCTCCTAGCCATTCTTCGGGATTCGTTCCCGGATCGTCGCCCAACCGTGTGCCAAATGAATACGCTCCTTCAAAAAGCCCGCTTCCCAACGAGACCTTGCCCGTTCCCTCGTTCAAGCTGCCTTTCCATTCCGCATTTGCTTTTCTTTCCGCCATGTTCCTGTCTCCTCTTTTTAATTTCTAGTGTTAAAAGGCTTTTGAACAGCTACCGGGCCGCTGTCGTCGAAGCCTCTGTCCGAACTTCCGCCACGATCTCGTGTGACCGGAGCCTTGCCTGATGATCGTATATTATAGCGCTTACCATTATCTCATCCGCAGCGGTCTGATCGATAAGTGCGGAAAGCCCCTTGCGGACATGAGCTTTATCGCCGATCACC
>CAZOXY010000005.1:0-15038 GCA_964583955.1 uncultured Chloracidobacterium sp. | reverse complement strand
CGCGACATCACCATCTGCTTTTCCTCCGGCGACCACAGCTTTTCCATGTCATCGACCGGAGGCTGTATTCGTCCGGGATTGTTCTTTATCACATTCAGAAATGACTGAAACTGTGATGTTGCCAGATATTCCGCTTGTTCTGTGGTGTCGGCGGCGATGACACTTACGGCAACCATCGCATACGGCCTTTCCAGCTTTTCCGACGGCCTGAATTCGTCACGGTAGATCGCCAAAGCCGGCAGAGTTCCTTCCGGCGAAAAATGAGCGGCAAAGGCGAATGGCAAACCAAGCCTGCCCGCCAGCCGTGCGGAAAAATCGCTCGATCCCAAAAGCCAGATCGGTATGTCCAGGCCGGCCCCGGGAACTGCCTGAACACGCTGTCCCGGCGCGGGTTCGGCAAAAAAGAACTGAAGCTCACGCAAAAGCTCCGGCAGATCGTCACCCTGCAAGGCCCGTCGCAGAGCGTGGGCCGTCACGCGGTCGCTGCCCGGCGCCCGACCGATTCCCAGATCGATCCGGCCCGGAAAAAGCGATTCGAGCGTCCCGAACTGTTCGGCTATCACTATCGGGGCATGATTTGGCAGCATAATGCCGCCGGCTCCAACGCGAATGCTATTGGTCGCGGCGGCGATATGCCCGATGACGACCGACGTTGCCGCGCTGGCTATGCCCGGCATATTGTGGTGTTCCGCCAGCCAGTAACGGTTGTAACCGAGCCGCTCGGCAAGCCGTGCCAGTTCCACCGAATTTTTGAACGACTGGGAGGGCGTTCCTCCCTCAATAACAGGAACAAGGTCTAATACCGATATTGGGATCTTTATTTCGTTTGCCATACCTAAAGACTCGAAAACTTCTGCGGTCATTCGCTGATACGCACCACGACCTTGCCGAAATGAGAGCCGCTTTCCATAAATTTGAGAGCTTCACGCGCTTCGGCAAACGGAAAGACGCGGTCGATAACAGGCCGTATTGTGTTTTCCTCGATGGCCCGATTCATGTCCTCAAAAAGCCGCTTGGAGCCGATATAGATGCCGCTTACGCGGACATTCTTCATAAAGACCGCGACCGGATCGAAAGAACCCGCGCCCGAAAGTGCCCCGATCATTCCAATATGGCCGCCAAACCGGACTGCCTTGGCCGATCTGGGCAATGTTCCCGCACCGCCAACCTCTATCACATGATCGACACCTGTTCCGTCGGTCAGTTCCAAAACGGCCTTGTCCCATTCCGGGACATCGCGGTAATTTATGGCCTCGTCCGCGCCCAGCTCTCTTAATTTTGCGATCTTGTCACTGCTGCTCGACGTGGAAATTACTTTTGCTCCCGACATCTTCGCCAACTGAACAGCAAAGACCGAAACGCCGCCCGTTCCAAGCGTCAGTACCGTCTCACCTGCCTTTAACCGGCCTGCTTCCACAAGCGCGTGCCACGCTGTCAACGCGGCGCACGGCAGCGTCGCCGCTTCTTCATACGACAGATGTTCGGGAATACGAACCAGCGATGCCGCATCGAATGTTCCATATTCACGCAGAGTGCCGTCCCAATGCGGGCCGCTGCCGAGCGATGTTCGTCTGATCTCTTCGGTAAGGCTGCCGTCAAACCAGTGCTGAACTACGACCGGCATAACACGGTCGCCAGGTTTCCATTCGGTAATGCCCTCGCCGACCTCAACAACCTCGCCAGCTCCGTCAGAGAACGGGACCGTCGGAAACTTCAACCGAGGATTGTACGTCCCCTTGATCACCATCAGGTCGCGGTAATTGATCGACGCTGCATGAAGCCGGACAAGAACCTCGCCCGCTTCCGGTTTTGGCACGTCTCGGTCGGCAAGCATAAGCTCTTTCACACCGAACTGCCGTATCTCGTATGCCTTCATAGAAAAGATGTTTATCCCGCGAAGCCTGCGGAAGCCATGCCCGAGTTAAAGACAGGAAAAACTGTCACGGTGACCGCGGGCCTCGCGGGAATCTGTTTATTTCTTTCTCGGTGCCTTTATCGACAGGCGAATGACCACGTCGTCGCGAATAAGGTCGTTTGCCTTTCCGTCATAGTTGACGCCGAAATCCCGACGATTGATCGAAAACTCCGCATCGACCGCGACATCAGCGTCAGATGTTTTGATCGTCGCCGGAAATGAGATCTGCTTTTTGACGCCGCGAAGTTCCAGTTCACCGCTGACGGTATAACCGTCAGGGGCCTTTGCCGTATCGGCCTCGATCTTTGTCAGATTGAATGTTGACGTCGGATGCTGCGAGACCAGGAAAAAGTCCTCATTCTTCAGATGTTCCGTCAGGCCGTCAGCGTCAGTGTAAACCGAAGCCATGTCTATCTCGACCCTGACGGTGCTGCCCTCGGCCTTGCCGTCAACAAGGTCGATGTTTCCCTTGACCGTTTTGAAACCGCCGTCGTGCTTTCCGGTCACTTTAGAACCCGTGAACTCAAGCTTTGTATTCTCTGAGTTCAGCTCCACCAGTTCGCCCTTTGGCTGTTCAGCCGAAGCGGTGTTTGCCTGTGTGTTTGCCGGAGCCGTGTTTGCCACGTCCGACGTTGTCGCCTTTGGCTTGTTCGCCGCCGGGTCCGCACACGCCGCGACGAAGACCGCCACAGCAATTATCATTATCCCCAATGTCCTCATTTATTTTTTCGTTCCTCCGAAATTCTTTTTTTCTAGATCATTTTCAGCAGCAACAGCATTATAACCGCGCTGTCCCTGTCCTGACAGGCTGAAAGATATTTTCAGGCGACCGAAATCACATCATCAGACGATAAACGGCCATGCTTACCTTTAGAAACAGCGGATAAACACCCATCAATTTTGATGCTGCGTACATGATCGGAACCGATCCCCGTTCGCACGCACCGTTTTTTGACGATCGCCTGAACATAATATTACCTTCCCCTTGTTCGATAAAAAACTTCCCTTTGCTCGTTAAAACCTCTGATGATCGCGTGTCAGACATGCACGATCAGATCGGCGGGATCCTTTCTGACCTTTGGCAGCAGAGCCAGCCAATCGTTTTCCTCATCACGATACCCGACCGCTGCGACAGCCACGGCAGAATAGCCCTCAAGTCCCAATATCTCGTTATATTTTTCCGCGTCAAAGCCTTCCATCGGAGTAGCGTCTATTCCCATCATTGCCGCCGTTTCAATAAGAAAACCGAGGGCGATATATGCCTGACGCGAATTCCAGGTCTCAACATAACCGCCATCGACCGCCTTCTTTGCCGCGGACCTGATCGATGCCTCAAAATCCGCCAGCGATTCCCGCGGAGTTCCTCTAACGGCCGATATCCGCCGAATCAGAGCATCGGCGTCATCGTCAGTGAGCGTTTCCTTATAGGCAAAGATGACCAGATGTGACGCATCGGTTATCTGCGTTTGGCCGTAAGAGACGCTTTTCAGGCGTTCGCGCATCTCCGGGTCTTTGACGACTATGAATTTATAGGGCTGTATGCCCATGCTCGAAGGGGCAAGCGTCATTGCCTTTTCCAGCGTCTCCCATTCCGTCTCACTTACCTTTCGCTCCGGGTCGTATTTTTTGACCGCATAACGCCAGTTCAGCGATTCCATTATCTTTTCTTTTTCAACAAATTCCCTTCCCATTGTTCGTTCCTCCGTAATAATTCTGTAACATTTTTTGCTACAAATACTGTCAAAAAAATTTAGTTCTTTCCCTGTCCTATGAGTTCAAAGACATTTTGGAGCGTGTATCCTGAAAGTGTTTCGTGGATACCTTTGTCTATTTCCTTTTGAATGCCGCAGAGTACGGCCTCGATATTTTTACCGACAGGGCAATCCTGACTAGGCTCTTTCGGATGCAGGGCAAAGACCTCGCCGCAGGAGACTGCCTTATAGACTTCACAGAGGCTTATCTCATTTGGACATCTTGCCAGCCGTGTGCCGCCGTGTGCTCCTGTTTGCGATATGACAAGGCCGGCATGTCCCAATTGTCCCAGCAGCCGCCTGATCACGACCGGATTGGTATTTACGCTGGCCGCAAGCCAATCGGATTTCACATTCTCATCGCGACGCCCCGCAAGCATCGAGAGTGTGTGTACCGCCATTGCAAATTGACTGTTCGCCGCCATCTGTAACGAATATAGTTACAATAGAAAAATTTGTCAAGCAGGGAAAGCAGCTTTAGATGCCGAGCCGTTCTTAAGACTTCAGAGACCCGCGATCTGCCGCAGATCGTTCAGCGAACTTTCGGCAATGAGATGAAAAACATTGACACGTTCATCATCGCCGATAAGCCGTGCGGTAGAGATGTCGCAGATGATGCGGGAAGCGGGTTTGATACGCCGAAGCCAGTCCGGTTCACCGGTCGAGCAGGTCACGATGGCGTCAGCATCTACCTTTGCGGCAATGAGAAAAAGCCGTGCAAGCGTAAGAAAATCATCCCAGCCGGAAACAACCGCGATCACATCGGAAACATCGGGACGGTCACGGCCCGCCATGGCGTTTGCGACGGAGTTGGGTTTCAGAAATACGCATTCCCTTTCCCCGAGTTTTCCGGCAAGTTTCGGCTCTTCATCGAACATCGCCGTAAAACGATAACCATGAAAATAATTTGCAGCGAGGTCCTCGATGTCCACATCAATGACCTCGGCCTGTGTCGCCTCCGCGACCTCGTCCATCAATATCCGGCAAAGGTCGGGATTTGGTTCGATGACGGCGAAGCCGAGAAATTCGCGGTGATCTCCGTTCAGATAGTCGATCACGTCCTGCCGTGTAAAACCGAGATCGGCTGCCTCTGCCAGCATTGAATTTATCAGTGTTTCGAGGGTCTTTTCCGTTTCGCCGCCGTCGCGGACATAAATACCGCTGCCGTGTTTGTGGATGACATCGCCCGTCGCTGCGAGTTCGGAATAAGCAGAGGAAACCGTGTTCGGATGAACACCAAAACGACGCGCAAGTTCGCGGGTGCTGGGCAATTTCTGCCCGGGCCGCAGTTCGCCGCTGGCAACCGCAATGCGCACCTGCGTGACGATCTGTTCACGCACGGGAACACCGTTATTTTTCGTCAGCCAGATCTTCATAAAGAACAAAGGCCGGGTCAACAAATAACCCGGCCTGACAGATCGTTCGGAACAAGTCTATTCCGAAGGCAGCTTTATTTCCCTTCCCGCTCCGAGGACCGAATTTGGCAGCAGTCCGTTGAACTTTGCCACCTCGGTCGGATCGGCACCGTGACGCGCGGCCAGTTTTGCCACAGTATCACCTGCCTGTGCCTTTACAATGCGGACATTGCTTTCAGCGGGAGCCGGGCCGCCCGATGTCGGACGGGCATAGCTGGTCGCCTGAACGCGGTTCGCATTGGCCGGAAGGATCGGCACCATGACCTTTCCTCGCGGAGCCTTCATTCCCGGATTTGCCGCCATCAGGTCGGCAACGCTTACGCCGGTGCGGTTCGAGATGGTCTGCCACGTCTCGCCGCGAACGGTGTTCGCCAGATTGGTGTTGTTGACCTTTGACGCGGGCATCTTGCGGAAAACCGCCATCACGTTGTCCACCTTGCCGGCAGGGACGTTAACGACATAGGGTTCCGGCGGCGTCATATTGGAACGCAGATGCGGGTTCAGATAACGGATATACTGCACCGTCGTGTCCGATGCCTGAGCGATAAGGCTCAGATTGGTTGACGGAGGAACGCGGATGCGGTCATACCTCAGCGGCGGCGCGGGCCGAACGTGGCCAAAGCCGTACTGATTCGGGTTGTTCGCGATCAGGATCGTCGCGAGGATGTTCGGGACATAGTTGCGCGTCTCTCGCGGCAGATACGGATAAGCCAGCCAGAAATTGGAAGCTCCGGCACGGCGAATCGCCTTATCGACATTTCCTTCGCCGCAGTTATAAGCGGCCATTGCAAGTTCCCAGTTGCCGCCGTAACGGTTCGCGAGGAATTTCAGATAACGGGCCGAGGCACGTGTCGCCTCGTCAAAACTGTTGCGTTCATCAACGTGGGCGGTTCTGCGAAGACCGAAACGCTGTCCGGTTCCGGGAATAAATTGCCACAGGCCCGAAGCGGCCATGTGCGACATTGCCACAGGTTTCCATGCGCTTTCGACCTGGCCGAGCCATGCGACGTTCTCAGGAACGCCTTCTTCGCGGAAGATGCGGCGGGCCATGCTCATGAACATTCCCGAACGATAAAGCCCAACTTCCATCGTCTTGCGTCCGCGTCCGCGATAATAATTGATGTACTGCTGTATCATCGGATGGACCTGAAATGAGAATCCAAGCGACTTATTGGATACGGCTGTCTGGATGTATTGATACTGCTGCTGTGCGACCGGATTGCCCTCGATATCAAGTTCTTCCGGCGTCAGTTCCAGCCTGGAAAGATCGTCAAGCGGAGAAGGTTCAAATTCCTGTGAGTTGAACCCGACCAGATCATCAGCCGAAACCACCGCCACATCCTTGTCACCGGTCGCGGCTGCTATGGCCGCGTTGCTGCTCGGGGCGGCAGGCGTTTTTCGCGCCATCTGGGCAACTTCATCCGCCAGTTGATAATCGGCCTCGTTCCAATTCCAGCCGCAGGTCGCCGAAAGCGGCCGTATCTGCGGAAGGTTCTGATTTGAAGGAAATTCGAGGCGATATGTCGTTTCTAAAAGCTGTGAGTAACAGGCCTGAAGTTTTTGGTCAGACTGGATATTAAAGGGCGATACAAGAAATGCCTCTACGGCCTTGTCAAATTTCTCTGCAGATTCCGACCTCTTATTTGCCTTCAAAGCAGAAAGCCCGTCACGAAAATGCTTTCCCGAATCAGCAAGTATCTTATTTATGGCATCCCGGGTCGATATTACCTGTTGGGTCTGGGCGCTGACGCCCATAAATGCCCCCAAAACAAGCAAATATCCGATATATTTATTAACTTTCATTAAACCTTGATATGTTCGGCCTCTTAAAAAAACGAAGCCGCATTATTTATATAAATACACAAAACTCACTGTATCGCCGTGTAATTAAACGCGGAATACAATGAAAAGTTCCAATAATGCCCCGTCCGCCAAAAGGCGGACACCCAACCAAAACTATCACATCAGGCATTTGGGGTCAATCTTTCGGCGGCCGTCTCGCAAACGCAAAGGCCTTATGAATATTGGCCTTTTCCGCTTTCTGCGGTCATTTTGCGGCTGCCGTTGCCGCTGTCCGCTTTGACTTTCGCAAGACGGTGTCAAACACCTCCAGAACATTCTCCACAAAGACGAATTTCAGGTCACGCAGGACCTCAGGCGGCATGTCCTCAAGGTCGCGGCGGTTCGGCTCCGGCAATATCACCGTTTTTATCTTCGCCCTTCGCGCCGCAAGCAGTTTTTCTTTGACTCCGCCTATCGGCAGCACGTTGCCCCTCAATGTTATCTCGCCCGTCATCGCCACGTCCTTTCTGACGGGACGTTGGGTCAAAACGGACACCAAAGCGGTCGCCATTGTTATGCCCGCGCTTGGGCCGTCCTTTGGTATTGCGCCTTCGGGCAGGTGGATGTGAATGTCAAAATTGTCGAACAATTCCACATCAATCCCCAGTTCGCCCGACCGCGCCTTGGCATAGGAAAATGCGGCCTGTGCCGATTCCTGCATAACCTCGCCGAGCTGGCCCGTCAGAACAAGCCTGCCCTTTCCTTTTGTCTTAAGTGCCTCAATGAACAGGATGTCGCCGCCTACGGCCGTCCACGCAAGGCCGGTCACGGTTCCGATCTGGTCTGTTTTCAATGCCTCTTCGACAAATATTTTCGGTATCCGCAAAAATGCCTTGAGGTTTTCCACAGCTATCTTTACCGGTTTGAAGCGTTTGCCCTGCTCGGCCTTTTTACGGGCGACCTTTCGGCACATCTTTCCGATCTCGCGTTCCAGTTGGCGGAGGCCTGCTTCCGACGTGTACTCCGTTATGGTCTTTGCCAATGCCCTGCGGTCAAATTTCACGTCCGACTTTGCCAAACCGTTCTCTTCGATCTGTTTGGGGATAAGATGCCTTTTTGCGATCTCCAGCTTTTCTTCCTCGGTATAGCCGGAAAGCCTGATGATCTCCATGCGGTCGCGCAACGCCGGCTGGATCGTGTCCAGAATATTCGCCGTCGTCATGAACATCACATTTGACAGATCGAACGGTATGTTCAGGTAATTGTCACGAAATGAGGAGTTCTGTTCAGGATCAAGCACCTCAAGCAACGCGCTTGACGGGTCGCCGCGAAAATCAGCACCGACCTTGTCGATCTCGTCCAGGATCATCAGCGGATTGTTCGTTCCCGCCTGTTGGATGCCCTGAATGATGCGTCCCGGCATCGCTCCGACATAGGTTCGGCGATGTCCGCGTATCTCGGCCTCATCATGCAAACCGCCGAGGCTGAGGCGCACGAATTTTCGCCCAAGCGCTCGGGCTATCGACCTTCCGAGCGATGTTTTGCCGACGCCGGGAGGGCCGACAAGGCAAAGAATGGAGCCTTTTGGCTTTGGCGTGAGCTTTCTGACCGCGAGCGATTCGATTATCCGCTCCTTTACCCTTTCCAGGCCGTAATGGTCCTCATCCAGTATTATCTGAGCCTTTTTGAGGTCAAGATTGTCCTTTGACTGCGTTGACCAAGGCAGATCGACCATCACGTCCAGCCAGTTGCGAAGCGTCGCGGTCTCAGCCGTATCGGGATGCATTCTTTCCAGCTTTTTCAGTTGCCGCAGGGCTTCTTCCTCTGCATTTTTAGGCATCTCGGCCTTAGTTATCCTCTCGCGATATTGTTCTATCTCCTCGTAGAGTTCATTTCCCTCGCCGAGTTCGGCCTGTATCGCCTTTAGCTGCTGACGGAGAAAATATTCACGCTGAGATCGGTCAATGTCCGCTCTTGCCTGTGTGTTTATCTCCTGCTGAACGGTGAGAACTTCCAGTTCCTTGCTAAGAAGTTCATTGACGCGCCGAAGCCTTGCCACCGGCTCGGCAATGTCCAGAATGCTCTGGGCATCCTCGACCTTAAGTTCCAGATTTGACGCCGACAGATCGGCCAGGCGCCCCGCGTCGTCAAGATTGGCGATTATCGCCAGCACCTCGGGCGAGATGTTCTTGCCCAGGCTCGCCGCTCTTTCCATCGATCCGCGAACGTTGCGGACAAGAGCTTCGACCTCAAGCGAATTTTCCGGGGCGAGCGGCTCGGAAACCGGATCAATGACCGCGCGGACATGATCGCCTGACGAATCGACGGATTCGACCCTGGTGCGAGAAAGGCCCTGTATCAGAACGCGAATGCGGCCATCCGGCAGTTTGAGCATCCGCATGATTATCGCGACCGTGCCTGTCTGATAGAGATCTCCTTGACCGGGATCGTCCATATTGACATCCTTTTGCGAGACGAGGACTATCATGCGGTTGTCCCTGAGTGCCTCTTCAACAGCCTTTATCGACTTGTCGCGAGAGACAAAGAGAGGAACGATCATGAATGGGTAAATGACAATGTCACGCAGAGGCAACGCCGGCAATTCCGACGGTATCTGCATCATCGGTTCCATCGCCTCGCCTTCACCGAGCGAGATCGAGAAATCTTCCGTTTCGACCATATACCTAAATGTTACGGGTTAGAGGGAAAAAGGGCAAAGAGGGTGTCTGAATTAGCGGAGCATGTACAAAAAGTTCAACGCAGAGATCGCCGTAAACGCCGAGCGAAAAAAATATCTCAGCGTGCATTGCGGCCTCTGCGTTGAAAAAAGGTTTGGGGAAGTCTGTTTCCGGATCGCTTAAGAAGATCCCCGCTTCTTTTTCTTTTTTGCCGCAGAGGTCTCGCGAGAGCGAACAAGGTCCTTCAGTTCCGTCATGAATTCCGAAACGTCCTCGAACTCCAGATAAACGGACGCGAACCTGACATAGGCTACCTTGTCCAGAGACTTCAGGCTCCGCATTATGAACCTGCCGATGTCAGCGGTGGGCAGTTCGCGGTCGGGCGAATCCTGCACGATCCTTTCGGCCCCGTCCACGATCTTTTCGAGCTGTGCAGTAGAAATGGGACGCTTTTCACAGGCCCTGAGCAGGCCGGCCATGATCTTGTTCCGGTCAAACGCCTGACGCCTGCCGTCTTTTTTCACGACCATGTACGGTATCTCGTCGATCCGTTCGTATGATGTAAAACGTCTGGCGCACTCCAGGCATTCGCGGCGTCGGCGAATGGCATCTCCGTCCTTGGTCTCGCGGGAGTCAACGACCTTGTCTTCTATATGTCCGCAAAATGGGCAACGCATTTTAATTTAATTGGTATGTTCTTCTGTTAAAAGATCGCCGTTATTCGGCGCATCCGATTCTATTTCCTCAACAGCGTGTTCGCTGGAGAGCAGATTTCTGAACCGCTCAATACTTATATCACCGCGTACAAAATAATATAAACCGAAAACAAGCGCCGGAGCGAAATATACCAGATGCATCGCAATGGATACAGCCGCCGCGTCCTCGTTTCGTATATCCGGCCGAAGAAACAACAGGCTGGCCGCGGTAGCCGTGTGAAATGCTCCGGCGGCTCCGCCCGGCGTCGGCACGACCGAACTTACGACCGCAAATCCCATTATGAAAAGCGAATCGCTGAACGTGAACGGCATATCGAATGCCAGCAGCACGAGCCACGTCGGAACGGAAATAGCCAGCCAGAGCGTGATCGTCCAAAAGGAAACCATTGCGGTTTCGCGCCAGTCTTGCAGTATCTCCAACGCAGATGAAAGCTGTTTCAAAAGGCTCAGCAGTATTCGCCTGAGCCGCTGCGGGATGAATTTGCGGTCTGTCATCCGCATCGTGAATGAGATGATCGAGGGCGACTTTCGTTGATACAGGACAAGTGCCGCAAAACCCAGCACGACACCTACAAGCAGCCCGTAACCGGCAAGCGAAACATACGTAAAATCCTCTTCGCGGCCCGGCGGAGGCGTGAACCAGAGCAGGTTTACTGCAAAAAGGACAACAAGCGCAGCGAGGTCGAATATGCGTTCCAGCCCGAGCGTGACAAGAGCCGCCGACGGCCTGACGCGTTTGTCACGCATCGGCAGCCACATCGGCCGGATTATCTCGCCTGCCCGGCCGATCAGAAATATCGCGGCAAAGCCAACGGTCGTGGTGGCAAAAAGTTCCTTTAGGCTGGATGGTGTTATCGGACGAAGCAATACCTGCCAACGGACTGCCCTCAGAAAATAACCGACACAAATAATAAGGACCGAAATGGTCAGGTAAAACGCGTCAGCCCGCCCAAAACTGCTCCGCACTTCCTGCCAGTCCAGGTCCTTGCCGAAATACCAAAGTATCAGCAGAGCTATCAATGAGAGAACTATAAATTTTATGTATTTTGACAAACTACCACCCGCCCGCGACGCGAATTTCAAAAAAAATGATAATTTACCTGAATCGTACATCGTAATCCATTCAGGAAAACACCAAAAGGACGGTATTTTCCATCATTGGCCGGCAAAGTTCAAATGTCCGCCGGCTTTGGGCCGGTGTCCGTTTGTCATAAGCGCGGCAATATGCGATAAATTTCCTGCCGTTTGCATTGCCTTTTTAATGGGAACTTATTTTGCGGCGGGTTCGTATGATTCAAATGACAGGGAGATGCCGGAAGGGCCTTTCCCGCTGACGTCAGAAAGCCCAGGAACGGAGAGGAAACGTTTGGAAGCTGTCAGAGCGATCGCTGAACTGGATGGAGCAGAGCTTGTACGCAAGGCGCGTTCGGGCGATGGCGTGGCTTGGGAAAAAATAGTCACTGCCTATTCGCGAAAGATATTTAATCTGGCTTATCGCTTTACGTCCAATCCCGAAGCGGCCGAAGATCTGACACAGGAAGTTTTTATCCGAATATACCGGACACTGGATCAATACGATCCAAAACAGGGCGATCTTTCAAATTGGCTGATGAGGCTTGCCCGAAATTTGATAATTGACGATTACCGCCACCGGCAGCGTAATCCGCAGAATTCGATGGCCGACGCGGTCGATGACCATCAATATCATCTGCGGGCGGTCGGGACGTCGGCTCAAAAAGAGATCGAACGGCGTGAATTGGCGGCACAGGTCCAGCAAGGGATAGACAAACTGCCGCCGGACCTGAAAACCTGTGTCATTCTTCGCGATATAGAGGAACTGACATATCAGGAAATAGTTGACGTGCTGGACATACCGGAAGGCACGGTCAAATCACGGATCAACCGCGGGAGGATCGAACTCGCAAAGATATTGCGGAGGATGAGGGTTGTGACGATCTGAAAATGCCGGACGGGCAAAATAATGGTGGCATATCGTCCTTATTGGGGATATACATCAACAAATTCAGGTTAGGTTGTAAAAATGGAAATCGGGAATGAAAATCTGATCAATTGCGAGGCTTTCGAGGATAACCTCTCGGATTACCTTGAAGGCGCTCTTGATCGGGCGGCCCACGTGGCGACAGCGGCTCACGCATTGAGCTGTCCGCTGTGCCATGCTCTTCTCAACGACGTAAAACAGTCCATGGCCGTTTGTCATGAACTGGCGGAGATCGATCCGCAGTTGACGCGGCTCGAAGCCCGCGTTTTGGCGAACACAATGCCGGAAGCGGCTCTTAGCTGTGACGAATTTGAAGGCTATCTGACGGATTATCTTGACGGGTTCCTGCCGGCTCCGGTATTCCACAGGTGGGAACGCCACGCCGTGCTTTGCGAAGAATGCACCGATCTGCCCGGTTCGGTCGTCAGATCGCTGGCAGCACTCGTTTCATTCAAACTGGACGAACTTCCCGTGCCTGACGGCATGGTCGAACGGATACTTCAGGAAACGATCGGAACGGAACAGGCAATTACCGCAAAAGCTCCGTGGTCGGCACAGATTGCGGAATGGTTCCGCGGGCTGCGGTGGCCCATAACGGTTCCCCAGCTTGCGCCTGTGGCCCTAATGTTGATGTTCGCTTTTCTTTTTATCAGCCAATCGGTTTCGGCTGACGGTTCGCTCAAGGATGTTTACTCCAAGAGCTTTCAAATAGCCGAACAGACCTATCGGCAAAGCGCCGATGCATTTCGCGGAGCGGGCGGAGAGAGCAGATGATGAATTGCGCCTATCATAGCCAGAACGTCGCGGTCGTCCAATGCAACGGCTGCGGAAAGCCGCTCTGTCCCGGCTGTGACCACCGTATCAAGGGGTTCCCATATTGTCAGGACTGTATAGTTCAGGGCATCGATCTGCTAAGACATCAGAATCAGACCGACTATGTTCCGTTCGTAAAAAGACGCACGTCGCCGGTGCTGGCGGCCCTTCTTTCGATGATATTGCCGGGCCTCGGCGCCGCGTATAACGGACAAACGGTCAAGGCGCTTGTCTATTTTGCGGTGTTTGTCGGCCTTTTCCAGATGGCAGTGCTGACCGGCGGAACACCGCTCTTTGTTTTTGCCTTTATCGGCATGTGGTGTTTTGCCCTGCTCGATGCGTGGCGAACGGCACAGATGATACGTTCCGGACTGACACCGGACATTGCCGAGGACATTTTTGTAAAAAGATTCTCCGGTAATCCTAAGCTTTGGGGCATCGTGCTGACCGTTCTCGGCGGAGCTTTCCTGCTTCAGGGAATATTCCCTATCCGCGGGCTGATGCGCGGGCTGGTCCCAGCTTTGCTTATCGGATTGGGCATCTATATTCTTCGGGATTACATCTTCAAACCAAAGGACGAGGACAGGAACGTCCCTGATTTTGACAGCGTGCGGCCTGCTCCTCTGTTTGTCACGGCAAAGGACGACCGCAAATATACGGGCGACCTTTATGCTTCAGGACGGGACCAGAACACGGGCCGTGAATACGGAAACTGGGGCCAAAGGTAGATTTCGCCGTTGATTAACGCTACAATGGCATTTGATGTGGGAGCCGTAAGGCAGCAGGTTTGTTTATAGGAGTTTTAGCTATGCCGCTTTGGGTCAAAGCCACCGGAAAATGGGGAAGCATCCTGGTCATCATCGCACTGGTGATCACGCTTCTGAAACAGCTTATCGCTTTCATAGGATTTGTAACGGGAGCCATCAAGCTTCTTATCATCCTGGTTTTCGTTGCCGTCATCGTCGGCGTGGGCTTGTTGGCCCTGAAGGCATGGACCGGCAGAAAGCGTTCCGAGAATTAGTCAAATTTCCCCCTCTTGTAGTACAATTCGGTCATCGGATCGGTATTGCGGGACACCTGCTTGCCTTTTCGGTGACTTGTGTTTATCATTCATAAATACTCTAAATTCCTTGCTTGAATGTTTTAAATGTTTTTACATTCAAGGCCCATTTAGCAGTTTGCGGTAATTTATCAGGTTTCGCGTTAGTCGCTAGCGGCTATTCTTGCGTGATTCCACGGATCGGGACGATGGATTCCCGGTGTCGAGATCAACAAAAGGAGCTCAAAAGCATAATGCAGAAAAACGCAAAGTACTTTGCTTTTCATTTTTCATATTCAAGGGGTTCAAAGATACATATCCGAAGAGTGCGGGTCTCAAAAAGACTTGTGCAGAACGGACTTCTTGGCATTGCAATAATATTTGGATTATCAGCCCTGAGCATTGGGGCATTTGGTATATTGGACAGGTCATCCGTCGTTTCGGAAACGCTTGCATCCTCGGTTTCAAAAGATCTGCCGGTTCAAACTTCGATCATCGGCCCGATGACGCTGAATTATTCCCGGCCCGAGTCATCCAGCAGAATGTCGTTCAATTCGGGCGGTCCGGCCATATCGGAGGACGGCTCTGAGAACGCCGAAATAGAAAATCAGCTCCGTGTAATTGAAACAACCTCCGCTCCGGCTTCCCTTCCTCAAATTTGGGCTCATATCGGAAAAATAAATAACGAATTTGGTTTTCGTCGAAATCCGTTTGGCGGACGCACCTATGAATTTCACGCCGGCATGGACATAGACGGTGAACGCGGAGACGTTATCGTTGCTCCGGCAAGCGGGACCGTGACAAAGTCGGGCTGGCAGGGCGGCTACGGCAACATGATAGAGATAGACCACGGCAACGGCCTGACAACACGTTACGGACACATGTCCAAGGTCGAGAGTTCCGTGGGTGACATCGTCACACGCGGGCAGC
>CAZOXY010000004.1:90250-103466 GCA_964583955.1 uncultured Chloracidobacterium sp. | reverse complement strand
ACGACACAGGTATTCGCTATCAGAAGCGCGAGCATCACAAGCGCCGTCCATCTGACGCCAAATTGTTCTCGAATAAGATCGGCCAACCCTTGTCCGGTGACGACACCCATGCGGGCGCACATTTCCTGCACGATCACAAGGCCGATGACCATTGGGATGAAAGACCAAAGGAGGTTGTATCCAAAACCTGCTCCAACCGTGGAGTATGTTGCTATGCCGCTCGCGTCATTGCCCGCGTTGGCGGCTATCATTCCGGGGCCGAGAATGGCAAGGTAAACGTAAAGACGCTTTTCAGACAAACGCCGAATAAGCCGCGAACGAACGCGGTCTATTCGTTTTATCAGGTTTCTGGGTGAGAATTTTCCTGATCTCATTGTTCGTACTGTCGGGGTCGGACATAAAAATATCGGGTAAGACCGTTATTGATCTGGTTACATTAAAGAGCGTCTAAGTGACTATAACGCCTCACAAGCAATTTATCAAAACACTGGCAGGATCGGCGGGAGAAGAGAGTGACAATGCTCCGCAGCAATTTAGTTCAATGTTGGTATCCAATAATTTGTTAGAAAACCAAGTGTTTGATAAAGTTCTCTTATGCTGAACAGTAAACTACGCATTGGCTTTGTCTTGTTCTCCCTTTACCTCCTTGTTTTCATCGGTTTGCCAAAAGATAATTCGGCTTTCGCGGCAACGCGGGAACCTGTTCGCGGCAAGCATGCGATGGTAGCCTCACAGCACGAACTGGCATCGCGGATCGGCGTTGAGATAATGAAAAAAGGCGGGAACGCGGTTGACGCGGCGATAGCGGTCGGCATTGCCCTGGCTGTTGTTTATCCCGAAGCGGGTAATATAGGCGGCGGCGGATTTATGATCATTTACATGCCCGGCAGAGTGCAGAAGGCCATTGATTACCGCGAGATGGCGCCTGCCGCCGCACATCGGGATATTTATCTGGATAAGGACGGAAAACTCATCTCCGGTGAGGGCGGCTCCTCAATCGGCTACCGTGCATCCGGTGTTCCGGGAACGCTGGCGGGTTTCGATCTGGCGTTTCAAAAATACGGATCGGGCAAGGTAAAGTGGGCCGATCTGGTCGAACCGGCACAGCGACTTGCGGTCGAAGGATATGTGCTGACGCACAGGCTTGCCGAGCTTGCTATTGCTTATCGCGAACACCTTGCCAAATATCCTGACAGCGATCGTATTTTTCTTAATAACGGAAAGTATTATAAAGAAGGCGACCTTTTCAAACAGCCTGAACTTGGCGAAACGCTTGGACGCATCGCCCGTGAAGGAGCTAAGGAGTTTTACACCGGAAAAACGGCCCAGATGATCGCCGACGACATGAAGGCGAACAACGGCCTGATCACCCTTGACGACCTGAAAAATTATGTAGCGAAAGAGCGTGAACCGATCCGCGGCACGTATCGCGGCCACGAGATCATATCAATGTCGCCGCCAAGCTTCGGCGGGCTTGTGCTGATGCAGGTGCTGAAGATGCTGGAACCGTACGATCTCAGGTCAATGGGCAATAATTCTGCGGCAAAATATCATTTGTATATCGAAGCTTCAAGGCGGGCCTTTGCCGACAGGGCGGAGTATATGGGCGACGCCGATTTTGCCGATGTACCGATAAAGGGATTGCTTGATGGCGATTATATAGCCTCGCGGCGGGCGACCATAGATCTGAAAAAGGCAACACCCAGTTCCGATATCCGTTTTGGCCAGCCGCCCGGTGCTGAGGGCAATGACACGACCCATTACACTGTGGTCGATCCGTCCGGCATGGTCGTTTCAAATACCTATACGATCAATGATCTGTACGGTTCGCGTGTCACCATAAAGGGAACCGGCATTCTGATGAATGACGAAATGGACGATTTTGCCGCGCGGCCGGGAATGCCGAATATGTATGGGCTGATCCAGGGCGAACGCAATAAGGTGGAAGGCGGAAAAAGGCCGCTGTCGGCAATGACGCCGACGATAGTTCTGAGAAAGGACGGAACGGTCTGGTTTGCCGTCGGTGCCAGAGGCGGGCCGCGTATCATATCTGCCGTTTTGCAGACGGTGATCAACGTGATCGACCACGATATGAACATTCAGGAGGCGATAGATTCGCCAAGAGTGCATCATCAGTGGATGCCGGACACCATCGGGCATGAGCGTTACGGGTTGTCACCGGACACGATAAATATCTTAACGGGAATGGGGCATAAATTCGCCGAAAGGCCGGCAAATATCGCATCCGCGACCGGCATAATGATCGCTGAGGACGGCACACGTCTCGGCGCGATAGACGGCCGCAGCGACGGAGAGGCGATAGGTTATTGATCGCTTTCCTGTTCGGGCAAATAGTTACGTTTTGTCGTTTGCGAGATTTGCAGATGACCGCATTTTGTACAATGAATGGACATCTATGGGAATCCTTTCATCTGGGTTCTGTTGACATTTGGTTTTATAAATTGCCACTGGCTTCAGCCAGTGGGTTGAAATGGTGGGAACAAAGGCTTTAGCCGAATATGGAAAATTATAGTTCCTTATGGCTTCAGCCCTTTTGAGCTAAAGCTCAAGGAAAATTATCTATCAGAAATTTGGCTAAAGCCTGTGTGTTTTTGGATCTCCAACCTCCAGCTAAAGCTGGAGGCAATTTAAAAAGCGGGCAAGGCCACAAATATCAACAGAATCTAGTCCTTCTTCAGAAGTTTTGTGGTGTGGTCAACCACGCTGTGCGGCCTGGCCAATTCGCCGGTGTCGGGTGCCTTCCAGCTTCCGGCCGCCGGACTGACGTAATCAGAAGCCGGTATCTGTGTGGCAGGGGGAAGTTCTCCGGCAGCGGGAGTTTTGTTGATCTGAGCAGGGACCAGATTTGCCGGTTGATATACGCTGCTGACAGATTTACCGCTTTTTAGTACCAGCAAAGAGAAAAGAAGCAATATAAGGCCGCCGAATATCGCAAGAATAGACGTGAATGCAGGAAGGTCGCCAAGATCGGCGATCGCGGCAAACGGTGTGGCTATGAAGAGAAAGAAAAGAAACCACAAAAGGCTGAATATCAGGCCATTACGTCTGGTAAGATAGCCGCCAAAATTATTCAAGCCTCCAAGCTGCGGCAGAAAACCGTCATTTTCCAACAGTTCAGCCACCAATCCGAGTTGGAAACCGCATCGTGAACAAAACTTTATCTCGTTTGACGTCTGCTCGTGGCCGCAGCGTGGACAATGCATAGTCTTAAAAATGAACTCTAGTATTTACGACAGGCTTTTTTCAGTATTCCCGTGTATAGCCCATATAAACGATTTTTTCACGAAAAGGTTCAATGGTAAAGCCGAATGAGTGTTCGATATTAGCCAACCGATGCCCGATAAAGGATAACCGCCTGGCCGAGGAGAAAATTTGATCTGCTTAATGCGTCAAGCAGTGCCGACTGGACAGGCCTTAAATTTTCAGGAGCGGGGATGAGTTTGAGCAGTTCCGTGTCGTCCTTGATGAACTGAAAGCATCTTGCGCGCTGCTGATCGACCTCGATGACATATTCCCGCATCTTTTCGGCGGTCGCGAGCGATTCGGGCAGCGTCCATTCGAACGGATCGTCCCACAGTCGCGTCATGATGCCGCCAAAAGCCTGTTCCGCGGCTGCGGCCGAACGGAGAATGCATTCGCCGCAGGTTCCCTGAAATGACTGTCCGGCAGGCATCGGCGATGTGAACATCAGTTCATCGGGCACGGTTTCGACCAGTTTAAGAAGCGTGTCCCGCAGCTGAATAAATTGAGCCTCGATGTTTTCAGTCAGTTCTCGCATATAAATGGGCAGGCTTCAAATATACGATCGGCCTGCCCCAAAAAAGCAGAATAACTTTTGTTCAGCGTTTGCGGAAACGGCGGTCTTTCTCCATCATTCCCAGGCCAAAACTTCGCCCGCCCAGACTGACACCGCTGCTGACCTTCCCCTTGACGCCGATCTCGGCCCCCTTGTTAGGCACGGCATCCTCTGTGATGACCCAGATCGATCCGGTGCCATCGTCAACCTTGTAAGCTCCTCCGCGAATAGGCGTTCCAGGTATGTTCAAGCCCCAACTGTCACGAACGACTCCGGCGATGGCCACTTCCTTGTCGCGGAATTTAGACGGGTTTGCCTCTATTTCGGCAATGCTGACACGTTTTGGACACGCGGCGGCCATAAGAACTGTGATCCCGATGCCCAGAACAAGTGCGATATTGGATATCCTTTTCATATTGTCAGTTATACACTCCTTTGTATCTTGAATAAAGGGAAGAGCCTTGCCAGGATTAAAGATTCCTGTTGACGCGTTTAGTTTGCCATATTTTTCTCTTTTTGAGATATTTGACGCGGTTTCTGTTCATTTTTTTGTTTAAAAGACTTCTGCTCATGACTTTACCTGACTTTAACCGTTATGACATAGGTGTTTTTTCAAGCCTTTCCCCGGACACCGGTCAACGCGGCACGGCACGTGGTTTCTCGCAATGGTGGTATTTTGATGCGCTCTCTGATAACGGCGAGGACGCGGTCATTGTCGATTTCATTGCGACCCCGGCATTTTCAACGGATAAAGACGCCAAACTGCCGCGTGAGCAGGGTTCGCCGATCAGGAAACCGACAGTCTCATTCGAGTATTACCGAAAAGGAAAGCTGCTGTATCGCGCCATCTGTGAGTATTCGCAGGATCAACTGTCATCAGACCCCGCTCTTGGGACATGCCGTATCGGTGATTCGTATTTTGAACTGGGTTCCGCCGATTACGGGTCGGGATATTCACTAAGGCTCGATTTGCCTATGGCTCGCGGCCGCAGGCTCAAGGCGGGCATGGAATGGCTTTTTATTGAATCCGATCTTCTGGCCCGTGAGGATGATACTGTTGAGGGAAAAAGTGTTTGGAATGTCGTCGCGCCGCGAGCGGACGTCACCGGCAGATTTGAGATAACGGATCGAAGAGGGCGTATCGAAGACACGTGTCATTTTCGCGGCAGCGGATACCATGACCAGAGAAGCGGCCCGGCAAATTTCCTTGAAAATTTCTCCGCATGGACGTGGGGACGCATCCATTTTCCCGATTCAACAGCGATCTTTCTTTCCGCCGAATACGACGATGTGTCGATGTCGAAGCTGCTGGTGGTTCGCGACAACACTTTTCGTGTACGGGATGCTGTTTGCAACAGACAAAACCCGTCACACGATAGATTGGGCATCAAATATGACCGTCACCTAAAGATAAGTTCAGACGACGGCCTGGAACTGGTGATAAATCGCCTAAAACCGCTCAGTTCCGGAATGTATATGCTCCGTTTTGTCAGCGAAATGGAACTCCGGCTTCGCGACGGAAAACCGCGAAAGAGCCTCGGTATTTCCGAATGTATCTCGCCAAAAAGACTGCGGCGCGGGTGGATGACACGCCTGACCGGAATGTTTTCCAACGGACAGGTGCGTCCCTGACAAAAAACTCATATTTCTGCCTAAAAAGTAGTCGAACCAATGTTTCCTCAAGCCGAAAAGTATCGGTCAATATGATATAATCAGCTTTGGCCCCGTCTAGTCGTACGATGAGGGTTCCATCCACAGTTTACAGTTTACGAATTTATATGAAACACGACCTTTTTAATTCCTATCAGACCTTTAGGACCGGATCGGGGGCTGACGGCGGCTATTATTCGCTGCCTAAGCTGGAAGAAGCCGGTATCGGCAATATATCCCGTCTTCCGGTTTCGATCCGCGTTGTTCTCGAATCTGTTTTGCGTAATTTTGACGGAGGCAGAAAAGTGTCGGAGGACAGTGTCCGCCGTCTTGCCGCATGGCGGCCGAATGAGAACAGAACATCAGAGATACCCTTTATCGTTGCCCGTGTTGTGCTGCAGGATTTCACCGGGGTTCCGCTGCTGGTTGACCTTGCGGCAATGCGGTCGGCCGTCGAACGGCTTGGCAAAGATGTAGGGATGATCGAGCCTTTGGTTCCGGTAGATCTGGTGATAGACCATTCGGTTCAGGTCGATTACGCGGGCAGTGCTGCGGCATATGAGCAGAACATGGAGATCGAATTCAAACGCAATGAACAGCGTTACCGATTTCTCAAATGGGGAACACAGGCATTCAGCGGTTTCAGCGTGATACCGCCGGGCATAGGCATCGTCCATCAGGTCAATTTGGAATATCTTGCAAAAGGCGTTTTTGAACGCGAAGGCGTTTATTTTCCTGACACGCTTGTCGGAACGGATTCCCATACTACGATGATCAACGGGCTTGGTATTGTCGGTTGGGGCGTCGGCGGCATCGAGGCAGAAGCTGGAATGCTGGGCCAGCCTGTTTACTTCCTTACGCCGGATGTTGTCGGTGTTAATCTGACCGGCGAACTGCCGCAGGGAGCAACTGCGACCGATCTGGTGCTGCGGATAACCGAAATGCTGCGAAAGGCAAATGTTGTCGGAAAATTCGTCGAGTTTTTTGGAGACGGCACCGCCGCATTGAATGCCACCGACCGTGCTACCATCGGCAACATGGCCCCTGAATACGGCGCCACGATGGGATTTTTCCCGGTGGATGAAAAGACACTTGAATATCTGGCATCGACCGGCCGAACCAATGAGCAGATAGACACGATCCGCAATTATTACGTCGCCCAGCAGATGTTCGGTGTGCCGCGAAAAGGAGATATAGATTACACGACGGTCCTTGACCTTGATCTTTCAACGATCACACCGGCCGCCGCCGGGCCGAAACGTCCTCAGGATCGCATTGAACTTGCCGAACTGGATGACCGTTTTAAGGAACTGTTCAGCGCTCCTTTATCCGAAGGCGGCTATGGCAAATCTGCGGATGATCTTGAAAAGCGCAACTCCGTCGTTCTTTGCGGGTACGCGGCCGGAGAAACATCCGGCGGAGGCGACCAAAGCTCGGCCTCGATACCGCTGCCGATCTACGGCGACCGGATCAGAACCAAACGGGACACCAATGTTGTCAGCGAACTGGAAATGATAAACAACCGGCCCACGCCGGACAGGGTTGAGAATGATTCGTTCGAGTGTGACCCTGAGCCGATAGACGTCGGCCACGGCGATGTTCTGATCGCGGCTATAACGTCTTGTACCAACACATCCAATCCGTCGGTAATGCTAGCCGCCGGAATAGTCGCAAAAAAGGCGGCGGAACGCGGGATGAAGGTTCCTTCCTATGTCAAAACATCGCTCGCTCCAGGTTCGCGCGTCGTGTCGGCCTATCTGGAAAAGACGGGATTGCAGCAATATCTGGACGAGATCGGCTTTAACCTTGTCGGATACGGCTGCACGACCTGTATAGGCAACTCAGGCCCGCTTGATGCGGCTCTGGAAGATGTCGTAGTGGATAGAGACCTCATCGCGGCCTCGGTGCTTTCCGGCAACCGAAATTTTGAGGCTCGTGTTCACCAGAACATCAAGGCAAATTTTCTTATGTCGCCGCCGCTTGTAGTGGTTTATGCATTGGCAGGAACTATCCTGAAGGACATCAATAACGATCCGATAGGACAGGACCGCGACGGCAATGACGTGTTCATGCGTGACATCTGGGCTTCGTTGGATGAGGTGAAGCAAGTGCTGAGTTCGGCCACCGATCCTGAAACCTATCGAAAGCTATATGGCGAATTTGCTGACCAGAATCCGCTTTGGAATAATATCGAATCCAGCATCGGAAAGATCTACGAATGGGACGAAAGCTCGACTTACATTCAGGAACCGCCGTATTTTGAGGATTTTTCAATGGAATCCGGCAGCTTTTCTGATTTTAATAGTGCAAGAGCTTTGGCGATCTTTGGTGATTCGGTCACGACAGATCACATATCGCCTGCCGGCGCGATCAAGGCGACATCGCCCGCGGGCAGATATTTACAGGAATTGGGCGTTGAACCCAGGGACTTCAACTCGTACGGTTCGCGGCGCGGCAATGACCGTGTAATGCTCAGGGGAACTTTTGCAAACGTTCGTATAAAGAATAAAATGGTCGCCCCGATCGAAGGCGGTCTGACAAAACATCAGCCTTCCGGCGATGAGATGTCGATATATGACGCGGCAATGCGTTATAAGGAAGATGAGACGCCGCTTGTCATTTTTGCAGGCAGGGAATACGGAACCGGAAGTTCCCGCGACTGGGCAGCAAAAGGCACGATGCTCATGGGCGTAAAAGCCGTTGTTGCCGAATCGTTTGAAAGGATACACCGTTCAAACCTTGTCGGAATGGGAGTTCTTCCGTTACAGTTCAAGGATGGTGTTTCGGCTGAAACATTAGGACTGACCGGTGACGAAACTTTTGACCTTTTCGGACTTGGTTCAGGCGATGTTCGTCCTATGCAGGATGTTCAGCTTCGCATAAACAGGCCGAGCGGAGAGCCGGAAACGGTTGATGTCATTTTGAGGATCGACACGCCTATCGAACTGGAGTATTACACTTCAGGAGGCATTTTGCCTTATGTGCTGCGGCAGTTGATAGGCCAGAATGACGGAGCGGCCGCTGCGGCGGACCTCTAATAGGGATAGATATTATCGATCAAGTTCAGGGGCCTCTTGAATAAAAAGGTCCCTATTACATCGCCGACGTCCCCGATCGGAATGTTTTCCCGATAGTTTGGTGTATGTTCGTAACCGCTGAGGCAAACCGAAAGCGGAAGGAAGTAATAGATATGAAAAGCCCACTGCCAGTTCTCTTTGTCATTGCCGCGTTGCTGCTGACAACAATAGTTACGCCGGCGCAGGAACGACTTGTTTTGCAAAAACGTCAAATACCCGAAGCTGAAGCTCCGGCGCCGAAAACTGTTCCGTCGCCCGATACGACGAGCCGTGAGGCTCCGGCCCTTTTCGCATCGCTCCAGGCGGAACGAAAGGGCGAATATGTTTCGATAGTATGGAACATGGCGTCCGAGAAAGGGATATTGGGATACAACGTATATCGCCACTCAGGCGGATATGTAAGGACGGTCAATGAGAGCATCATTGGCGGTTCAGCAATGATCTACGGAAATGAACCGGTATCGGGCCAGCGTTACGAGATATATGACAGAAATGTCAGCGACACGGATCATTTCGTGATCGAGGCTTTGACCACGGCCGGAAAGAGGATACTCAGTTCGCCTGTGTTTCCTATGCGGCCTACAACGCGTCAACCCAAAGAAATACAGCCACTTGTCATGCCGGGTTCCGTTCTTGTAGCAAATGACGCCGACCTGCCTGAAGAGGTGCTTAGAGAAATGGAACAGCCATCAGGTTTTGTTATGGAGGCTGACCAGCATCCGTGGGTCGTGACACAACCCGGTGTCAAGATCGGTGTTCGCAACGAAGGATTGTATCGCGTAACCAGAGAAGAACTCGAAACCAACGGTTTTGATGTCGAGAGCGATCCGGCCCTTTGGCAGCTTTACAAACGCGGAGTCGAACAGGCGATAAATATTGCTTCTGACGGTTCCTATATCGAATTTTACGGTACGGGTATCGACACCGTTGAAAGCGATGTCGAAATGTACTTTATGGTTGTCGGAGCGGGAGCCGGAAAACGTTTTACACCTCGAGCCGTTCGTCCCCCCACCAGCACGGTCTATCGTTACAATTATGACCAGACATTCTCTCTGCGTGAACGAACGAACTACACCAATCAGATAAGAAATGGCGATGCGGAGAACTTTTGGGGCCGGATCGTTTCAGGAAGCGGAACTACCCTGAACTTTCAGCTTACAGGTGTTGACCTTACCCGCCCCGACGCGACCGTGACCATCAAGTTCAACGGATTTTCAACAACTGCCCATAACCTGACGCTGACATTGAACGGGAACGTCCTTAATTCGGCCAGTTCGGCGGGACAGATACCGTACTCGATGACCCAGGTGATACCGACATCATTTCTTGTTGAGGGAACGAACAGCCTTCACATGGTTTCATCCGCCTCATCGGACACCAGCTTCTTTGATCAGATGCATATCTCGTTCGAGCGTGAATTTATTGCTCAGGATGATGTGCTGAATTTCTACTCGCTGAATAATCGCTCGATAGACGCAAAAGGGTTTTCCTCGCCAAACGTCCGATTGCTGGATATGACACGGATGGATCATCCGGCAGAGTTATTCGGCCTTGACGTTGAGGATGTTGGTGGCGAATACACTGTGCATATACCGGCGGCAAGGGCGCGTAAGCTCTATGCTATCGAAGCGGACAAAGTGATGTCGCCTTTCTCCATTGTCGGTTATGAACCGGCTCTGCTTGGAACCCCGCAGCAGGGCGCCGAGATGCTGATCATCGCACATCGCAGCCTGATGGAAGAGGCCGAAACATGGGCCGCATATCGCCGCGGGCAGGGAACGACCGTTAAGGTAATTGATGTTGACGGCATATTCAATGACTTCAATTATGGAGTGTCGTCGTCAACGCCCCTGAAGACATTCCTTTCGTATGCGTATTCAAATTGGACGACAACACCAAAATACGTGCTTCTGATAGGCGACGCGTCCTTTGACCCGAAGAATTATCTTGGAGCGGGCTTTCACAACATGATACCCACACGGATCATAAACACCATTTTTACCGAAACGGGAAGCGACGAGTTTTTGGCTGATTTCAATAATGACGGCCTGGCGGAAATATCCATCGGGCGTATTCCTGCTAGAGCCTCGAACAATGTCGTCATTGCATATAACAAAATGGTCAACTGGGAGGCAAATCTGATCAGCGACCCTCTTTCCAGAGGAACTCTTTTTGCCTATGACAATCCCATCGGGTATGACTTTGAAGGAATGAGTCATCGCGTTCGCAACCAGCTTCCGAACGATGCTCCGGCAACATTTGTCGGCCGAAGTGATGGCAATGCCCAGTCAAATTTGGTTGCGGCAATGAATCAGGGTAAGTTTCTGGTCAATTTTTCGGGACACGGCAGCACCGGCACATGGGCGGCACTTGGTTTCTTTTCCAATCAGAACGTCAACTGTACGGGCGGCGTTCAGCACTGCCTCAATAATCCGAACAACGAGGCACTTTATACGATGCTGACCTGCCTGAACGGATTTTTCCTGAACTATACCGGAAACAGCATGGCTGAGGCCCTGTTGTTCCTGCCCAATGGCGGCGCTGTCGCATCTTGGGCGTCAACCGGCCTGACGACGCCGGACATTCAGGAAATAATGGGACAGCGTTTCTATAGCCAGATAGGACAGGGCAATATCGTCAGGCTTGGCGATCTGATCAAGGATGCTAAGACTCAGATACCCGGCGGAGTGGACGTTCGCCTATCGTGGGCTTTGATAGGCGATCCGATGCTGAAAACGCGTCAGTAGCAAACACTCATTTGCATGAAAAAAAAGAGTCGCGGATGAAATTCCGTGACTCTTTTTTATTGATGCTGGTACTCGCGGCAGGAGTCGAACCTGCGACTTCTTCCTCCGGAGGGAAGCGCTCTATCCACTGAGCTACGCGAGCGAAAACTGAATTATATCACGAAACTATTTCCGTGCTTCAATCCTTATTGTCTTGATCCTTACGTCTTCTATCGGACGTTCGCCTTCCTTTGGTTTGACGCCGGAGATGATGCGGGCATTGTTTATCCCGTCGATAACTTTTCCAAAAACAGTGTAACGCCGGTCAAATTGCGGTTCGCGTTTTAGCGTGATGAAAAACTGTGAGTTTGCCGAGTTCGGGTCTGTGCTGCGTGCGGCGCCGACAATGCCTGAAGTATATTCAATATCGGAAAACTCCGCAGGAACATTTGGTTTGTTCGATTTGCCCTGACCGTCGTTTGTCGGATCGTCATCCTTTGAGTTCGGATCGCCGCCCTGAATGACCGTGTCGTTAACTCTGTGAAAAGTGACGCCGTCATAAAATCCTTCTTTGGCGAGTTCCTTAAACCGGGCTACTGCCTGCGGTGCGATATTGGAATATAACTCGATCGTGATGGTGCCAAAGGCCGATGAGCTTTCCATCTCGATGACGGCGACCTCGGCGTCTGCAACCGGAGCAACGCCTTCCTTTACGACAGGAGCGGCCGAATTGCCTGTCGGCGAAGAAGAGCCTCCACATGCAGCAAGTGCTGAAATTAAAGCAATTATCAAAACAAAATATATCGATCTCATAGATTGATCCCTAAAATTCGTTGGTGTCCAAAATAATGGTGACAGGGCCGTCATTCACCAATTCCACATCCATCATTGCCCGAAACCTGCCGGTCGCGACCTTCTCAAGCGAGTCACGCACCTTTTTGACAAAATATTCGTACAGTTCATTGGCTTTGTCGGGCGGGGCCGCGCCGATGTAGGACGGCCTTCTGCCCTTTCGCACATCGGCAAGCAGCGTGAATTGTGAAACGACAAGCATCTCGGCTGTAACGTCCATGACCGAAAGGTTCATGCGGCCCTGTTCGTCATCCATCAGGCGAATGTTCAATATCTTTTCTGCCAGTTTATCAGCGTCGTTGGCGGTATCGGTTTCCGCAACCCCCAGCAGGACAAGAAGCCCTTTGCCGATAGCTCCGACGACCTCGCCCTCGACCGTAACGCTCGCGCGTTTCACACGTTGAACGACGGCTTTCACTAGCTTGCCGGTTCCTCGATATAGACCTTGTTCATTACGACCTGTTCGAGCGGTTTGTCATTCGGATTTCGCGGAACCGTCGCAATGGCGTCAACGACATCCTGGCCTTCCAGAACCTTGCCGAATTTTGAATAGCTCGGCGGCAAAGGATAATCAACATGCATAATAAAGAATTGTGAACCGTTCGTGTTCGGCCCCGAGTTTGCCATCGCGACGGTGCCTTTTTCGTAGGTGCCGGCATACAGATCAGATGTTCTGTCTATCTCATCGTCAAACTTTCCGCCCCACGCCGACTCACCGCCATAACCTTCGCCCAGCGGGTCGCCGCCCTGGATCATAAAATTTGGAATAACGCGATGAAAAATAACGCCGTCGTAATATCCGTTGCCCGCATGTATGCGAAAATTCTCGGTCGTTTTAGGCGCGTCCTGTTCTAAAAGTTCAAATTTAATAGTGCCCTTATTGGTTTCCAAAACCGCAATTCTGTTGCTCATCAAAAATTCTCCTAAGTATTTTATTACAAATAAATAAATTACCACGAAACCCCAATAATGGCGAAAGAGGGCAAACTGCAGGTGGCTAAATATTCAATATAAAACGCTCAATGGCGCGGGCAACGCCGTCAGCATCGTTTTCGACGGTGCGGTGAAAATCGCCGTGTTTCATGAGTTCCTCG